>CALJKR010000049.1 GCA_937974555.1 uncultured Flavobacteriales bacterium | reverse complement strand
CGGTGTCCTTTTGCTTCAAGAATGGGAATCAGATTTCGGCCCACATTTCCACTTCCCCCTGCCAGTAATATATTCATGCTGCTAAAACATTTGGCGAGCTCTTTGGTTCATTTGTTGGTCATTTCCAGGACCTGATTGTAAGTGCTTTGTGGACTGCTCCAAATGACTTGACCATTGGTTGGGTTAACCTGAAGCGCCATTCCGTCTTGGATCATCCAAATGCTGTGGTCAGCAGAAGACGCCTGCCATTGATTGGGTGTGAACGCAAATGGCCCTGCGATAATCGATCCCTGAATTTCATAGCCGATCATTTGATTGTCGCCTGCAATCCAGAGTGTTTCATTGTCTACCAGCCTCATCGGTTGCGAGTTCCAGGTTATATTCAATAGGGGATGCCAATTGATAGTTAGAAAGTTGGACAAGTTCAACATCCCCAAATGGTAATTCCCATTTTCAATGTATACGATGACGGCATAATTTTCCCAAACAAAAGCATCGATTGCATTTTTTCCATGTACCCAAGTATGAAGATTTCCCCAGGTTTGTTTGTTTTTTATGACCAATCTTCCAGGAACACCCGGTGCATTTTGATTGAGCAGGATGTAGGGTTTTTGAGGATCCAAGGCAATGCTCTGGGTGTGGGGTTCGATGACATTTTTAGTTCTAATCCCTTTTTCATTCAATAGTTCAATGCTTCCGTCTTGACTTAAAATCCAACAGCCTTGGTGTTGGGTATCAAGCAACATTTGAGCGACACCAGAAAGACTAGCGGTTTGCGTCGTCCATTCTGCGACGCCTGCCATGGGAACATATGCTTGAACCACATTGTCGGTGTTGTGACGACCCCATATCAATTGATGGAAGGGATCAGAAAGCACAGGAAGGATATCATTGGATAAATTCCAAATGGTGGGGGTATTGTTGGGAAACCAATTTTCTAAATTGGAACCAGAGGCCAAGAGTAAATGCGTTCGGGCAATTGCACATTCTATGTATGAGAATGACAGTATGACTTTGGTTTCATGAGTGCCATCACTTAAAATGACTTGAACATAATATTCCCCACTGGGCATATAACGATCAGACAAAGCCAAAGCAACCTTCCCATCCCACTGCGAGGTGCCTTGCGCAAAAGAGATGCTCTTTTGAATCCAAACTTTGGCATTGAGATCTTGAACGGTAAATTGAATTTGCGTTAACCCAAAATCGTCATTACTAGCCCCGTGAGATTGAATGTATAGGGTGTCTTGGTATTGATACAGGTTTTGTGAAGCGATTTCCCAATAGCTGGAGAGTTCAGGAAATTGACGATCCTGCTTTTTACATCCCCAAAGGAGAAGAATACCTATACATAGTGTAAAAAAACGCATCTTCCAAATGTAAGTGGAAAACTTGTATTTTATAAACATGATTTACTACGGGTTGATGCGTATTTATTGCGTTTGCGCCTTGTAAAAAGTTATTCAATACAGCCCTTGTTATAATGTGAATACTTTTCAAACGAAATTCGGAAAAGTAAAAATTATTTTTGGCTCCCTCATTTACATTACCATGGATAGCAAACCAGTCAATAAAAGAAAGAAGTCCACGATGGACTTCAATAAAACAGCCTTAGGTTCAGAGATGGGACGCATTGCGCCCAATGCCCGCGAGTTGGAGATGGCAGTTTTGGGTGCCGTTATGTTGGACAATGAGGCAGTAAATACGGTAATTGATATTCTTCAAGCCAATAGCTTTTATGATCCTCGGCATATGATCATATTTGATGCTATACGTGGTTTGTTTGCCAATGGAGAGCCCATTGATATTTTAACGGTGGCACAATACTTAAAAAGCCATGGTGATCTAGAAGCCGCGGGTGGACCGTCTTATATCGCGATGTTGACCAATCAAGTGGCTTCATCTGCAAACATTGAAACCCATGCTCGTGTGATTTCTCAGAAGTTTATCCAACGTGAATTAATCAGGATATCTGGCAATATCATTCAGTATGCTTACGAAGAAACGACGGATGTTTTTGAATTGTTGGACAAGGCGGAGTCCGGTCTGTTTGAGGTTACCCAAGGCAACACCAGAAAGAATTACGACAAGATGAGTCACCTGGTGAAACAAGCGTTGGATGAGATCGACAAAGCCATGAATAACCAATCGGGCGTATCAGGTGTTCCTTCAGGGTTCAATGCGTTGGACAAAATCACCAACGGTTGGCAGCGCTCCGATATGATTGTAATTGCTGCTCGACCTGCCATGGGTAAGACGGCGTTTGTATTGTCGATGGCCAGAAATATCGCGGTGGATCACAAAATTCCGGTCGCTATTTTCTCGCTGGAGATGTCCAGTTTGCAGTTGGTGCAACGTTTGATTTCAAGTGAAACCGAATTGGAAGCGGACAAATTGCGCCGCGGGAATTTATCAGAACGTGAGATGCAGCAATTGCATCAACGTATCGCAAAATTGACAGATGCACAACTCTTTATTGATGACACTCCTGCATTGTCTGTATTTGACTTGCGAGCCAAGTGTCGCCGATTGAAATCACAGCACGGCATACAAATGATCATCATCGATTATTTGCAATTGATGTCCGTGGGTGGCGGTGACAGCAAGGGCGGAAATCGTGAACAAGAGATCTCCACCATTTCGCGATCCATCAAGCAAATTGCCAAGGAATTGGATGTCCCCATCATTGCACTTTCACAGTTGTCCCGCTCGGTAGAAACCCGATCTGGAGACAAGCGTCCTGTGCTTTCTGACCTTCGTGAATCAGGTGCCATCGAACAAGATGCGGACATTGTTGGGTTTATTTATCGGCCAGAATATTATGGAATTCAAACCGATGCCAACGGTCAATCCACGGCCGGATTGGCGCAGATTCTCATCGCGAAGCACAGAAATGGTGCAGTAGCGGATGTGGACTTAGAGTTCAAAGGCAACCTGGCCAAATTTACGGATCGCGAGCATGCCGATGGCTTCTCCATGTCCTATGGCAGTAGCATGGGCGCCAATACCAATTTTGAAATGGGCGCCGCTTTGCCAGGGTCAGGTATGACTACCATCACGATGAGTTCCAAGATGGACCAGTTGGAAGATGATGATGAACCTTTTGGTTATGGCAGTGGGGTAGAAGACAATGCGCCATTTTAATTTTCGTTAACCCTTCGCTGGGGCTGCAGTTACCGCTTATTTTAGCAATATGAAGCAGGTATATAGAATGTTGATCGCATGGTGGGTGATGGGGATGTCCGTAACATCCGCCTATGCCAGTAGTATTCTTATCCCAATGGATGATAAACAATCCGAACATCTTAAAGCGTATGGAATAGCTTACTGGTTGCTGCAAAATGGAGGTAATTTGGAATGGTTACTCAACTACAGAGGAGGAAGTTTTTTATGTCCCAACCTTCCAACGCTCTCCAAAGAGTGCACCATCAGAGGGGTGTCGTTTGAGGTAATTGCCGATGCACAGACCCAGTCTATCTACAACCAAATAGCGGATCCAGAAGTAAATATGGAGCGCGTGAAATTAGAAGTAGCGCCCAAAATCGCGGTGTACACACCACAAGGAAAACAACCTTGGGACGATGCGGTGACCATGGTCCTCACCTACGCTGAAATCCCTTATACTGAAATCTACGATACAGAGGTGATTCAAGGAGATCTTATCAAATACGATTGGCTCCATTTGCATCACGAAGATTTTACAGGACAGTATGGAAAGTTCTATGCCCAATATAGAAATGCCGCTTGGTACCAAGATGAAGTGAAGAACCAATCCGCTACAGCACAAGCTTTGGGTTTTTCTAAGGTGAGTGAAATGAAAAGACAAGTAGCTGTGAATATCAGAAACTTTGTTCTAGGTGGAGGATTTTTGTTTACCATGTGCAGTGGTACTGATTCATATGATATTTCATTGGCCGCCGAGCACGTGGATATCGTAGAATCTGTTTTTGATGGCGATGGAAGTGATCCCCAGGCACAACAAAAATTGGAATATCAAAATGGATTCGCATTTCAAGATTATCGAATCATCAAAGATCCCATGGTCTATGAGTTTTCATCCATTGATGCTACAGAGGACCACAATCGTTTGGGCGAGATCAATGATTTTTTTACGCTCTTCGACTTTTCCGCCAAGTGGGACATAGTGCCTACCATTCTCACCCAAAATCACACCCAAGTGATCAAAGGTTTTATGGGTCAAACCACCTCTTTTCACAACGAGTTTGTCAAACCCAACGTCACTGTAATGGGCGAAACAAAAAGTTTAAAATCTGCGCGGTACATCCACGGCGAGATGGGGCAAGGGCAATGGACTTACTATGGTGGACATGACCCCGAAGATTATCGGCACCTTGTGGGAGATCCACCCACCGATTTGTCGCTGCATCCCAATTCACCAGGATATCGATTGATATTAAACAATATCCTTTTTCCGGCAGCCAAGCGTAAAAAACAGAAGACCTAAGGAATTTGTTGGATACTGATTATTTCAGTTCCCAAACCCAACCGGTCTAATTTTTCAATGCCCCGAATCACCTTTCCCATATTGGTGTATCGTCCATCCAAGTGGAAAGCTTCATCCAGCATGAAAAAGATTTGACAACTTTCTGTATGGGGACCGGCTGATGCCCAACCAATATGGCCAATGTCAAAATGTTCTCCAGAAAATTCAGACGCAATGGTGTAGTCCAAACTGCCCATGCCATCCCCTCTGGGACACCCACCTTGCAACACAAAATTGGGTACACGTCGATGAAAGTATTTGTGATTGTAAAACCCTTGTGCTACCAGTTGATTGAAATGCAAGGCTGTGAGGGGCGTTAGATTTTTGTGAACGAGAAAAATCAAGGTGTCTGTCATTGCCCCATGATTCACGATCATCCGATAGTAACAAGTGTCGGGCAATTCAAACAAATCCTGAGCAGTCCATATTTGGCTGGAAGGAAGGCTGCGAGGCAGATCAAGGGTGTCTCCCCAGTGCGCCAATGTATTCAGAGCTTCATTCCTAGTCTCGATTTTTTTTGGCAAAATATACGATTCCAGTCTTTCATGAATCTTCTTCTTGAATGCTTTGATTTCATCATCGCTGAGTTGCTGGTTTCTCAAATACTCCAGCAGTAAAGCATCAATTCCTTCATCATTTTTTGCCCACAAATTTTGAATCCAATCGGTGGTGGGTGTATTTTTCATTTGAAGCAAGCACTGTGTGCCGTAGTACAAATCAGTGGGGGCGTTGGCTTCAAGAACAAAGGCTAATAATTCGTCAAATAGATCAGGGCAATTTTGGATGGTTCCAAAGGCATACATTCGACCATAAGGATTCTCTTCCTCTTGGAACTTTATCCATATTTGGGTATTCTCTTTTTGGGGTTTTAGAGCCAGTTGATAGGATTCCTGCGCCCAAAAGATGCTGCTTGGTAAAGGTGAAAGCGGATTTTGTGATTGTTCGATGTACATGCGGATGGTCGAATTTTCAATCTTGTGTTGAGCCAAACATTCCAATGTGGTGCAAACAATCTCAGATTGACTATGATTCAGCAAGGGGACCAATCTTTCACTGGCTCCGTATTTTTTAAGTTGAATCAAACATTCTGTGATGGAGTGGACATGGCTTGTTGGATTTAAGGCAATGTCGGTCAGCATTTGAGCCGCAGTGGGCGTTTTGCACTTGGCGATCATTTGAATGGCCATGCGGTCCAGCCAGTGATCAGCGTTATGCAGAGAAAGCAGTTGCTCAATTTCTGCAGATGGATATTGGCTCGTGGGAATGGTTTTGATGGCACGACACACGGCCGTTGTGGACATTCCCAACTTCAATTGTTTGTTGAGTATATCAATCAATTCCAAAGGCCAGTAGGGTTGAAAGTGACCGTTACGCAAGGCGTAATAAATACCCAGTGCATATCCTTCTTGTGATTTGAAAACTTGATAAGCACGGGCATCGTCTTCATTGCGGATGCATTTCCCCAACAAACCAATCGTTTCGCTATCCAATTCGGGTTTGTCGGTAATCCAATTTATCCATTGGCTCAATTGAGGTTGGGTCTGTTGACTCAACGCAAACAACAATTCTGGAGTTGGCTTTTCTTTGAGTAAAGATAAAAGTGTGGCTTGGTTCTCTTCATTGGGGTGACTACCTGCGTAAAGAGACAAGATCTCCCTCAATTCTTCAGAGGAGAGCTGGATTGTGTTTGCGACTTGGTCTGGGTGATGCTTTTGCCAGAGCCATTCACATTGATTTAAATTGAGGATTTGACCCCAATAAAGATTTGTAAAAAAAAGAGAAATTAAAACAAAAATCCAGCGTTGCATGGTCAAATATAACCTGCGTCATGAAAATTCATGATTTATCCAAGTAATTTCTGGTATATGATAATTAGAATATTTTTCATTCCTTTGTGTTAAATAACAATCAAATTACATTGATTGGGTTGAAAGGTTTAAATTTGTTGTGATTCATGAAGGGGCATACGCTTATAGTAAGGTTGGTTTCATCAAATGGTGCTGAGTGGGGTTCCGCTAATGCACGCAAACGTTTTTGGTCTTTAATGTACCAAGTAGGCTACACCAACAGCGAATACGCCGTCAGTGAAACGGAGTCATTTTCCAAGAAATATGGGGTGTATTTTTTTGATGTTGAAATGGAAGATATCACCCAGCAAAGGGTAATGACATCTGATTTTCAGTCCGTCATTTCGGAACAACAACGGGGCATGATGGATACCTTGGCTATTCTCAAACAGGTAATCGACTCGAATAAATTTCGATTCATTGCATTTGACGGTTTTGAGATCTACTATTACTTTTTGGATTTCGTGGAAAGAGGGAAAATCGATTTCTCTCGTGATATGGATTCCAAACACGTATTGCAATTTGGAGAGGTAGATCCGTTCAGTGATTCACGCGTTTTTGTTTTGCCAAGTATCATACGGTCATCGGATAATACTTGGAAATTGGATAATGGCAAAGAAAGGTGGAAAAAGTTCTGGTTGAAGTTGAAGCATTATTATCCCATCAAGAAGTCCAATCTCTGGGCTGTGATCGGTGTGTTTGTAATCACTGCGTTGTTGCTGTTTATCATTTTGTCTAAGAAGTAATGGAGAGATGAAAATAAAGTAAAATAAAAGGAGCGTTTGCTCCTTTTATTTTTGTGGACCCGGCGGGGGTCGAACCCGCGTCCAAACAGGGAACAACTGAGGTTTCTACATGCTTATTCCTTTATTGATTTTCGAGAAACACACGGCAAAAGACAGCCTTGATATTTCCTTATCGTATGATTTTTAGCTTTGGCTTATGCGCATCTGCCTCAGCGATTTCCCTTTAATGAAGCCCCAGTGTTGTTGGCCGGGAACGAGGCCAACAACGGGACATGCCTGTCTCGCCATACCATGACGAGATTAAGCGTAATCACACCCGGTGATTAGGCTGCAAGCGCGTATGAATTGTTGTCATTTCTGACTGATGATTTCAGATTAAAGAGCTTCACCATCAAACGCTCTGCATGCTTGCTCCGATCTTCTTCCTACTGTCAAATCCAGAAATCGGGCCCGTAAATCAAAGAACTGGCTACAAAGTTACGCTCTGTGATGATAGTTACAGCGGAAAGTATTTTCTTTTTTGAAACTTTGTGCCACAAATCAAAATGAAATGAATACAAAGGATGCTTTAAAAGATGCTGCGGTGCGGGTCATTGATGTCAGATCTCCCATGGAATTTCAAATGGGACATGTAGCAGGTTCAATCAATATCCCGTTAAATGAAATTCCACAACAACTGTCGGAATTAAAGAGCTATCATGGGCCACAAGTTTTTTGCTGTGCATCTGGCAACAGAAGTGGCCAGGCTGTTTATTTTCTGCAGGAGAATGGAATATTAAACGCAATCAATGGCGGAGGCTGGATGGAGGTAAATTATGAAATTTCAAAAATGTAAATAATGGGTTTTTTAAGAAAATTACTGGGCCTAGGGCCAAAAATAGACCACAAATTGTGGATCAGTGAGGGCGCGGTTGTTATTGATGTTCGCTCTGTAGGCGAATTTAAATCCGGGCATGCCAAAGGTTCAACCAATGTCCCTTTGGATCGTATCGGTGAAGTGGCCAAGAAATACAAGAAAGATCAAAAGATTATTTTGTGTTGTCGTTCAGGAGCCAGAGCGGGTAGTGCCAAGTCGCAATTGAAAGCGATGGGTTTTGAGCATTTGGTCAATGTCGGACCTTGGCAAAAAGTATAGCAGTTCAATTAAATTTGTCGGAGTATGGGTTCATTTAAGGACATAATCAGCGGGGATACGCCCGTTTTGGTAGATTTTTTTGCAACGTGGTGCGGACCATGTCAATACCAAGGGCCAATCCTAGAAGAGGTTGCAAGCGCATTGGGTGATACTGCGCGTATCATTAAGATTGATGTAGATAAGAATCCGTCGGCTGCCCAGGCTTATGGAGTTAGAAGCGTTCCTACTTTGATGGTCTTTCAGAATGGCGAGGCCAAATGGAAAAACGCGGGTGTAAAGCAGAAGGATGAATTGATTTCCTTACTTCAAGGTTACATGAAGAAATAGAGGGAAAACAAAAAGGGGCGAAAGCCCCTTTTTCGTTGTTAGATACAGATCTTTTTTCGAATGACCCAACCGGACTTTTGATCGACTAATTGAATGATATGTACACCTTGACTCAAACCGGAAATGTCAATTTCGCCCGGGTTAAAGGAAGTTGTATTCTGAATCAACAATTGCCCAGTAGCGTTAAATACTGAGTAATCAATTGACCCGTTTTGCGGAATTTGGTAGTGAATCTTTTGATCCCCTAAGAAGATCAGAGCCTCTGTATTTTCAATAGTTGTAGAAGAAACAGTACTCTTTTCATAGTAGCGAATGTAATCCACTAACATTTCAGCGGGAAACACGGTTGTATTGTCAGGAGAACCGGGCCACAAACCCCCAACCGCAACATTGAGAATGATGAAAAAAGGTTGATGAAAGGCATTCATATTGTTGGCGGTAATACTGATTGTTTTGAATAGAATACCATCCAAATACCATTGGATTTTATTCTCATCCCATTCAATCATGTATTGATGAAAAGCATTGGGGTCAAATGAAATGGTCGATCCATTGTATTGATGACCGTTTTGGTCCCAATGCAAAGTACCGTTTATGTAGTCATTGTTGTTCACATGCTCCATAATGTCGATTTCGCCGCAAGAAGGCCAACCCACTTGATTGATGTTTTGTCCCAAGCCCCAGAAGGCGGGCCACAATCCTTGTCCCATAGGGATTTTGATTCTAGCTTCTAGTCGCCCATAGGTAAAGTTAAACTTTCCAGAACTGTTGATTCTGGCAGAAGTGTAGTTGCTGGTTCCAAAGGTTTGTTGCTTGGCTACAAAATGAGCAACGCCATTTTCTAGATAAAGATTCTGTGGGGAGGTAGTGTAGTACTGAAGTTCATTATTGCCCCAGCCCCAATTTCCTGTACCGATATCGTAGTTCCAAGTTTCGGTGTTCAAGGTGCTTCCTGAAAACTCCTCTGACCATGAAAGACTCCATGTAGTTTGGCCATTTGAGGCCAAACTACATGTCGCCAATATCAAAGAAATAATTAGTCGCATAATACAACTGAGAATTGTTGTGATTGATGATCACCTTCAATTCTGATCAAATACATACCATTTTCCAAGTGAGACAAATCTAAGTTCTTATTCTCAGCTGATACGTTGAATGAAGAAACCAAATGTCCAACCATATCAAAACAAGTCACTTGATAATTGTTTCCTGTTAAACCTGTAAAGGAAACCATTCCATGGCTTGGGTTGGGGTACAACTGAATTTGATTGGAATCATGCTCATTCGTATTGACCACACATTCAGCGCAAGTATTCCAACAAACAACAGAAGACTCTGTGTCACCAGTAACAGTGATGGTTCTTTCGTATGTTGTTCCATTGAATACGGTGCAAGTCATGTCGGTTAACGTTTCGGCCAAGGTGCCATTGCTTTGCGTAAAGTGGTAGTTGTATACGCCCGCTTGTAAATACAATGTGTCAGACCAAGTGGTTCCGGAAACGTTGGTCATGCTTTCGCAACCTGTACAAAATCCATTGAAATCACCAGTCAATTCCACTGCTGTTACTGTGGGGTCGTTAACATCTATATTAAAGATAACAGGGAATGCAGCAGGTGCTTGGCAATCTGAGCAGCTTCCATAGCAAACCACAGGAATGATGGTGTCGTTGGAAATGGTGATATATCGGTTGGTGAACTGTCCATTGGTGTAGGTGCAAAGATCGCCAGGTGTTAGGTTCTCGGAGCCCGCCCAGTTGTCATGAGAGTATTTGAACTCGTAATTGCCTTCTTGCAATTCAACGGTGATGTCCCAAATATTGTCCCCATTGCCATCCGACATTTGTGCGCAGTTACCACACCAGTTGTTGAATGTTCCATTTAATTCTGGGGTTGTGAATCCAGACTCTTGGTTCATGTTTACTTGGAATGTAACCATGTAGGTCGCAGGGGTGTTTTGACATGAAGTGCAACTTCCGAAGCATACTATATCTAAAACAGAATCTTGTGAAACAACCAAAGAGCGGTTGGTAAATCCAAAGTTTGTTACTGTACAACTGCTGCCAGGTAACAAGTTCTCCTGTCCAGCCCAAGCATCAAAAGAATATTTAAATTCATATGTTGCGGGATTCAGCGCAATGGTAGTCTCCCAAATGTTGTCTGCGTTGTCATCAGTCAAAGGGTTACAATTCCCACACCAGCCATTGAAAGTTCCATTCAATTCTGGTAATGTGAATCCGGTTTGTTGACTCATGTCTACACGGAAGGTGATATTGTATGTTGTAGGTAAAACGCTGCACGCATCACATCTTCCGTAAACATCGTTTTGTATAGAACCTGAAGCAACCAAGCGATTTGCATAGTTGGTGTAATCGGTCACAGGAGCGCAAGTTGCTCCATTTTGCATGTCATCCACCAAGTTCTCTTGAGAAGCCCAGTTGTCTACCATGTATTTGTATTCTATGTTGCCGGCGGCCAAGAACAATTCTACAGTGTAAATGCCATCTCCATCCGTATCCAATAAATGATTGTAGGTGTCAGCAGCACACCAACCGCACCATGGGCCGGTGATGTATACTTCAGTGAATGCATCAGCGCAAGTCATGTCTACATTGAAAATGGTGCTGTACAAACAGCTGTTGTCATCAATGGTTGCATTGCTATTGTAGTTAACAGCATTGATGTCCATACATCCATATTCTTCAACTACGATGGGCGCACATGATGTGCATGAACCGAAACATACTGGAGACATTACTGAATCACTGGATACAATCAAAAGACGATTGGTAAATCCACCGTTGGTGGTTGTACAAGAACTGCCTTCAACCAAGGCTTCTGATCCTGCCCAAGCATCGTATGAATACTTAAACTCATAAGCACCTGCTTGAAGTGGAATGGTAATTTCCCAAATATTGTCACCATTGGCATCACTCATTGCAGCGCAATTGCCACACCAATTGTTGAAAGTTCCGTTCACCTCAGGGATGTTGAAACCTGTGGTAGTAGACATGTCCAATTGAAAAGTAACATTGTACACTGTAGGAACTTGGTCACAAGTGGTGCAAGATTCCCAGCAAACAACATCCAATACCTGTCCGGCATTGCCAACGGTCAAAGCACGGTTGGTATAACCAAAATTGGTTACGGTACAAGACATCCCTGGCGTAAGGTTTTCCTGAATGGCCCAGTTGTCCGCTGCGAATTTGTATTCGTAGGTACCAGGAGCCAATTGAATGGTGGTTTCAAAAATGCCATCATTGTTGGCATCACTCAATGGGTTTGCGTTGCCGCTCCATCCATTGAAAGAACCATTCAATGTAGGCAATACATAAGCACTGGTCACCGTGTTCATGTCCACTTTAAAAGTGACAGGGTAAACATTAGAACAAAGAGAACACGCTCCCCAGCAAACCACAGGTAGTACGGTATCTCCTGTTACGTTCAATGAGCGGTTGGTGTAACCAAAATTGGTAACAGTACATGGACTGCCAGGGGTAAGATTTTCCTGCTGATTCCATCCATCAGCGGTGAATTTGTACTCATAGGTTCCCGCTGCTAAGTTGATGGTGATTTCCCAAATGTTATCGCCATTGGCATCGGTCATGTTGGCACAAGCGCCACACCAATTGTTGAATGTGCCATTGACGTTGGCAACGCTAAAGCCACTCACGTTATTCATGTCTACCTGAAAGGTGACATTGTAGGCAAAAGATGCCAAACAACTGAAGAGTAACCCCGATAAAATAATCGCAATTTTTTTCATAGGATGAATTTCTAATTAGTTTTGCCACGAAGATAACTAATTGTAACGTGTACAAAAACTACATTGAAACAATTCATGAATTAAAAAATGGCAAAGAAAAAGGAGACCTCTCAGGATATGTATTCGATACCCATTGATGCGTTTTTTAAATCGGCCTTCTCGGTGGATTGTGTCATATTTGGTTATCATGAAAAAGAGCTCAAGGTTTTGTTGATTCAACGCGGACAAGCTCCTTTCGAAGGGGATTGGGCATTACCCGGTGATTTGGTATACCCACATGAAGATTTGGATTCCGCAGCTGATCGCGTTTTACGTGATTTGACCCAACTCAAGGACATGTCCATGCGCCAAGTGAAAACCTTTGGTAAGGTGGACCGACATCCATTGGGTAGGGTAATAACGGTGGCTTATTTTGCCTTGGTAGAAATCAAAGAAATTTCCCCGATGGCATCCAGTTGGGCCAATGACATCAAATGGCATAGCGTGAAGCGAATTCCAAAATTGGCATTCGACCACAAAGCAATTTTAATGGAGTGTTTAAATTCTTTGAGAAGCTTGATCAAAAGAGAACCCATTTGGACCCGTGTTTTGCCTCAGAAATTTACGTTAACTGAATTGCAAGAATTGTTCGAAACAGTTTTGGTGAAGCAATACGATAAAGGTAATTTCAGGAAAAAGGTGAATGGAATGAGTTTTCTCAAAAGGTTAGATGAATCACAAATCAATGTTCGTCATCGCCCATCTACCCTGTACAGGTTCGATAAAAAACAATTTGACGAGTACCGAGAAAGTGGATCGGTCGTTGAATTTTAGACATAAAAAAAGGCTGGAAAATCCAGCCTTTTTTATTCTTTAAATATGGGTTATTCAATGACCAAAGTTCTCGTCGATTTCACAACACCATCTGACAAGCATTCCATCATGTAAAAACCTGCATTCATTCCTGAAAGGTCAAGGTTGGTGATGGATTGTTGCACTTGAATAGAGCGAACCACTTGGCCCAATGCATTTCTAATCAGCAATTGTTGGCCATTCATTGTTCCAGTAATCGTTACCGAAGTGTGCGCCGGATTGGGGTATATTTGGATGGCGTCCTTCTCTTGATTCTCGATGCCAGTGACACACGCATCGCAAGATTGCCAACAAACAGCAGTGAGCGATGTGTTTTCTCCAACGGTGATGGTTCTGTTGGTAAATCCATTTTCGGTAAAAGTACAAGTACCGCCAACAGGTAATTCCTCTTGGCCAGCCCAGTTGTCATAGGAGAATTTGTAGGTGTATACGCCAGTATTCAACGGGATGGTGATACTCCAAATTCCATCTCCCTCGGGATCTGACATTGCCGCGCAATTGCCGCACCAGTTATTGAAGGTGCCGTTCACTTCAGGTGTAGTGAAATTAATACCTGCCTGTGACATATCTACATTGAATGTGACATTGTATGGACCACTGGATTGACCGCATGCGGTACAACTTCCCCAACAAACAGGTGCCATAACAGTGTCTTGAGTAGCATCAATGAAACGATTGGTGTATTGACCAGAGGTAACGGTGCATGAACTTCCAGCGACCAAGTTTTCTTGAGTCGCCCAATTGTCTGCAGAAAATTTGAATTCATAAGGTCCTTCTGGAACTGAAACAGTTACTTCCCAAATTCCGTCGGCATTGGCATCACTCATGGCGGTGCAGTTTCCGCACCATCCGTTGAATGTTCCATTAACCTCAGGTGTGGTAAAACCAGTCTGTCCGGTCATATCTAATTGAAATGTGATGTCATATACGTTGGGTGTTGAAGCACAATCAGTGCAAGATCCCCAACAAACAACGGGCAATGTAGCATCAGCCGTAACACTCAAAGTGCGGTTGGTGAAACCAAAGTTGGTAACAGTACAGGGGCTACCTTGCAACAACATTTCCTGTGTTCCCCAGTTATCAGCAGAAAATTTGTATTCATAGCTTCCAGCAGTCAAGGGTATGGTCAGTGTCCAAACCCCATCTCCGTCAGGATCAGACATTGGGGCACAGCTGCCACACCAATTGTTAAATGAACCATTCACCTCTGGGGTGGTAAATCCGGTTTGGGTGTTCATGTCCACCTGAAAGGTGACATTGTAAGTCTGTGCCATGGCCATGGTGCCGCACATCATGGAAATCAAGAAATAAAGATATTTCATACCTAAAAATAGTTTTTGCTAATATAGAGTAATTGTTATTTTTACAAAAAGTATTTTTTTGTTTAAACCAATTTTAGTGTTTCTTTACCACATGCCAAACGTCACCCTATCTTTCTTACGATACGCGCTGGTCACGCTTTCTGTTTTGCTCTCGGTTCACGGAGATCTTTGGGCGCAGCCCAAACACGTGGAGGTTAAAACCAATGCACAAGACGAATTTCGTTTGTATGTAAATAACCAGGAGTATTACATTCAAGGGGTTGGAGGTTCAGATTTTTTAGATGTTGCCGTTAATGTAGGTGCCAATACTTTGCGCACATGGAGCAGTGATAATGCCAAAGAGGTTTTGGATGCTGCGCAAGACAAGGGCATGATGGTGATGTTGGGACTTTGGGTTCAGCATGAACGTCATGGTTTTGATTACGACGACGAGGCCAAGGTTAAAAATCAATTGGAGAATTTTAGAAAGGTAGTTATGGAATTCAAAGACCATCCAGCTCTGCTCTTGTGGGGTGTAGGGAATGAAGTGGATTTATTTTACTCAAATACCAAGGTTTGGAATGCAGTGCAAGACATTGCCAAAATGATCCATGAAGTAGATCCTCATCATCCAACCACCACCATCACGGCGGGTTTAGATCCGGCTGAAGTTAAGTTAATCATGGCCAATGCGCCGGATATCGATATTTATTCGGTGAATACTTATGGTGGTATAGCCGAGGTAAGAAAAAATATTCGCAGCTACGGTTGGACTGGTCCTTACTTGATTACAGAATGGGGTCCCAATGGACATTGGGAAGTGGCCAAAACATCATGGGGTGCGCCGATAGAGCAAACGTCTTCAGAAAAAGCTGTGAGTTACTTGGAACGATACGAAAAGGAAATTGTATGGGATAAAAAGTACTGCATGGGTTCTTTTGTATTTCTTTGGGGACATAAACAAGAGACTACTTCTACTTGGTATGGGATGTTTGATGCAACAGGTCGTAAATCCCAATCTGTAGAAGTTTTACAGGATCACTGGGCCCCACAAAACAAAAAAGGATACACTCCTTTGGTGGAGAAGATTGAATTAAACGGACAAGGGGCAATGCAATCTCCAACGGTATGGGCAGATGATTTTGTAGAGGTGGCTTGCCTGTGGCGCGATGTGGACCAGGATGTCAAAAAGGTGATTTGGAATATTGTTCCAGAGAGCAATGACATCAAGGCCGGCGGGGATGCTGAATCGGCTCCCATGGCGGTTCAGGGATTATGGAAAAGGAAAGGAGATCAAAATGCTTCTTTCCGCGCACCACATGTGCCTGGGGCTTATCGTGTATTTGTACAAATCAATGATGCGCAAGGGAATTATGGTTACGCCAATATCCCTTTTTTGGTCAAAGAAAGAACTTCGGACATGCCCATGCCGAGATGGATGAATATTAAAACTTGGAGCGATGCAAACTGGAAAGATTAATTACAAAGCTCTGGGCGTGTTGGCGCTTTTATTTTGTGCGATGCCCATTTGGTCGCAGGTGGATTCTACCCAACGACAATGGGGTAGTTTCCCCAAAAAGGAACCCAAGGGAACCAAGAATATACAGGTCAATGGATTTTATCGTTTCTATTCCACATACACCATACAAGATTTGTCTTACCCCCTTACTTCAACTTTGGGGGATGTTGTGAAGTCCAAGTCTCTGTTTATTGGTGATGATGCACAACTTCCCAATCTATTGGTTAATGTCGCTGGCAATCTCAAGGACGGTTCCTCTTGGGGGCTGGATGTACGGATGTTTCAGTTTTTAAATGGCCAGATTGGGTCGTCTTATGGTGCTCAAGTGGCAGACTCTCTTCGCCCAGATATTCAAAACCCGTTGTCTTCCAATACACTGGGTAAAAATTTGGGTACAATGCTGGGAATGACATTGTATGGAAATTTCAAAACACAATGGGGAAGTTGGTCCACACGTCTGGGTGGTATCCAATGGATAGCCATTTCTGATTTAACGATGTCATCGTTCAAAGGATACAATCGATTCATGTTGTTTGAGCGTAACCCCTGGGATCCTTTGGGAAGGAATATCATGGGGCGATACCAACAGTATTTTGAACAAGGTTCGATTGACCAAGACAATCGATGGGGAAATCGTGCTTTTCAAGGCGCGGTTTTAGAAGGCCAATTGCCCGGTGCGGTGTCGGTGATGGTCGTTGCGGGAAAGACCGAATTGAACGGTGGATTTGTGGCGACGCCCAATTACTCCTGGGGTGGAAAAGTAAAAAAGGACTTCTCATGGGGTAGCTGTTCCATCAATTCACTCAATGCAAAAAACTTTACGGATAGTCTGGCGCTCGTTTCGTTTGGATCATACGTGGTGACCAACGAATGGTTGGTGAAATTCAAGGGCCATCAACTGAAAGTGGAATATGGTGGCGGAAAATATTACAGCCCCAACCACAACAGAGGATGGGGAGAACTGGTGCAAGCCAAATGGAGTTCTCCACAATCCAAAAGTGGCCTTTCTTGGGAATGGACCGCGTACCGCATCAGTCCTAAGGTGGTAAATAACGTAGGGTTGTATTGGAATACAGCTATTAAAGAGTATGCAGTGAATGATATACCTGCAGGTTCTGTTGGTAGTGCTTCTTTACTTCAACCCTTTGCTTCCTCGATGACCAGATTGGGACAAATGACCAACAATAGACAAGGGGTAAATTTTAATTTCCAATGGACAAGAAAAAATTTCCATTGGAGCGGAGGGATTGGAAGCTCCAAAGAAATCGAAAGAGTTTCCAATCAAATTACATTGGGACATCCGGTCAATCAATTGGTGCGGTCTAGAATGTGGCGTTGGAATTTCCCCAGTCAGGTGGGACCATACAATCGTTATTCAGACATCTACAGGGATGTATATCAAACGGTCACTCTCTCGGATGACTCCTCTGGTGTTGTGGTGTATGACAAGTATTTTAATAATGCCGAACTTCAGATGAAGTGGAGTGAAATATTTTTGAATCGCCCCATTTATATTTTTGGATTGTTCCAAGCCCAATCGGCTTCGCGCATGTGGTCTCCCATTGTTATTACTTCTGAAAAAGCGTATGTGAGACAATACAGTTCTGAATTGGAAATGTATTATGCAATCATGCAACGTTGCGTATTGAGTGTATATGGTGGGATGGAAAGAACCCTGGGTAACTACAATACCAACATCGATGAAAATTCTTTCCGTCCGATGAATCAGTACGGAAAGGGTTATGGGTTTGGATTGGATATCGATCTGGGTAAAAATGCCAGATTATACGTAAGACACAGGTGGTTCGAATTTCAGGACAAAAGTTTTGAGTTGGATCATTTCAAAGGAAAAGAATTATCGGTTGAATTAAAAGCATTTTTCTAAATGAAGAAGCACATAGCAATAGTTGTATTTTGTGCCATTGCAGGCACATCTTGGTCACAAGGAGATCCCGAAAGGAAGATTTCTGTCATTGGACAGTCACGTGGACAATTTTACGGTGACCATTTGGTGAATCCTGTCGCGGATTCTGTGACTGCCCCCAAGATGAATAGCGGCAATGTCTTGGCGGATTTGGGTTTGAAAATTCAAGTCAATAAAACGATGGAGGTTCTGGGCATGGTCCGTATCAGAAATGATTACGGCGGTTTCTGGGGTTCAGGGGTTAGCTTTGATGTAAGACAGCTCACTGTTCGCGGTTTGATTGGACATGCTGTTCGATATTCTTTGGGCGATATCAATTACAAGATGACGCCCTTTACCTTGTGGAACAATGATCAAGAATGGAGTGCAACAGCACCGCAGATATTTGCGGATCAAATGAATGTATTGAAGTATGATCACTTTTATAACAACGATCATTCCTGGCGTCAGCAAGGGGTCTCGGCCGATGGCGCCTTTGTGTTTTCAAAAGGTATTCAGGAATTGAAATGGGGCGTTTTTTCATCCAGAGTGCGCACCACAGATTTTGGGAGTGTTCCAGATCGAATTTTTTCAGGTGTGAGTATTGATGCCAAGGTCAAAGCGGATTTGGGTATTTCCTACCACTACGCCAATCTATGGGATATTGAAGGTACTGCCAATACCACCACTTCTTTCAGAAATCCAGTGCACACTTTGGGTGGTTATTGGAACAAGAAATGGGGTGCTATTGGACAGGTGGTTCAAGTGGAAATGGGGATGTCCAAGCGAATGGTAAACAATGATGTCAACTATCTCCACAAGCAAGGGAAGTTTATCCACGGTACCTACCAATTGAACTGGCCTGAAAGTAGATGGACTTGGCAAATGACATGGAATAGAGTCGAAGCGGAATTCAGAAGTCCTGGTGCGCAAACCAGAAGACTGAATCCCAATGCATCCTTGTCGGCATTTCAACGCACGGGCAATGACCAATCATTGCGAACCGTGAATCTTTTGGATTTGATGCGGGAATCGAACCTATACAATTTACAATTGCAAACAGAGCTTGGCGCATACTTGCCCTACTACGACAACATTACCCCTTATGGTGTAGCAACGCCCAATAGACAGGGTTTTGAAGTAAAAGTGGGCGGAAAAGACAAGTCCCAAACCCTTTCTTGGTTTGCCAGTCATGGTCAGTATCAAGAGACACGCGGCGAAGGAACCGTTGAGCCCCGCAAGTTTGTCAGAACCAAGTTGGGAATGGATGGTGTTGTGGCCAAATGGGGCGCGCAGTCGTTAAACCTACAGGCTGAATTAAGAAGAGATCTAACCGACCGCCAATTGGAATCGCCCATCCCCAGCACGCATTTGCAAACGGATTGTGTGGTATTGGGTGTTGATTTTGCATTCAATGCAAAATGGCACGCGCTATTGGGAACGCAATACCTGAGATACAATGGAAATGAGATGGTATCCGTGGTCAACTACAACGGGGAGATTACCAATTTTAATGAGCAAAAATGGAACGGAAAAGAATGGATGAATGCAGTGGGAATGAAATATGTCTTTTCTGAAAAGTCTTTCTTGACTATTCAAAACAATACTTGGAACGGCGTTGTGGATAATACCAATATGCCCAATTACCGATGGAAACAATGGATGATTCTTTATCAAATGAATTTTTAATATGAAAAAAGTTTTTGGTTTAATGATGGCTATAGGTTTGATCCTGTTGGGATTGGGCTGCCAAGTAGATGATCATTTCGACGGTCCAGATCTTAATGATTTGTACGGTCCATTTGATTGGATTCAGTTGTTGCAAGTAGACAAGGATTCTGTTGATTTTGCAAGCAGCGAAACCGTTCACATCACGGCAAAATTTAGCAAGCGTGTCGAATGGCATTTGCAAATAGAAGGTCTTGCTTCAGGTGCCCAAAAGGAAATCACAGGCTTTGATTCAGAGGTCAATGAGTATTGGGAAGGAAGTACGACACATTTCCCTATGTTTAGGTCAGAAACTTGTGCTATCGCGATGTATGTGAAAGGACAAGTGGATACCTTGCGTGACACTGTTTTTGTGCAAACCCCCAAGGTGAACAATGGCTTGTTGTTGAGTGACTTTGAAGGTGGATTAAATCCCAATTGGGTTCCTTTTGTTCAGTCGGGTGTTAGTATGAATTTTGGACTACAGCAAAATGGCGATGCCCCGCAAGGTGTGCGCTCATACGTGATGGCGGGTGCAGTATCGTGGGATTGGTTAATCGGTATGGTGGATATTCCAGCTTCGGCCTATGGTGCAGATCATTTTGATTTATCCAGCAATCCCAATCAGGTGTATTTCAATACCCTTTTGTACAAACCTGCGGATTATGACAATGGCTTGGTATTGATCCGATTCTCAGAGGATGACAACGGCGACGGCAGTTTTGATGCCAATCAGGAAGACATGTATTCCTATCAGCTGCAGGGTGGAGAAGATGGATGGCGTTTGTTGTCATTGAAGTACAGTGATCTTCAAGCCTTGGTCAACGGAACACCAGCCGCGCCAAATGGCAACGGATTGCATGAACCGCACAAACTGTTTCAAGTTTCAATTTTGTTTTTGGCCAACCCAGCTTCAGGCTATAGTGAGAGTGGATTGGACTACATGATATTTACCCAAGGAGAACCCCTACGTCCATGAGAATAGTTGCAATTGCAATATCGATTTTGTTACTCCAAGGTTGTGTGCAATGGCAACCATTGGCTTTGTATGAAGAGCCATTGCCAGCACAAGCAGACGACGGACTCAAGGGTTTTACGTCTTCGCTCATTTGGCAAGAACAATGGACCAGTGAGCTTTGGGTAACCCAGGAAAAAAAGTGTATTGAATTGAATTTGGAGAATCAGAATGCAGCCAAAGGTCAAAATTTCTTGCATCTGAAATGGAATAAGCAGGCCGGTGGTTGTCCATGGCTGGGCTTGGGCTTGGGATGGGATGGATGGTCTGGGAAAGATATTTCTATGATCGTTTCCAGCGCTGACTTGACCATTCAAGTTAAAAATTTTGGAGGCAAACCCCTAAAGGCAGGATTGCCAGGGGCTTTGGGCTTTGAAGATTTTTCAGGAAACCAATCCTATGTGGGATTGTTTGGAAAGTATGTTGTGGGTGGTGCCATTGGAAGCGATTGGGTGACCATGCAAATTCCATTGGCAGATATTGTGTCGCAAAATCCGGAGTTGGATGTTACTGCAATCAAGCAGATGATCATCACTTTGGAATCAGAAGGAAATATTGGTTTAGATGAAATTGTAATTAAAAATCGCAATTGATAATGAGAACTTTGTTTTTGATAATGGCTGTTTTGGTGGGGGTAAATTCCTCAGCACAGTGGACCAAGCAGCAAGAAGACAAGATTCAGAATATTTTGTCACAAATGTCCATTGAGCAAAAGGCAGGGCAAATGACGCAAATCAATCTGGATGTGATATGTGTCGGTGAGATCTATAAACTGCAAGAGCCGCATCGCATAGATCCGGAAAAATTGAAAATGGCCATCGAACAATACCACGTGGGTTCCATTTTAAACTGTGGTGGTCATGCTTATCCCATTGCGCAATGGCATGAAATCATAACAGGGATTCATCAGGCGTCATTGGAATATCAGCAAAAACACAGCTATGAATCCAAATTTGTTCCCGTGTTGTATGGCATTGATGCCATCCATGGGGCGAATTACATCATGGGAGGAACATTGTTCCCGCAGCAACTGGGGCAAGCCGCTACGTTTAACCCATCTCTGGTCAAAGAAGCTGCCAGAATCACCGCTTATGAGACGCGTGCCGCGGGAATTCCTTGGAATTTTTCGCCGGTTTTGGATGTGGGTCGTGTGCCCACTTGGTCTAGATTTTTTGAAACTTATGGTGAGGATCCCTATTTGTGTAGTGTTCTCGGCAAGGCGTGCATCAATGGTTATCAAGGCATGTTTGGTAAGGATAACAACGGCGAAATAGATGAATACCATGTGGCAGCTTGCATGAAACATTTCTTGGGCTACAGTGGCGCAAGAACCGGCAAGGACAGAACTCCAGCTTATCTTTCGGACATTCAGTTGAAGGAAATTTATCGTCCATCTTTCCAAGCAGCCATTGATGAAGGAGCATTAACGGTGATGATTAACTCAGGAGAAATCAATGGAATCCCAGTTCATGCCAATCCCAAAATTCTGATCGAATTATTGCGCAAGGAAATGGGATTTGAAGGAATGGCGGTTACGGATTGGGAAGACGTGATCAAATTGGTCAACATTCACCATGTAGCCGAGAATCTAAAAGATGCAGTGGCTTTGGCGGTCAATGCCGGTATTGACATGTGCATGGTCCCCAATGATTACAATTTCACGACTTTGTTAATCGAGTTGGTAAAAGAAGGAAGGGTTTCAGAAGCCAGACTCGATGAAAGTGTGCACCGCATTTTAAAATTGAAAATGCAATTGGACTTGTTTGACAACCCCGTTCCTTTTTTAAAGAATGGATATGCAGACAAAATGAGCGCTGCTTTTCAGCAGACGGCCATAGCAACAGCGGAAGAGAGTATTACCCTTTTGGAAAATCGAAAAGACCAAGCAGGTAGCTTGCCTTGGAAAAATGGTGTCAATGTTTGCGTAGTGGGCAATGCGGCCAATCAATTGATTTATCAAAATGGCGCTTGGTCAAGAACATGGCAAGGTACCGATACCATCTGGAATGATCCGACACGACTCACCACAGTGCAGGCCATCCAAAAGGCAAATTCGGGAAAGACGGTTTGCGCCTTGACCCAATGGAGTGAAGCCAATGCGAAAAAAGCGAAGAAATTGGCCAAGGGTTCTGATGTGATTTTGGTTTGTTTGGGTGAGAAACCTTCAACCGAGAAGCCCGGTGATATCGATGATTTGAATTGGGGAAAATCAGAAAGACAAACCATCAAGTGGGCCTTGTCAACAGGAAAGCCTGTGGTTTTGGTATTGTTTGAGAATCGTCCTCGATTGGTCAATGATTGGGCAGATCAATGCGCTGCGGTGATTATGGCATATCAGCCAGGCGAATGGGGAAACATGGCTTTGGCCAATATTCTTTTTGGGAAAACAAATCCCAGTGGGAAATTGCCTTTCACTTATCCACGTTACAACCAAACTTTATTGACTTACGACCATAAGCACAGTGAGGAATTGGATCCCAATTTTGGTAACAAAGC
This sequence comes from uncultured Flavobacteriales bacterium, assembly GCA_937974555.1. Lineage (GTDB taxonomy): Bacteria > Bacteroidota > Bacteroidia > Flavobacteriales_D > Sanyastnellaceae > CAMCTV01. The sequence goes on along the minus strand of CALJKR010000049.1, from coordinate 58,236 downwards.
CTTTAATCCCCAATGGCCATTTGGATATGGATTGAGCTATTCCGATTTGATCTATCAAAACATCGAAACCCAAGAAGTGCAAAACGCCAATGGAACCCGCAGTTGGAATGTATCGGTTGAAGTGAAAAACAATGGAGATCAAAACGCCAAGGAGGCAGTATTGGTTTACAAACATGACAGAGTAGCGAGCGTTACGCCCCATGTCAAAAAATTAATTGACTTTGATAAAAAGGAAGTGTTGGCACATGCTACAACCAAATATTCGTTTGTGATTGATCAAGAAGATTTGAAGTTTGTTGGTGCCAATGGTGAATTGATATTGGAGCCGGGCATTTGGGATATTTACATAGGCAATTTGTCAACCACCATCGAAATCAAACCTTGATGAGAAATTATTTTTACCTTTTCTTGATGCTGTCCAGTTTGGCATGCAAGCAATCTGAACCACAAGATGTTTTGGGTAGAGTAGGCGATACCGTTACTTTCTCCGGAAGAAAGTGGGATATCAAATCCAGCGCTACTCCAGTGGGGCCTGGGCCCAATGTGTTTTCAAAACGTTACGATGACGTTTGGGTGGATGACAAGGGGTATTTGCATTTAACCATTGATCAGCATGACAACCAATGGAGTTCATCAGAGGTGGTAGGTAGGGACAACCTGGGATTTGGAACCTATACCTGGACCATCCAAGCCGATCCGCTCTCCTTTGCTGAGAATGTAGTTTTTGGGTTGTTCACTTGGGATGACAGTACTTTTATTACCGACGGAAACAGTGAAGTGGATATCGAGTTTTCAAAGTGGGGAGATGCAGCCAGCACAACACCAACTACTTTTTCTGTTCAACCGGTGAGCTTTGGAAGTTTTTATGCAGAGCGTACCCGTGAGTTTCCAATAGCCAATGCCATGTTGAAAGGGGTAACTACGCACCAGTTCCATTGGACGGATACTTTGATTACTTGGAAATCTTTCCGAGGAACTTTACCAATTGGTGAACCATTGGCCACATGGAGTTTCAATTTGAATCATCCACCCCGAGTAAAATCGGAGGGCGGAATGACTTCTAATCCCATTGTGATCCCATCGCCAGGAGCCAATACCCATGCGCGAATGAATTTGTGGACCTTGCCATATCAAAGCTTAGCACCCATCAATGGTTTGAAGCATGAAGTGGTGATCCAAAGCTTTTCATACGAGCCATAATTGGTTTTATTAACACATTGTGAATAGCTTATTGTATTTTTTACAAAAATACTTTTTGTTTTAATTACAATTACCTATATTTATCATTACCAAAACTAATCTAGACATGAAAAAACAATTACTTTCACTCTTCATGCTGTTGTGCGTCAGTGCAATTTCATGGGGGTACAATGTTACCTTTCAGGTAGACATGACGAACGTTTCCGGCTTCACGGCGGCAAACGTCAATGGAACTTTTAATAACTGGTGCGGAGGTTGTGCTACGATGACCGATGCCAATGCCGACAACATCTGGGACATTACCATTAGCTTGGCAGCGGGTACCTATGAGTACAAGTTTACTGCAGATGGATGGAATCAACAAGAAAGCTTAACGCCGGGATCAGCTTGTACTGTGACCAATTTTGGTTATACCAATCGTACCATTACGGTAACTGGTGACGTTGTGTTGCCCGTGGTCTGTTGGGGTGCTTGTGCTTCTTGTACTTCGGTTTATCCTGTTACTTTTAAAGTAGACATGGCCAACGTAACACAGGCTTACACTGCAGTTCAATTGCCCGGTTCTTTCAATGGATGGACGCCAGCGGCCAATGCGATGACGGACGCCAACGCGGACGGAATTTATGAAACCACAATTAGCTTGGCTCCTGGTACATATGAGTACAAGTTTGCTGCTGACAACTGGAATATTCAAGAAAACTTAACTGCTGGTTCTACTTGTACTGTAACCAATTTCGGATACACCAACAGAACCATAACAGTAACCAATGCTGGTCAGGTGTTGGATGCCGTTTGTTGGGGAGCATGTGTGGCTTGTACTGCAGTTGCACCAACATACAACGTTACTTTCAAAGTAGACATGACCCAAGAAACGGGTTTTACTACTCCTGAATTAAATGGAACCTTCAACAACTGGTGTGGAAACTGTGCGCAAATGAGTGATGCCAATGCAGATGGAATATGGGAAATTACTATTCCATTGCAAGCGGGAACTTATGAGTACAAATTTGCACACGACAACTGGGGCGGTTCTGAAAATCTTACAGCAGGTTCTTCTTGTACAGTCACCAACGGTGGATTTACCAACCGCAGTTTGACAGTTGCAGGAAACACTGTCTTAGATCCAGTTTGTTATGCATCTTGTTCTGCCTGTGTGGTTTCAACTCCTGGTTGTACCAACGCAGCGGCTTCCAACTACAATCCTGCAGCCAACGTTGACAATGGTACATGTTTGTTTGCAACTACTTTCAATGTGGACATGACTTGCGCAGGTTCGTTTACTAACGTATACGTGACGGGCCCATGGTGTGGCTGGTGCGGTGCGGATACATACAATTTATTGACTGACGGAAACGCTGACGGTATTTACAACGTGGTTGTAAACTTGGCTGCGGGCAATGTGGAATACAAATACATGGTAGACAACTGGGCTTCTCAAGAGAACCTTATTGATGACATGCAAAATGGAGGTACTTGTGCTCCAGTTACAGATTATGCAAACTATGCCAACCGCCAAGGTGTGATTGGATCAACTTTCAATGATGTTTATGGAAGATGTACTGCTTGTCAGCAGGGTATCCCTGGTTGTAACGACGCAGCTGCAGTAAATTATAACCCAATTGCTACTTACAGCGATGGTTCTTGTTTGTATGCTACTACTTTCAATGTAGATATGTCTTGCGCGGGTGTTGCTTTCACCAACGTTTATATTACAGGTCCATGGTGCGGATGGTGTGGTGCAGACACATACAATCATTTGTTGGACGGAAATGCAGATGGTATTTACACGGTGGTGGTCAACTTGCCAGCAGGAAACGTGGAATACAAATACATGGTGGACAACTGGGTTTCTCAAGAGAACTTGGTTGATGATATGCAGAACGGTGGTTCTTGCGCGCCAGTAACGGATTATGCAAACTATGCCAACAGACAAAGCGCAACAGGTACGGTTAAAAATGACGTGTACGGTAGTTGTTCTGCTTGTTGCTTGAATTTGACTTATTATGTGGATGCTGATGGCGATGGCCAAGGAGCGGGTTCTAGTGTGATTCTATGCGCTGTGCCCAATTCAGGCTATGCTACTTCGGGTGGTGACTGTAATGACAACAATGCATCGATCAATGCTACCGCTACTGAAGTTTGTGGAAATGCAATTGACGAAAATTGTGATGGTATTGCAGCTACTTGTGGTGATGATTATGCCACTCCAACGGTGATCAATTCTTTGGGTCAGTTTGGCGTTGGTGCTCAATCTACTTTTGTTGCCGCTTTGAGTGAAAGCACAGATTCTCCTGAAACGGCATTCGCTGGTAATGACCGTTGGTTCAAGTTTACAGCGCCTGCTAATGCCGTTCGTATTGCCGTTGCCGGTAATACAGGTGTTGCGGATGACAATCAAATCGCGATCTATGATTATGTTGCTAACCCAACAGGTGCTTTGATTCCATTGGCAGTAGAGGATGACGTACACGTGGGTAACCAAGGTATTGCAACTGACGCTGGAAGCGAAATCTTGTTGTTTGATGGTTTGGTTGCAGGTAACCAATACATGATTGCTGTGGCCAATAACAACGGCACTGCTGGTAATGTGAGTGTGACAGTAAGCAGACTTTCTTCAAGTACGCCTGACATCGCCCCATACACCAACTATACCAACGTATATACCAGCACTTGTCAGAGCTTCAAGGCTTCTTACAAGCCAAGCGCTATTGCCTACATCGTGAACCGTTGGGCATCTGCTAGTACTGCTGGCACTCCTGAATGGTCTTACACCATTGGTGGGTCTTCCAATACTACAGTTTGTCAATTGGGTAAAATTGTTGTGCCCAATTTCACTGGTGCAACGCAGACAATCAATGTATCTATCGATGTAACTTATTCTTTGAAAGATGCATTTGGAAATACAACTGTAGTTACTGCTGTTTCAGGCACTACTCAGTCATTTGGTTTGGCTGATGAGGCAGCTTTAATTGTTCGTTCTTATGACCAATGCCCCGCTTACAAAAACGCGATCAGCGGAACAATCGCAACCAATCGCTCGGTTTGTGGTGTTTCCCGTTACGATTGGCAGTTCACACAACAAGTTCCTGTAGTAAACTTACCAGTATCTGTAGAAGGTGCTGTGGGCGGAAGCAGAATTCTTTCTCTTTCAAGCGTTCCAGGAATGGCCAATGGTCAGCGTTATGATGTGGATATCCGTGTTAAACACATCGATAACACCACCTATTCAAACTATGACGGTACTGTTTCTTGTGTAAGAACTTTGGGTGCTGCTGGAATGAATACAGAGGAAGAGGCTACCACTTGGAGTGATGAGAATCGCGAGGTAAAAATCTTCCCTAACCCATCCAATGGAAATAGTGTGAATGTGTTTATGAATGGATTTGATGGTCAAGTCAACATGGATGTGTTTGATTTTACTGGTAAAAAAGTTCATGCTTCAACTTTGAATGTGGATGGTTCAGTTCAAAAAGAAATTAACTGGAATGCAGATTTGTCTGCTGGGATGTACCAAGTGGTATTTACCAACGGAGGTGAGCGTATTGCGGTTACAATGATGGTTTTCAAATAGGTTTGAGTTTAAGTTTTGGACATCATTGAAAAGGCCCTCGAAAGAGGGCCTTTTTATTTGAAGGGTACTGGCGGTAAAATGTCGTCAAAGATGTAAATTCGAATTATGAAAAGAAGTTTATTCATACTGAGTATGGCCATTTCGGTTGCTTCCTTGGGACAGCAAAACCCAGCCATTACGCAATGGTTGATCAACAATGACAACACCATGGGCTCTCATTATGTGCAAGGCAATTCTGTCGCCATTCAGGACAATGTTTTGGCCAATGTTCAACAAGTGGCTTTTTCCTCACAGTGGGTGTATGTTACTACCAACGGTATTCCTGCTTACACAACGGGTCCATTTATGGATGGAAATCCTTCCTTGGCAACCGATCAAAATGCCATTTTTAAATTTCCACTAAATCCCATTCAAAACTTAGGAACACCTGTTTCTACCACAGGAGGAAATATCGGTGTGTTCATTAATGGAGTGGCTTTGTTTGATTACCGCGATGGGGTAAGTTGGAACAACAATACTCAAACAGTGGGGGGCGGCCCTATTCCTGGACCTCCTGGACAAGGTATTTGGAATCGAGATGCCATTGTCGCAGAGCGAGTCGGATTTGATTGCGCCAAGGGCCATCCAGCCATGGGCAATTATCATCACCACCAAAATCCTTCTGCCTTTGACTTGGATTTAACCCCCATTTCCACTGTGTGTAATTTGTATGATGCGGATGGTTTGTATGTGATTGATTCCACCCAACATTCGCCGCTTTTGGGATTTGCCTATGACGGATTTCCAATCTACGGGGCATACGCATATAAGAACGAAGATGGAACAGGTGGAATCACAAGAATGAAATCAATTTACCAGTTAAGAAATATCACAGTGCGAACGCATTATGCCGATGGTACGGATGTTATCGATGGTCCGCCAGTATCGGCTACTTATCCATTGGGATATTTTAGAGAGGATTATGAGACTTTTCCCACTACTCAGGATTTCGATTATCTGGATGTACACAATGGTCGCTTTTGTATTACTCCAGAATATCCCAATGGTACTTATGCTTATTTCTGCACGGTGGATGAAAATTGGAATTCTGCCTATCCCTATGTGGTGGGCCCTACCTTTTATGGTCCTTTGGTGGCCTCCAAAGTCAATTCCATCAACGAAGCCGTTACCATCTATGATCCAACCACTTCAGTACAGAAGCTCTTCGATTTTGATTTCAAGGTATACCCAAATCCAGTTAGTGACCTTTTGGTAATCCAATGCAGCGGATTGAATACCGTAAGTCATGCCTTCGAATTGTTGGATTTGCAAGGAAGGAAAGTAAAGTCAGTGACTTTAAAGCCAGGGACAACCATTGCTTTTATGGAACTGCAAGACGTGTATTCTGGACAATATATTTTAACCAATCCTTCGTGCAATTGGTCTAAGAAAGTAACGGTGCAGCGATAGTTTATGGAGATTCATATTTGGTCAGACATTGCATGCCCTTTCTGTTACATTGGAAAGCGCCATTTGGAAAGGGCTTTGGAGGAGTGGGGAGAGCAAGCCACCATTCATTGGCACAGCTTTCAATTGGATCCTACCATAACGGCTGATCAAGCCGGTGTGCCTATCGCGCAATATTTGGCAGAGTCCAAGGGGATGACGCAAAAGCAAATGGAGCAAATGATGAACGGAGTAACTCAAATGGGGTTGGAAACGGGATTGAATCTGAATCTCCCCACCGCGATTTTAGCCAATACCTATCCCGCTCATTTGCTTTTGCAATATGCACAAAGCATGGGCAAAGGGAATCAAGCCAAAGAATTGCTAATGCAGTCCTATTTTCTGAACAATGAAAATGTTTCTTCTCTGGAAGTTCTTCAAGGGATACTGGATCAATTGGGTGAAAAAGGCTTGTCGATTCAGGAGGTCTTAAGCATGGAGCAATGGGACAAAAAGTTTCAAGACGATTTGTATACCGCCCAGCAATTTGGAATTAGAGGGGTTCCATTTTTTGTTTTCAATAGCAAATATTCCATTTCAGGAGCCCAGCCTGTTGATGTTTTGTTGCGAGTGTTGAAACAATCTGTTTGAAATTCAATCGCCCCAAAGATTTATCCACCTAGCTTTGTGGTATGACCACAGAATTTTTATCTATTGTTTCGATTGCCATTGGCTTGATTGCCATTTTCTTATTGCTCAGGAAGGGCAATGCACCGGCCAACACCGGCGATGGTGCGCGCATGGAAGCCACCTTGGAAAGAATGGAAAAAGGGTTGAAGGAAGATTTTAGAATCAACCGAGAAGAGACCCAAAATCTTTCCAAGGAGAACAGGGATGAGCTCAACAAAACATTGAAGGAGTTTCAAAAGGATTTGAACGATACCCTTCGTCTTTTCAAAGAGGAGAATCAAAAGATGTCCAAGGATTTGTTGGATACCGTTAAGACGGAGTTCAAGGAGTTTCGCAGTGGTTTTGAAAACAACTTCAAGGATTTCACAGAAAATCAAAGAGTCAAATTTGATGACTTGGTCAAGAATACAGACAAGCGCTTGGAAGACATGCGGGTTACTGTGGATGAGAAATTACAAAAGACTTTGAGTGAACGATTGGGACAATCTTTTGAGGCAGTAGGAAATCAATTGAAGGCAGTGCAGGAAGGTTTGGGCGAGATGAAAAGTCTCGCGCAAGATGTTGGCGGATTGAAAAAAGTTTTGAGTAATGTGAAGCAACGTGGTGGTTTGGGTGAAGTCCAATTGGAGATGCTCTTGGAACAAATTTTGGCACCTGAGCAATACGAAGCCAATGCCAAGACCAAACAAGGATCCAATGATTTGGTTGAGTTTGCAATCAAGTTACCCGGTCGTGACGATAATCAATCCAATGTATTCCTTCCCATTGATGCCAAATTCCCCAAGGATGCATACGAGCAATTGGTGGATGCGTATGAAAGTGGCGATGCGGCAGCCATAGAGGCTACCAATAAAAATTTAGAGTCGGTGATAAAGAAAATGGCGAAAGATATTCGAGACAAATACATCGACCCACCACATACTACTGATTTTGCCATTATGTTCCTTCCTTTTGAAGGGATTTACGCAGAGGTCATTCGTCGATCCAACTTGTTAGAGCAATTGCAGCGGGAATTCAAAGTAATTGTAACGGGGCCTACCACTTTGGCAGCCATTTTAAATAGCCTACAAATGGGATTCAGAACTTTGGCTTTGCAGAAGAGAAGCAGTGAAGTTTGGACCATTCTGGGTGCAGTCAAAACAGAATTCGAAAAATTTGGAGGTTTATTGGAGAAAGCCCAAAAGAATATTCAACAGGCCAATGGTACTTTGGATGAATTGATTGGAACTCGTACCAATGCGCTAAAAAGAAAGCTCAAGGATGTACAAGCATTGCCCAGTGCGGAGGTAAAGAACATTCTACCGGAATTGGGAAATGCCCCAGACTCGGATTTGGAAGAATAGGTTTGTATCTTCGAAAAATGATTCGCCCAGATCATCACCAGTTGCTCGATACGGTTTTCAATCATTTGCAAGACAGCCAGGATCCTGCAATGATGATTGCAGGAAAGGCATGGACCTACCCTGAGTTAAAAGAACGGGTTTTGGCCATTGAAAGTCATTGGATCAAAAACAAAGAGCGTGGAATTCTAATTGTTGCGCATGATCACATTGATACCTATGCCGCTATTCTGGCGTGTTGGTCTTTGGGTAAATTTTATGTCCCGATTCATCCCACCTATCCTGAAGAACGTGTGGAGCAAATCAAAACGATCATTAAGACCGAATATGTTTTTGACCCAATCCAAAATTCGGTGCCCGCAAGGATTGCGGAAACGGATTGGACTTTGACGCGCGCATTCCCCGATGAGGAAAGTTGGGCCTATGTGCTCTTTACTTCAGGAAGCACGGGTGAACCCAAGGGTGTGCCAATTGGTTGGTCCAACCTGTCTTCATTCATGAAGGGTTTCTGTGATCTGGGATATGAATTGAATAAACGCGATCGTTTTCTGCAAATGTTTGATTTGACATTTGACCTATCCGTGATGTCTTTCTTGGTGCCATTGTCCCTGGGTGCCAGCTTCTATACAGTGCCTTACAATAGCTTGAAATACGCCGTGATTGCGGAACTTTTGGAAGATCACCAGCTCTCCTTTGCGCTGATGGTTCCCTCTATCCTCACGTATTTGAGTCCCTATTTTGATGAGATCAATGCCAAGCATTTGCGGTATTCGCTATTCTGTGGTGAAGCGTTGCACGAAGACATTGTTCATCAATGGGCCCAATGTGTTCCCCATGCGCAAATTGACAATGTATATGGACCAACGGAAAATACGATTTTCTGCACGCGATATACTTTTGACTCAGCGCAACCGCTAACCCATCAAGGGATACTGAGTATTGGATCAGAGATGACAAATGTGGCTTGTGCAATTTGGAATGATCATCAACAGGTTTTGCCAGAGGACGAAGTGGGCAACCTTTGGTTGAGTGGTCATTATCTAACTTCAGGTTACCTGAATCGCCCAGACTTGAATCAGTCTCAGTTTGTAATGAAGGACAATGTACGTTGGTACAATTCAGGTGATTTGGCTGCAAGAAACAAAGAAGGTCAACTTTTGTACATGGGCCGACAAGATAGCCAATTGAAAATTCAAGGTTTTCGAATTGAGGCGGCTGAAGTTGAATTTCAATTGAAGAAGTTAATACCGGAAGGTAGCCGCGTGGTGGCTCTGGGAATACCCAATGCATTGGGCCTAATGGAATTGGTGGCTGTGGTGGAAAATGAAGAATGGGATCCAATGGCCATCAAGGAAGCCCTGGCAAAGGTGCTTCCTCCTTACATGATTCCATCCAAGTTGATTAACATGCAGTCTTTTCCTTTGAATAGCAATGGTAAAGTCGATCGAAAGAAAATTACAGAATGGGTGAAGTATTAGAGGTTGCCATTCGCAACGCGACAGATCAGGATATTCCATTTATAGTGGAAACCATCATCCAAGCGGAGCGCAGTGGAACCCAGCGGTGTGCTTTGATTCAATTGTTCCAATGCACGGAAACCGAACTTCGAAATTACTTGACTTTATTTTTAAAGGAGGAAATGACAGGTTGTGAATGGTCGGTGGATAGCTTCATGATTGCGGAATACGATGGGAATCCTGTGGGAGCTTTTGGTGCATGGATTGAGGGACAGAATGAGTGGGATTTATCCTCGGTCATGCTCAAATCCAATTTGATGAAGGCCCACCTCCCGATTACCGTAATTCAGGGTATGCTGAATTTTCAATCTCAAATAGTATCGGTTGCCATTCCCAGAAACAAAGGTGCACTTCAATTGGAATACGCTTACGTTGTTCCTCATGCCCAGGGTAAAGGTATTGTTGGGAAATTGATTGAGCATTTAGTTCTCAGGGCAGAGCAAAGTCATAGTGAATTCTCCGCGATCGAAGTGCAGGTTTTTTCTGATAATCGATCGGCTGTTCGAGCCTATGAGAAGCTGGGTTTTGTTTGTACTTTTGAAACGGAACCAAACGAAGTAGAAAATTTAATTTTCCCCTTCAATCGAAAAATAAAAATGACCAAGTCGCATTAAAAATCATGGGTGCAGAGGAAATAAAAAACACAATTGCGGAACTACTTTTTAAAGTGTTGAATCATAGGAACTTTGAAATGCGTGATGATTTAACCGCTCCAGATGTGGAAGGATGGGATAGCCTACATCACATGCAGATTTTAAATGAGATCGAAATTCATTTTGGATTCAAATTCAAATTGAAAGATTTGAATAAGATGAAGGACATGGGAAGCTTAGTGGCCATCATTCAAGAGCGCATGTCGGCTTGATTTTATCCCCAGTTCGGATCAAATACCTTGTTTGAGGTATTGTTTAGAACCTTTCTAAATAATATTTTTGTGCTTCCAATCAGGAGATGCACATGAAAAGTCGTTGTTTTTATTTTTTCTCGATTTCGTTGGCGCTTACATACGTGAGTTGCTACAAAATGGAGCCAGGAGCGGCATTACCGGACGAGGTAATGGACGCGCCGGTGGAAGGTTTGACCACAGGTCAAACCCAGCTTTTTTTGCGTGGGGCAGAGGAGTTTGATGAGGTATATACGGCTGCCACAGGATTGGGTCCCACTTATGTTTCCAATTCATGTGGAAGTTGTCATAGCGGTGATAATCGTGGACATCTTTTCACTGCATTGACGCGTTACGGCCAAACGGAGCCTGGGGCAAATCCCTATGCCAATACTGGAGGACCCCAGTTGCAACCTTTTTCAATTCCGGGGGTACAAGGGGAATCTTTGCCTGCAGGGGTGTCACATGCTAAATTCATGGCTCCCATCGTTGCGGGGGTTGGTTTTCTTGAGGCGATTCCCGATGCCAGCATACTTGCATTGGCTGATCCATTGGATAGTGATGGTGATGGTATTTCAGGTGTTGCCCATTGGATTGCGCTTCCGTCTTGGGTTGTCCCCAATAACAATGCTGTTTCCAATAATGGTCAATACCTGGGTCGATTTGGTCGAAAGGCTTCCACGCACAATCTTCACCAACAAACGATAGGGGCATTTCATCAGGACATGGGTATTTCATCCTCCTTTATTCCATTTGAATTGTTCAACCCCAATGAACCCTTGACGAGCATACCCACTCAATCTCCCGAGGTTTCAGATGGCGATGTCAATGCGACAGTATTTTATCTGCAAGTGTTGCAAACGCCTTTCCAAAGAAACAAGGACCATGCAGATGTGATTAAAGGGCAGGCGGTGTTTCGTGCTTTGGGTTGTCAGAAATGCCACGTAGAGACCATGACTACTGGGTATTCGCCGATCGCACAATTGAGTAATCAAACCATTCACCCATACACAGATTTGTTGTTGCATGACATGGGGGAAGCTTTAAATGACCATTACACAGAGGGCAATGCCCTGGCCAGTGAATGGAAGACGCCTGCCCTTTGGGGTCTGGGCTTAGCGCCCGCGGTGCAAGGGAATGGTTATTCTTTGATGCATGATGGTAGAGCCCATTCCATTGAAGAGGCCATCGAATGGCATGGAGGTGAAGGTCAACAATCCAAGGATTTATTTGATCAATTATCTCTTTCTGATAAACAAACGCTCATTCAATTTTTGGAATCACTGTAATGGATAGAAAAGATTTTATTCGTCAATGCAGCTGGGCTTGCGTTGGTTTAACCCTGGGAGGTGCATTGCTGGCGGGTTGCGGTTCTCACAAGGGAATCATTGCTACACGGCATGGAGATCATTACGTTATTTCCAAATCTGCTTTTTGGAATGAAGAAACACAACGTTTCCGAAATTACATCATCATCACCAATGATGAATTGGTTTTTCCCATTTGTGTTTTTAGAAAGCAAGATGAAACGTATTCTGCCTTGCTCATGGAATGTTCACACCAAGGCGCCGAATTACAAGCCTTTGGCGATCGTCTGCAATGTCCCGCACATGGAAGTGAGTTTGATACGGACGGCAACCCGCTGGGAGCACCTGCTGATCGAAAATTACGCGCTTTCACATGTACTACAGAAAATGATAACCTCCTTATTTCGTTGCGATGAAAACCAAAATATTGATTTGCACCTTGGGTTTGCTAACCTCTCTTGCAAACGCCCAGGCGGATACGACACTGTTTAAAAGACAATCAGTGGATTCTTCTAAGAAGAATCTGAATATGGACGCGGTGTACAATAGGCCTTTCCTTCAATCCAGATCATCGAAAGTTGCTTTGGGTGGCTACACAGAGGCCAATTGGCAACACCTAGGATCCGATGGTGTTTCCCTGGGGCATCAGTTTCAAATGAGAAGAATGAGTATCTTTTTATCCTCCTCGATTTCCAGGCACATCAAGTTTTTGACTGAGATTGAATTTGAAAATGATCCTGATGAACTCCTGGAGGGAGGTTCACCGGAGGTAGGTGTGGAGTACGCGGCCATGGACATGGAATTGCATCCGCTTTTGAATTTGCGGGGTGGAATTATTTTAAATCCCATTGGGGCCTTTAATCAAAATCATGATGGTCCCAAATGGGAATTTGTCGATAGACCAATTGCTGCAACGCAAATGCTTCCCGCTACCTGGCAAAATGCGGGATTTGGTTTGTACGGTAAACGGTATTCCAAAAGGGGTATGTTGGGTTATGAAATTTATGCAACTGGCGGTTTTGACAACAGCATCATTGACAATGAAGAGGGAAGAACTTTCTTGGCTGCTTCGCATGAGAATGCCGCTCGTTTTGCTACTACTTCCAACGGACAGCCTTTAATAACAGCTAAAATTGCAGGCAGACAAAATCAATGGGGTGAGATGGGTGTGTCCTACATGGGCGGGGTATACAATACAACAACCCAAGATGGTTTGGTGGTTGATGCGCCCCGTAAATTGCAAGTACTGGCCATCGATTGGAATTCAACGATTCCTCATCTTAAGACCACGGTTGTAGGGGAGTGGGCTTGGATTTTTCTGCAATTGCCCCATGCGTATTTGGAGAGTTATGGCAACAGACAGCAAGGCGGATTTTTGGATATTATTCAACCCGTTTATCAAGGCACTGTTGCAGGATGGCGCAATGCAACGCTTAACTTGGCTTTGCGCTCGGAATATGTGGATTGGAATGTGGGCAATTTCCATGATATCAAAGGAACCAAGGGTGATGAGCTGGTGAGTTTTGTTCCGGCGGTAAGTTTTCGCCCCAATCCTCAAACGGTTTTGCGATTGAATTATCGGTACCAAAAACACCAAGATTTATTTAGAAATAATCCTTCCTATACTTCTGGTTGGCAACTGGGTTTTGCGACTTATTTTTAATTTAAATTTGGGGTATGGATCGCAAGAAATTTTTAAAGTCAGGTTTGTTGGGCGGTGTCATCGCGGCTTTGGGTGTTCAATGGTGGAAAGCACAAGCAGCACCATCTGAAGAATCCAATGATTCCAATCTTGGCTTAAGACCAATCGAAGGGGTGCTTACACCCACCAACCGCCACATGGTGGGAAATGGTTTCAAAGTGATGAATTATTACCCCAACGGCAAGGGCTTTGAAGAGCGGATGTCTCCTTTCTTTCTATTGGATTACAATGCCGAGGTCAATTTCCCTCCTTCCGATATCTCGCAAGGAGTAGGGGTTCATCCGCATCGTGGAATTGAAACGGTCACATTTGCATACAAAGGTTCTATAGAACACCACGATAGCAAGGGCAATCACGGGATCATTGGTCCAGGGGACATCCAATGGATGACTGCTGGGGGCGGCGTGCTGCACAAAGAATACCATGAGCAAACATTCAATCGATCGGGTGGTGCATTTGAAATGATTCAGTTGTGGATCAACCTGCCCAAAAAGCACAAGATGACCCCGGCCAAATACCAAAGTATTGTTCATGCCGATAAACCCAGAATTGAATTAAAGGACAATGGAGGTTTTGTGTATGTGATTGCCGGAGAAATGAATGGACAAAAAGGAATTGCCTCTACTTTCTCTCCCATTCAAATGTATGATATTCATCTCAAAGTCAATGGACAAGTGGAATTTGAAGTCCCCGCGCATTACAATTCAGGCATGTTGTTGGTGGATGGAAAGATTCAAGTCAATGGCCAAACGGTGGGGGAGAACAATTTTGTTCAATTCAAAAATGAAGCTGGAAAAATTAAAATTACAGCCCAAGAAAAGTCGATCATTTTGTTTTTGAGCGGTGAGCCGTTGAACGAACCTTACGTGTCTTATGGTCCATTTGTGATGAATACTGAAGACGAAATTCGGCAGGCCATTGAGGATTATAATCAAGGGAAATTTGGTTTCCTGGCTGATTAGTTCACTTTATAGTTACTGAAGGTCAATGTAATTTTCCCCACATTGCCTTGGGATTTGGTTTCTCGATTTCGATGTAAATCGGTTGCCACTCCTTTTGGAATTTTAAATTTCTGCACGTCTACTTCGATGATCATTTGATCGGGTAGTGCCCATTGCTTCTGATTTTTATACTGGTAATTTACTTTGAGGGTGCCGCTGCTTTTGGTGGTGGTTTGCGATTGCAAAATCAGGGACTCCATGGTATCTACCCATATTTTGGCCATGATCCAATCCTCTTTGTCACTCTTGGGAAGTAAAGTAATGAGGTGTGCATTTTTTCCGCCAACTTTTTCAAGACCCATGTATATCGCGGTGTATTTATTTTTTTGAGAAACAATATTTTGTATCTCTCTGAAACCTTGTTTCGGAAGTACAACGATACTCTTGGATGTTACTTCCAATGTGTTGGGAGATGTATAGCTGATGTTGGCTTGGGCCGGTAAAATTTTCATTGCCGGTATATCGGATTGAATGTTGACATCCGCTTTGAATTTTTTTACACTGTTGTATTTCTTTTCTACCGCATTTAGGATTTGTTGCGGATCTTGTGCTCGCACATGCAGGGCAATCAAGCCCAAAAGAAAGAGGAATATTTTTTTCATGTGGTGATGTCTTTTCGATTGAAATAAATAAAGCTTATGATCCAGAATAGCGCCTGATGAATCAACAATACCCAAACGGAATTTTTGATTTCGTTTACTGGGAAAGGGTCTTCAAAAAAACTGCGCCATGCGGCCATGTGTGTCGTGAAAAGATAGGGGCGTATCGAATCAAAAACGGAGACGTCTAATGTTCCAATGATCGTGAAGAGGATGATAATCGACATGGTGGCTACTATAGGACCAACTGAATTATCAGAGAAGCAAGACAGCGCAATGGATAGCGTGGCTACAGTATTCAACGCCAAAAAGGCCACGGCAAAAGCGCCGACGTATCGCCAAGCAATATCATATTCTGGGATAATGACCAAGCCATCGCTATTCAAAACCATTAGATCGCCTGAGCCAAACATTCCGTGTCCAAGGCCAATGGCCAAAATACCCAACCATACCACAATCAATGCCGTATACATCGCCCCCGCGATGTATTTGGAAGCCAGTACTTGTGTTCTACTGATGGGTTGGGTTAGCAGCAATCGCAAGGTGCCCATGGCGGATTCTCCTGAGATTAAATCGCCTGTGATCAAAGCGACCAGTAAAGGGACATGAATAACCAACATTTGAAGCACGATGAAGGCAACCAAGTTGCCATTCAATACTTGACCCTGAAAAGTCAAGGTTTGTTCAAAGGATGCAGTAACGAACGAAATGAAACTCATGCCATCGGCTTTGAGTGCAAAAACGATTACGGCTACCAAGACTGTAATTGCCCCAATTCCCAGATAGCTGCGCGGCTTGGCAACAATCTTCACCCACTCGTTGTATACGTTTTTAAACGGTTTCATTTTGTATCATTTGAATGAAATAATTCTCCAATTGCTTTTTACTTTCCACTTCGTAAATGCCTATGTTGTTTTCGACACAACTTTGAATGAGGTGTGGAATTTTTTCTTTTTGCAGTGGAAAACTGAGGCCTTGATTGGGATCGCAGTGCAGGGTGGTGGTGGAATAGGAAACATGTAAAATCTGACGTACATGGTCGTTGTTGGTGGTATGCATTTTTACAATGCAATCTTGTGCATTGAGCAGTGATGCAACCTCTCCCTCAATTACTGTTTTTCCTTTGCTGATGATCACCATTCGATTGGCAATCATCTCTACTTCTTGAAGTTGATGCGAACTTAGAATGATGGTTTTTCCTTTTTCTTCTTTCAGCCGAATGATCAATTCCCTTACATCGATTATCCCTTGGGGATCCAATCCCGTTGTGGGTTCGTCCAGAACAATCAAGTCGGGGTCGGCGAGAAGGGTTTGTGCAATGCCCAGGCGTTGTCTCATTCCATGAGAAAAACCTTTGACCTTGTCTTTGCGGCGCTCCAGTAGTCCCACAAAATCCAGAATTTCATGCAGGGTGCGGGTGTGTATTGGATGTTGTGCCATTCGGCCAAAAATCTCCAAATTGCGTTCTGCGCTGAGGTATTTGTAGAAGTCGGGTTTTTCAATGATGTTGCCTATTTTTCCAAGGATATTGGTTTTGTTGCTTTGCAGCGGTTGGTTGAATATTTGGATGTCCCCTTGATCGGCGTGAATCAAACCCAGCATGCAGCGCATGGCGGTGCTTTTTCCTGCGCCATTGGGGCCTAGAAATCCAAATACATCACCCGGATAAACATTGAAGTTTACACCCTTCAGTGCTTGAAAAGCACCAAAGCTTTTGTGTAGTTTCGAAACGGAGACAATGGGATTCATACACAACAAACCATTGTTGTGTAAAATGGTTCAACAAAAAAGGCTGCAATCGCAGCCTTTTTTTATTGTAGAAGATAAGAGACAATCACCACGCCAGATCCTCCGGCCCCTCCGGGTCCAAATGCACCACCGCCACCACCGCCGCCGCCGCCTGTGTTGGCAGCTCCTGCGCTACCACCGGCGGAGTCTGTATTTCCACCTGTTCCACCACCGCCGATTCCTGCTGCACCTACGGCTCCTGTCTGCCAGCGGCCACCAGATCCGCCTCCGCCATAATAGGTTGACACTCCTGTGATCGTTGAGGAAATTCCTGCGCCACCGGCACCTGAGATACCACCACCTGGTCCAGTTCCTGAAGAAGCACCACCGGCAGCGCCCGCGCCACCGCCGCCACCGCCGTTACCTGCTGTGGCATCCGATGTTCCATTTCCTCCATTGAAACCTTGGCCCGCATAAATGCTGGTCCCTGAGGTAACAGGATTGGTACCGGGACCACCACCGCCAGTTGCTCCATTGGCGCCGCTGTCGGTGTTGTTGGTGTTATTGCGACCGCCGCCGCCACCGCCACCGTATGCGGTGAACCCAAACAAAGAACTCAATCCTCCATTGTTACCTCTGGTAGAAAATCCACTGGCTATACCAGAACCTCCATTCCCAACAACGACTGGGAATGTTCCTGTGATGGCGTTGTGCGTTCCCTGAACGACACCGCCGCCACCGCCACCGCCACCATGGTTGGTGCCACCTGCACCGCCACCGCCTACCAACAAGTAATTCATGCTCGCATTTTCCAAGACGGTTAAATTGCCCGATGAAGTGAATTTGTGTGCCACATAATAATTGCTTCCGCTTTGATATAAAATGGGTGTACCTCCGGATGCTTTCAATTGGATGACCGTTTTGCTTTGTGTCGCGGTCAAATCCAAATAATTCCAAGTAGCGGTCAACGTTCCTGTTGCTGAAGGTGTTCCTGAAAGGGTATAGGTGAAAGTTTTGCTGGCTCCAGCCGCCAAGGTGTATGTACCTGTTGGCGAAACGCTGGATACTGTGACTCCCGCGCTGCCTGCGCCACTCAAGGTGACATTTCCTGTAGTAGGCGCTGGCAAAGAAGCCAAGGCCACTGCACCATTGTTGGTATAGGTAACCGTGAAAGTATTTGCACTGGTCAATGCAACGTCTTTTACGTACAAATAATTCAATTGTGGCGTGCTGGTGTAATTGGCATCTTGGACATATCCGCTCAATGAATAAACCGTTTGGGTGTTCAAACAATTCAAAGATAATTTGGTCCATTGACAAGATAGCGTTCCTGCACTCGTTGGTGTGCCGGATAGGGTGTAGGTGACCCATTGGCTTTGACCAGCAATCAATGTTGCAGTGGCTGGAGATGTTGCCGATACAGTGATTCCACTGATCCCAGATAATACAACATCACTGTTTTGAAAAGCAATGGTGGCAGTACTAAAACTGTTATTGGTTACCAATACTTTGAGGCTGCTGTTGGATAGGGCAACTCCCTGAATCATTGGCGCAACAAACCCGTCGTTGGAACACTCCGCTACAACAGACGGAGCCGGTGTACCTTTCAATGGGATCCATGCAGTGCCATTGAAATAATAAAATCCAGCTTCCGTTACTTGAGAGGTGGAAGGGTTGGTGGTTCCGCTGGCGTCAGTGACATACAATATGGCTCCCGCTTGATTGGTGCCATACAATCCCGACTTGGCAATGAGCTGGGCACGGGTAATCTTGGGCGGTATAAGTCCATCAATCGCATCGGTTTGAGTGGGTTTTCCCAATACATGCAAGGTGGCTTTGGGGTCGTTGGTGCCGATACCTACTTGTGCAAAAACAAATAGTTGCAATAATGCAAAGGCCAAAGTGAATAGGGTGCGCATCTGTAAAGTTTGCGCGAATATAATCATTAGTTATATATGTCAATTGTGCTTTGCATTATGATTTAACTCAATTGTTTTTTACCTTTAATCACAATATTTTCACATCAAATCCACCAATGATATGAGAAAAAAAATCCAAATGGTGAAGCGAATCTTAGAACAGATTCCTTCGTCAGAATTTACAGTCGGTTCCGGCTGGGGCGCCTGCCGAAGACGCAGGGTATTGGCCCATTATCTGATCGATGAAGCCACCCAGAATGACGGCGTTTACATGGATCAATCCGAACAAGGCATCATCCTTTTCTATCCTTCGGTTAACAAAAAGCCGGTGTGTTGGAAGGTGAAGTTAATGATGATTTTTATTGCGATTGGCCCTTTTCGTATTACACGCGTCCTGCGACGAAAATCCAAAGTGGAAGCCATGCGAAGTCAATATCCGCCGCATATCTATTGTTCTTTTTTGGGTGTTTTGCCTGAGGCAAGAGGAACCCAAGCCATATTGGAGCTTCGCGATATTTTGTTTCAAAAGTCAAGAGAGCTTCAATTGCCAGTCATGGTTGAAACGGTCATTCCCAAGAACAAAAGAATCTATGAGCGCATCGGCTTCAAAACCTATGCAGAGGTTGAGATCGAGGGATTGGTCACCTATTGTTTGATTAGAGAGTGGAAATGAGATTTCGAATGAATGATTTCATGTCTTAACTTCCGACCATGAATGCGGAAGGCTTGATTCATTTTCTCTGTGGGGATTTGAAGCTGTCCCATGAGGCGCAACTTGCTCTATTGGATTTAATCAAAGAGGAGAGTTATGGTAAATCATTGGATATTCAAAAAACGGGCAGTACATGCAAGAATATTTTCTTCATGTCTGCTGGTGTTGCAAGAATTTATTATTGGAAAGAAGGGGTTGATATTACAGAACATTTTGCCTTTGAAGGGCAATTAATCATTCGAGCGGAGAGTTTGTTTACCTCCCAAAAAACCAACAAAGGAATTCAATCGATCACCGCTTCTCAGGTATTGGTTATCCCTGCCGAAGGGCTTTTTCAATTGTATGGGCGATTCCCAGAAATAGAATCTATGTTTCGTCGCGTCTTTGAAAAAGAATGGGTCAATACCATCAAAAGGTTAGAAAGTTTTCAAATGAAAACGGCTAAAGAGCGTTATTTGGATTTGATGAAGGAGACCGAAATTCTTTCTATAATTCCACTGAAAATCGTGGCCTCCTATTTGGGAATAACACCTGAAAGTTTAAGCCGGATAAGGTCGGAATTGTAGTTCTTATCATTTGATAAGTACGTCCAGACATTAAACCGAGAATTTTGCTCGGTGAACAATCAGAAATTTCGGAATATTCGATGGGGCATTCGCGAAAATGCATTTCAATTTTTTCTATTGGTACTGGTTAATGGATTTGTAGGAGGCATGGTGGGGATGGAACGTTCCATCTTTCCGGTATATGCAAAGCAGGTGATGGGCATTTCCTCTGCGGGAATCATGCTTTCATTTATCGTTGCCTTCGGTTTTTCCAAGGCCATTGCCAATTACTACGCGGGCAAGTGGGCCAATCGATGGGGGCGACGCCGATTGCTTATTGCAGGTTGGTGTTTGGCACTTCCTGTCCCTATTCTTCTGATGATGGCCCATTCATGGTGGGTAGTCATTTTTGCCAATATCTTTTTGGGCGTTCATCAAGGTTTGACATGGAGCAGTACAGTGGTGATGAAGATGGATTTGGTAGGCAAGAAGAACAGAGGATTGGCCATGGGAATCAATGAATTTGCAGGCTATTTGGCTGTTGGTGTTGTGGCTTATTGGACATTTCAAGTGGCTCAAGATTTTGGGGTTACGCCTTATCCATTTTTCATAGGATTGGGCATCGCTATGTTGGGGCTTTTGCTTTCCTTTTTATGGGTAAAAGATACAACGCCATGGATGGAAAAAGAATCCAATGTTGTGTCTTCGGTCAAGGTAAGACATTTCTTTATTTGGGTTTCTTTTAAAGACAAGAACTTAAGTTCAATCGTTCAAGCAGGATGGGTGAACAATCTCAACGATGGGATGATGTGGGGATTACTTCCTATGTTGCTTTTGGATCGAGGTGTGAACAGTGATACAAGTGCAATGGCACTAGCAACTTATCCCATGGTTTGGGGAATTGGACAATTGATTACTGGAAAATGGTCGGATTTGATTTCGAAGAAGGGTTTGATAGCCTCGGCAATGGCACTTCAAGGAGCTGTGATTTTGGTTATGGCCATTGCCGAATTGGATAACTATGCAGTAGTATTGGCAGCATTGTTGGGTTGGGGGACCGCTATGGTTTATCCTACATTTTTGTCCGCCATTGGTGATGCGGTATCTGCCACGCAGAGGGCGGAAACAGTGGGCATCTTCAGGTTGTGGCGGGATTCTGGCTATGCCTTTGGTGCAATAATCTCAGGGATTTTGGCAGATCAATGGGGCATACCAGCGGCAATGATTTTCATTGGTAGTTTAACAATGCTATCAGGTTGGGTTGTCCTATTAAGAATGAAGTCCTAAACATCTGAATGGTGATGAGGGAGGATTGTCAATGTAAATTATTTATGATTAAGAAAATATATATCGTAATATTGCAATAAACAAATAGAGATGGGAATTTCAAAGTCAGAAAATTTTTCTGAACGTGAAAACGAAATAGCAGCATTGCTCAAAGCCTTGGCGCACCCTGCGCGCATTGCGATAGTGGAGTATCTTCTGTCAGTAGATAGTTGCATCTGTGGAGACATTGTAAATCACCTTCCATTGGCCCAGCCCACCGTTTCTCAACATTTGAAAGAATTAAAAAATGCGGAGATCATCCAAGGGACGATTGAAGGAACGGCCATTTGTTATTGTATCAATGAAAAGACATTGAAGAAAATTCAATTGTACTTCGGAAAGTTGGAGAATAAAATGAAAAGTAAATGTTGCTAATATGAAAGTAAAAGAATTGATCACTAACCTGAACACAGTGGCTTCGGTTTCCTTTGAATTGCCCGATGGCACGATGGTGCCTGCTCACTTTCACGTTACTGAAATGGGCTTGATGCTCAAAAATTACGTGGATTGTGGTGGCAAAATGCGCAACGAACGAAGTGCTACATTCCAGTTGTGGGTAGCAGGTGATACAGCGCATCGATTATCTCCCCAGAAATTCTTGGGCATTATTTCCCTCGCTGATGGTTTATATGGTGTGCAAGATTTAGATGTTGTAGTAGAATACCAAAGGGATACCATCGGTGTTTTTGGCTTGGCGTTTCAAAATGGTCATTTCAAACTAATCACCAAGCAAACCGCTTGCTTGGCAGAGGATACTTGCGGTATCCCTGAAACCAAAGTTAAAGTGAATATGGGCGATTTGGGAAATAGGAATATTTGTACCCCAGGGGGAGGATGTTGTTAAGCGATTTCATTATTATGAATACAAGACTAAAATTTTTAGATCGCTTCCTGACAGTTTGGATTTTCCTGGCAATGCTTTTGGGCGTGGGATTGGGATATTTTTTTCCTCAAATGACCAAGGTGATGGATGCGCTGTCAATGGGTACAACCAATATTCCTCTCGCCATAGGATTGATTGTGATGATGTACCCCCCTTTGACCAAAGTTGATTTCTCGCGTATCCCCGCTGTGATGGCAAAGCCCAAGTTGCTTTTGGTTTCTTTTTTTATTACCTGGATCATCGGTCCTTTGTTGATGTTTCTTTTGGCAACCACCTTTCTTCGAGATTCACCAGAATACATGACGGGTTTGATTATCATCGGCTTGGCACCTTGTATTGCCATGGTAATTGTTTGGAATGATCTTGCACAGGGCAGCAAGGAATGGGTAACTGGTTTAGTGGGAGTTAATAGTATTTTACAAGTATTGTTTTTTGCGTTCTATGCCTATTTCTACTTGGAAATGGTTTTGCCATGGATGGGAATTGAAGGGGTGCATATCGATGTCACAATGTGGGATATCGCAAAGACGGTCGGATTGTATTTGGGGATTCCGTTTGTAGTTGCGGTATTAAGCAGAAAATCGATAATTGCAACCCAAGGGGAACAATGGTTTCAAACCAAATTCCTTCCAGCAATAACGCCTTTAACTCTGATTGCATTGCTGTTTACTATCGTGGTTATGTTTAGTTTGAAAGGGCAAATGATTGTGGAGTTGCCCATGGATGTAATTGACGTGGCGATTCCTTTGGTTGTCTTCTTTGTTGTTATGTTTTCCCTGATGTTTGCTGTAGCCAAATGGGCAGGGGCCTCTTATTCGGAGAATGCGGCGGTTTCATTCACTGCGTCCGGTAATAATTTTGAATTGGCGATAGCCGTGTCCATAGGTGTTTTTGGATTGAATTCAGGTCAGGCTTTTGCAGGTGTGATAGGTCCATTGGTAGAAGTTCCTGCACTCATATTGATGGTGAAACTAAGTTTGTATTTAAAAAGACGGATATATGAAAACAAGTAAAAACATTCTGGTTCTCTGCACAGGGAATAGCTGCCGAAGTCAAATGGCAGAAGGGTACTTGCGATTGTTCTATGGAGACAATGCTAAGGTCTACAGCGCGGGAATAGAAACGCATGGGGTGAATCCCAGGGCGATTGACATTATGGCCGAAGATGGAATAGATATTTCAAAACATACCTCCAATCATGTGGATGAATACAGTGATGTTTCATTTGATCTTATTCTAACCGTGTGTGACAACGCTCAGGAGCGTTGTCCCTATTTTCCATCACAAGCAACTCGCTTGCATTACAATTTCCCCGATCCTGCAAAGGCTCAAGGGTCCGATGATGAAGTAATGGAATCTTTTAGAACAACGCGTGATTTGATCAAGGAATATTGTAGACAATTGGTGATGAAACATCCTTGATCAAATCAATTCAAAGTGAAATTTTTGAATTTCGTCCTTGTTTCGTTTCAAATGATCCAAATAAGCTTGGGCAGTTTGGGATAATTTTTTTTCGCTACGCCAGACCAATTTCCAGGTGGTTTTAATAGGCAATCCAGGCAAGGGAATGACTTTGATTTGTTTGTGGGTCAATTCATTTTTAAGGCCAATCAGTGGCATGATGGAGTAGCCCATTCCCGCGATTACCGCTTGCTTGATGGCTTCATTGCTGGTCAATTCCATGGTCTTGGTCAGTTTCATCTTGCGCTTGCTGAGGTATTTCTCCATGCTTTGTCGGGTTCCTGATCCGCGCTCCCGGTAAATAAATGGGGTGCAATCCTCCAATGTTTTGGCTTTGGATTGCGCCGATCCTACCATTTGCAATCGATTTTCCAATAGATCCAATTTCTTGAGGGACATCTGGTCTGGAAGGATGGACACCAGGGCAAAGTCAATTTCATTTTTCTTCAACCGCTCCAATACTTGCTGCTTGTTGGAAACATCCATCTCCAATTCGACTTCGGGATTTTCTTTCATAAAGGGCGTTAGGAAAAATGGCATCACGTATTTCCCTGTGGATACAACGGCTATTTTCAAGGGGCCTGAAAGGCCTCGATTGGCCCTTTGGGCCATGTGCTCAATTTGCTTCGCTTCTTGTAACAAGCGCTGAATGGGCTCCAATACAGTTCTTCCCCAAGGGGTGATGTAAATTTTCTTGCCCACTGTTTCAAATAGCGGTTGGTCAAACTGGGTTTGAATATTCTTGAGTTGAATGGATATCGCGGGTTGAGTGAGATGCAGATTTTCAGCGGTTTGTGTTACGCTTTCGGTTTGACAGAGATCATTGAAAATGATGAGCTGCTGTAAAGTGATATTCATAAATAATTTTTATGTTACGCATTGTAAATATAAATGAAAATCAATCAATTGGTGGGTGCAACTTTGCAAAAAAATAAATGCATGAACGGGAATGAATTGCTCTTAAATCTTACCAATCCAACCATTCTCTTTTTTCTTTTGGGGGTTTTGGCGGTCACTGTAAAAAGTGATTTAGAAATCCCACCCTCATCGAGTAAATTCATTTCGCTTTATTTACTATTTGCCATTGGTTTTAAAGGTGGACAGGAGTTGTCGCATGCTAAGATCAATGCGGAGGTTATTTGGACATTGTTTACTGGATTGTTGGTGTCGGCGATTATTCCCTTGTATACTTTTTTCATTTTGAGATTGAAGTTGGACAATCAGAATGCGGCTGCAGTTGCGGCATCCTATGGTTCAGTAAGCGCGGTGACTTTTGTGGCGGCCATGTCTTTTCTGGATTTTCACGCTCTTGCCTGCGGAGGGCACATGGTAGCGGTGATGGCATTGATGGAATCGCCTGCCATTATCGTTGCGGTGGTTTTAATGAAGCGATGGGAGAATGGAACTTCCCAAAATGGGAATCTCTGGCAAACCATCAAACATTCTTTGACCAACGGAAGTGTTCTTTTGATTTTGGGGAGTTTGCTGATTGGGTATTTTGCGAATGCCAAGCAGGCCGAGGGCATTAAACCTTTCACTACCGATATTTTCAAGGGATTTCTTTCGCTCTTTTTATTGGAGATGGGCATGGTCACTGCCCGACGTTTTGGGGCTTTCAAAAAATATGGTTTGACCATGACGCTATTTGGTTTGATCGTTCCGCTCATCAATGGAATTACCGTTGCGTACCTCAGTCATTGGCTCACGGATGATGTGGCCAATCGTTTCGTTTTGGCGGTATTGGCGGCCAGTGCCTCGTACATCGCTGTTCCCGCGGCCATGAAAATGGCAGCACCCCAATCAGATCCTGGTCTTTTTGTTCCAATGGCCTTGGGTGTGACCTTCCCCATGAATTTGACGGTGGGGATGTCTATTTACCTCTGGATAGTGGAAATAAGTTAAAGCCAGTGGGAGGATCAGTATAATGTTGATTCTGACGTGTGACATCAGCTTGGATTCTTGATATGTATGATATCTTTTAATCGATGAATGGTTTGATTTTTTTTAAGGTTTCAGTAGTGTTGTTGTGTGCCACGTTGTTGGGTTATTCCTTTCAATGCGATGAAATCGCCGATGCTAAGTTACTTCGTGCCATTGCCCTGTGCTTGGCGCTTTGGTTCAAGTCGATTTTATTGTCAGGCCCAAAATGGAATGAAGAAAATGCAGGCTATTGAATTTTTTAAAGGAAGAACGGTATTAATCGCTTCTCAGCACAACAAGGATGTTGCCATGGCTCCATTCATTAGAGAAAAATTAGAATGTCAAATTTTTTACCCTTCCCATTATGATACAGATGCCTTGGGAACTTTTTCCGGTGAAATTGAGAGGAAGGGTGAAGTTGTCGACGTGCTCAGAGAGAAATGCGAACGAGCCATGGATATGTATCAATTGGATTTGGCTATTGCCAGTGAAGGATCTTTTGGACCGCATCCTGCGGCATTTTTTGCCTATGCCGATGAGGAATGGGTGATGATGAAGGATCGTAAAAATGATTGGGAGTTTGTGGAACGCGTGATAAGTCTTTCTACCAATTTTGATGCTGCCTATTGCGATGGTCCGCAGGGTATAGAGAGCTTTGCGAAAAAAGTAAAGTTTCCAGAGCACGCGTTAATTGCCCGTGTTGGTCAACATGATTTTAGCAAGATGACGAAAGGTATTCGTGATTGGGATGATTTAATGAAAATCTGTATCCCGATCATTGAATCCCATGGCAAGGTGTATATAGAAACCGATATGCGCGCCATGAACAATCCTACAAGAATGCAGGTGATTGGTGAGGCCGCAGAAAAACTAATCAAGCGTATTTTGTCGCAATGCCCTGAATGCAACTTCCCCGGTTTTGGTGTATCACAGGCTGTTTCAGGGCTTCCTTGCAGGTTGTGCAATAGGCCTACGAATTCCACTTTGAAAATTGTTCATGCGTGCTGTCATTGTGAGTATTCAAGCGATGTCTTTTATCCCCACGATAAAAAAGATGAGGACCCCATGTATTGTGATTTTTGTAATCCCTAAAAATGAAAAGAACACTCATTAGAAATGCTCAGGTTGTCCAAGGTGATGGCGTTAGTGTATGCGATGTCCTGTTAGAGGGCCAATGGATAAAATCCATAGGCCATCTGAATAATATAGAGGCCGAAGAAATTTATGACGCATCTGGATTGATTTTAATGCCGGGTGTCATCGATGCCCAGGTTCACTTTAGAGATCCGGGATTGACGAGAAAAGGAGACTTGATCAGTGAATCAAAAGCAGCCGTTGTGGGCGGGGTCACGACGATTATCGATATGCCCAATACATTGCCCAATACGACTTCCCTTTCAATATTGAAAGACAAATACCAGAGAGCAGAAAACAGGGCCTACTGCAACTATGGATTTTTATTGGGGTTAACCAAAGACAACTGGAGAGAATGGTCTGAAGAGGATTTGGATGGTGTGTTGGCCTTAACGGACGACGGACTTTATTTTACTGGACCTGGAAATTTATTGTGTCAATTCCCTCTAGAGTTGTCCGAGATTTTTAGGCGATTCCCGAACAAGATTGTTGCTTTACACTGTGAGGACGAGAAGATGATTGAAGAAAGTATCGCTCAATATATCCAGGAACATGGCCGTGAAATAGATTTTTCCCATCACCATTGGATACGATCCGCGGAGGCTTGCTTTACTGCTTCAAAACGTTGTGTGGAAATAGCTAGGAATACAGGAGGACGGTTGCATGTTTTTCATCTGACCAGTGGAATGGAAACGGTATTGTTTGAGGCCAACCCAGATGTTACGACCAAGAGAATTACGACCGAAGTCTGTGTACAGAATCTGTTATTTTGTGATGCGGATTATGAGAGATTGGGAGCCAAAATCAAGTGGAACCCATCGATAAAAACAGCCGAGGATCGAGCGGAGCTCTGGCAAGCTTTATTGGATGATCGGATAGATTTGATTACAACGGATCATGCTCCGCATGTATGGGAGGAGAAGCAAAAACCTTATTTACAGTCCATGTCCGGAGCACCGATGATTCAGCATGGGTTGCAGGTGATGTTGGATTTTGTTAGCCAAGGGAAATTGAGTTTGCCCAAATTGGTTCAGAAAATGTGTCACAATCCTGCATTACTCCTCGGTATCGAGAAACGTGGATTCATTAGAGAAGGATATTATGCTGACCTTGTGCTGGTGGATATGGAAAAAAGAACGGTCGTTAATAAAGAGCGATTGATGTACAAATGTGGATGGTCTCCGTTGGAGGGAATGGTTTTTCAAGGTCAGATCAAGCGCACTTGGGTCAATGGAGTTTCTTTTGATAACGATTGCCGTCCCATGGGGACAGCGATCAAGTGAAGTGCAGTAGATTTGTGATCTATGCGCCCCCGATAGTAGCGGAAATCCCTGCGCAGCAGGATTGAAGCGGATAGCGGGAAATGGCGCCAACATCCAATGAATAAAGAACAGGTATACCACGAATTGTTGCGCAGGCTGGAAGCCCGGGGTGCGGAATTGCTGGCCGCTTGGCAATCTTTGCAGGAGAGCAATCAACAAGAGGGCAAGAGTTCAGCAGGGGACAAACATGAGACAGGCACGGCCATGGTTCATTTGGAAATGGAGCAGTGGAGTAGGCAACGCGAGGAGCATGATCGTCAAATGCAAGAGTTGTCACGAAGTGCGCCAGGATTAATGGACACGACGATACAGGTGGTGCCCGGAAGTTTGGTCAAAGCCACCAATGGATGGTATTATGTAACAACGGGTTTTGGGAAAATAGAGATCAATGGAATCACCATTTGGGCCATCAGCGCGGCATCACCGGTGGGGCAAGCCTTGCTCAAGAAACGCCAGGGAGAGGCATTTGCTTGGGGAAAGGTCAGTGGGCAGAT
Organism: uncultured Flavobacteriales bacterium; assembly: GCA_937974555.1. Taxonomy (GTDB): domain Bacteria; phylum Bacteroidota; class Bacteroidia; order Flavobacteriales_D; family Sanyastnellaceae; genus CAMCTV01. The sequence goes on along the minus strand of CALJKR010000049.1, from coordinate 29,557 downwards.
AGAAGCATTGTTGTGAAAAAATCCATGAACTTTCCATGTTGTGTCGAAATGAAATGCCTCTGCAAATCCCCTCATCCCCTCATCCCCTCACCCATCATCACCACCGCAATGGGCAATGTTTGGTATAGATTCCACAGTTGTTGTAATGGGATGTATCCAATCAAGTAACCGCCTTCGTCGGATAGATGACTAACATCCAGGGTGTGAAAGTATGAGGCTACCTTGGTCAAATCATCCGTTTGTGCTTGAATGAAAACATGAACATTGCGGGTGTTGTCTATTTCAAAGCCGATGGCTTGTTTCCGCTTTTTGTATTCGTAGCGATATTGATAGGAAAGGGCCGAGATATCGGATATCACTGCCGATGCGGTGGGATAGGCGCCCGCGCCTTTGCCCAAGAAAAATTGATTTTCTGAAAAGCATGTTTGGGTCCTTACACCATTGTATTCATTTTTTACTTGTCCAAGCAATTGGTCTTTCAATACAAATTGTGGAATTACCCAGGCATTCAATTTTTGGTCGTCTATTTTTTGGGCGGATGCAATCAATTTGATCTCCAATCCCTTTTCTTGCGCATATTCAAATGCTTGCCTTCCCAATCTTTCAATTCCAAAATGATAGATGGACGCTGGAGGAAGGGTGGTTCCAAATGCATGCGCGATGAGCAAGATGAGCTTGTATTTGGAATCCCACCCTTCAACATCCAACTTGGGGTTGCTCTCTGCAAAGCCTTTTTCTTGGGCTTCCAATAGGGCTTGTTCGTAAGGGATTTTGTGTGCACTGATTTGGGTCAAGATGTAATTGGTGGATCCATTGACGATGCCTTCGATTCTCTCCAATAGATCATTGTCGTAATACTCCTCCAAGTTGCGAATGATGGGTATACTCGCGCATACCGCGGCTTCATATAGCAAGGGCGTTTGGTATTTTTCCTGCAATTCGATCAATTCATCCAGATGTTCTGCGATCATTTTCTTGTTGGCACTCACTACGGCTTTGCGCTGCTGCAGGGCACGCTTGACAATGTCAAAGGCGGCTTCACTGTCGTCGATGAGTTCTACAACAAGATTGATTTCTGGATCCAACAAGATGTCGTCGGGATTGAAGGTAAGGGGTGCGCCTTCAAACGGGCGTTTTTTGTCTTTGTTTTTTACACCAATTTTCTTTATTTGTGCTTTGAGGCCAGGGGTTTTTTCCAATACTTGCCAAAGTCCATAGCCAACGCATCCAAATCCAAATACGCCCAGGGTTAATTGCTGTCTGCTCATTGTGCTAAAACTTTATTGTAGTTTCTTACGATTTTGATTTGTGCTAGGGCTTGCTTTAGATCTTGTATCAAGTCCTCTGGGTCTTCCAGTCCCACGGAAAGGCGAATGAGGCTATCGCTCACGCCACTGGCTTGTCTTTTTTCCCGAGGTATGGATTTGTGTGTCATCTCGCTGGGAAGGCAGATGAGCGATTTAACGCCACCTAAACTCTCAGCCAATTTGAAAAGTCGGGTTTGGGTAACGATTTGGGACGCAAATTTCTTTTCGTCCACCAGTAGGTCGAAGCTGATGATACCGCCAAAATATTTTTGTTGCTTTTTGGCGATGTTGTGGTTGGGATGGGAAGGCAATCCTGGATAATACACGTTTTTAATTTCAGGTTGCTCCAACAAAAACTCAGCAATTCGCTGTGCAGAGCGACTATGCTGCTGGATGCGTAAGTGCAAAGTTTCGATTCCGCGAATGACCAGCCAACTGTCAAAGGGAGCCAATATTCCTCCCGACGCATTTTGAATGAATTTGATTTTGGCACTGAGTTCAGGGCTCTTGGTCACCACCAATCCTGCGATAAGATCGCTATGTCCACCTAAATATTTGGTGGCAGAGTGAACCACAATATCTGCTCCCAAAGTCAATGGTTTCTGCGCCGCGGGAGATGCAAAAGTATTGTCTACGCAGAATAGGATATTGTTTTCCGATGCAATTTTACCTATGGCTTCGATGTCGGAAATTTTCAATGTAGGATTGGTGGGTGTTTCGACCCAAATGAGCTTGGTTTGGCTTTCAATGGCGGAACGCACGTTTTCAGCATCCGTGGTGTCGACATATTTGACGGTGATGCCAAATTTTTCATAGACATGGGTGAATAGGCGAAATGCGCCGCCATAGATGTCGTCTACAGCGAGGATTTGATCGCCTGATTTCAGCAGTTTCAATACGCTATCAATGGCGGCCAATCCACTGGCAAAGGCAAAACCCTTGTCTCCTTCTTCAATTTGAGCAATGAGGTTCTCCAAAGTTTGCCGCGTCGGATTATTGGATCGGGCGTAATCGAAACCTTTGTGAACACCGGGTTCACTTTGTACAAAAGTGGAGGTTTGGTAAATGGGGGTAGAAACGGCGCCAGTCAGCGGATCTACAGGGATGCTGTGAATACACAATGTTTGTTCTTTCATTTTCTTGTTTTTTTAGGGCGATTCACATCAGTCCATCAAGAAAAACATTGGATAACTTCCCGGAACAGCGCTGCAAAGCACCCCTCCGACAAGTCAGAAGAGCATCATTTGTATCGCGAATAAAATAAATGCTGAGCCAACTTATCTGTCCTCTTTCGAGGTTGAACGTACCACCTTTTTCATCTGCCGATGATAGGTTGGTAAGACATCTGCGGGTCAAATCCCTCCGTCTTTCTTGATAAGATTATGATGTAAAGAACGCGCTGCAAAGTTACAGTTACAGAAATTGAATTTCAAAATGTTTTTTTATTTTGTAGCTCAATCCCTTGTCATTGCTGGATATTATTTTTTTTGTGATATTATTTTTTTGTGTTTGCGATTTGTGGAATGGGGGTGCAATGTTATTTTTGAGGCACAGTTGATTTATGGAGTTTTTTAAATTCATCGTATCGCAAATCATTGATTACACCCCAAAGGAATGGGATGGGTTTGCCAGTCAAATTCGAATTCAAGAATTCAAGAAGAGTACTTTTCTGGCAGAGGCCAACCGTGTGCCTGAAGAGGTTTTTTTTATCGAAAAGGGATTAATTCGGGTGTTAATCAATGACAGCAAGGGTGCAGAGCATACTTTCCACTTTGCTACGGAGGGACAGTTCATCGCGGACTATGCCAGTTATCTCAGAATGCAACCTGCGCATTATTCGCTCCAAGCCTTAGAAGATACCCGAGTGGTGGTTATCCCCAGAGCAGCCATCGATTGGGGCTATGCCCACATGCGGCAAGGGGAGAAGTTGGGGCGCTTGGTGGCAGAACAATATTTCAGTTACCACGATGATCGAATCAAGCAAACGTTTTCTTTAACGCCCAAAGAGCGATACGATAAGATTGAAGAAGTTTTTCCGGGTATACTCAACCGAATTCCGCAACACATGATTGCTTCGTATTTGGGAATTTCATCGGTACATCTCAGTCGTTTGAAAAACCAAAAGTAGCTTTCTAAACATTTGTTATCGTTTTAAAACGATGATGTGTCGCATCATTGCATAAGGCTTTTCGCCTTAAACATGAAGAAAAAAGATACATTTATACACATTTGCAGCGAAGAGTGGGATGAATTCACAGCTGAGATCATCGTGAGAGACAACGCGGATCACTGTGCCTGTCAGTCATCCAAGATGTCTTTGCCAGATATAAAGGCAGTCTTGGATCATGTGCAAACCAAGGTGATCAAACGCAACGATTTTGATCTTTCGGCCAAAGCCAAAACCAAAGTGGTGGATTTTAGTTTGTTTGATGATATTCAATATCCTTTGCATTTCAACGCCGATGTTCTTTTTGTAAAAAATGGAGCATTGTATGCGGAGATTTATGTCTATGACCTCAGCAGCAACCTTTGCCACAAGCGTTGCATTCATGTGGCTTAAATTCGAGTAGCCTCATGATGTACATTTGAAAATGAATTTCAATGTGCAATTAGAAACCCCGCGGATGATTTTGCGGGGCTTCAATCAGGATACTTACCATCAATTGTTTGCGGAATGCAATCAATCAGAGATTATGTCCATTTTGGGTATTGCTACCCAAGAGGAGTTTGAATTGGAGCAATTCCGATACCAGGGAGGATACAGCACTTACAACTTGACCATTCAATTTTTTCAGTTGGTTACCAAAGAGGACAACCGAATTTTGGGTTGGTGTGGCTTTCATTCATGGGCCAAGCAACACCGCAGGGCGGAGGTTTTTTATTCCTTGAAACATGAGGAAGACAAACGCAAGGGATTGATGTCGGAGGCCTTGGCCACCATATTGGATTTTGCCAAAGACGAAATGAATCTCAGAAGAGTAGAGGCATTCATAGCCATCAATAATCCCGCTTCGTACAAATTGGTGCAAAAGTTTGGTTTCCAAAAGGAGGCGGAAATCAAGAGCCGTTATCTATTTGGGGATGAGGTAGACTGGGATTATCTATACGCATTGTTGTGGGAGTAATGATGCATTCAGAACTTGAACAATATTTGAAAATGCCTGTCGTTGTAGCTGTGAAAAAATTTGAATAATGAAAAGATCAATCGCAATATTGTTTGGTGCGGGATGTATTTTGAATGGCACCGCTCAGGAAGTAGTCAAGAAGAAAATTAAGATTGATCACATCCAGGTTTCGATGGGTGGTGAATTGGGTGCTTCGCCCATGATTATGAGTCGTGAGGATTTTTCAAAATTAGCACCCACTACCAACCTATTTCCACCAAGTTCCATCGAGGACATACGCATGGGGCAGATGTTTTCATGGAATGCATCTAGTTTTAATATCCAAATGGGTTGGCGTCCATCATCGCAAGATGGTCAGGAGAAGAGTCAGCATAGAGCCTGGCGTGCGGGATTAACCGCCTACGGATTTCAAACCATCATGTATTCAACGAGCTCAGAGAGTCAATTCCGAGTAGATACACTGTATCAAAGTTCCAATGGTTCGATATATGGTTTTATCGATTCTACTGAAAGACAATATACCAATGGATATTACAAAGCCACCACCCTTAAATTGGACTTATCTCACATTTGGTCAACAGGCTTGGATAATCGGTTGAATCTATTTGCTGGTTTGGGAGTCAATGCTGGTTTGAATTTGTCGCCAAGGACAGAAATCCTATTGAACCACCGGCAGACGACAAGTGTAGTAGATACCCAAGGAACGGTAATCTCATCCAGCGGTACATATGATTCAAATTTTGATTTTCAGAGAGAGACATTTCATAATAAAATGGGATGGTCAACCGCCGCTTACATTCCCATGGGTATTGAATTCAGAGTCGGACAAAAGCGGGAGTATTTGAAGAACTTACATCTCTTTTCCGAGATAAGACCCGCCCTGAATTATGTCCATGTACCAGAAACACGCGGTTATTTATTTCCTACGGTTCAAAGTACTCTCGGCGTGAAATGGTGCTGGTAGACAAGGGGAAGGGAGAAACGGAATGAGAATGTTCTTTTAAGCTTTGAACTCCATTTCAATACGATGTCAATACAAAAAATACCGTGGTAAAGAGAATGAAAATGTGGTTCCAATGTTTTCTTGACTTTCCAACCAGATTTTGCCATTGTTTTTTTCTAAAAATTCTTTGCACAAAATCAAACCTAAACCAGTGCCTTTTTCTTTTGCGGTTCCCGGCCTTGAGTGGACCCCGTCAATTTGAAAGAGCTCTACTGATTCTTGGGGTGATATACCGATGCCATTGTCTTGAATGGATATAATCACCTCTTTTTCTCTTTCCTCAGCGGATATAGAAATGGTTCCTTCAGATCGGGTGTATTTGATAGCATTGGATATAAGATTGCGAAGGACGGTGCTGATCATCACTTTATCTGCAAACACCATGATCTCCGGTGAAATATGACTTTGAATGATAATATTTTTTTGTTCTGCATTACAACTGAGCAATTCTAAACATTCTTCGTTTAATTCGTGAATTTTAAAATACTCGGGGTAGTATCGCATACGCCCCGTTTGTATTTGGGACCATTCCATGAGATTGAGAAGCAGATCCAGAGCCTTTTTTGAGGATTGATGAATGAATTGAGCGTAACTTTCTATTCCCTCCGTGTCGTTGGCATGAATCCGATCAAGTAACAAATCGCTTAAACCGATGATGGCGCTGAATGGACTTTTTAAATCATGGGCAATGATGGAAAAGAATTTGTCTTTGGATGCATTTAATTTGATCAGTTCTTCATTTTGATTTTTGATGATGGATTCTTGTTTTTTCTGGTCTGTCAAATCTTCAATAATTCCCCAAACGACATTTCGGCCGTCTGCGTCAACAAAAAGAGCACCACTGATGGAAATGGGGTAGCGACTGCCATCATTTCTGATGTACTCTTTATAGTTGGGTCCAAATCGCCCCGTTTTATTTAAAGTTTCCAATTGTCTTAGCTCCTGTTGCTCATATTCACGAGGAGTTAGATCCCAGTAGCTCAACTGTAGAAATTCATCTCTTGAATAGCCTGTAGATTCCAAAATAGAATTGTTGACTTCTAAAAATTCGCCTGTCTCATGCAGGACAAGAGCAATCCCCACGGGAGACTGTTCAAAAAGCATTTGGAAACGATTTTGAGCAATGGTACGTTCAAGAGCAAATTGATCTTTTCCCGATTTGAGTAATTGATTTTCAATTCGCAATTGACGTATCTCCTCAAGGAGCACCTCTTTTGTTTTGTCAGTATCCATCATATCCTTGACCTCTTAACAATGGGTCAACTCTGGTATACGGAATAGAGGATATTTTGTTACGGAGCAAGTGGAGAGCAAATGATCATCAGCGATACTCTCTCATTCCGATTGTCATTCTCATTCTTCTCCTTTGGGATTAGCTCCGCTGTTCCCTTTTTGTGGGGCTTCAGAAAACATCAATGCGCACTGCGTGCTTGCATTTTTCATGGATTGGATTCGCTCAAGTAAACTTGGCTCATCCACCAATAAAAAATGCCCCTAATGGGGCATTGATGTTTTCTGGCGGAGAGTGAGGATTATGAACCTAACCTCTCAAAGCCGTGTATGTCAATTTCTTATACTACCGATGTCGTAAATGGGTCACGCAAATGCACGACTATTTTGAAGAGGAACGCATATTCAAAGTGTCGTGTTAGTTTGCGTTGAGGCGAAGATAAGAATAATGTCAATTCTTTAAAAATATTACTCAATACATTACCGTAATTCCTGCTCCCCAACCCATATCGCTGTCGTAATGTGTGGATACCGAAATGGATCTGGTCATTATATACCTCAAACCGATCATGTATTCCTTGTCAGAATTTACAATGAAACTAGAACGCAATCGCTTTGATATCGGTATATCTTCTCGCTTAAGCTGCACTAAAAATGTTCCATTCGTGAAGTATTCCATTTCTAGTTTCACAAGCATCGGCAAAGTATATTGAAAGCCTAATGAGAATGACTTGCGTGTGTCCTTTGTATCAGATTGTCCAAAAATATTTTCTTCTTGAAAGTTAATACCCCTGGTTCTGTAGCGCCAATCATATCCAATGAAGGGCATGAACCACTGCATTTTTCCAAAGTGTCTTCCTAAGTGAGTTTCAATTTCATATCCATGCATAGCATGATAACCTAATCTCCATTCAGTGCTTAAGGTCCACCTTGTGGAACTTAGCATTGCCTCACCATCGTTTCCATTAGTTTCAAATCCATTATGAATCATAAAATGTGGTTTCCTATCCTCCCACATTAAATTTCTATTAGCTAATTTGGGATTAGTAAGTTTGGGATTTTTTGATTGATTCTCGTAAGTGAAAATTCGCCCCATTCCACTCATCATGTGATAAAGAATATGACAATGGAAAAACCAATCACCTTCGATATTTGCTTTGAACTCAAGAGTATCTGTTTCCATTGGCATGATGTCAACAATGTTCTTCAGCGGTGCATTAGAACCTTGGCCATTCAATAGTCTAAAGTCATGTCCATGCAGGTGCATTGGATGCCTCATCATAGAGCCGTTGTAAATTATCATTTTAACATTTTGCCCTTTCCTAATAAGAATTTTATCTGATTCTGAGACCACTTTATTGTTCATACTCCAGACATAGCGATTCATATTTCCAGAAAGTTCAAATTTTAGAGTAAGGGTAGAATCAGTCGGTAGTTCAGTAGAATATGGCGCACGAAGCATTGAGTAATTCAACGTTTTAATGTCACTCAATTCATTACTTCTGTAATTCTGTGTGGTATCTGTAGCATTTTTATGATTTTCTAATGGACCAGTGATCTCAGGATACATCACAATGTTCATGTCCATTTGATTCAAACTCATATTCATGCCCATATCGTCTAATGAACCGTCCATGTTCATCATAGAATTCATCATTTTCATTCCTTCGAAATATTTCAGTCGATCCAATGGATTGGCTAATTTTCGTTTTCCATTTCCAATCCAAACTGATGTATTCTGAGTTCGATCCTCCGTGGTTGCTCTAAATTCATAAGAGACACTGTCCTGAGGCAGCGTGATTATTACATCATAAGTTTCAGAAACAGCAATTAGCAGCCTATCTACCTCGACGGGTTCAACATCGTTGCCATCGTTGGCAACGACTGTCATTTTTCCACCTGCATAATTCAACCAGAAGTAACTTGAAGCTCCGCCATTAGCAATACGCAACCTTACTCGATCACCAGCTTTAAATTTGTTATATTCTAAATCGGAGTTGCCATTAAAAAACACCTTATCATAATATACATCGCTAACGTCCATTGCGGTCATGCGCTTCCATTCGTTACGAACTTTGGTTCCCAAATAACCCTGTTGTATTGCTTCAGCATAGCTTTGAGTAGAACCTTTCTTTATCGCAAACCAATCGGTTGCATTATGTAACATTCGGTGAACATTTTCTGGCTTCAAATTCGTCCATTCACTCAAAATCAAATTAATCGAGGGGATGCCATCTATGTTTGCTCGGTATGTAGAGTCGTTTGCATTTTTCGACATGATAAACATTCCATACATTCCAATTTGTTCCTGCAAGCCGGAGTGACTGTGATACCAATGTGTTCCGCTTTGAATGATTGGAAAGCGATATATGAAAATAGAATCCGGTTCAATCGGCATTTGAGTGACGTTAGGAACGCCATCAAACTCGTTGGGTAGAAAGAGCCCATGCCAGTGCAACGACGTGCTTCGCTTAAGTTTGTTAAGTACTACTATTTCTGCTGTATCACCTTGTGTGAAATACAATGTGGGCATAGGAATTTGGCCATTCACAGAAATGGCTTGCTTCATCACACCTGCGAAAGCAACACTAGTATCCCTCACAACAAGATCGTACCTAACTGTTTTTTGCGCATTCGTAGTGTAATTCAGATTGCAAAAAACAAGAAATACAAATGCATTGAAAAGTCTCAATCGAGACCCATTTTTCGACAGTATGTGCATACTAAATTTTAATTGATGACGGCTTTATTACTACCGCAATTCATCATCATACTTCCATAGTACGGATTCCTTATTTCCTTTTCTTTGCTCAACCAGTCCGCACCCTTACCATTGTCAAACATTGGGCAGTGATCTAAGTAAACTGGATAATTGGGTTTTGCTTTCTCAAGAATATTTGCTACCGATGAGGTTAGTTCTTTGAATTTCATTCTCTGTGATTCAATTTGTTTCGTGGTTTGAATGAAGGAAGAGATTTCTAAAATTTTAGAACTGTATGGAATCCAAACTAATTTTATAATCGGTACATTTTGCTTTCCCTCAAGTTCAGCCGCGGATGCGTGTAGTTCTTTAGCTGCGCTCGCGACTAAAGTAGGACTCCCATTGATTAATGCGTCTTTTAACGAGAAATAGGCCTCATAAAAACGACTAAATATGACACTTCCATCAACTTCAATCAAGGTATCTTGAGAGGCAACTTCGGTATTTTGAATATTCTGATCCACTTTGGTAGGTTCCGAAACTTGCTTAATGAATTCTCTCGCATAATGGCAACATTCATCCAAATTGGCATAGGCCTCATCTGGAGCAAGGTATCTCTCATTGTCATACCCTGCATAGGCAATTTGTTTTAGAATTTTGTCTGAGTTTGTTTTCGTTGTGTCATAAGTCAATGTTAATCTTCGTTCATCTACATCCCAAACTGCAATTGAAACACCGCTGTGGTTTGATGCAGTTTCAATCGTTGATTTACATTTGTTGCAAACACCACTAACCTTGAAAACCTCAGTTTTCGAATTGTGGAGTTGACTTTTGCATCCCGCAATGACATTGGACATTGCCATTACTAGTATTATAATTTTGATTGTTTTCATTGTTTTTATTTTTGATTTTCAATCTAGATTTAGAGAACTTCGAATTGCAGCATCATGCCATTATCCTCATGCTCTAAATTGTGACAGTGGAGAACATATTTTTGATTGGAACTGCTAAATTGAATCAGCACCGAAACAACCTCGCCTGGCAATATGAGGACTGTATCTTTCCATCCCATTTCAAAAGGCATTACCGAATTTCTACCAGAAGTTCTTTCTGCGATTTGAAATGATGTGCCATGAACATGTATTGGGTGACTCTCAGCTCCGTTTGAATTATCAAAAACCCACTTCTCAACAATTCCACTTTGAACACTGAAGTTGACAACTTCTGGGCTGTATTCAATGCCATTAATATTATGCCTCATGGACATATTCATGGATTGATTCGATATGTCAAATGTTCTTGTTAAGCCACCGGTAAACACTAAGTTGTCTATATTGCTTGTGGTGCTAGTAACTGCATTATTCGCTTCAATATCGCTACTTACAATAAATTTCAAGATTTGAAATTCTTGAGCACCTTGTGTATTTCCGGCACCACTAAAAGTCTTGCTTACTAAATGAATTTCACTATTTAATAAGGAAGTTGAGAAGTCAACAATTAAATCGACTCTTTCACCTGGCGCCAGAAGAAATGAATTTAAGTAAGCAGATTCAGGAAGCAGACCACCATCGTTTCCAATTACTTGAAAGCTTCTATTATCGTCAAAGGCTATATTGTAAATTCTAGAATTGCTTCCATTTAGAACTCTCAATCTATAGGCCGATTTTGAGACTTCTTTGTACGGAGAAAAAACACCATTAATCAAAATGTGCGATCCTTGCAATCCGAACATTTTATCCATTCCTGAAGGGGCATAATTTAGAACAGAGGAACTTAGATTTCTATCCTGAATAACCAATGGAATTTCGAATTCACCACTTGGTAAGTTCAAGCTTGCTTCTTCCTGATCCCTTATAAAGAACATTCCCGCCAACCCTCTCCATACTTGACTTGCTGTAAGCCCATCAATATGGGGATGATACCAGCACATTGAGGCTCTTTGATTTATCTGAAATGATACAATAAAAGAAGCTCCTGCTGTAATACCATCATTTGGTAAGCCATCTGCGTTCGATGCAATATGCAATCCATGCCAATGAATATTGGTTGTTTCTAAGAGATCATTCACAATAGGAATAGAAATCACATCCCCTTGTTGAAAATTGAATGAAGGCCCCAACATGCTCAAAGCAAAGTATCCTAGGACATGAATACTCTGACCATTTATCATGCAAGTAGTATTCTGCGGTCTCAGTTCTTGGCTTGAATTGTACAGTTGACTTTGCGGTAAAAGTGTTGTGAAATCGCCCTGTGTTACGAGAACTGGTGATCCCATCATCATTCCAGAATCATGGCCTTGCATCATGGAATCCTTATTACAAGATTGTAACAATTGACTCGCACTTAAGGCAAATCCTCCAACGAGCCAATATGAAAGGCCGGCTGAAGTGATTTGCAAAAAGTGTTTTCTGCTGTGAGTATTATTTACTTCTTTCATACTTACAACATTCATGAAGGCCGTCATAGCTTGCTTGATTTGCCTTAAAAGCTTCATTATCATATCCGCTTTCGGCAATTAGTTTCAGCACAGAATCGAATGTAGTTTTTGTACTGTCAATTGTGATGGTAGCCTTCTTCGTATCTTTATTCCAATCCACGCTAGAAATGCCATCTTGGTTCCCTGCTTCTTCAATGGTTTTTTTGCACATACCACAATTGCCATAGATTTCTTTCACAGATGTTTTCGAGTTGTTGATCGGCACTTCACATGAAGCAAGAATTAGCCCCAATGTTATTATTGATAGGAATTTCATTGTACAACAAGTTTTTTCGTGGACTGAAATGAGCTAGTGGTGATTTGCACATAGTAGAGACCTTTGGAAAGTTGAGATATATCGAATTGAGATGCAGTCACATTAGAATTGGTATAAACAATTCTGCCGCTCGCATCCAGTATCTGGAAGTTCACCAACTTGCAATCAGCAGGGAGTTTCAAATTCAAAATTTCACTTGTCGGATTAGGAAATATTCCCCACGAAGTTGATGAATTGCTCTCTTCCACGGAATTCGTTGCATCAGGCATAACCACAAATTGTCCCATCATTCCTGCATCCTCATGCATCAAGATGTGGCAGTGGTATACATAGGGGGTCAGTGAATCTGCAAAAGTTTCAAATTTGGTTATAAAGCGAACAGTTTCCATTGACTGAATTAGAACAACGTCCTTTTTACCCCTTTCGTGCATTGGAGGAAGGTTACCATCTCTATCCAAAATATAAAAAGGTACATCATGAATATGGAATGGATGTGCAACCATCGTTTGATTCGAAACTTGCCAAATTTCAATGTTGTTCAACGGAATGTGATAATTGATGACATCCATGTCGAATGACAAATTATTGAAGGTAAAAGGTCCATCCATTGACATCATACTAGGAGCAGACATCGTTATCGGTCGAGTTATGTTCGCGGAAGCTTCCTGTAGTGGAACAATCGTATTCAAACTCGTCGGCATCCCTAATACCGGGTTTAGAGTGGGTGCGGTGACGTGAAAATGAAGTAAATTGAAATCAATACCGTTAATTGGGCTATCCATTGGTGGACCTGATCCCATTTCCATTGTCGGACCTCCTTGGACGCCAGTTGGCAGTTCAGAAGCATAGGACATTAGCGCAAACGTCTCATTTTGCATAGAACTCAAATCCAGAATTACTTCATAACGTTCACCTGGGGCAACTCTAACCCTCGTTGCATTTACAGGTGCGTTTAATAGGCCGTCATCAGATCCAATAATCTTGAATGACATATTATTAGTAAACCCGAAATTAAATGTTCGTTCCCCTGAGCCATTAAGCAATCTCAGTCTTACCATTTGTGCGGGCACATTCAAGTTAGCCTCATATCCGTAGTTTGCGCGACTCCCATTTACAAAAATGGTACTATCCTGCATTCCGAGGGGCATAGGTTGATTGAGTGAATCATATTGTATTGATTGAACTACAATTGGAAAATCATCTATCCCGTAAGTTCTGGGCAATTCAAGAAGAGCCTCCGCATCATCTCTTACGATGATGAAGCCAGCTGCGCCACGAAGTACATGCTTACCGGTTTTGCCATGAAAGTGCGGATGATACCAATAAGTAGCTGCATCATTAAGTATAGTAAAGTTGGGTGACCATGTTTCACCATTCATTACCATTGTATGAGGCCCTCCATCATTGATTGCACTTACATGGAGTCCGTGCCAATGAAGATTGGTGGTATCGTTCATGTTGTTGTGTACATTAATGGTGACGTCTTCTCCTTTATTAAGAACTAACGTTGGGCCTAAATAAGCGTATTGATTAAAACCAAGTGTATGCGTCTTTAAACCGGGAAAGAACTGGACGGAATCTTCATGATAATCTAAGTCAATTGTTGATCCGCTTAACAATTCTGGAATGGCGATCCAATTTTGAGTTTGTCCATAACTGCTTAACTGGCAAGTTATGACTAGTAGAAATAATAGGAATCTCATGACTTTATTAGTTTTTGTTGGAAACTATGAGAACCCGATTTTATGTTCAAAATGTAGATTCCCTTTGTGAGATCAGATGTTACAATTTGCATTTGACCATTCGATGTCAAACTCTGATATTTTACTACTTGGCCTACTTCGTTTAGAATTGAAATTTCCAATTTCATATTCGAAAAAGCATCCGGGATTTTTACTGTGATACTATTTTGAAAGGGATTCGGAAAACTTTCAAATGTGAAATCTGATATTTCGTCGATTGAAGTTGTTACTCCAGTGAATCCCAAATTATCCACGTACAAATAGCTATTGGCAACTGGATTGGAACCACTCGCAGACAGTACGATAGTGCAAGAATCGGGCATCATGGCAGAAGAATAGCTGATTGGTATACTGAAATTTGCCCAGCTCATAGCCATTCCATTAAGTGCTACATAGCCAGTTCCAACCGTGTCGCGCATTCCCATTCCGGAATCCCACAAGGTGAATACAACAGAAATAAAACCAATATCCGCTTTAGTGCCTCCCATATATTGCCATTTACCGGTAAGTGCCGTAGGTTTAACAGAACAAGAAAAGCCCGCGGCTGGATTGGATGTACTCATATTAGCGCCCCCTGAAATTGCAACACCAGGAACGACTCCCATACCTGATACATTCTTTGATACGAGTTTAATGTATGAGGTACCTGGAGAACCTGGAGTGCCCTTCGTGCATGTATAGACAGACATCGAGCTTGTCAAATCATTAAATGTAGTCCAGCCATCTGGAACATTATACCCATTAGGATTATTCCAAGTTTCGAATCCATTGTTAGGTATAGATTGTGAAAAAGAGAGAATAGGGAAGCACATAACAGCTACCCACAGAAGGTGTGTAATTTTCATTTTGATAAAATTTTGTTTGTTAAATTGAAAAGTCGAAAAGCCCTAGAAATGGGCCAAGCACAGAAAGGTCATTTCATATCCGAAACGACCTAATTGCTTTGAAAATTTCTAAACCACCCCATTTAGGAGGTGGTCTGTATTCATTCGACCAACTGAAATTATCAGAAAACCACAGAAAGGCAAGATTCTCAAATGGAATAAAGGACTCTATGATAAAATCAGAAGACTGGAACGTCGTTGCCACGTCTTCATTAGAGATTTGCTTCGAAGAAATACGACAATCTAGGTAAACATCTTTGCAGCAACTTCGTTTCATTTCTCCAAAACCACAAGTGCAGGGACTTTTATCGTCTTTCCCGAAGGAAAAATGATCAAAACTTCCACCGCAGAAATGAAGTGTAACACTTATTCCTAAAGAGGAAAAAGTGTATAGACTAAACATGAGTATGAACCCAATTTTCTTCATTTCTGTTTGCTTCCCTCAAATGTAGTAAGAATTTCTACGTTTTACAAGTTCGCAACTTAAAATTTTCTTTAGAGTTAGATTCCTAAATCCTTCGAAAATCGATTTTTGAAAGGAACAATAGCTTTTTGGGTCAGAAATCTAAGCATCAAAATCCGTGAGTACTGGTGTTTGCGCATATTATTTGCGCAGAGCCATTTTTCATGACAAATGCATTTTATGCAAAGCTATTCCCCCCGAATCTTGTATCCAGTGCAAAAGTGCAATCCCTATACATAGGGAATTGCACTTTTGCACTACTGATTCTATTGCACCATTGCACCGGCAAAATGGAACGCTTTTTAACATTTCCCGTTAGACTAGGTCTAACTATAAAAACTCCCAAAACGTTTTATGCATGAATCCTTTAAAGAAATTGTGAGTGAAATTTCTGTTCGTAAGGTCGAAATGAAGATGAAATCTAAGCCACGACTAAATCTCTTCGAAAATGAATCAGACTCCCTCTTTAGTATCAATTCCTTTGTCAATGCCGGTGACTATTGGAATCACCTCAATGCCATTGCTTCTCGCGCTAAAAACCAAGTCGAATCAGACATTCAACGCTGCAAGGACATGCTATCCTCCTTGGATTTTCTGGAAACGCTCCACTCAGAGCTTCGGGATATTCGGAATTCTCATTTACCAGAAAATACTGAAATCCTATTGTCCAGCGTCAAGGCGGAAGGGCTCATCAAATACCGATTTGATGGCTCTCAATTCGATACCTTGAAAAAAAAAACATTGCACTTTATTGAGCTACAAAAAACTGTCATCGTAGCCCTAGAGGACTACTTACTCCGAAAAATACGCTCGACACAATCGCGCTTTAGGCTGATGCAAACCGCATCGGTTTCGACCATTCCACCTCCCACGTTTCCTGTCCGTGGGGCTCTTGACACAGCAGAAGAGCCCGCGATACAACAACTGCTGTGGAATCGATCGGACACCGACTTGCTTGAACTCGTAACTGCTTTGTATGAATCCGGGGCAATTCGTCCTTCTTCTGGCAAACTCACGAAAAGGGAACTGCAACAAGCATTGGAAAAGGTATATTTCTGGTCTTTTGTTGGATTTGCTTCGGTATACGGTATCGTAACAATGGTTTCTATTTGGATGAGTAATTCGTTGTCATTGGCGTTGTTTCCATTGTTCCTGGGTTCTACGGTATTCATGGTTGGTGGCATATCAAAGCATTATCCTTCGGTAATCTTGGGTGGATTATCCATGCTTTTAGCCATTTTGACACTAACGAGTGATTTGGAATCTCAGTATGGTTTTGCAGCGATGTCTTCTGTGGTATCTGCTATCATACCTGGATTATTGATGCGGAAAGCCGATGTTTAAGGATCTCGACCCCCTTCTTCATTCCCAATTGCGGTTGGCCATTATGTCTTTATTAATAGGACTTGAATCCGCGGAGTTCGTCTACCTCAAAGAAAAAACAAAAGCAACTTCAGGAAATTTAAGTTTACAGCTAGATAAGCTCTGTAAGGCTGGTTATATTAAAATACAAAAGGGATTCAAAGGGAATTATCCCGTTACCCAGTGCAATGTCACAGCCAAAGGAATCAAGGCTTTCAGGCAGTACGTTGAGGATATTAGAAGTTATATAGATAAAGAAATTGAATGAGAAACAGCTTAGGTATGGTTAGGTGAAATTATAATCCATTCTCATTCCAATTCTCAGGGTCTTTCTATTTGATAGTTTGCAAGTTTCGTATCATCACGTACAACATCTTCGAGAGCTCAGCGCTTGTGGTGAGATTGCGTACATATTTGACCTCATCGATTCGATTTTCTAGTTTCATCATATCAAGAATGGCAACACATTCAAAAATGGAAGCCCGGGAAATAGTGAAGAAATTGCGACGGCATTGGTGCTATTGCGGCCTGAGCCTTCTGCAATGTTCAATACCACGCTATAGGAGGCGCGTCCCAATTGATCAATCACATAGCGCTCGAGTTGCGCATTTTTGAGAAGTGCCTTGCATTCCAAATGAAACTTTTGCGGCCTTTTTGATGCCCTTTCCTACATCCTTCACGGCCTCTTTTACTCCTTTGAAAAAGCCTTTCTTGCCCGGGCCACTGAGAACGAATTCGTCAGAATCGAACACATCGTCGCCCAAGCCAGAAAAGCCATTGCGCTGATTCAGTTGCTCCTCGTTTTTTTCGAGAATTGTGAGAGCATGATCTCGCTTATCGGTATTCCAATATTGGATTGCATAGTCCAGCATCTTTACCACAGCTTCTGGATCGTCAATTGACGAAACCATGCGAGGGTTTTTCTTGATGCTGTTTCGAGTGTCCACAAGATGTTGGTACAGCTTGTTCAACTCAGACTTGCTAGAAGCAGGAGTAGCTCCAAGGCCAACCCCCGTTAGTCCAGGAGCGAGAACTGCATTCTCCAAATCACTACCTACGCCGCTCAACACGGCAACGTTGATTCCATTTAAACTCATAGGGTAATCCATTTTTTCTGAGAATGGCTTCTCATAGTTGAATTGAGAAACCACTGCATCAATTGTGAAATGCTTTCCACGTCCGTCAGGAACGATCACATAAACATGTTGCCAGTGATCCGCCGAATACTTGGTAATTCTGAAACTGTGTGGAATCTTGAGATTGGTAAGAATGCTTGAAGCGAAAATGCTCATACAATCACAGTCAACACCAGTCTTACGCTCTGCCCATGATCGAGCAGGTCTGCGCAATTGTTCCAAGCCCTTTTTGTCAAGTTTGTACTGAATGTAGTTGTAGATGAACTGCCATATGCTTCGGCAAGTCTCTTCAACAGAGCCTTTCTTCAGCATTGGAGCAATGCGTGAAGTATCTACCAAATACTTGTGCACCACTTTCTCCATAAGCCCGACAGTGTCCTGTACCTCACCATCTTTGATGATGATGCGATCTCTTTCCTCTGGCTTCGGGAAATACTTGTCGAACTCGAATCCATTTCGGATTGAGCGCGGTCCTGAGGTAATCTCCGCCTGATAGGATATTGCTTTGGAATTTGCCATTACAGAATCTTTTCAGGAGTTGATTGATAGAAAATTCCATTGGCGTAAGTGGAGAAAGTCATCTCCATCGGAATACCAAGCGCCTCAGCCATATTGGTTGGTTTACCCGCATTGTGAGCTTGTATGATCTCCGGTATCTTTTTCAAAATACCAACTACGAACGTGCCGATGACTGTCCAACCCAGAGTCAGCTCAATGGTGTCAATTTGCGTGACGTTGAGGGGCTCAATGGTGATCGTTTTGTTTTCTGATGCGGACTGAGTTAAGAGCTTACCGTTGGTAGTGAGCGTTACAACAGGCTTAGTAACCGTTATACTATCACGAGTAGGATTGTTGATGGAAACCTCTGTTCGAAAAGTCAATCCAGAGAGGCTAACCTTGTGGACACGAGGATTGACGAGCTTGGTAGAAATAGAATCACTCACATTCTTCATGCGAAGAAGTTGAATGAGACCATAAGCCCCAGCACCAATCAATCCTATGCCCACCAACTTATTCATTTACTTTGGTGGAGTTTTGATTGTTATGGTTCGATTTGAAACGGTCTGAAAGACGGTCGAGACCAAGTTTTACAAAGTAGCCCACTGTCGCGGAAGCCGCAGCATAGAACATAACATTCGTAAGAGTGCCGAAACTGACCGCCATTAGCAGCGGCTTAGCAGAAATCGCCTTTACAACGCCCCCGACCATGCCGGAAACAGTAGTAAATGTGCTTGTGTCGTGAGTAGGGTGCATGAAAACATTGCGTTTGTGAAAGCAATGTTTGCTGCTTTTAAAAATCTCGAGTTTCCATTTGATTCTCTGTGAAGAGATTTGGAGAACTAAGTATACACATTATTCTATAATTCCAGAAAGACAATAATATTGGAGGATGGAAGCATCCGAAATTTTCTTGAATTGAGAATCATTTTGCTCGAATTATTTACGTATTCTATTAATGAATAAGTTTCAATAACAGCGCAAGTGAAATGAAGGTTAAATTGAAGTTATCTTGATTACTCAAAAACAATCCACAACAATATTTTACCTCCGAAAACCATGCAGTTGGCAAAGGACAACTAGTGTGAGCTAAACTTTCAAAACAATCGTTTTCTTTTGTCCACTCCTAATCGCACGGAAGATAGATTAATTAGCAAAAGAGAAAGGGTTACAGTTCGGCTCTATCCCTATTATTACTTTATTTAAAACGTGCGAGACTTAAACTGATGAGAATAACAATAACGGTAACGCCCACATCGGCAGCAATCGCAAGCACAAGGTTGCTATAACCCAAAAAGGCCAAGAGAATAAATGCCACTTTCACAGTGATGGCTCCTATAGTATTTATGCGAATTGTGCGAATAGTTTTTTTGCCTAGACGCACAAGAAAAGGAATGAGAGAAAGCTTGTCGTTCATCAAAGCGATATCGGCGGTTTCGATGGCGGTATCGCTACCGGCGGCTCCCATCGCAATCCCGACATTGCTCAGTGCAAGAGCGGGAGCATCATTTATACCATCACCAACCATAGCCACATATTGATGGATGACCAGTAACTCTTTTATTTTGTCCGATTTGTTTTCCGGCAATAAGCCACCAAAGACTTCATTGATTCCGACTGTCTTGGCTACATGCATGGCCGTTCTCTCATTATCACCCGTTAGCATAATCAGTGTAATTCCAAGTTGTTGCAATTCTTTCAGAGCTTCGGCGCTGTCCGGTTTGATTTCGTCCATCAACCCGATCACACCAGCAACACCGTCACCAAAACTTACTACTACACTTGTCTTGCCCTCGGAAGAAAGCTTCTCAACGATTTTTTCCGCTTCATTGGAAACGGGTTGGTGTTCTTTAATGAACGACAACTTGCCTAAGAAGATCGTTTCAACTTCACACACCATGCATTTGGCGATTGCGCCTTTACCCATGACACTTTGAAACCCTTCTGTTTTATGGGGTTCAAAGCCTTCCTTTTTGCTGGCATCAACGATGGCTTGTGCAATCGGATGCTCTGAAAAAATTTCAGCGCCTGCTGTACAAGCGAGAAGATGCTCTCGCGTTTCTCCACCGAGCGGTGACACGTCGGAGACAACAGGATTACCGTATGTAATGGTGCGCGTTTTGTCTAAAGCGATGGCGCGAATGCGACCGATAGTCTCGATGAACTTTCCACCCTTTACCAATGCACCTTTCGATGAGGCATTGCCAATGGCTGCATAAATCGCCACGGGAGTAGAAATGACAAGCGCACAAGGACAAGCAATTACAAGAAGTGTGATCGCCTGATTGAGCCATTCATTGACCGCTCCACCCATAAAGAAAACAGGAATAGCAAACACGAGAAAGGATAACGCCATGATTGATGGCGTATAAATTTTAGAGAACTTCTGAATGAATTTCTGTGTGTCGGATTTATTCGCCGTTGCCTGGAAAGTGAGTTGAACAATTTTGGCGAACGTGGAATCACTTGATCTTTTGGTAGTTTTTACTTCTATAAAACCACTGCGATTAAGTGTTCCTGCAAAAACATAATCCCCTACATGTTTGTCTTTGGGTATGGGTTCTCCAGTAATGGCGGATTCATCAATCGAAGTTTCGCCGAAAGATATTTCACCATCAAGCGGAATCATGTCATGCGGTTTTATCTGAATTATCGATCCGACTTTAATTTTTTCGATCGGAATGGCCAGACCGGATTCTTTGATTACCGCAGTCTTCGGGGTTTTTTCCACGAGGTTGTTCAGAGCGGATTTACTTTGGCCGATACCGATTTCTTCAAGACGTTCGCCCAATGTGTATAACACGATAACGACAGCGGCTTCAGAATACTCACCCAAATAGTAAGCACTAATGGCCGCAATCAACATTAACAGGTTGATACTACTGAATTTCAATTTGAACAACGCCTTCATCCCATTCAACAAGACCTCATAGCCAATACCTAAAATCAATACCGCGTAGGCAAAGGGTGCGTATGGCATTGGCAGTTCTATATCGACAAGGGAGAGCACTTCAAGAGTGACAGCAAGGGCCACACAAAGAAGAAGCCACCGGAACTTTTTATCTTGAATGGGTAATTTCATAGAAGCCTCCTTATTTTTTGCAACATCCATCCAACGCTTCGTATGCGGCTGGATCGGCTGGAATTCCGTCCGCTTCAAATCCTGCAAGCGTGACTGCTTTTCGAATCAGATCGGGTGTGGTTTTCTCTGGATTATAGAATATCGTAATCGTCATCGCTTTTATATCTAAAGATGCCTCCTTGACACCTTTCACTTCTTCGATATGTGTCAAGATATTCGGTTTGCAATCCTCGCAAGAGCCACAATGGTTACAATAAATTTTTGTCTGAATCTTCAGTTCGGCGGTTTTCACTTTTTGAGCCGACATAGAAATTGAGAAGAAACTGAAGGCAAGTAGCCAAAAGAGAAGTTTGAAAATTTTCATTTGATTTTATGATTTTGAAGATTAATTCATATATCCATACTTTGCACCGAGATTTCGCTGTACCGTTTTTTATTTCGTACAAAATTCATTTCCAGAATGACTGGTAAGAGGTCATTTCGGTGAAACTATTCGTGCAGAAAGAATTACCAGGCTCAGCATGAGGTGCTAGGAAGAACCTGCAAGTATCACCTGGTAAAACTTCTGTAAAGGTATTGACCAGACCAACACAAATCCGAAAACTCAGTATCGTTTTTCGTATCATTTTTGATATATGAAACTTAAAGTTATGCAACTGTTATCATTGGTCTGCAATCAAGCTTTCTGCTTCTCTCAATGTCCTTCACCTTCCTTTTTGATAAGATCCTTTCCGCAAGTGGGGCATTTTCCAGCGCCATGCTCATGTACCCCAGGATGAACAGAACAGGTATAATAAGCTTCGTGTTGATGACCTTCGTGATCATGAGACTCGCCTTCTTTTTTTATGAGATCCATTTGACATTTAGGACATTTCCCTAGCGAATGCTCATGGATTTCAGGGTGATGCTCACACGTGTAATAGGTTTCATGTTCATGACCTTCATGATCACCTGATCCGTGATTGTGGCCCTCGTGATCGTGGTCAGCCTCTTCGGTATTGTTCTTGTCTGTGGTTGGTGCGGCGTTGTTTCCGCAAGCGGAAAAGAGAAAAGCTGCGGAGAAAGCAAGAATGAATTGGATTTTTTTCATTGGATTTAAATTAAGGTGAATTGATTTAATGTGAATGTGCTTCGCCCTGATTGGTAATGGCCGCGAGAACATAGAAAGCGCCGTTGACGACAATACGTGCGTCATCTGGCAATTGCTGAAGAGGTGTGATTTCAGTATAGCCTCCGGCACTTGCGCCTTTCCTCACAGGAACTTTTTGGAAAGCAATACTTCCGGCGACCGGCTCCGCCGCTTCTTCTTCTTGGGCATGTTCGTGATCATGATCATCCGAGAGTTGATGCTCTTCTTCATGAGAATGACCAGCATGAAGCAAGTCATGTTGCATGGCCTCGGAATAGATGAAGATGAAATCGACACCTTGATAGTTGACTAAAGCCGCATCTGGAACACAAGAAACCTGCTGTCCGCCTTGCGATACAAAAACATTCGCGTTCATGCCGTCTATCAAACCTGATTTGTCGCTTGTGATGTCCGCACGTACCTTGATTGATTTGGCTTCGTTTTCAAAACTGCTTCCCACATTCACAACTCTAGCCGAATAAGTTTTGTCCGGCGTTCCTGTTAGTGAGAATGAAACCTCCTGACCAGTTTTGATGAGAGAGAGATCCTGTTCGAAAACCGCTATTTCTAAGATAGCTTCGGCATTGTCAACAATATTCATCAAAGGGGTGGCGAACTGAATGCTACTGCCCATTGATATTGAAATATGTGACACTGTACCACCTATTGGGGCTTTGACAGCCACGCTCGAAACAAGGTTGGTTTCTGAAAGGCTGGAAGGGTTAATGCCTAACAATTGCAACTGCTTTTCTATCGATGTTGAACGCGTGCGTGCTGCGCGGTAATCAGCTTCGGCTTGTTGCAAAACTTTCTTTGCCGAAACGTTGTTTTCACTTAACTGCTTTTGTCTTTGGTAATCGGCCTCCAGGAAAATCAGGCGCGATTGCGATTCGAGATAATCTTGTTGCAACTGCAGTAGTGAAGGATGAACAAGTGTAACAAGTGTTTGTCCCTTGCTGACAGTTTCTCCTTCCTTTACGAGAATGCTCTGCACAAGACCCTCCGCTGGAGAGGCGACTTCTGCGCGTGCTTGCGGAGGCACCGCAATTGAGCCAGTAAGCCGGATGACGTCAGAAAGGTCGCGCTGACCTATGCTGTCGAGTGTGAGGTTCAACGTTTTCATTTGGGACGGATTGAGTACAACGCTTTCTCCTTCTGGTCCGCCGCCATGTTCATGATGATGGCCCGCTTCGGATGCCGCATCGCCACCACATGAATAAAGAAGAATTGCAATTATTGAAATTTGAATGAGTTTCATTGTTTGATTGAGTTAGTTACCTGTAAGAAACTGAATGTCTATAACAGTTTGGTTATAATTTCTGAGCGTCGCTGCATAGGCTGTTTGAATATCGAGTGCCCTCTCCAAGGCGGCGGTGAATTCGAAGTAACCTATCTCACCCGCCTTGTATGCCATCATTGCATTATCTGCGATGAGTTGGGCATTGGCTAGGGCGTTGCTTCGAAAGAAATTCAACGTCTGAAGATTCTTTTGATAATTGTTGTAGCTCGTGATGAATTCACTTGCGAGTTGGTTTTCATAGCTCAACGCTTCGGCTTTTGAAAATTCCTCTTGAATGGCGGATGCCTTTATCCTTGCGGATTGTGGCTTCGCCCAAATTGGAATAGCAAGACCAACTGATATGCCTTGAAAGCGCGTAGAAGATCCTGCGATGATATTTGTGTTGGCATAGTTTGGCGTTCCTCTGAGACTTTGATTGAAATAGCCTACAGTGACATCCGGCAAGAGTTTAGCCTTTTCAACAGCTGTCGCTGCTTCTGACATTTGAATGCGCTGTTGCAATTGCCTCAATTCAGGATTTGTTGCAAGCGCTGCTGAATCAAATGCGATCTCCAGGGTAAGAGGTTCGAGCGTTAACGCAGGAGTTGTCACTCGATCGGGCGAATTAAGCAACATCTGAAGTCGGGCTTCGAAACTTCGGATATCGGATTCATTTTGAAGAAGTAAATTTTTGACTTCTGCAACCTTCGTTGCAGCCGTTGCCTTTTCCAGCTCGTTGCTCTCACCAGTCGATAATTTCAACTCAGCGGATTTCAGAAACTGGCCATATATACTATCCTGTTTTTGCAGAAGCTTTTGATACTCCTTTAAATAGACAAGACTGTAATAAGCAGACCTTACTTCAAAGCGCACATTGTTTTCTATTGCGACTTTGCTGAGCTGCGCATTCTGTGCCATGGCTTCGTAAAGTTGTCCTAGTCGTCTAAAGCTCGATGGGAATGGTAGTGTTTGGCTCAACGAAATATTGTTGTCATTATAGAAGCTGTTGAATTGCCCATAGGTCAAGAGAACATTGGTCTTGCCGATATCACCCGCGGTAGCTCGAAGCTGCTTGTTGTAATCAACTTGAAGACCTGCAGCCTTTATCGAATTGTTTTGGTTTAAGGCAGTAGTAATTGCTTCATCTAGCATAACAATTCTTGGTGATTGTGCTGAGGCGATGTTCGATGCAAAACATAGGCTTCCGACAACAAGCACTATAATAGATGGAACCGTCTGTATTCTTTTCTTGCCCTTTCTTTTAGCGCTAGAGAAAAGAATATACAAGGAGGGCAACACAACAAGTGTCAACATTGTCGCTGTAAGCAATCCTCCTATGACGACCGTTGCCAAGGGTTTCTGTACTTCTGCTCCAGCACTATTACTCAATGCCATGGGCAGGAAACCCAGCGAGGCCACAGTGGCGGTCATCAATACTGGGCGCAGCCGGATTTTAGTTCCTTCTAAAACGCGTTCGTATAAACCCATGCCTTGCTTTTCCAAATCATTGAAAGTGCTGATGAGTACGATACCATTCAAAACCGCAACGCCAAAGAGCGCAATGAATCCGACTCCTGCGCTGATGCTGAAGGGCATTCCACGCAGCCAAAGTGCCAAAACGCCGCCAATAGCGCTAAGTGGTATCGCGGAATAAATGAGCAAGGCTTCTTTGACCGATTGGAAAGTGGCATACAGTAAAAAGAAAATCAAAACCAGTGCGATAGGAACGGTTATCATTAAACGATTACTGGCTTCCACCAAATTCTCGAATTGGCCGCCGTAGGTTGCGTAATATCCAGCAGGAAGTTTAACTTCAGTATTGATCTTCTTTTGAAGTTCTTCTACAACGGTTTGTACGTCTCGTCCAACAACATTGAAACCGACAACGATTCGTCGCTTGGCTTCCTCTCGCGAGATTTGAGCAGGTCCGAGTTCAATATCAATTGTCGCCAATTGATCAAGCGGGACTTGCAAACCGCTCGGCAAAGGAACGAGAAGTTTGCGCAAATTGTTGATGTCAGTGCGCTTGTCTTTATCCATTCGAACGACAAGATCAAAGCGCCGTTCGTTTTCAAAAACCTGTCCTGCAACATCTCCCGCAAATGCCGCCTTTACAACATGATTGACTTCCGAAATGCTTACAGCGTAAAGTGCAAGATTTTCTCGCTTATAGTGAATGACAATTTGTGGTAAGCCATTGACGCGTTCAAGCTGTGGCTCACTTGCGCCGTCTAGCCCTTGAACAATGCTTTCGATCTGCTCCCCGTATTTGAGAAGACTATCCAAGTTTTCACCGAAAATCTTCACGGCAACATCTTGTCTCACTCCGGTCATCAATTCATTGAAACGCATTTGTATCGGCTGCGTTGCCTCATAGAAAACACCTGGAATCACTTTCAATGCTTTGACCATGGTATCCATCAGGGCTTCTTTATCTTCAGCCGTTGTCCATTCATCTTTATCCTTTAGAATGACCATCATGTCGGTAGCCTCTGGAGGCATTGGATCGGTCGGTATATCGGGTGCTCCGCTTTTCGCAACGACGCGTTTTACTTCAGGAAAGCCTAACAGAATTTTTTCTACACGCGCGTTATTTTCAATACTCTCGTTAATTGATGAGCCTTGCGGGAGAATGCTATGAAATGCGAAATCGCCTTCTTCCAGTGTAGGAATAAACTCGCCACCCATTCGCGAAAATAGGATGACCGATCCGATAAACAGCACGACCGATGTGACGACAATCGATATTTTTCGCTTCAATGACCAGGCGATAATTGGCGCGTATGAACGTTGAAAGAATTCCATCATTCGGTCGCTAATCGATTTATGTGGTTTGATGTTGCGCGATAAAAACAAAGCGCTCATCATCGGAACGTAAGTCAATGAAAGGAGAAGGGCGCCGATAATGGCAAAGCCGACGGTTTGCGCCATAGGGCCAAACATTTTTCCTTCAATACCAACAAGCGTAAGGATGGGTAGATAAACAATCAGGATGATGATTTCGCCGAACGCTGCGGCACTTCTGATTTTCGAAGCGCTTTCGAAAACAGCTTCGTTCATCTCTTTACGAGAAAGTTTCTTGCCCATGTGTTTCACAACAAGGAAATGCATAGTGGCCTCGACAATAATAACCGCACCATCGACAATCAATCCGAAATCAATTGCACCAAGAGACATGAGATTACCGCTCACTTTAAAGAGGTTCATCATGATAATGGCAAACAAAAGCGATAGCGGAATGACGCTTGCTACTACCAATCCGGCGCGTAGATTTCCGAGAAACAAAATGAGGACAAAAATGACGATGAGTGCCCCTTCGATGAGATTCTTTTGAACGGTGCTGATCGCGCGATTGACAAGGTTTGTCCTATCGAGAAAGGCTTTTACGATTACCCCTTCCGGTAACGATTTCTGAATCGTCGGTAGCTTCTCCTTGATGTCACTGACCACCTGGGCGCTGTTATAGCCCTTCAGCATCATCACAATGCCGCCAACTACTTCACCATTTCCATCAGCGGTCATAGCACCGTAGCGTGTGCCGCTGCCAAACTGCACCTGTGCCACATCTCGGATATAGACAGGGACGCCCCCTATATTTTTCACGAAAATGTTGCTGACATCATCAAGCGATTTGATAAGACCTAAGCCTCTAATAAAATAGGCATTCGGCTTTTTATCGATATAGCCGCCACCGGTATTTTCATTATTGTTTTGCAATGCTGAAAACACATCTGAAATCGTAAGGCTCTTGCTTTGCAAGCGAACCGGGTCGATAGAGACTTCATATTGCTTGGATAGACCGCCAAAACTATTGACTTCCGCAACTCCAGGAGTTCCAAGGATTTGTCTTGCAACAATCCAATCCTGGATTTCTCGCAATTTCATGGCGTCAAACTGTCCTCGATGGGCGCTATCGGCTTCCACGAGATATTGGTAAACCTCACCAAGACCTGTACTGACAGGCGATAGCTCTGGTGTTCCGACACCTTCTGGGATATTCTGCTTGGCTTCATCAATCCTTTCACGCACGAGTTGACGAGCGAAGTAAATATCGACTTTTTCTTTAAAAACGATAGTGACCACACTAAGGCCAAATCGTGATATACTTCTGATTTCTTCCACGTCAGGAAGGGAGGCGAGTGAGCGCTCAATGGGGGCGCTAACAAGTTGTTCGACTTCCTGCGTGGCAAGAGTAGGTGTCAGTGTAAAAATCTGCACCTGGTTATTGGTAATATCGGGAACGGCGTCTATGGGCAGTTGCTTAAACGAATACAGCCCGTAAACAACAATTCCCAATGTCATCATACCAACAATAAACTTGTTATGTATGGAAAATGAAATTATTCTATTGAACATAATCGAATGAATTAATAGAAAACACATTGGAAATTTTCCCAGTGTGAATGAATTAACAATTAAGCCTAACCAGCTATTGGTTTGGGCTACACTAGCCTGATACAGGCCTTTTCATAAGATTATAACTTGGGAGGTTGCCAAAAAGAAGGCATGAAGTCCCCATGAAGATTTTCAGAAAATGGGAAATTCAAAACTGTAGGAATTATCTCAGTTTTAGGCAAAACAAATTGATAGACTCTAGTGAGGTCCACCGTACCTGAACAAGCACAAACGCAAAAAGGAGAACAGTCTGAGTCGGCATTCTTGTCGCTATCAGAATGTTCAATTGATTTGAGAGAATCAGAAGCATGTTGGTGGTCACAAGGCCGAATAGCAAGTGCGAACACATAAAATGACAATATGAAAGCCAAAAATTTCAATGTCACAAAACTAATCAAATTTCTGGAAAACAAATTATAAATTCCGAAATACAGTAGTTCTATGGATACCCAAAGTATTTTACAACGATGCTCACTTGTAATGGAGTAAGGATTTTAAGCCCAGGCTTAAATCCAGTCTGAAGCAATTCGGCTTCTAATTTCTTGTTCAAAAAGATCCATCTGCGCAACTGCACACTCGCACTTTTCTTCGTGATATGCGGAAAATACAACTGTGCCAATTCACTGTATCCGTAAGCCCTGATTTTAAAAGTCTCTTCCATATTGCAAAGTTCAGAAATGAAAAAGGGAGAACATGCATTCTCCCTTTACCCTTATCGCGTCATTAGACGGCATTTTAGTCATGTCAGGAAACGAAAAGAGCTGTTAGCTCACTTTCGCCAACTTAGATTCTAATTTGAGCGCTAATCGCTCCATGTCTTCACCGACCTTCTGGTCTACAACTCGTGCATAGTGCTGTGTGCTTTTGATGTTTCTGTGTCCAAGCATTTTGCTTACCGATTCAATTGGAACACCATTGGTTAAGGTTACTGCTGTTGCAAAGGTGTGACTCTGGTTTTTTGAAATCGTACATTCTTTTCGTTGGTTGTTGGGAGCATCGATTATTCCCAATGTATGTTGTAGTGTGTATGTCGCTTTTGTATTTTTTATTGTGTTGTGTTTTTAGATGGTTTTACAAGAGACATTTATTCTATTTCAATTTGGTTAATAATATTAACCAGTTTATATTTGCAATGAAATGAAAACAAATAACGAATTCAATATTGGTCAATCTATTCATACAATAGAGGCTGCCTTGCAGCATACCAGAAGCCAAAAGACGGGTGCTAGTTTTTATTATATCCTTTGGGGGATGGTACTTGCTATTTATTTTGGTTTACATTTTTTGTCAATGCATTATTTTTCGGAATGGAGTGGAGTAGTGGGCAACTTTAGTTGGATGGTTTTCCCTGTGGGAGGAATTCTTTCTGGAATCAAAAAACGTAGGGATGATGAAAAGGAAACAGCGGTGGGTGCATTGGAAAAGGTATATTTCTGGTCTTTTGTTGGATTTGCTTCGGTATACGGTA
>CALJKR010000048.1 GCA_937974555.1 uncultured Flavobacteriales bacterium | reverse complement strand
CGTAATATCCTTCGTGTGATATTCTTTGAGAAGAAAATCCTGCATGAAGTTTTTACATGTGTTGTACTTCTGATAGTTGGGGTAACTGGTTCCTTTGCCAATCATCATCTTTAAATCGGCACAGAACTTTTCCCATTCTTCAATTAGAAACTTTGGTTTAGCTGTATTGATGCCCAATATTGCATCACGCAACATAGCTGGGGTAACATCATCATGCAGACTGAGCTGTTCGGTGTACTTGTTATACGCCTTGGCTCGAATTGCATCGATGTACACATTGAGCGAACGGACTTCGGCAGACTTGCCGACAGCCATGCCACGAATCGGATCCCATTCGTCCGGGTGGATGTATCGCTTAATTCTGAGGGCAACATTCTTACCATTGATTGTTACCCGGAGCATCACAGGACATTGTCCGTTGAGCTTTGCTTTACTTCGGTTGATGTAGAACAGCAGACCGAAAGTGCTTTTGTTTTTTGACGCCATAAAAAATTGTTATGTGCGCCCCCCTTTAATGAGTACAAAATTACAATGACCTTTTCTTGTGTGCAAGTGTAAGACGATGAATCTCAATACATTTCAGCGCATCTCAGCGCAATATTTATTTGCGCGTGACCCCTTGACGATTTTTTTCTAGGGGTCACGATTAAGGTACAAAAACCCGCTTCGAAATGCACTAAGACGCAAAGAACTTAAAACAAAAAAGCGTGTAAATACTTGATTTACACGCTCTCGCACTGTAGTGCATTTTTCCTGGCGGAGAGTGAGGGATTCGAACCCCCGGACCTGTTACAGTCAACAGTTTTCAAGACTGCCGCAATCGACCACTCTGCCAACTCTCCGCGGCAAAGATAATGATTTCAATTCCTTCAAAAAAAATTTTTTTTCGTGTTTTTTTTGCTCCGTTTCTTTATCGAAGCATGATGATGTGACCTCTATATTTTAATGGGTCTTCTAATCCGGCAATGACCAATTCCAACTGCCATACGTAACTGTCCTGCTGAACATAATAGTCGCCCATGTCCTTGTCTCCATTCCACTTTAATAAGGGGTCGTGGGTCTTGAATATCTGTGCACCATCTCTGCTATAAATACTGAAGGTGTATATGACTTCCTCCATGTTCAATCCAAAGATGACAGGACCAAATCCATCGTTAAATCCATCATCATTGGGTGTGAAACTGTTGGGGACATAAATGCTAAAATCGTTCTCTACATGAATGCTGCGACACAAACTATCCGGACATCCCATGGCGTTGTCTACAGTTAAACAGACGTACAAAAGACTGTCGTTGCTGGGTGTGGTGTAGATCAAACTGTTTTGGTTGTATATGTTTCCATCAACATTCCAACTGCTCAAACTGTAACTGCTGCTTAAGTTGGTAAAGGTGACAACGGGGCTGGTGATGCTGGGTTGTTCAGGTGTCCAAATAAAAAGGGCCTCGGCTGCTTCTTGGGCGCATACTGCACTATTGTACGTTATACTGCCTGAACATCCGTTGGGCGTGGTTTGCACCAAGGTGATGTCATTGCATTGGGTATCCAAAAAGGTATAACTAAACTGATTGGCTGTGGTGGCCAATGGGGTGCCGTTCATCAACCATTGATTGCTGTTGCTCCCAGAAGGGGTGGCGAAATCCACTACCAATGGGGCACAGCCACTGGAATCACTCCAAGTAAAATCGGGCTGGGGCAGGGCTTCGATGGTGATGTTGATCTGATCGGTATCTCCGCATGCGCCCGGTAAGGTATACGTGGCGGTGTAATTGCCGGGATTCAATGTGATGGGATTTACTTGTCCCAAGGCGTTGACTCCTGTGCCACTCCATCCGCCACCAGGCGTTGCGGTGGTGAGAGTGATGGGAGAACTGTTGTCACACAATGGGTTGATGGGGGTGATGGTGGCATCACCGGCATTCAGCAGGGTGATGCTGAGGGTGGCAGGCAAGGTGCAATAATTGTCGGATTGAAAGGTGATGGTGTTGCCGCCAACATTGGCCAAACTGGGATCAAATAGCCCCGTGTTGGTGTCGGTAATTCCCAGCCCCAACCATTGTCCGGGCTCATCAGGCGAATTTAAATCGATGTCAGGATCCGTAGCGCAAAATGGTCCTGCATTGTCAATGGAGGAGGGGATAGGGGTATCGACCACAATATCGTTGCTCAAGGTGCTGGTGCAGGTACCGTTGTACAATGTGACTACATAATTCCCCATTTGAGCGGCGGTAACGGAGCTGAGTAACGGTGATAGGGCGGTGCTGCTGTAAGAAGCGGGTCCGGACCAACTGACGTTGGTGGTGTTGGTGCTGCTCAAGTTGATTTGCACATCACTGCCTTCGCATTGTGGCGAATCATTGCTCACGGTCCCACTGGGCAATGGGGTGACTTGTATTTGGATGTCTTGTGCGGCTACACAGCCATTGAAATTGGAAGAGACGGTATAGGTGGTGGTAACAGTGGGCTGCGCGATGACCACATCGCCTGTGGTTGTGTTGAGTCCTGTAGATGGAAACCAAACATAGTTCCCTCCGCCGGTAACGGTGATGTCTGTGGATTCTCCTGCACACAAGCTGGCATCCGTGGCTGTTGCGGTGATGCTGCTGGTGCTCGTACTCGTGACATTGAAGGTGAAGGATTGCTGCGCACCACATTGTCCGATATCAATGATGTTTACACTGTAGTTGCCTGCAGTAGATACGTTGACGGTATTGGTGGTGTTCGAGGACAACGTTCCTTGCCACTGATAAAAATAGGGCCCCACCCCATTGACTGGGTTTAACGCGATACTGCCGCTACCACCGCAGCTGATGGCAGTGATGGTTTCATTGGGGTCAATGGTTTGTATCGGACTGAAATTGGGTTGACCTGGAGTGGGAGAGTTGTTGCTGTTCTGCAAGTTGCCCGTTCCATCGCAAAGCAAAAAAATAGATTCGGCTTCGACAACCGTTCCTGTGACTTGCTGAATATTGGGATTGCTCGCAGAAAGACTCACTGAAGTAGCAGCGCACCCGAGCAAGGCATCAGTGGTAAAGGGTGTCCCAAATTGCCCGGATCCCCAATAAACGCCATCAACTATGTTTCCCGTGGTATTGGCAATGACCACTTGCTCATTGCCATTGGTGAATACTCCGATTTCTGAAGCAGGACCGGAAGTGCAATTGCAGGTTGCAATGTTCAAATCCAAATTCGGAATTTGAGAATTGACAGAACCGATGGTGTAAATCTGATAGGGCTGCAGTATGGTGCCCGGGGGAATGGTCGCGGACCAATCGCCATCGGTGAGTACATAACATCCGATGTTGATGGGACTGCTGCTGTTGTTGTAAAGCTCCGTCCACTCTCCGGTATTGGGCATACACGAACCGTCACAATTGGCGTTGGTGGCGTTGATTAAGATTTCGTTGATTACCAATTGGGCATGGGTTTTTTGGGGCAATATCCCAACAAGAGCCATGAGCAATATGATCCATTGTTTTCTCGACATCTCTTTTCCTAACGCGGAGCAAATTTAGGCACCAATCGCAATGGGTTATGTTAAATGAAAATGATAATTGTGTCTACTTTCACTCACCCAGTCCCAAAACAATCAACTGAAATATCGCCACTGAAGTACCGTATCTTCTGCAATATCGGCCATGGCTTTCTGACCTATCAAATCACGCATAAATTTAGGACTAATACCATGCGCGGGACGTTTCCACGTTAAATCACTTTCTTCGATGGTCTTTCCTGCTGGAATGGCTTTAGCGGCAACCAAGCTACGGCGCGCATTTTTCCGGGCCGGTTCTTCTTCAGTCAAAGCGGCGACTTCAAAGCTGCCCAATAACTCTTGGGTCTTGTCCCACTTTTTCCAAAAAAGTTTTAAGTCTTCTTTGTCCATCGCGTGGTAGTGGTCATTGCCAGGAAGCGTTTTGTCGTGTGTGAAATGCTTTTCTACTACAGCGGCGCCAAGTAAAACGGAACTATGAACCACTTCCATTTCCTGGGGGAGTGTGTGGTCGCTGTATCCAATCACATGTTGAGGGAATTTTTTTCTCAAGTCCCAAATCATGCCCAAATGTGCATTGGGATTAGGTGTCGGATAGTTCAATACACAATGCATCAAAACCAAAGGATTGCCATGCTTCTCCACAATGTTTACCGCTTCCTGAATCTCCCAAAGATGAGACGCCCCTGTGCTCAATATGATGGGTTTACCAAACTTGCATTGCATCTCAATGAAAGGGAAATTGGTAATGTCTGAGGATGAAATTTTATAGACATCCATCAAGTCGTTCAAGAAAATGGCACTCTCGGTATCAAAGGGTGTGCTCATGAATTCAATTCCTGCTTGATCACAATAGCGTTTCAGCTCTTCGTATTCCTTCTTCCAAAATTTATCATATTTCTGAAATAACTCGTGTTGACTTCGAGTGGGCTCTTTGGTAATGTCCCAATAATACGGACTGTCTTTGGAGGCAATGGTGTCTGCCTTGTAGGTTTGAAATTTTATGGCGTCAGCCCCGCCTTCAGCCGCTTCATCAATCAATCGCTTGGCCAAA
Source organism: uncultured Flavobacteriales bacterium (assembly GCA_937974555.1). Classification (GTDB taxonomy): domain Bacteria; phylum Bacteroidota; class Bacteroidia; order Flavobacteriales_D; family Sanyastnellaceae; genus CAMCTV01. The sequence goes on along the minus strand of CALJKR010000048.1, from coordinate 6,448 downwards.
TCCATATTGGCTTCGTGGTTTACTCCAGCTTCAGCGATGATGAATGGACGCTGTATGCTTTGATTGTCATGAAATGCAATAAATTCTGTGAGACGCATGCGTTTATTTTTGATGTTTTTGATTCAATTGTTGTTGAGCTGTTTCCATTTTTTCCACATCATTGGTCATGTTGTGGTCATGACGACGATATCGGTACAAGGGAAGTGGAATGCGGTGTATGTTGAATTTTTCTAAAAAACGAATGCGCAAATCTTCCTCTTCTCTTGCTTTAAAACTTTCATCGTACAATCCAATTTCAATTAGAAGATCTTTTCTAAACATGATGCCACAAGCAATGGGTTTTTCATCAACGCTGACCCATTCATTGTGGTTTTCTTTCTCATCTACCAGGTAGTAATCGATGGCAACAGCATCCAAAGTATGATTTTCATCTAAAAAAAGCGATTGTACTTTAAGGGTATCGGCATGAAGGTAATCGTCAGCATCCAAAAAAACCACATATTGGCCTTTGGCTTTGCGCACGCCTTCATTTCGAGCGCCGGCGAGTCCTTTGTTTTCAGCCAAGTGAATGATGCGGGCATCATTTTCGTAATTGGATAATATGGCTGCAGTGTTGTCTGTGCTGGCATCGTTGACTACAATGATTTCCATTCTGCTTTTATCCATGTGCTGGTTCAAGCAGCTTCTCAACGCGCGTTCAACATACCTCCCGTAATTGTAGCAAGTGATGATAACACTGACCATGATAATATCAATTGGTTATTTGAGCAAGCAATGCGCAAAGTTCTTCATGTCGGACGGGCTTAACAAGATACCCCACGGAACCGGCTTCTTTGGCTCTATTTAGGGTGTTTTCGTCTGAATTGCCAGTCAAAAAGATAATGGGCGTATTAGAAAATTCTCTGATTTTCATTGCGGCTTCTATCCCGTCCATTTCACCGTTGATGCGGATGTCCATAAGTACGGCATCAGGATTTAAATCTTTGGTTTCTTGAATGGCAGATCGACCATTATCGACGGTGTCAATGACTTCAAATCCACATTTTTCAGCAAAATGACGATGAAGAAATGCAATGATTTCATCGTCTTCTACCAACAAGATTTTTTTACTCATTCTGTGCAAGGAATTTCAATAATATACTTAACACCATTGAAGTTGATCATGGTGATTTTGGCTTTCATTTGTCGGGCAAAAGAGTGTATCAATCGCATGCCCAGGGATTGACTTGCTTTAACCTCCTTTTCTTCTGGAATTCCAATGCCATCGTCGGCAATCTCCAAGATAAAATTATCTCCTTCCATGGAGGTGTTGATGGTGATTAAACCAGCGCTTCGTCCGGCAAAGGCGTATTTGTAAATATTGGTCAACACTTCGTTTAGAAGCAAACCACATGGGATCATTTTATTCAATGGCAACGCAATCTCACTGTGGTTGTTCAAGGTGAGTTGAACATTTTCAAATTGATGGTATGTTTTGTAAATGGTCTCCGCCAAGTCTTGGATATATTCAGCGACATTCACAGATTCCAGATGGGTTGTTTTATACAACTTTTCATGAATCATGGACATGCTTTGAATTCGGCCTTGACTTTCTCGCAGTATGGTCGTTACCTCAGGATTGTCACTTTGCATGATCTGCATTTCCAACAATCCAAAAATGACGGTTAAATTATTTTTTACTCGATGGTGAATCTCTCCAAGAAGTGTTGTTTTTTCTGACAACGAGGTTCGCAATTGTTTTTCAATCTGCTTTCGCTCGCTAATGTCTCGAATAAAGGCTATGACATATCCCCGATCACCCTGGGTGGTGTAATAGGCATTGGCCTCAATGGGAAATAGGCTACCATCAGATTTTTTGTGTTGACCTTCAATGATCATCGGCCCTTTTTCTTTCAATTCTTTAACATGGTCATCCCAAACGCTGCGATTCAAAAACATTTGTTCAATTTCACCAACGTAATGTCCCAATATATCCGAAACGGGTTTGCCCAATCGTTCGGCACCTCGCTCATTGATGTACATCATGATCCCGTCCTCTGAAGTTACCTGAACTGCTTCTCCTGATTTGTCAATGAGGTGATTCAAAAGACCCACTTCTTTGGTGTAAGCATCAGCCAATTCTTGGTGGGCTGCTTTTAATTTTTCATTCGAAGCCACCAACTCTGATGAGCTTTCACGAATCACATTTTTGAGATGATTAATGTCACGATCATGTGACATGTAGGAGTCATGCACCAAATCCAGTAGAGCGTCCCATTGCTCCTCAGGCGATACTTGCATTGCTTTCACCTTTTTGATTTGGCGCTGCAGTAATTTATGGTGTGTACTCTTGGGTGTCATTGTATTGTTACAAAAATAGGGGAGTAAATCTTTAATCGGTTATATTTGTGGAAAATAAGATGTATGTCACGTTTATTAGAAGGAAAAACCGGAATTATCTCTGGTGCACTAAACGATAAATCTATCGCTTGGAAGGTGGCTGAATTGGCTCACCAACATGGTGCAAGAATTGTTTTGACCAATGCTCCAATTGCTATGAGAATGGGGGAGATCAATGGTTTGGCTGAAAAAATCAATGCGCCAATTATTCCAGCAGACGCAACCAATGAACAGGATTTGGAAAATTTGTTCTCAGGTGCAATGGAACATTTTGGTGGAAAGGTGGATTTTGTTCTTCATTCGATTGGGATGTCTCCCAACGTAAGAAAGGGCAAACATTATACGGATGTCAATTACGAGTGGTACAAGCAAACGTTGGATGTGAGTGCCATAAGCTTGCATAAAATGTTGGCCACTGCGTGGAAGAAAGATGCAATCAATGATTGGGGTTCTGTTGTGGCATTAAGTTACATCGCGGCCCAGCGTATTTTCCCAGATTATGGCGACATGGCAGATGCCAAGTCTTTGTTGGAAAGCATCGCCCGCAGCTTTGGATATCATTATGGTACGACTAAAAAAGTTCGTATCAATACAGTTAGCCAATCTCCGACTGTAACCACTGCAGGAAGCGGTGTTAAGGGTTTTGATGGCTTCATCAATTATTCTGAATCGATGTCTCCTCTTGGAAATGCAGACGCTGAAGCTTGTGCCAACTATTGTGTGGCTTTGTTCAGTGATTTGACCAAGTATGTCACCATGCAAAACCTCTTCCACGATGGTGGTTTCAGCAATACTGGGGTGACCCAACCGGTGGTTGAGAAATTTGCAACGCCAGAATAGTTTATTGCAAAAAGTTTCTTTGGAAGCCGTTGCTCAATTGGGTGACGGCTTTTTCTTTGTCCAAAGCGGTCAATGAGGCTGGTGGACCGTAAGGTGTTTTGTTGACATCAATGACAAACCATTTCTGACTGTCTTGGTCGAAAAGAACGTCCAATTCGCAAAAGTCACATTGTATTTCATTGCAAAACAAAACAATCTTGTTTTTGATCTCAATTGGAATGATTTCAAGCGATGCGATTTCCGCCCGATGGGTGTCGTTGGTGAATCGTTTTTCTGGGGTTTTGTACTTCTTATAAATGATAACGACTTCTTGTTTCATAACCGCTACACGGTAATCAAAGAACTCCCCTGAATCCTCATTGTTAATGACAATTTGATACACTTTCGTTGGGTCGTAATCTGCGACAGGGCATTGTACTATATGTCCATCATGAACAGCGTTTTCATCACTTTTAATTACACATTTTCCTTGATGTGTTTTTGGATCGATTTCCATCCCATACCCCCAAATTTTTTCATGCAATTTTTCGACATTTTTTTTGCTGATGTCGGTACAATGAATATTTAAAATATCCGAGTCTGAAATGGAAGGGTGGGATGCTGATTTTGTTTGATCCTGAAACCAAATGTGCAGCAAATGATTTTTAGAATTTTTTTGGCGAATGCTCAACTTCAAATGTCCCGCAATTTTATACAAGGAAGTTTTTTTGCTGGGCATAACAGGTCCAACCCAAATGCTTTTGGTTTGGAAGCCATTTTGAACCCAAAAGTTAAAATCGCGGATGAACTCACGAAATTCCTTGGTGAATACGTCAAATTTGGCAACCTTTTCGGCGTATAGTCGTCTAAAAATCAAAATATTAACTTTAATGAGTGAATCTTCTTTGACAAGGACTTATCAACAAAGGGGTGCATTTGTTTATATTTGTAGTTGATAGATACCATTCCAAAACCAAAATTAGTGGATAATGAGTAGCCCATTGAATGAATTTTTGAAGAGAATTGTCATTGTTGTTCTGACATTCATGTCTTACAGTGTTTACGCAACGAGTGTTGAGTATCATTGGACAGAGACCAACACAACGACAATCGAAGAAGTTGTAATCGTGGATTCCTTGCCTTTGTTGGCTGAGGATCAGATTCAAGCCGTTTGTTACCGCGATTTTGACGGTGACGGCTATGGACGTCCCACCCAGAGTTACAACTCGCCAACCACGAGCTGCGTTTCTGGTTTCGTAACCAACAATTCGGATTGTAATGACCTGAACAATGCCATCAATCCGGGTGTTGCCGAAATCTGCGACGACGTGGATAACAACTGTAATGGCTCGATTGACGAGGGTTTTGCAAGTGTTTCCTACTATTTGGACATGGATGGTGACTCATACGGAAACAGCGGGGTGTCTATCAATGACCTGCAAACTTGTCCGGTTCCATTTGGTTTTGTTTCCGATAATACCGATTGTAATGATGGGGATGCTGCGATTAATCCAGGACAAGCCGAATTGTGCAATGGTATTGATGACGATTGCGATTTGGTTATTGACAATGGTTTGACGCTGAACACGTACTACTGGGATTTTGATGGTGATGGATATGGCGATGCAACCCAAACCGTTCAGGCCTGTGCAGCTCCAGTTGGGGCTTCCACTTTTTCTACGGATTGTGATGACAATGACCCTAACAATTTCCCGGGTAACATCGAAGTTTGCGACGGACAAGACAACAACTGTGATGGAATTATTGACAACAATACCGATGCGGATGGGGATGGCTATTACATCTGTACCGGCGATTGCGATGACAACAATGCCGCGGTAAATCCAGGTGCTACGGAGATATGTAATGCCATCGACGACAACTGCGATACTCAAATTGACGAAGGATTTGATGCAGATTTAGACGGCTTCTCAACTTGTAATGGTGACTGTAACGACGCCGATGCTGCCATTAACCCCGGTGCTACTGAAATTTGCAACGGAATTGACGACAACTGTAACACTTTGATTGATGAAGGGGCTCTTATAACCTTCTATTTTGATAATGATGGAGACACCTACGGAGATAACGGAGCCACGGTACAAGCATGTACTGCTCCATCTGGATACGTAACTCTGGGTGGTGATTGCAATGATTTGGATTTTGCAATTAATCCAGGTGCGGTTGAAATATGCGATGGTTTAGACAATGATTGCTCTGGCGGAATCGATGAGCCATTTGATGTGGACAATGACGGTTGGTCAACCTGTGCCGGAGATTGTAATGACAATGATCCGACCATTAACCCGGGTGTGCAAGAAGGACCGTTGGCTCCTGGTACTTGTGATTTCATCGACAACAACTGTGATGGAGTAATCGATGAATTCTGGGATGAGGATTTGGATGGATTCACGGTTTGTCAAAATGACTGTAACGATTTTAACGATCAAATTTTTCCCGGTCAAATTGAGATTTGTGATGGTGTTGACAACGATTGCGACGGAACCATTGATGTTAATGCTGTAGATGCTATTCTTCAATATGCCGATGCTGACGGAGATGGATTTGGCGATCCCAATGTTTCTATTCTGAACTGTACTCTTCAAGCCGGTTATGTTTTGGATAATTCGGATTGTGATGACACCAATGCCGCTATCAATCCAGTTGCTACAGAAGTTTGCAATGGTATTGATGACAACTGTAACTTGGATATTGATGAAGGGGTAACCACTGTATTGTTTGCTGATTTGGATGGGGATACCTACGGTGACCCATTGAATTTTATCGATGGTTGTGATCCTACTCCAGGTTACGTTTTGGATAACACGGATTGCGATGATACCAACGCTGCGGTGAATCCAGCGGCGACTGAAATCTGTAACTTGATTGATGACAACTGTAACGGTTTGATCGATGATGGGGCACCGCAAACCACTTTCTTCGCGGACACCGATGGAGATACTTATGGTGATCCATTGAATACCCAAGACGCATGTACTGCTCCAGTGGGTTTTGTTACTGACAACACCGATTGTGATGATACAAATGCTGCCGTTAATCCAACAGCGACAGAGATCTGTAACTTGATCGATGACAACTGTAACGGTCAAATCGATGAAGGTACATTGACTACTTTCTACGCAGATGCCGATGGCGATACTTACGGTGATTTGAACACAACCCAAGATGCATGTACTGCACCAGTGGGTTTTGTGGCGGACAACACCGACTGCGATGATACCAACGCTGC
>CALJKR010000047.1 GCA_937974555.1 uncultured Flavobacteriales bacterium | reverse complement strand
TTGAATTCCCGAGAAGAGTTGGAAGAAGAACGACGTTTGTTTTACGTGGCGTTGACACGTGCGGAGAAGAAAGTCACTTTGAGTTATGCCACCACGCGATACCGTTTTGGGCAGTTAACTTACGGAGAACCTTCGCGATTTATTGAAGAGATAGATGAACAATACATCGATAAAAACGCAGTGGCTTTTCAAAAGCCTGCCGATCGCGGGAGCGCACCCAGAATCGACTTCCAATCGGAGCGTCGTGGCTTTGGCACCCAAGGTAGAATCAATGAGAGTGAGCCGAAGTTTGTTCAGCAATCTCCCAAAATAAACACCCCGTTCACCCCCCCCGCACCCAAACCAGATTTGCTTTCAGGTAACTTTAAAAAAGTAGACAAAGCCCAAGCACCTGCATCCGCCGCAGGCCCAATTTTGCAATTGGAATCCGGAATGACCGTCTCGCATGAAAAATTTGGTAAAGGGAAAGTACTCAAAGTGGAAGGGGAAGGTGCGGATGCCAAAGCGACTATTTTCTTTCCAAAGGAAGGACAGAAACAATTACTACTTAAATTCGCCAAACTGACCATTATCGATTAGGTCAAATAACAATATGGAGATGATGCGCGCATCCAGCTCTTTCAGAGAGCCAGGAGAAAAATTAAATCCGCACGTTTTAGAAATCAATAGTTTGAGAAAAGATCTTTTGATTCCTGAATACGGACGGAATATTCAAAAAATGGTGGAATATGCATTGACACTTGAGGACCGCGAACAGCGCAATCAATGTTGCAAAGCGATTCTTTCTGTTATGGGACAATTGTTCCCTTACCTCAGAGACATGGAGGATTTTCACCACAAATTGTGGGTGCATTTGATGATCATGTCGGATTTTAAATTGGATGTCGATAGCCCTTATCCGATGCCCGGACGAGAAGAGTTGCAAGTGAGACCCCAAGTGCTTCCTTACCCAACGGGTGAGGTGAAGTTTGGTCACTATGGACGTTACGTAGAAAGTTTGATTCAGAAATGCGCCGTGCTGGAAGATGGAGAAGAGAAGAAAGCTTTTGCCAAATCCATCGCCAATCTGATGAAGCAAAATGCGCTCAATTGGAACAGAAACTCGGTTACCGATGATGTCGTTTTAAAAGATTTGCAATATTTGAGTAAAGGGAAAATAGATGTGGCGGGTATCCAAAACCTGACGGCTGTTAAAACCATTCAAGGCAACAAATTGAACGACTTCTTGGAAGATGGTTTCCGTAAAAAAGTGAATAAAAACAAAAATCGAAAATTCAAGAAGCGTTAGTTCCTTGAACGACGTAAATTTGAAAAGTGATCGCTCGATTTTTTATATTCCTGATCCGATTATATCAAATGTACCTTTCACCGCTGTTGGGTTCCAATTGCAGATATCAGCCCACTTGTAGCCGATATACGCAAGAGGCCATCCAAGAATGGGGAGCAATAAAGGGAAGTTGGATGGGTTTAAAAAGAATCGCGCGATGTCATCCTTGGGGAGGTTTTGGTTTTGATCCGGTACCCAAGAAAAATGTTAAAGAAAACAACAAATAATATAGAAATGAAAAAGTTAAGTGTTTGGATGATGATGGCAACCATGTTGGTCATCGTAGCATGCGGATCTTCGGAAAGTGAAATGATGAAAGAAGCCAGAAATATTCAGGCGGGGCTGTTGAAGCAGAAATCCAATTTGGATTCTACGCTCACCGTAGAGGCTGGAAACGTAGAAAAGATGATCGCATTGATGTCGCAGGATACCAACTTGGCCGCTGATTCAATGAAAGTACAAGAGTATACTTCGTTGATGACCAAAAAAACAGCCATTGAAGAGGCCAAAAGCAAATTGGCCGATTGGCAATCCAATAGCAAATTGTTGCCTACTGAGGAAGAAGAGAAGAATGGTGTGGAAAATCCCTTTGGCGCAGAAGCCAAGGACTTGGATATCCTAAAGGCCATCAAAGATGCGCAAAGCGCGTTCAATGATTTGCGTTCACAAATTGAATCAGAAATTCAATGATGAATCGACCCAGAAGAAATAGAAAATCGGAGTCTATACGCTCCATGGTAAGGGAAACAAATGTTTCCCTTTCTTCTTTGATTTATCCTCTTTTTGTATTTGAAGGTAACGGAACCAAAATTCCAATTGCCTCCATGCCGGGTATATTTCGATGGTCGCAGCATGAGGTGATTCAAGAGGTTTCGGAATGTGTGGCTTTGGGAATTCAACATTTTGTTTTATTTCCGGTTTTTCCTGAATCAGCCAAAGACAAGTTGGCCTCCAAGAGTTTTGCCGAAGACAATTTTTATCTGCATTTGATTCACGATCTCAAGGCAAGATTCCCTCAAATCACATTGATGAGTGATGTGGCCATGGATCCTTATTCTTCTGATGGTCACGATGGGTTGGTCATCGATGGTAAAATACTCAATGACGAGACCCTCCCCATTTTAGGTAAGATGGCAGTGGCCCAAGCCCAAGCGGGAATTGACATCGTAGGACCTTCCGATATGATGGATGGAAGAGTGGAATTCATCCGAGATGCCCTTGATGAGTCAGGATATGTAGACGTAAGCATCATGTCCTACACCGCCAAATACGCCAGCGCTTGTTACGGACCATTTAGAGAGGCATTGGATAGCGCTCCGCGCAGCGGAGATAAGAAAACCTATCAGATGGATCCAGCAAATCGAATAGAAGCATTGCGTGAATTGGAGTTGGACTTGATGGAAGGTGCGGACATGGTGATGGTTAAACCCGCTTTGCTCTACTTGGATATCATCAGTGATATCAAGGCCAATAGCAATGTACCTGTCGCAGCTTACAATGTCAGTGGTGAGTACGCCATGGTAAAGGCAGCAGCAGAAAAGGGCTGGTTGGATGGAAATAAAATGATGAATGAAATGCTATTGAGCATTACGCGCTCTGGAGCGGACATCATTCTAACGTATTTCGCCAAAGAGTTTGCTTTGCAATTGAAGAACGCATGAAAGTTATAGAAATCAATCGAGCGATGTTGGGTGAGAACAACCAATGTCGACAATTGATTGAACTATTACCAACCATTAAGGGTGTCGGATTCGACGCCCTTTATTTATTACCGGTGGTCAAGAAGGGAGAGAAAAATTCAGTGGGTTCACCATATTGTATCGCAGATTTCTGGGCTTTGGATCCAGCTTTTGGAAGGGAGGAAGATTGGTCGCTGCTGAGGGACGAATGTCGTTACTTGGGTTTGGAGATTTGGATTGATTGGGTGATGAATCACACCGCATGGGATCATCCGTGGCTGTCTGAAAAACCAGAATGGTTTGAACGTGATGAAAACGGATTGGTGACTCATCCGCCTGGAACCGCTTGGACCGATGTTGCGCAGTTGAATGGTAGCGAGTCTTTGATGAATGCCTTTGCCGATATCGCAGTAAAATGGGTTCAACAGCGCGGTATATCCGGATTTCGATGCGATGCTGCCTATCGAATATCGAGTCAAGCATGGCGAGATTTTTTTGCCAAATGCACCCCAATGGACAAGGGTATACGTTGGATTGCGGACAAAGCATTTGATGGGATGGATCAATTGTCTTTTACTGGGTTTACGTCAACATCCATTGATCTTGATCTTGTGTCGCGCAATTGGGTCAAGCTTTATGATCACGATCGTGCCGCATTTGGTCCTTTATGGAATGCAAGTGATCAAACGTTATGGGAGGTTTTTAGAAGGAATGAAAATTCCATGATCCATTGGATCATTGGAATGGGCATCATGCACCGCAGTGCGGCTTGTTCGTTTTTTCAGAACCAAAAATTTGATCCGGAAAAATGGGAAAAAATGATCGTGGATTTGTCCCAATGACCTTGAGATTTCAGCCGTATATTCGCGGCATATGTCACTACACGCATTTTTAGAGCCATTTCAATCTGTCTCCGGGGTTATTGATTTATTCACCCTCATCTTAATGGAGATTGTATTGGGCATCGATAACATCATTTTCATAGCCATTATTTGTGGGCAAATACCCAACAAAAAAGAAGCGGCACGCGCACGATTTTTTGGATTGACTTTGGCGTTGATTGTAAGAATCATTTTGCTCTCCACCATCAGTTTCATTGCACATATGGTGGATCCTTTGTTTCACCTAGGTCATATGGGAATCACAGGTCGTGGTTTGATTCTTTTTGGCGGAGGGGTCTTTCTTTTGGTTAAAACCACCAATGAGATTTACCACAAATTCAAAGAGGCCGATCATGAAGAGAAGGCCAATTCGAGAAAATTGACTTGGGTTCAGGCAATCCTTCAAATTACTTTGATTGACATTGTTTTTTCTTTTGATAGCATCATCACAGCGGTGGGTTTATCGAACAATGTGCCCATCATGGTCATGGCGGTAATTGTGGCCATGATTGTCATGTTATTGTTTGCTCCTTATGTGAGTGAGTTTATTGAAAAATACCCAACCCTAAAAATGTTGGCCTTGGCCTTCTTGGTGGTTATTGGTTTGATTTTATTATTGGAATCCTTGGAAGATGCACACATTCTGCATATGCCGGAGGGAGTGGATATCAAGACATATGCATACATCGCATTGGCATTTTCTGTCACCGTAGAAATGCTGAATATTCGATTGCACAATGTGAAAATGAGGAAGAAGGGATGAGGGGATGAGGGGATGAAGGGATGAAGGGATGAGGGGATGAGGAGATGAGGGGATTGGAAGTGGGGGATTGGGGTCCATCAAAAAGAAAAGAATTTAGAAGAAATATTTAGCGTTAAAAAGTATTCAAGATGCGTAAAGTAAGAGTGAGATTTGCTCCAAGTCCAACGGGCCCATTGCACATGGGAGGGGTAAGAACGGCTTTGTATAACTACCTATTTGCCAAAAAACATGGAGGTGATTTTTTGTTGCGAATTGAGGATACCGACCAAACACGTTACGTCCCTGGGGCGGAACAATACATCATTGATGCTTTGAAATGGTGCGGCATTGAACCCAATGAAGGGGTTGGATATGGTGGTGATTGTGCGCCCTACAGACAGAGTGAAAGAAAACCGATGTACAAGCCTTACGCGGAACAATTGGTAGAAAAAGGCTGGGCTTATTATGCATTTGATACGTCTGAAGATTTGGAGAATATCCGTAAACAAGCGGAATTGGCCAAGATGCCCAATTGGCAATACAATTCAATTTCCAGAATGACGATGAAAAATTCGTTGACCTTGCCTTCCGATGAGGTGCAACGGAGATTGTCTGCCGGAGATCCTTATGTGATTCGCTTTAAAATGCCCCGCAATGAGGAGGTTCGTTTTCAAGATTTAATCAGAGGATGGGTTGTTTTTTCAACCAATGAATTGGATGATAAAGTGTTGTTCAAGTCTGATGGGATGCCCACCTATCACCTGGCCAATGTCGTGGATGATATGACCATGAACATCTCCCACGTTATTCGAGGAGAAGAGTGGTTGCCCAGCGCGCCATTGCATGTGATGCTGTACAAAGCATTTGAATTTGAAGCGCCTCTTTTTGCGCATTTGCCATTGATTTTGAAACCCGATGGCAATGGCAAGTTGAGTAAGCGTGATGGCGATCGTTTGGGCTTCCCCGTATTTCCATTGGAATGGACGGATCCCGCGACAGGCGCCATTTCCAGTGGCTACAAAGAAAACGGTTATTTCCCCAAGGCTTTCATCAATATGTTGTTGCTTTTGGGTTGGGCCCCCGGTAACAATCAAGAAATTTTTACGGAAGCGGAGATGATTGAGGCGTTCAGTATTGAGCGCATTGGAAAAAGCGGATCTAAATTCGACCCCGATAAAACGCGTTGGTTCAATCAACAATATTTGAGAAACACACCGCTCCCCGAATTGGCAGATTTGTTGTTGCCTCTTCTGAGTGAAAAGGGTTACGAAGTGACGCATGAATATGCCCAAAGCGTTGCGCAATTGATGATGGAAAGAGCGGTGTTTGTTCAAGACATGTTGGAGGGAGATTATCTATTTGTAGCACCCAAGTCCTTTGATCAAGAGGCGGTTGCCAAGCGTTGGAAGGTTGGTGAGTCAGGTTCATTGATGAAAGAGTGGGGTAGCGTCTTGAATGGAATAGAAGAATTTACAGTTGAAAATATCGATGTTGCTTTCAAGCAATTTTTAGCTGACAAAGGATTGGGCATGGGCGCTGTAATGCCTTTGTTCCGATTGCTGCTAACCGGTACTTTAACCGGTCCAGCAGCAGCGCAAGTGGCAGCATTGATTGGTAAAGAAGAAGTGATCCGCCGAATTGATTCAGGTATAGCGCAATTGGGATAAACGAATATTGCAAAATGGGAGTAATATATGTGAACGATATTGAAGTCTATGCCCAGCATGGATGTTTGGAAGAAGAAGCCGTCATCGGTGGAAAGTATATCATCGATGCTGTTTTTCATGTAGACGTTAAGAAGGCCGCGCACCATGACGATTTGGATTTGACCATAGATTATGTTAAGGTCACGGAAATCGTGCAAAGAGAAATGGCAATCCGGGCCAAGTTGATAGAATCCGTGGGTTACCGCATATTGCATTCATTGGAGAATGAATTTCCTCAAGCCGAGGCAATACGTGTCAAGTTAACCAAGATTGCGCCACCGATTCCGGGGCAAGTAGGCAGTGTGAGTATTGAATTAAGAACGCATCACGGGTAATTTACCCTCTGATGCGATGGAGCGCTGTTTCTCTCGCCCAAGAGTCTGTATCAAAATAATCTTGTAAATCGGGTTGGGAAATCGCATTGTGGTGTTGCATAACAGATTCTACCAGTTCCCCGATTTGTAGGAAGCCAATTTCATCATTCAAGAACAAAGAAACGGCTATTTCATTGGCTGCATTCATTACACAGGGCATGGTTCCGCCTACAGCCATAGCGTCATAGGCCAGTTGTAGACATCGGAATGTTTCGAGGTCCGCCTTTTCGAAAGTCAATTGAGAAAATTGAGCAAAGTCAAATCGAGGGAAATCTGAAGACAATCGTTGTGGATATCCCAATGCATATTGAATGGGCAATTTCATGTCAGGCAAACCCATCTGCGCTTTCATGGAGCCATCGGTGAATTGAACCAAGCTGTGAATGATACTCTGGGGATGAACGATGGTGTCAATTTGATGGGGTTCCAAATTGAAAAGCCACTTGGCTTCGATAACCTCAAGACCCTTGTTCATTAAAGTCGCTGAATCGATGGTGATTTTAGCACCCATGGTCCAGTTGGGGTGTTTCAAGGCTTGCGCCTTGGTAATATGCGTTAGCTCTTCGCGCTTCCGTCCTCGGAAAGGACCACCACTGGCGGTTAGAATTATTTTCTCAATGGGATTGTGCCATTCACCCGCAAGGCATTGAAAAATGGCGCTGTGTTCAGAGTCTACGGGATAAAGATTGACACCATTTTCTTGGGCAAGCTTGGTGACATATTCACCTGCCACAACCAAGGTTTCTTTATTGGCAATGGCAATTTGCTTTTTGGCAAGAATCGCCTGGATGGTAGGTCTTAGCCCTGCAAAACCCACAAGCGCAGTTAAAACCACATCGATGCCATCCATTTCTACCACTTGAGCAAGTGAATCGGCCCCAACAAATACTTTGATATCCAAATGGTCCAGAGCATCTTTCACTTTTTGATACTGATTTTTATCAGAAATGACTACGGCATTGGGCTTAAAGACAATCGATTGTTGGATCAAAAGATCTGCATTACTTTGGGCTGTAAGTACCTCCACAGAGAAGTGGTCTGGGTGAGCAGCAATTACTTCTAACGCTTGTGTGCCAATGGACCCTGTGGATCCCAAAATTGCAATGCCTCTTTTCATGGAGCGAAAATACATGAATTTCATTTTGTGAGTCCGATAAAATAGCCCTTTGATTTTTAACATTTTTGAATTTCAAATACGTGTTTTTGCTTAGCATTTTCGAAAGAAAATGTTTATGTTCGCAGATAACTAGGATTATGTCTGAATTGCCTCAAGGATGTTCGAACGGAGAGCAACACCTTCAAGTGTTGTTCAAGACGCATGATTTTTTTTCCAGTGATTCTTCCTTTTATTCTTATCGGGGTACCATGTTGGAGCACTTTACTGCGGCCATTTTGGATTTGGGTGAATTGGTGAAAAAGGGAAATGGCCAAGAGAAGTTGACCATCAAAAAACGGGCTCCATTCCTGATGGTGGAGTGTTTCCAAAACATACTTCGACACGGGGTCCACGAGTCTTCAGGTGAAGCCAAAGGGTACTTCGGTTTTTATTCTTCTCCAGAATTTTTTACGATCAATACAATCAACGAGATCAATGATTCTTCAGTAGATTCTTTGAGTAAATTATTGGATGAGATCAATCAAAGTTCGGACGAGGAGAAAAAGCAACGCTACATGGAGATCATGCAAAATGAAAATTTTGGTGACGAAGGGGGGGCTGGTTTGGGGTTGATTGAGATTTCTCGAAAATCAGGTTCCAAATTGGAATATGAAATGGAGAAGAAGCAAGAAGCTAAAACATGTTTTCATCAGCAGGTTTCGATCTTGTTCAATGAAGCTGTTGCATTGCCACCTCAAATCCAATTCACCAAGATGATAGAAAGTTGGATGGCTGAGAACGAATTGAATTTGGTTTATCGAGGTGATTTAGATGCTCGAAGCATTCAGCCAATTGTTGATATGATGGCCAATATGAAAGGAGAAGGTGAGTGGGAAAATTTGGATAAGCTTTTGGGTTCCTTGCAAAACATTCAAAACAGCCTCTTTAAGACAGACGCACATCGCGGAATTATTCTCTTGGGAAAAATTGAAGGGCAGGTCTTTGTGCAAGTGGGTATAGAATTGGAGAATGTGGAACGTGATTCACTTTGTCATTTGGCCAAATTGCAGTTCAAAGCCCAGGCTTGGAAATCAGCCCATCCATTCCGTCCATTTTCAGCTTGTGTCGCCCGATCTATCGATGAAACGCACGAGTTGTTTGCATTCCAAATGACACCCTAAAGAAATTCTTCACATAAATTTGTTTAAGAAAAGGTTTTTACTATATTTGCACTCCAATTTTAGAAACAATGGCAAATCATAAGTCTTCAATCAAAAGAATCCGTTCAAACGATGCTAAGCGTGTTCGCAATCGTTACTACCATAAAACTACCCGTAACGCTTTACGTAAATTGCGTGCGATGACGTCAAAAGCTGAAGCCTCAGCCTTGGCTCCCAAAGTAGTTTCTATGTTGGATAAATTGGCGAAGAACAACGTTATTCACGACAACAAAGCTTCAAACTTGAAAAGTAGCATCGCTATTTTCATCAACGGTTTGAAATAAACAAGCATAAACTCCTATAATTTATAGGTATAGTATGCCCGGTCTTTTAGATCGGGCATTTTTATTTTGTATCGATGGAAAAATCGATAAAAATAAAATCGTTGCAATGCGACGAAAGACCGCGAGAAAAGATGATGGAAAAAGGCGCATCCTCTCTCAGCAATGCGGAATTGTTGGCCTTGGTCATTGGAACTGGGTATGCAGACAAGTCCGCCTTGGAACTTTCCCGGGACATTTTAGAAATGCATGAGCGTTACTTGCATCGTTTGTCTCAATTGAATTTGGATGAATGGATGCAAATCAAAGGCATCGGTCCAAGTAAGGCTGCGGTTTTGCAAGCCTGTTTTGAATTGGCTCGAAGGAGAAGGCAAGAACAACATGTCATGAAGAAAAGCGTTACTTGCTCCAAAGATGCATTTGAGTATTTGCTTCCTTTTCTTGGAGATCTTCGACATGAGGAATTTTGGATTCTTCTGCTGAACCGCAGTAATACGGTTATCGGTATCAAAAGGGTGAGCGAGGGTGGATTGTCTTCTACCTTGGTTGATCCCAAAAAAGTGTTTGGCATGGCGCTGCAACAACGTGCTTCAGGGATGATTTTGGCGCACAATCATCCTTCAGGAGCACTCTATCCGAGCGAGGAAGATCGAGTGATCACGCGACGGTTGCGCGGGGTGGGAATAGAATTGGAATTAAAAGTTTTGGATCATTTAATCATTCATGCGAATGCGTATTTTAGCTTCGCCGATGAGGGCATATTAGAATTATGAAGAAAGTACTGACCATCGTGGGAGCGCGGCCACAATTCATTAAGGCGGCGGCATTGAATCGCGTTTTTAGGCGGGATTATCATGGTCGCGTGCAAGAGTTGATTGTGCATACCGGACAGCATTACGATGAGGGCATGTCCAAAGTTTTCTTTGATGAAATGGAAATCGATGCGCCGCATGTTATTCTTCGGGCTGGTTCTGGAACGCATGGTGTGCAAACGGGAAAGATGATGATGGAGTTGGAGGGGGTGATTTTAAATGAAAAGCCCGACGCAGTCATTGTATATGGGGATACCAATTCCACCATGGCTGGGGCCTTGGTTGCAGCCAAATGCAATATCCCTGTGATTCACATTGAAGCAGGGTTGCGCAGCTTCATGCGCACGATGCCAGAGGAGATCAACCGTGTGGTGACCGACCACGTTTCAACTTTACTTTTTTCGCCCACCCAACAAGGCATGGATAATCTTCGTCATGAGGGGATGGGGAATGATCATCTTCAATTTACAGCTGAAAATCCAGGTGTATTTTTATGTGGCGATGTGATGTACGATAACGCGCTGTATTACGGCGCCAATAAGGAAATTCATGATGATGTGAAATTCTTGGAGGGGAAAGCGTTTGTGCTTTCCACCATTCATCGGGATCACAATACGGATTATCCTGAGGTGCTCAAATCGATTATAGAAACCTTACTGGACTTGACCCAAAAACATCAGTTGGATTGGGTACTTCCTGTTCATCCGAGATTGAAAAAGAACTTAGAACTTCAACCGGACTTATTGCGGAAATTGCAGGATTCAAAACATACACACCTCATAGATCCCTTGGGCTACATCGCGATGCTCCAGTTGGAAAGAATGAGTAAGATGATTGTAACCGATTCAGGAGGAGTACAGAAGGAGGCCTATTTTGCCGAGCGGCCCTGTCTTATTTTGCGTGACACCACAGAGTGGACGGAAATCGTGCAACAAGGACGAGCAACCCTGGTAGGTGCAGATCCTGAAAAAATAACCGAAGCATTTGTCGGCGCCTTGCAGGCTCAGTTTGATCATTGGCCAACCTTATATGGTGATGGTAAAGCAGCCGAATTTATCGCGTCACAAATTGCACAATTGATTGATGGTTGAGATTTGTACTGACATCAACAGTGTAAGACTGCGGTATGCCGCAGAGCAATTGTTTGCTCCGGTTCCAGTACGCTGGTGTCAACACAAGGCGGATTTGAATCATCCAGAAAAGGCAATCTTTTATGCCACATCGGAGACCGGTTTTTTTGTCGTTCCAACTTCTCCAAGAAATTGGACGGATGCGACATTTGAATATTCCGCTCAACCCCAAGATTGGAATTCACGTGCCATTCAAGCCACTTTGGATTTGGATGTATTCGAATTGACTT
Source organism: uncultured Flavobacteriales bacterium (assembly GCA_937974555.1). Taxonomy (GTDB): domain Bacteria; phylum Bacteroidota; class Bacteroidia; order Flavobacteriales_D; family Sanyastnellaceae; genus CAMCTV01. Next base: position 12,166 of record CALJKR010000047.1, on the reverse strand, counting down.
TTTATTTGTTGGCTCGGGTGGATGAATACCTGAATCCCCAAAGTGACAATCATGGCAGGGTGATTCCCGATGGCTTTATTCAACAAAAATGGATGGGTTTGGATGTTGCCTACTTGGATGAAATACGCAAGCGATGGTTGCGACATATTGGTGTTGAAGATGTTCTGGTTCCACAATGCGCGTTGACCATCGATGTCGATTCTGCTTTTGCTTTTTCTCACAAAGGTTGGAAGCGTGCGTTGGGCGGATTGGGAAAGGATTTGCTTCATTTCAATTTGACCAATTTGCAAGAGCGATTGGCTACTTGGGCAGGAATGAAAAGGGATCGTTTTGATACCTATGATTATTTGATGGATCAATCCAAGACCCACCAATGGGATTTGACTTTTTTCTTTTTATTGTCTGATTTTGAAGGACAAAATATCGGTCTTTCCCATCACAGTGCGGGACTTCGTCTTTTGATTCAACGGGTGCAGGAGGCTGCATCAGTGGGAATACATCCCGGTTACCACAATTGGAATGAAGATGCAGAGCGAACAGTAATGGAAATTCAGCGATTAAAAGATATTTTGGGAGGTAAAGTGCAGCTGTCGCGACAGCATTTTTTGCGAATGCGATTGCCGGAAACCTATCGGCTATTGTCTTCTTTGGGTATTCAGCAAGACTTCTCTATGGGAATGGCCACTGATGTGGGATACAGAGCGGGTACTTCACGTCCTTTTCTTTGGTTTGATTATCCTCAAAATACAATAAGTGCATTGACCGTAGTTCCATTTTGGGGAATGGATTCCGCCATCAAAAGACACAAGGAATGGAGTCCTGAAGAGGCCAAAAATCGCATTTCCCTGGCCAGGCAGTACATTGCAGAAATTGGGGATTGGCGAATGATATGGCACAATGAGACCGTTTGTGATGAACGCGAGTGGGCCGGTTGGCGGGCAGTTTTTGAACAACAATTTAAATCGATTTAATCATGAGTTTTTGGATTTCCATATTATTGGTCGTTTACTTTTTGGTTTTGTGGGGGGTGAGTTATTGGACTTCCAAAGGTGCCGATAATCAATCTTTTTTTCGCGCCAATCAAAGTGCGCCATGGTATGTCGTTGCATTTGGAATGATTGGAACGTCGCTTTCGGGCGTCACTTTTATTTCCGTTCCCGGAACGGTGGGTGTCGTAGGCTGGAGTTATTTTCAGGTGGTATTGGGATTCTTCTTGGGTTATTTTGTCGTGGCTTATGTACTTCTGCCTTTGTATTATAAACTAAATCTAACTTCAATTTACCGTTACCTTGAATACCGTTTGGGTTTTGAGGCTTATCAGTGGGGCGCTGCATTTTTTATTTTATCCAGAACCTTGGGCGCTACCGTCCGTCTGTTTTTGGTGATCAACGTGCTTCAGCTTTTTGTTTTTGATTCGCTACACATTCCATTTGCAGCCACCAGTTGCATTGTACTGTTGATGATTTTGGTTTATACGTTCAAGGGGGGCGTTAAAACCATTGTCTGGACCGATACCCTTCAAACGACATTCATGTTGTTGGCTTTGGTGGTGTGTGTATTCACGATCAAATCACTCATGCAGCAGGATTGGTCTGTGTTGATCAGTGACATGAACAACGGCGGGATGTTTAATCTTTGGAATACGGATTTCTTGCACAAAAAGTTCTTTCTGAAGCAAGTATTGGGCGGGGCTTTTATTACAATCACGATGACAGGGATGGACCAAGAAATGATGCAAAAAAACATCAGTGTTCGATCCTTGAAGGAGGCACAAAAGAATATGATTTGGTTTGCTTCCATCTTGGTTTTGGTCAATGCTTTGTTTTTGTTTTTGGGTGGATTGCTGTCTTTGTACGCAGCACATCATCATTTGGAAATCACACCCGACAATCTCTTTCCGGAAATTGTGATGAATCAGTTTCCTCAGTGGGTGTCGATTGTTTTTATTCTGGGTCTGATCTCCGCATTATTCCCCTCCGTGGATGGTGCGATTACAGCGCTTACTTCTTCTTTTTGCATTGATATTTTGGGATTCCAACGCAAGGAGATGGGTGGTGAAGCGGCCAAAATGAAACTGCGAAAAATCGTTCACTTGGCTTTTGCAGCGGTCTTTTTGATTTTGGTTTTCGTTTTTCGTGCAATCAATGAAAAGAGTATCATTGATTTGCTTTTTGATATTGCGGGATATACTTATGGTCCGCTGTTGGGTTTGTTTGCTTTTGGCATTCTTACCCGCTATCAGATTCATGCCCGATATGTGGTGATTGTATTACTGTCTGCTCCTCTTTTGTCCTTTGCCTTGGACAAAGGCTCAACCGAGTTCCTCGGAGGATACAAGTTTGGTTTTGAGTTGTTGATTGTCAATGGAGCATTGACTTTTATGGGACTTTGGCTCATTCGCACACGCGAAAGGTTTGTAGAGAAATTTTAATCCCAGTAATTTTGATCTGTACCTAAGCTACCGCGTTTTTGAAGCTTCAAGTCTTGTAAAATTGAAGCTTTGACATTGAGTTGCGCAAAGTATGATTTGCGTTCCCCAAAGGGAACCATATTGAAAGAAAATTCCCAACAGTGCAAGTCCCAATGCAATCCGATGATGGAGGGCGTAAATTCCTTGGCTTTGAAATCATATCCGCTGTTAACGGAGACAGCCCACTTTTTAAGTATCGTCACATCGCCCACCAGCGTCACGGCTTGAATCCAATCACTGGTATCGCGTTGCTGTTGCACATCCCAATATTTGGCATAACGCAAGTTGTATTTCATGTTTAAATTCCAAGGGGTGTTGAAATCGATATTTTGACCGTTGTTGGCCAATGATGCGGTGTTGTTGTTGGCAAAAAGGCTCTTGTTCTGAGTAGGCTGTGTATTGGGATCTTCTGCTTTTTTCTTGGATCCTTGCCCTCTTAAACTTAAACCCAACGCCAGGTTGGCCCCTTCTAATCGTGTCGGCAAGGGTTGAGAATTCCCAATCCATTGATTGATTTCATGACCCAAACTGTCGCGGTCATAAAAACTGTGGGTTGAATTGTAGTTGATGGTGAAATTCTGACCGATGGTGGTAAATGCGCTCAACTGCAGGTTACTCCAGTTCAGTGAATCTGCCATGGTGTTAAATGCGGTTGAGGTTTTAAAGCTCTCCAACCATTTTACTTTTTTGTAGCTGATTTTTCCACCTTTGCTTTCGCGAATTTTGGCTTCCAAATTTTGGTTGATACTCAAATTGATGTTGGCAGACTGCTTGGTATTGCTGGGCTTGAATCGCGAAGCGTCAAAAGCGGTGTAACCAACAAAGTCACCGTTCTCTCCATAGGGTCCGTTGCGTGTGTAATTTCTTTGGGGCGAATAGGAAAGACCAACAGCGGGTTGAATAACGTGGCGTACCGCCTTTAAATAGCCAGGTTTTCGCATGGCCCATGTACCGTAGATGCGGGAGTTGGCTGTCAGGTTGGCGTTCCAATTGTGTCCAAAAATCATTTTGGAAGTTGTGTCCAAAGACCATTGTTGACTTTCCCCTTGGAGCATGGGCATCACCTCCTGAAAACCTTGGTATACTGTGACATTGGCACTGGGGTTTAGCGTCGCAAAAGGACCCAATTTCCAGGAAGTAGAAGCGGAACTGTTGTATCGAATACCATGAGAAGCTTTTTTCCAAAGTGCATGTAATTGATCGGCTTTGAATTCACTTTCATCCCCAGCATATAGACTTTCAGCATTGACCACCCCAGAAATCCCGATGGGCGATTTAGGGAAAATGGATTTCAGCACATTGATTCGTTGCACATTGAAAGTAGCAGAGGGCAAGGTGATTTGCATTTTGCGCGTCTGAGTATTTTGAGAGTGATTGGCGGCAAGAGCAAGTGAAAAAGGTTTACCGGGAAATGATTTGTTCCACTGAACAGACGAGTTGAAAGTCCCGGAGAGGTAGTCTTGTTGTGATGCGTTTAGGTTGTTCCTGAAATTCTGACTCGAACCCAAGTTGACATTGGCAGAAAATTGTTGGTCGGGACGGGCTTTGGGATCCTGCTGGTGCGTCCATCGAACATTAAAAGTAGATTGCTCAAAATAGGAAGGGAGTTCGACAAGCCCCAATTTATTGACCGTTCTGGAGATATTAAAATTCCCTGAGTACTTGTATCTTTTTTTATAGTTGGTGATATTTCGGACACTCCAAGAACCGCGAGTATACAAATCGAACAAAATGCGGGTGTCCAGATGTTCATTCACCGGGTGATAGTAACCCAAGTTTTGTATAAAAAAACCACGTTCTCCTCCATTGCCGTATCCCGGCAAAAGGATGCCACTGGTGCTTTCTTTTTTGTTGGGAAAAAAACCAAAGGGCAACGCCAAGGGGGTGGGGATTTTTCTAACTTTCATGTAAAAAGGTCCAGTGACCACCTTGTCATTGGGAATAACCACGGCCTTGGAAAGATGAAAATGATAATGGGGATTCTCCAAATCGCAGGTCGTTAACATCCCTTTTCTGACATGAATGGTTTCATTTACTTGGCGTTTAGAAACTCCAGCAATTAGGTAAGCTTCCCCCTCTTGGGTTCGCGACATGTAACTGATCCCTTTCTTGGTGTCGAAATTATAACCCAATGAGTCGTTTTCAAATTGGTTGTTGGCATCCTTAAAAGAGGGTCGACCGATCCACTTACCGGTTGAATCTTTCATGCCCCCGGCAAAGACCTCTTTGTTCTTGATGGAGAATCTAATCTTGGCTCCTTTGAGTTCAAGATCTTTGTATTGAACAAAAGAACCATCCCCGTAAAGGTAGACCCAATCGTTTTCCAAATCAAAAATGGTGGAATCCTTTCCAAAATAGTGAACCGGAGCATCAAATCCGTCCAGCTGCACGGAGTCTGCTGGCGTAGCGGTGGTGTCCGTTTGGGCATCTACTTCCATGGTCAACATTATCAACACAAAGCCGATGAAAATTGCACGGAGGATATGTAAGGATGAGGGCTTCAAAAAATATCTTTGTTGATATTGACGTTTAGTTCACAAAAATAGGTCGAAGCCATGAATAAATTGAAAAGAATCTCCCATCTCAGTCGTGTGATTGGCATAGTGATTCTTTTTCCCATCGTTTTTTATTCGTTCTACACAACGGAAGATTTGGAAAAAACGTATGTCGTTGTTTTGGATGCCGGACACGGTGGAAAAGATCCAGGGAATTTGGGAACAGGAAGAATCAAGAAAACAGAGAAGGATGTGACGTTAGATGTTGTGTTGCAGGTTGGGAAAATGATTGAACAAAATCATCCTGATGTAAAAGTGGTATACACCCGCAATGGCGATACCTTCCCCACATTAAAAGATCGTGTCTCTACAGCCAATAGAAGTAAAGCGGATGTTTTTATCAGTGTGCACTGCAATGCCAACGCCAATTCAGCCGCTTATGGATCTGAAAGCTTTGTTATGGGTTTGCACAAAACAGAGGAGAGCTTGGCTACAGCGATGAAAGAAAATGCTTCTATATTTCTTGAAGACAACAAAGGACAGGACTATGATGGTTTTGATCCTAGTAACCCCGATACGTATATTGCTTTGTCACTGCGCGAAAATGTTTTTTTGTCTCAAAGTGCGGATCTGGCCAAGAATGTTCAGGATTTGTTTAGAGCCAAATTGGGTAGGAAGGATAGAGGCGTAAAGCAAGCGGGCTACTACGTTATCTCGTTTACCAATATGCCAAGTATACTAATTGAGTTGGGATTTTTAACCAATGCGGCTGAAGAGGATTACTTGCAGAGTCCCAAGGGAAAGGCGGAATTATCCAAGTCCATCTATCAGGCTTTTGCTTCCTATAAGAATGCAACCCATTTGGATATTTCTGGAGAAATGGGAGGACAGGTCCAAGACCAAGAGTCGGAGGTAAATGCTCCTGATCAAAAGCAGGTAATTCAAGAAATGATTGCTTCCTCACAAAGTGAGGAGATCATTTGGAGGGAAGGAAGTGAAGAGGCCGGGATTTGGTTCAAAGTTCAGTTCTTAAGTTCCCCAAAATTGTTGAAAGAACATGCGCCAGAATTAAAGAAGTTTAGCCGAACGGAATATTATCTTTACAACGCAGAATATCGGTACACGGCAGGGAAGACCATGAGTTTTGAAGAAGCCAAAGCCAATATGCGCAAAGTGCAGACTTTGGGATTCAAAGATGCCTTTGTGGTTGCATTTGAAAATGGAAAAAGAATAGATTTAAAAGACGCCATCAAAAGAGCAAAATAGAATGAAGATCTCCAGAGAATTTTGGTTGGGAACCTTGGTGGTGATTGTAATTGCAGTGATTTACTTTGGGGTAAATTATCTCAAGGGAATCAATCTATTTATGAAGAATAGGAAGTTTTATTCTTTATATGAAAACGTTGCGGGCATCGATCCGTCGAGTCCGATTGTATTGAACGGATACAAAATTGGTCAAGTGCGCGATGTGCATATTTTTGAGCAGGACCAAAGCAAGATCATCATCGAGCTTTCCATCAATGATAGCCATGTCAACATTCCCAAAGACTCTGAGTTTCAGATTTACGAGTCAGATCTATTTGGCGGAAAAGCGATACGATTGATTCTCGGTGACAGTGCGGTATTTGCCGACAATAAAGACACACTTTCTGGCTCACTTGCTTTGGGGTTGACAGAAAGTCTGAAGCAGGAAATAGAACCACTCAAAGCCAAAACCACGGAACTGTTTGCTGGTATCGATAGTGTAATCACCCGACTCAATCAGGTATTTCGAGATCCAAGAACCAAGGAGATTCCGGAGTTATTTGCCAACATTCAAAAGACCCTCCGAAATTTGGAATCTTCCACATCTAACTTCAGTACGGTGATGAGCAAAGGTGGACCTGCCTTGACGGAGGTTTTGGTCAATGCACAGAGTATTTCAGAAAATTTAAAAGCCAACAATGGTCGCATCGCCCAGGTGATTCAAAACTTCGAACAGATTTCAGACACCCTCAAGCGTGCACAAATCGGGGCTACCTTTTACAAGGTCAATACCGCTGTGGATGGATTGCAAAAGGTAGTCAATGATATCAATGCGGGAAAAGGATCTTTGGGACAATTGACCCAAAATGATGCTCTGCACAATCAACTTTTACAGGCTTCCAAAAGTTTGGATATTTTAATTGATGACATCAACAAGAACCCCAAAAAATATTTGTCATTCTCCGTGATTGGAAGAAAAGAGGAAGATGGATTCTCCAAAAAAGAGTTGGATGAGATTCGTCGAGAAATAAGCAACATGACTTTAGGCAACCAGAAACCATGATACAACAGATATTATTCATTATTCTACTCGGTGTTGGTGGATACTTGGCATTGAAACGTTTTCAATTTGTTCGACGCAACATTCTTTTGGGTCGCGAGGTTAAAATAGAAGGAGACAGTAGCCAGCGCTGGGGAACCATGGTACGCGTGGCTTTGGGGCAGGGAAAAATGTTCACTCGACCCATAGCGGCCGTTTTCCATTTGTTCTTGTACGCTGGATTTGTGATCATCAATATTGAGGTCTTGGAAATTATTTTGGATGGTGTTTTGGGACAACATCGTTTGTTTCATGGCCTTGGCGGTTTCTACAATTTTTTAATTGCCAGTTTTGAAATTTTGGCCTTTTTGGTTGTGGTGGGTTGTGTGGTCTTTTTGTGGCGCCGAAACGTAGCGAAATTGGCTCGATTCCACTGGAGAGAGATGACGAAATGGCCCAAGACCGATGCCAATATCATTTTGATTACTGAGATTGCATTGATGTCAGCATTCTTAAAGATGAATGCGGCAGAAGGAATCTTGGCAGCGCGTGGGGTGGAGCATTATGTGAACATGGGGACCTTGCCCATCAGTCAATTTGTAGCACCTTTTCTAGAAAGTTACAGCACTGCTGCCTTGATTGCCATTGAACGTTTCTGCTGGTGGTTTCATATCATCGGTATCGTGGCTTTTATCGTTTATTTGAGTTATTCCAAACACTTGCATATTTTGCTGGCATTCCCCAATACCTATTACAGTAAACTCCGTCCTGCAGGAGCATTGGACAACATGAGCAATGTGACCAATGAAGTAAAATTGATGATGGATCCATCGGCACAGGTCACAGAGGATCCAATGGCACCCAAGAAATTTGGCGCCAAGGATGTGGAGGATTTAAGCTGGGTTCAATTGATGAATGCCTATAGCTGCACAGAGTGTGGTAGATGTACTTCCAATTGTCCAGCCAACCAAACCGGAAAGTTGTTGAGTCCGAGAAAAATCATGATGGATACGCGTGATCGAATGGAAGAGGTTGGTAAATGCATCGATGCAGGAGTGGCATACGACAACAAGAGTTTGTTGGGCGATTACATCACTTTCGAAGAGTTGTGGGCATGTACTTCCTGCAACGCTTGCACAGAGGCTTGTCCCATCAACATCAATCCTTTGGAAATTATCATCGATCTAAGAAGATATTTGATGATGGAGGAATCGCAATCACCAGAGAGCATCACGACCATGTTAACCAACATCGAAAACAATGGAGCGCCGTGGGCGTTTTCTCAGGCAGATCGTGGCAACTGGACCCAAGAATAATATTATGGCAGAATTTCAAGTAAGAACAATGGCCGATTGTATGGCCGTAGGAGAGACACCCGAGGTTTTATTCTGGGTGGGATGTGCAGGTAGTTTTGACGATCGTGCCAAGAAAATCACCAAGGCCATTGCCAAGATTTTGCACAAGGCCAACGTGAGCTTTGCGATTTTGGGAAGTGAGGAAAGTTGTACTGGAGACCCCGCCAAGCGAGCTGGAAATGAGTTCTTATTTCAAATGATGGCGATGCAAAACATCGAGGTCATGAATGCTTACGAGGTCAAGAAAATTGTAACCGGTTGTCCCCATTGTTTCAATACATTGAAAAACGAATATCCCGCTTTGGGGGGTAATTTTGAGGTCGTGCACCACACGCAGTTGATTCAAGATTTGATTGCCGATGGCAAGTTGAGCATTGAAGGAGGAGAGTTCAAAGGCAAGAAAATCACTTTCCATGACCCCTGCTACTTGGGTCGAGGCAATGGCGAATATGAAGCGCCGCGTACCTTGATTCAAAAGTTAGACGCGGAGTTGGTGGAAATGAAACGCTGCAAAACCAACGGATTGTGCTGCGGTGCTGGTGGAGCGCAGATGTTCAAAGAAGCGGAAGCAGGCAACAAGGAGGTCAACATCGAGCGAACAGAAGATGCATTGGCGATTCAGCCCCACGTAATCGCTACAGGATGTCCATTTTGCAATACCATGATGACCGATGGAGTCAAGCATTTCGAGCAAGAGCACGTCATTGCGGTCAAAGACATTGCTGAATTGATTGCGGAAGCTGCGGAGTTGTAGTTCGCGCCCTTTGCGTAGCCTTCGCGTCCCCTGCGGTTTTAAAAAAAAAAAGTAATCGCAGAGCCCGCAAAGAATCCGCAGAGTTCGCAAAGTGAAACCTGGTCATAAATCATTGCGCCCATTGCGAAATCATTGCGCTCTTTGCGTTTAAAATAATAATCGCAGAGCCCGCAAAGAATCCGCAGAGTTCGCGAAGTATCATACCCCAACTGAATCCCCAACACCCTCACTCAATCACAATCCCATACTGCTCCAACAATCCTCGAATCTCAGACTGAGAAAAAATTGCTTTTTTGATTTTGTTTCTTTCGGGATGAATTGCGTAACGAACCGATGTTCTGAAATCTACGAACTCTAAATTCGAGTTGTAAAATACAGCACCGGAGAAATCACATTCTTGGAAGACGGATTTACTGAAATCACTTTCCGTGAAGTCGCACTCGGTCAAATTGCAACTTTTGAAAATGGTTTTCTTTAAGACAACCTGAAAGAAAGAGGCGTGCATCAAATTGCATTGGTTGAAATTCATCTGCAATCCCATCGGATTGGCATTTTCAAAATGCAGTCCCAACATTTTACAGTTGTTGAACTGCACCTGCCTCCAAGCTGTTCCGTTGATGTTGCATAAACTCAAATTGCAATCGTTGAATTCGCAATTGGAAAATTTGATGCTGCTCAAATTCAGGTTCGCGAAATTGCAAAAAGAAAAAGAGCAGTCCTCGAAATTGCTGTCAGGTAGGGCTTCTAGCGAGAAGTCGATGTTTTGGAAATTTTGGTCTAATGGAGTCATCTGGATTTTTTTTGGATTTTGGGGCGAATCATGATTCGCCCGTTCTTTTAGATTTTGGGGAGATTAATTATCCGCCCGTTTTGATTGAGATTGTCTTCTGAAGATTTTTTCCAGAGATTTTCCTTTTGCCAATTCGTCAATCAGTTTGTCCAAGTATCGCACCTTTTGGATAATGGGGTCTTCAATATCTTCCACGCGATAGCCACAGATGACACCCTTGATCAAAGCAGCGTTGGGATGGAAAGCAGGACATTGATTGAAAAAATCTTCGAAGGAGTTTTGTAAGTCTATTTGATTTTGCAATCCTGGGTTGTCATAGCCGGTGAGCCAATGGATGATGGCATCTACCTCACTTTTGGTTCTTCCTTTTTTCTCCGCTTTTTGTATGTAGAGCGGGTAGACAGAAGAGAATTTCATTTTATATATCCGATCGGCGTTGGGTATCATTTGAACAACTTTCGTTTACAGGGGTTTTAAGGCTATGAAAGTAATCATCATTTTAATAATTGTCGTCATTTTTGCCATATTCATGATACAAGCCATCACAGAAAAGTCGTCCAATAAGATTGAGCAATACGCATATGTCGTGGAGCGCGTAATACGAGACGTAGAAATTAGGCAATATGAAGATGCAGTTTTCTCCAGTGTGAAATTGAATGACAGCACCTATGCCAACAGTGCCAATCAGGGATTTAGAATACTGGCCGGCTATATTTTCGGAGGCAATGACAAGGGGCAGAGCATAGCCATGACCTCACCGGTTGTAATGGAGATGGGCAAGGAAATGAAGATGTCATTCATGGTGCCATCGGCGATGAATATGGATAGTCTTCCCCAACCCAATGATGGTCGGGTGTACCAAGAAAAAGTGAAAGGTTCCAAGATGGCTGTCATCCGATTTGGTGGTTGGGCCAGTGATGAGAAGATTGAAGAGCAAAAGAAAAAGCTAATCGACGTATTAAATGACAACGGGCTGTCATATGAAGAGCCATTCCTATACATGGGCTATAACCCTCCGTATCAGCTCGTCAATCGCCGCAATGAGGTAGGGGTGAGGGTGTTGTGAATGGCTCTGGTCTGAATTATTTATAGTTATTGTATGAGGATTGAGGTGTTTGTCCTTAATTTAGCGCATGAAAACGTTAATTATGAATACTGAATTTATCTCTCGAGTCAAATGTCTTTCAACACCATCGTTGATCGGATTATTCTTTGTCCTCACATTGATGCAAGTAAAAGGTTTGTATGGTCAAAATGTGTATTTCGGTGATAATTGGGTTCAAATGAATACAATGGATGGGGAGAATTTCATTTTGCAAAATTTTACCATAGATGATTTTGGAAACAATGTTTATTTTGTTGAGGATCCGAGCTCTATTTATTATTTTGGATCAAATCCAATTTCGGGTGTAGCTAGCCTATATTCAGGGTATTCTCAATGTGAATTGGGATTGTATGCCTCTATCAATTACAATAGAATCACTCATCAATACTCATTAGTAGCTTCCGTATGTTCCGATGTCTCTTCAACGATTAGCATTTCAAGTACCGCCGTAACACCCAACAATCTATGTTCTGATCAGAAATTGAAATTAGATTTAACTCCTAAGACAAAAAACTGGTCGTATCAATGGTATAAGAATGGTCAGGTTTTAATAGGAGCTGATTCGATAGAAGTCATAGCAAATAATTCTAATGTTGCGGAAGAGTATCTAGTTCAAGCTACTTGTAGTTCAAATGGTCAAATTATTGTTTCAGAGCAATTTACAAGAACGCCTTGCTCAACAATTAATTACATGTTAGTTCAAAACGTTTCTGTTACCGCAGTTAATTCTACCCAAGGAACAGCCCAAGTTCAATTTGATTTGAACTGGGGGAATTCTTGGAAGGATAGTATCAATTGGGATGCAGCCTGGGTGTTCATGAAATACAAAAATGCAGCAGGTGAATGGAAACATGCCAAAATTAATCCAACAGGATATGATCATGGAATAGGTACCAGTAATATCATTCAGCCC
>CALJKR010000046.1 GCA_937974555.1 uncultured Flavobacteriales bacterium | reverse complement strand
GCAAGGTATATGTCCCTGGCATAAAATTCATTCCTGATTTTTTCAATTGCTCTCCTGATAGGGTTTGAATATTTCCTTTCTCATCAGTCAAGCTCCACCAAAAAGCAGAAGACAACGCACTATTAACCTGTAACTGTCCGACATCCTCAGATCCCAAAACCGTGATATTGTATACCACGGTATCGGTAAACCACTCCAAATCCTTGTAGTAAGCTGCTTTGGGTAAAATTTGCAAGGCATATTTCCCAGGAAGCAATCCCTCCATGCTCAAGGCTGCCTGTCGCCCATCCATAGCAACTACAGCTGAAATTGTTCCGCTCTGATTGCCTTTGTCATTCTCACTCTTCAAAATCCATTTGCTTGTTTGCAATCCTGAAGTTGGAAACGGAAGGGGAACATATACCTTCTGATTCACCATTGTCTTTCTTTCTCTGGTCTTTTCCAAATAAGGGTTTTTCTTCCATCTTTCTTCAAAAACAGGAATAGAAATCGAATCCGTCTTGCCATTTTCAAATTTCAACTTAAAAGGATGATAGGCATTGTCTATCGGACCCACCCATTGAACAAGAATACTATCCTTTACACGGTTCATTTCCCAATTCTGTTCCCGCACTTCATCTGCTGAAGCCGGCATCATTTGGGGAATATTCCAACGCGGATCCCATTTCCAAGAAGCCCATCCCGCTGAATCCACTGTAACCTCACCCAACTGTGGTTCAACACCAACATTTTGTGATAAAACACAAAGAACATCACTTTCCTCGTCCGATGTGCGATGCAACTGCATGTCTGTATCCAACCATTCTCCTTCCTCCCAACGACCACTTTTGTTCTTGTCTTCAAAAGCCAATAAATAAAATGAAGCCGACGGCAAACAATGAAAAGAAAACTTACCCTCTTTGTCCGACTTTACTTGGTAACTGGGCTTGTTGATTTTTTCCAAATCAAAAGGACCAGACAAAAGTTGAACCACGGCCTTTTCCACAGGTGCACCTGACCATCCATTTAAGACAACTCCTGAAATCTCCAATGAATCCAATACATTTCCTGTACTCCAAATGCGGGTCAATACCGCAGGATTGCCCTCGGTTATATCTACAATAGAATTACCAAAATCCACTTGATAAGTGGTTTCCCTTCGCAGGGTATCGGTCCATGAAACGTTCACCCGCTTTCCCTTAGCTATCACACTCAAAGGATATTGCAAAGGAGGAGAAAAAGTGATTTGATCCGCTACATCCTCTACAGCAACATACTCATCCCAGGTAAGAACAAAACCTTGTCCATTCCAATTTAAGAGGCTATCCTGAATATCACAAGACAAAAGAATAGGAGAAGTGGTATCTTTTTCTCCACCTTCAACCATTTTGATCTGGGCGCAACCCCAAAGTATCAGGGTAAAACAAAAAAATAATAGCAATCTCATTTTCACCACTTGGTCAAAAGTAAATCCATTAAACGCTGCATTCCCATGATATCGTCTTGATCAAAATCGTCGAAAAAAACACTATCAATATCCAATACACCCACAACGTGTCCATCCACATAAAGAGGGATAACCAATTCTGAATTTGTCAAAGCGCTGCATGCAATGTGGCCAGGAAAATCATGCACATTGGGCACCAATTGAACAGCTTCACTTGCCCAAGCAGAGCCACAAACTCCCTTGCCTTTGGCAATTCTGGTACAGGCCACAGGGCCCTGAAAAGCGCCAAGAATTAATTCCTCCGCCTTCACCCAATAAAAGCCCACCCAATGAAAATCGAAAGCATGAAAAATCAAAGCAACGGTGTTGGCTTGATTGGCCAAAAAATCATCCTCCCCATCCAAAAGACCGGACAAGGCATTAGCCAATGCACCATATCTGTCCTTCTTGGGCAATGAATGATCAATAAATGTTGCGGATTCCATATTCGTCAAAAATACACCTAAAAAGTCATCTGTTTGTTTGAGTATCTGAACATTATATTTGCATTCATATCAATGAAATATTTGTCCATGCAAAATTTTGCTTCACGCCACTTGGGACCTCGCCAACATGAGGTGGCCCAAATGCTTCAAACCATCGGTGTTGACTCGATTGACACGTTAATCAATCAAACCGTACCTGCAGCCATCCGTTTGCAGAAACCGCTGAACATCGCGCCTGCAATGTCAGAAGCTGAATATTTGCAACACGTTGCACAATTGGGAAAGCTAAACCAAGTCAGAAAAAACTTCATCGGTTTGGGTTACTTTGAAACACACACCCCAACGGTTATCCTAAGAAACGTACTGGAAAATCCAGGATGGTATACTGCCTACACGCCATACCAAGCAGAAATTGCACAAGGGCGTTTGGAAGCGCTTTTGAATTTCCAAACCATGGTCACTGAGCTTACTGCATTGCCCATTGCCAATGCAAGTTTGTTGGATGAAGCAACCTCAGCTGCTGAAGCAATGATCATGTTCTTCCATTCTCGTTCAAGAGAAAAAGAGCAAAACAATGCCAACTTGTTTTTTGTAGATAGCGAGATTTACCCGCAAACATTGTCTGTTATCAAAGGTCGCGCTGAGCGTTTGGGAATTGAAATCGTTGTAGGTAAATACAACG
>CALJKR010000045.1 GCA_937974555.1 uncultured Flavobacteriales bacterium | reverse complement strand
TGGTAGAGCAATACACTTTTAATGTATGGGTCCTGGGTTCGAATCCCAGCGAAATCACAACAAAAAGCCTCACAAATGTGAGGCTTTTTTGTTTCAACTATTTCACAGTCAATTTTGAAGTCAATTCTCGCGATGACTTGCCAACTGCCCAAACCTGATGATCCGGATTTAATTCATAAATGCGCATATTTTTTTTCAATTCTCGAACATCAAATCGAACATGCACCGTTTGGCCTTTGGGAATCAATATTTTTCGAAAATCAACCAATGCCAGAATGGGTTTCAATTGCCTGGAAGATCTTGTTTGAATGTACAATTGAACGATTTCTGCCCCATCGCTTTTGCCTGAATTGGTAATCGGAATCGTTAACACATCCTTGTCCCTGTTGTCATATTCCAGGATTCCGTATTCAAATTTCGTATAACTCAGGCCGTACCCAAAAGGATACATCGGACATCCTGTGCCATCGATATAATCATCACCTCGGCCTGTCGGTTCATGCCAGTAAGTCAATGGGAGTTGTCCTTCATGAACCGGAAAAGTAATGGGCAGTTTCCCTGAAGGGTTTGTCTTTCCTGACAAAATATTAATCAAAGCAGGACCTTGCTGCTCGCCCCCATACCACATGTCTATCAACGCTTCAGCATCGTCTATCCAAGGCTCAACCTCAACTGCACTTCCCCCACTTATGGCAACAACCAAAGGAACTTGAAGTGCCCCCAAAGCTTTTATCCATTCTTCCTGATGACCCGGTAAATTCAAAGACGACCTATCTTGAAATTCTCCCTCTTCAATTCCAGCTACAAATAAGATCATATCCGCATTTTGGGCTCTTTCCAATGCGACTTTCAAAGTTTCATTTTTCTTTGGCATTTCTCTCCAAATCAATTTTAATTCTGCATTGCCCAATGATTCATAAAATGATATTTGGAATGAAATACGTTCCCCTTTCTTGACTTTGAGCAGAACTCCATCTTGGTGATGGCCAATTTTTCCCCAACGATTGATTACCTCCTTTCCCTGAACATACATCTTGAATCCATCATTGCCTTCCAGTCCAAGCTCTACTTCTCCGGAAACTGGCGCTTCCCATTCCCCCTCCATCTTCAATCCAAAATCATCTTTTTCAACAGTAGAATCCGGAGCATAAAAAGTGTAATGAAAATCAATTTTTGACCAATTCAATTCTTTGACTTTCTCTCCCTTGAAATTTGACCCATCGTACAACTCCACTTTCAATTTTTCCAATTGATCAGAAGGAACCACAGCAAAAGGATTGGACATCCCCCTGCCTGGTCCCTCCATATAAATAACAGATTCAAGTTCGCTCCCCCATTGGGTTTGAATGGCATCCAAAATCGAAACTTTTTGATACCCTGAACCACTATACCCACCCAATCTACATTCTTGGGCATCGGATCCAATGACCAACAAACGTTTTCCTGCACAATTCCAAGGCAAGATCTCATCGTCGTTCTTGAGCAAGACCATCGATTCCTCGGCAGCTTTAAGTGCCAAAGATTGAAAGGTTTGTTTGGGCAATTCTTTGTATTCCGCATACGGATTTTCAAAGAGTCCCAACTCAAACTTTACCCGAAGAACGCGCGCTACGGCACTATCCAATGCTTGAGGATTAACCCTGTTATTCATGAACGGTCCCTTGAATAAAACATCATGCTGAATTGACGTTTGGAAAATCACATCCAAACCTGCCTCAATGGCTTGTTGCCCTGATTCGCCATAGGACTTCGAAGTATTATGTAGAACATTGGCACCCCCTACTGCACCTGCATCGGAGATCACAAAACCACGAAAACCCCACTTGTTCTTTAAAGTTTGATTGAGTAAAACATCATTCATGCTACAGGGTCTTCCATTCAGTGAATTATAACTCGTCATAATCGAACGGCAACCGGCATCCACGCATGCTTTAAACGGTGGGTAATGGATATTGGCCAGCGCCGTAGAATCCAAGTGCATGGGATAACTATCTCTTCCCCCATCCCCTACATTGGCCACAAAATGCTTGGGTGTGGTTATGATTCCTTTGCTTTCAAAAGCTTTAACAAAAATGCTACCCATCACTGCATTGAGGTAGGGATCCTCGCCATAGGTTTCTTCAACTCTACCCCAACGAACATCTGTTGCCACGTTGATTACCGGAGACAGGACTTGCCTCCAACCTCGCTGCTCGCTTTCCATCGCAATGGCATCACAAACCTTCTTCATCAACTCACGGTTAAAACTTGCGGCCAAAGCAATGGACTGTGGGTAAGCTATTCCTCCTTTGCCTACCACGCCATGCAGGGCCTCTCCATAAAAAATACCGGGGATTCCCAAACGCGTTTCATTCATCAAAAACTTCTGAATTCGATTGATTTCATCCACCTGCATTTTCGCAGTCCAAGTTTCGTTATAGTTCAACATCTGTTGACCTGGCAAATCGTTCACGCCTTGAATACTAATTTCAATTCCAAAAATGCCATTTCGGTATTTGGCTGAATCAAAAGCTTCATCGTGAGCAATCATAAAAAGTTGATAGAACTTTTCTTCTGCAGTCATTCTGCTTAATAGATCTTGTACACGTGCTTCGATATTCAGGTAGGGATTTTTGTAGGGCAAAACCTGAGAAGTTCCAGTTGATGTCATGCCCATCGTCAACACAATCGCAAGAAATATAAATCTCCAATTAATCATGTTGGAAAGATAATGCATCAGTTGTGAGAATGCCATCGCATGCTTACCTTTGCAACGCTCGCCCAGGTGGTGAAATTGGTATACACGTGCGCTTGAGGTGCGTATGGAGCGATCTGTGCAGGTTCGAGTCCTGTCCTGGGCACAAAAAAAGGCTGAAAACTCAGCCTTTTTTTATTTCATGACATCTACCTGATGACGAATACTTTCGGCATGAAGCGCCTCGAGGTAAGTTTTTAAAAATCGAATGGAAAGTCCGACATCTTCACCTTGCGCCTGTCTACTTTCTAGGATTTCTTTCCAACGATTGAGAGAAAAAATAGTGAGGTTCTTTTCCTTTTTATAGGCCCCTATGGTTTCAGCCAATCGCATTCGATTGCCGAGTAACGCGATAATTTCTTGATCCAGCACGTCCATTTCTTGACGCCATTTTTTAATCTCAGGGCAATCATCAATATGCGCATCGGTGGTATCGCGAACCGTAATCTGGTCGATCAATTTCAACAAAGCCTCGGGCGTCAATTGCTGCTGTGCATCACTAAGGGCTGTATCGGGAGCGCAGTGTGATTCAATCATCCACCCATTCATATTGAGATCGGCCGCCTTTTGTGCCACTTGCAAAATAAGATCACGTTTTCCGGAGATGTGGCTGGGGTCGCAAATAATGGGCAAATCTGGCAATTCCGTTTTGAGCGCTATGGGCATCTCCCATAGCGGTTGGTTGCGATAGATTGTTGGAGAGCCCGTTGAGAACCCGCGATGGATCGCAGCGACATCCGTGACACCTGCGTTTTGAATACGTTCAATCGCCCCAATCCAAAGGGCAAGATCAGGGTGGATAGGGTTTTTCACAAAAACGGGAATATCAGTCCCTTTCAATGCATCAGCAATTTCTTGCACGCTGAAAGGATTGGCGACAGTTCGGGCGCCAATCCAAAGCGCATCAAAATTGTTCTTTAGACACACTTCGACATGATGGGCCTTGGCCACCTCTGTCATAATGGGAATATTGAATTTGGATCTAGCATCAATCAACCAAGGAATACCCTGCTCCCCCAAACCTTCAAAAGAATTGGGACGCGTTCTGGGCTTCCATAAACCCGCACGAATCAAATGCACCTTACCACTCAAAGCCAAAGGCTCCAGCGTATTCATCACTTGAGTCTCGCTCTCCACACCACACGGCCCTGCAATCAGCAAAGGCTGTTTGCGGTTCACAAAACCACGAATCGAAAATCTTTCCATCAAGGACAAAGGTAGTTCTTAAGCAAATAAAAAAGCCGTCACAAAGGACGGCTTCTTTCAAAAAATTATCTTTTATCCCTTCGGATGCAAATGAGAGTGTCTTCGGCTGTATAAGAAGTAAACCAATACGCCCACTGCTCCCCAAATCAAAAAGGCATACCAAGTATGGGCTCTAACATAAGACATTAAAAACACATTGAACAATGCACCTGCAGGAGCCACAAAATACAAAAACGGTGTTTTGTAAGGACGATCCAAATGGGGTTGCTTCACTCGCAAGATCAATACTGCAACGCACACCATGGCGAAAGCCAACAAGGTTCCCATGGAACACATCTCAGAAACGGTATTGATGGGCGTCAATGCCGATACCAAAGAGATGATGAATCCTACCAAGATGGTTGAACGGTATGGGGTCTTGAACGTCGGATGTAATTTACCAAAGATGTTGTAAGGCAACAATCCATCCTTGGACATGCCCAAGAATATTCTTGTTTGTCCCAACATCATCACCAACATGACGGACATCAATCCTGCGGTTGCTGCGATGGTAATCAAATAAACAGCCCAATTGATTCCTGCTCCCTCAAAAGCAGAAGCGACAGGTGCTTTCAAATCCAAGTCCGTGTATGGCACCATTCCTGTCAATACCAATGATACCAAAATGTACAATAAGGTACAGATTACCAAAGAAGCGATAATGGCAAACGGAACGTCTTTCTTAGGATTGATGGCTTCCCCCGCTTGGGTAGATACTGCATCAAATCCGATGTAAGCAAAAAATACAATGGTAGCAGCCGTTAACACACCTCCCACTCCAAACTGTACTTCGCCATTGGCGCCAACCACTTCGTTGGGGATAAACGGATGCCAATTCGCGGTGTCTACATAAAACGCTCCTGCAATGATGACGAACAATACAACCGCTACTTTCAATATTACTATGATGTTGTTGGTCTTGGCTGCTTCCTTGATTCCCTTTACCAAGATGGCGGTGATTACCCAAGTAATCAAGAAGGCCAACAGGTTAAATGCGGGTCCACCATGAGATACGGGGTCATTGGTTAAATAATCCGGAATGTGCAATCCGAATAGATGCAATAATTTATTGAAATACCCGCTCCAAGCCACTGCCACTGTAGTGGCGCCCATCATATATTCCAAAATCAAATTCCAACCGATGAACCAAGCAAACAATTCACCGATGGTTCCGTAGGCATAGGCATAAGCCGAACCCTCAACTGGTAATACTGATGCAAACTCTGCATAACATAGCGATGCAAACAAACAACCCACACCCGCGATAATGAAGGACAAAGCCAAAGCCGGACCTGCATGATCATGGGCGGCAATTCCTGTTAAGGTAAAAATTCCTCCTCCAATAATGGCTCCGATTCCCAAGGAAGTTAAACCCCAACGTGTTAAAACACGGTTCAACTCACTCTTACTCGCATCGGCATGATACGCTTCTACCGGCTTCTTTCTCCAAATTGACATAAATTTTTCTTTAAGGTTTTGATTTCACAATGATAATCATTTTTTGCGAACAATTTCCTCATCCGATGGTTTAATCACCATGGAGAAGGAATTAATGGTTCAAATAGACGAGATGGGTGATCAACATGTGATGACCTCCATCGATACGCCCATGCGTGCTGATGCTTTTGATTTGAGTGAAGAAGAAAAAATTCAAAAGATTGAACAGCACTTTGGTGCCATTATGGACATCTTGGGGCTGGATCGAACGGACGACAGCCTTTCAGGTACACCGCATCGCGTGGCCAAAATGTATGTCAAGGAAATTTTCTCTGGTCTACTTCCTGAGAACCGTCCGGATATCAAATTGTTTGAAAACAAGTACCAATACAACGAGATGTTGGTAGAGAAGAACATTACTTTCTTTTCGAATTGTGAGCACCATTTTGTCCCCATTATGGGCAAAGCGCATATCGCCTACATCAGCAATGGCCAAGTGATTGGGCTTTCCAAATTGAACCGCATTGTTCAATATTTTGCCAAAAGACCTCAAGTACAAGAACGTCTTACCATTCAAATCGCCAATGAATTGAAGAAAGTATTGAAGACAGATGATGTGGCGGTTTTGATTGATGCTGTTCATTTGTGTGTGAGCAGCCGTGGAGTGCAGGATATCAATTCAGCCACCGTAACCAGCGCATACAGCGGGCAGTTTGCGAGTGAAGAGAAGAAAAACGAATTTCTCCGTTACATCCAATTGCCGGCTTAAATTCCCGAGAAGAACGTATCGAGCTGCGGTAAGTTGTAATACACCTCTCCCTCGACAACCACAACTGGCATCACCAGCCGAACCGATTCTCCTCCACTTTTTTGATGCAATAGATTCCACATCTCTTCTCTGTTCTGAGGGTTGCTTATATTTTTCTCAATAAACGTGCGACCTCGGGCCTGAAGAATCTCCTTGGCCTCGGCACACCGTGGGCATCCGTCCTTGGTATATATAATCAATTCTGCTGGTTGGTAGTTTTGTCCCATTTGACAAGAAATCCATCCCAGCACCATTAAAAACGCGGTTAAACTCAATGCATATTTCATTGGACCAAAGATAGAAAACTAAAAATCATACTTATCTTGGCATTATGAAATTCATTGGAATCATACTCTTCTTGTTCATCAGCCCGACGACCTGGTCTCAAGCACCTCAAGGATTTTCTTATCAATGCATCTTGCGCAATGCCGCAGGAGAAGTCCTAGCGAATCAGAGCTCCAACACGCGATTCTGTATTCGTGAAGGAAGTGCCGCCGGAACCATCAGTTATCAGGAGACCCAAAACTTGACCACCGATGCCCAAGGACTCATTTCAGCTGTTATTGGCAATGGCACAGTAACCATGGGGAATTTCAGCACCGTAGATTGGGGAAATGGGAGCAAGTTCTTGCAAGTGGATGTGAATTTGGGACAAGGCTGGGTTGGCGTAGGCACAGAACAATTAAAAAGTGTTCCGTACGCCTTTTATGCGCAGGATATACCCGTCAGAACTTCAGTCACAGGGGACACTTTGATCATTGGTCAAAACGCCATCATCATTCCAGGTTTAAGTGCAGCCAACTACGTTTTTGGATGTACCAACACCTCCGCATGCAACTACAATTCAGCGGCTACACAAGATGACGGATCATGCCACATCACAGGACAAGCTTGCGATGATGGGAATGCTGCAACCACCAACGATCAATACAACGCGCAATGCGTTTGTGCAGGAACGACCAGTTACAGCGTCGGCAGTCAAGGTCCTGCCGGTGGTTATGTCTTTTATGACAAAGGAAGTTACAGCAACGGTTGGAGATATTTGGAGGTTTATCCTACCTCTTTCTCAGGCATTTGGGGATGTCAAGGTACCCTGATCGCTGGTATAAGCAATACAATAGGCGCAGGGGATGTGAACACCACCGCAATCGTCGCGGGATGCTCTGCTACCAATGCCGTAGCCAGAATCATAGACAATTACAGTGTCAATGGTTTTAGCGATTGGTACTTGCCCAACAACGCGGAAATGAATTTGATTCACGACAATTTGTACGCCAACAACATTGGCAATATTCCAGGTCCTTTCCATTGGACCTCTTCACAGCAAAATGCGACCTATGGGGCCGTCTATGATTTCGATTTTGACTTCAGCGATATCCAAGCCAAGAGCGTGAACATCAGCGGGATTCCGGTCAGAAAATTTTAAAAGATCACGGATGCAAAAGGAAGTGTTCCTTTTGATTACGTGCAGCATGCAAGTACGCTCCCCATTGGAAAAAATCCAAGGTTAAACGATTGCCGCAATGGTTCACCAACTGTTGCCAAGCTTCAGACATATCAGGAGACCAATGGATATCATCCATTAACACCCATGCGTTTTCATTGAGGTGCGGCAAAACCCACTCGAAATAACGCAATAAAGCCTCCCCGCGGTGGTTGCCATCGATGACCACCAAGTCCCATTTGTGCTGAGGCAATACACGCGGCAACACCTCGTCAAAATTCCCTTGAATTGCAGTTACTTTGTTCGAAATGCTTTGCAAATATTCCTGGGCACGCTGATGCAAAAATGGATCGCCCTCAATGGTTGTAAGGTATGCTTCGCGATTCCCGGACAACAGGTACGCCGAACCAATGCCCACGTGGCTTCCCAGTTCAAGGATATTTTTAGGTTGAAAACGATTCACCCATCGGAACAAAAAAGCCCCTTTTTTGGGGGTGCTGGTAGCGGAATGAACGGCTTGTCCCAAAGTTTTGTTTGTCAAACGAGAGCCCGCGCCCAAATCCTGCGCTTGCCAAGTTTCCTTGGAAGACAACATAGAGATTCTGTGCTTCTCAATTTCCTGAACCTCCCTTGGCAAAGGCGTCTTCAAATCGCGATCAATCAAACCATACACCAATGGAGAATGAACCCCGTGACGTCCCACAGCTTTCCATGCATGTAGACATCGACGTTGGAGCATATGACCGAAAAAACGCATGGCCTTATTTGGCTTGACTATCCACCCATGCCTTTAATGCATCGACAGTTTTTTGCAAAGCTGGAAGTTTCTTGAAAAAGATATAGGATTTATTGAAATCCATGATGGGCATAGCCGGGGTTCCCATGATGGTAGTACCCTCGGTTTTGATCGTACCTGCCACACCGGATTGGGCGGCAATCTTGGTGCCGTCCGCAATGTGGATATGTCCTGCAAAACCTACCTGTCCGCCAATCATACAATTCTTACCAATTTTGGTTGAACCCGCTACACCGGTTTGCGCGGCGATCACCGTATTTTCACCTATCTCAACATTGTGTCCAATTTGAATCAAATTGTCCAACTTCACTCCCTTTCGAATAATGGTAGACCCCATGGTAGCGCGATCAATCGTGGTATTGGCTCCTACATCCACATGATCTTCGATGATCACATTTCCAATCTGAGGAATCTTGCTGTACTGGTTATCCGCATTGGGCGCAAAACCAAATCCATCACTGCCAATAACTGCATTGGCATGAATGGTACAAGCCTCACCTATCACGCATTCATGGTAGACCTTTACACCTGGAAAAAGAACGGTAGACTTTCCAATTTTCACACGGGCGCCAATCACCACTCCATTTTGTAATATAGCACCATCCGCGATCACCGCTCCCGCACCTACTGATACCCAATCCCCGATGTGCACATTGGCTCCAATTTCCGCAGAGGGATCAATACTTGAAAATTGACTGATTCCCGGAACCGGCAAAAGAAACTGGTTGTAGGCCTGGAGCAATTGTGCAAATGCGCCATAGGCATCTTTCACACGAATCAACGACAAACCCACTGGCAGTGCCTGCTCCGGATGAAAATCTTCATTGACAATCACCACAGAAGCTTGGGTGGTATAAATAAAAGGCTGGTATTTGGGGTTTGATAAAAAAGACAACGAACCCACTTTTCCCTCTTCAATTTTAGACAATGTTCCAACTGCAACATCGTTTCCCTCCAAGGTTCCCTGGAGCATCATTGCGATTTGTGAAGCGTTAAATTTCATGCGTCACGAAAGTAAGAAGTTTATTCGATTCGAGCACCAAGAGACTTGATAACCTCAAAGAATTCTGGATATGATTTGGTCACCGCTTGAGCGGAATGAATGGTTAGACTTGCACCACCCAAGGCCATCACCGCCAATGCCATTACCATGCGATGGTCATCGTGCCCGTGCACGTGAACAGATTGGATCGCTTTGGGATACACTTTCAATTCATCGCCACGCAAAACTGTATTGATGCCCATCTTGGACCATTCGTGTTGAATGGCCTTGGCTCGATTGGATTCTTTGTCAGCCAATCTCTTGGCGCCTTTGATGACACTGGGCGCATCTCCGTAAACAGCCAGCACCGCAAGGATAGGAATAAGGTCCGGACAATCGGTAGCGTCAAATTGAAAACCTTTGATTTTGGATGCAAATACGCGGTAACCCGTAGGTTCTTCTTCCACTCGCACGCGCGCCAACTTCAGGACTTCCAAAATCGCTTGATCCGCTTGCGGAATCTCAGTAGACAATCCTTGAATCAAAAGGCCGTCCTCGGCGCAAAGTGCGGCCGCCACCAACAAAAAAGCAGCACCACTCCAATCCCCATCCACCGTAATTTGCCGTGCTTGATACTTCTGTCCACCTTTTGCCCAAAAACCAGTATTGGTCTTTTCAATCTCCACATTAAATCGCTTGGCCACAGCGATGGTGGTATCTACATATCCGATGCTTGGAACCTTGGCAATTTCTAGTTCCACTCCTTTCTTGGATGCCGCGCCCGCGAGCATCAAACCCGTAACAAACTGGGACGAATGCACATCATCCGCCAACACTTTCCCGCCTTCCAATGGTCCTTGAATGCGGACAGGCAAACCTTGTTCTTTTAATTTTACTCGGACATCCAATTGCGGAAGCCATTCCTCCAAGGTTTTCATGGAACGTTTATTCAACGTACCCGCGCCTTCAATCACCATCTCTTCGTGCCACAAAGCTGCAATCGGAGAGAACATACGCGCGGCCAGCCCGCTCTCTCCGCAAAACAACACGCCTTTGGGCATGCGTATATCGGATTGAAAATTGTGCGGAAATCCACCTTTGATCACCCATTGCTCGTTGTCCAAACGCACAACCGCGCCCAAGGATCTGGCAATCTCCAGCGCATGCTGACAATCATCCGAAGAAGGAAAATGGGATATTCGGGTTTCCCCAACAGCCATGGATGCACAAGCGACAATGCGCTGGGCAATACTCTTACTGGTGGGAACGTAAACCACACCAGACAACACCGAAGGGAAAACCGTTACTTTCATTTACGAGCAAAATAAATGCTCGCTATCCCTCCCGAAAGGGAAATTATTTCAACTTTTGAATATCCAATTTTGGATAAGATATCTCTGAATTTATCGCCCTCTGGAAATGCCTGAACCGATTCAGGAAGGTAGGTATATGCCCTGCTGTCTTTGGATAACCAATTGCCGATGGTGGGCATGATGAATTTGAAATAAAAACCAAAAAGTTGCTTGATAGGAAAATGTTTGGGTTTTGAAAATTCAATAATCGCCACAGCGCCACCGGCCTTGGTTACTCTGAACATCTCCGCAAGGCCCTGTTCTAGATTTTCAAAATTCCGCACTCCAAATGCTACAGTGACCACATCAAAGCTTCCCTCTGCAAAAGGCAATTGCTCAGAATCCGCTTTGGTAAAAACCAACTTGTGCTCCAGGTTGCGCTCCTTGATTTTCTTGCGTCCCACTTCCAACATCCCCTCACTGATGTCAATACCCGTGATGGCATCCACCTCATTGTAATGTTTGGCAGTCAACAATGCAAAGTCACCCGTTCCAGTCGCTACATCCAAAATGGATTTAGGACTCAATTTCTTGATCATTCGAATGGCCTTCTTTCGCCACAAGATGTCAATTCCAAGAGAAAAGAAATGATTCAGAAAATCGTATTTGTGGGCGATGTTATCAAACATCGCTTCCACCTCTTGTTTTTTTGAGCCTTGATTGTACGGCTTCACTACCTCAGACATGTCACAAAGGTACAATCGAAAGCGACGAACAAGAATTTATTTCAATTCAGACAATAACATTTCCGTAGTAATCGGCACCACTCCCACTTTCTCGCATACCAAGCCGCCCGCCAAATTAGACAAAGTGGCAACGGCATTTTGCGAAGCACCGGTGGCAAGAGCCAAAGAGGCAACCGCGATCACGCTATCGCCAGCCCCTGAAACATCCACTACCTTTCTGGGATGCGCGCCTTGATGGAAAAACCCATCTTGACTGTGCATGCAAATGCCATATTCTGACAAAGTCAAAAGCGTCATGGCATTGTTCATTTGGGTTTCCAAATCCATGATGGCATCTTGAACTGAATACTGATTGGAAGCAACGATATCTCTTTTTAAACCTTCACGCAATTCTTTTAAATTGGGCTTAAAAAGGGTGCATTGTTCATATTCAAAAAAATGATCCTTCTTGGGATCTACTGTGGTTGGAATTCCTTTTTCGTTGGCCCATTGAATCACTTGACGGATGACCCGAGGCGTCATCACCCCCTTGTTGTAGTCTTCCAACACAACCACTGTAGGTGCAAAAGAATCTAATTTTTGTCGAATCGCTGCAAGTAGATTTTCTTCCTCTGCCGGATTAAGACCCACCACCACCTCTTCATCAATGCGAACAATATGATGACCGCCGGCAATGACCCGTGTTTTGATGGTCGTTGGACGATCACTGGATTGCACCAAGCCATCCACTTGAATTTTATTCTCTTCAAACAAAGCGATGCATCGCGCACCCTCTTTGTCCTGGCTACCACTGAACAAACCGCCACCTCTGCTTGAAGAGCAACCCCGTTAAGCGCCACATTGGCAGCGCCACCCAATCGGTGGTCCCACTTTTCAACTGCGACTACAGGAACAGGAGCCTCTGGCGAAATTCTTTCCACCTTGCCCCAGCAATATGCATCAATCATAACATCTCCCACAACCAACATGCGTTGTTTGGAAAAGGATTGAACGGTTTGATATAAAGACATCGAATTATAAATTAATCATGTAGGTCAGCCAGTCCCGTTTTAAGACGATGAATGGCTTCTTTTAATATCGCTTCATTGGTGGCATAAGAGATACGAATACAATTGGGATCACCAAAAGCTTCACCTGTAACCAACGCCAATTGATGAACCTCCAGTAAATACATACACAAATCTTGTGCGGTATGCATGACACGGTCGCCATGTTTTTTTCCCAGGTAGTAGCGCACATCCGGAAAAAAGTAAAACGCCCCTTCAGGAAGATTGATTTTGATGTTTGGGATTTCTTGCAGCAATCCAAAAACCAAGTCCCTTCTGCTTTTGAAAGTTTTCACCATATCCTCAACGACAGTGGGATCGGCTTCGACAGCAGCCTTGGCCGCCATTTGGGCAATGCTATTGGCACCGCTGGTGATTTGACCTTGCATTTTGTTGCAAGCATCAATGATCCATTTGGGCGCTGCCATGTAACCTATTCTCCAACCCGTCATCGCAAAAGCTTTGGACACGCCATTGACCGTGATGGTTCGATCCCACATACCGGCCATGGCCGCCATGCTGACCGGACGATTGGTAAAATGAATCAATTCATAAATTTCATCAGAAATGACATAAAGCCCTTGATGGGGTCGGATGACATCTGCAAATGCTTCCAACTCCTGGGCGGAATATACAGAGCCCGTCGGATTGCAAGGTGAGCTGTAAATGATCAAGCGGGTTTTATCTGTGATGGCAGACTTCAGTTGGTCTGCCGTAATTTTATAATCGTTCTCCACACCAGCAGGTACCTCGATTACCACACCGCCCACCATCTTCACAATTTCTGCATAGCTCACCCAATAAGGACTGGGCATAATCACCTCATCTCCGGCATCCACCAAGGACAAAATCGCGTTAGCAATACATTGTTTGGCACCTGTAGAAACCAAAATCTCATCTGCCGAATATTGCAAATGATTGTCTCTTTCCAGTTTCTTAGCAATCGCCTGACGCACCTCCAAAATCCCGTTTACCGGTGGATAATGGGTGATATTTTTTTCCATCGCATCTGCCGCTGCCGCTTTGATAAAATCTGGTGTATTGAAATCAGGTTCCCCCAAACTTAAGCTTACCACTTTTACTCCCTGCTGAGCCAATTCTCTGCTTTTTCTGGCCATCGCCAAAGTAGCTGACTCCGTGAGTTGTGCTACCATTTGTGCGGGTTTTCCCGCGCGTTCTTCCCTATTAGTCATTGAATGGGTTTAAAGAAACAAACTTACAATTTTTTTCAGATAAATCAGGCATTTTTCAATCGCGGAACCGCTATGAAATAATACTCAGCACCCGTGTCAAACAAGGTTTGAAATTCCAATTTGGTCATTCCAGTTGACTCTTTTAAATATTGAGGCAAAGTAAGAATATCATATTCCATTTGATCCCACCATTCAAACATCATTTGTGGTGTAGTAAAATAGTATTCCGTGGCTCCCATTCCGCATTCAAATACCACAACGGGTCTGCAACGCGACAGCGTTTGAACTGCGCCTTGCAAAACGGCATACTCCCCTCCTTCTACATCGATCTTTATGAAATCAATTTGCTCTGCTCCCACCATTTCATCCAGGGTAGTCATCCGCACTTGCAATTCCACAATATCGGGATCCGATGTGGCATACGCTCTTTTCTTAATTCCACTGTATGCGGGTGCGTTTTTTACAAATTGAAAAGCGGTAGTTCCGGAATGATCCGAGAGTGCCTTTTCGATTACACGCACTCGACCATCGAAAAGCGAACGAAGGTTCTGGGCCAAATGAGGCAGGGGCTCCACTGCAAAATGTTTTTGATTGGGAGACAACGCGATCATCCATTCTAGCACCTCTCCCTTGTGGCAACCCACATCAATGGCGGTGCTGTTCGGTTTTAAAATTTGACGCATTGCCCGATAGGTCATTCGATCATAACGCATGTTTCTGGTGATATCCAATCCCAGCAACCAAAGTATTTTTCTGACCCAATCTTTCAGACCCATCACGGCAAAAATAAGGATGAATCTTTTTTTGTTTCTTTGAATCATGAAAAATGAATTAACTCTTGCCCAAGCCATTGATCATGTCAAGGCCTTTCACCACGCTTTTCTGTTGCCTGTTAGACAAGAACCACAGGCGGAAATTCCAGAAAAAGAGATGACCCTTCGATTCAATTTGATGAAAGAAGAAAACGAGGAATATTTGGAAGCGGCTAAAAATGGAGACATAGTGGAAATAGCAGACGCATTGGGAGACATGCTCTACATCCTTTGCGGTACAATCAATGCCCATGGGTTACAAGAAGTCATGGCCCCTGTTTTCGAAGAAATTCAAAGAAGCAACATGAGCAAGTTGGACGCCAATGGCCAACCCATTTTCCGTGAAGATGGCAAAGTATTAAAAAGTGAATTGTATTTCAAACCCAACATTGCCAAAGCCATGGGTATGCAATAAAATTACTCTTTAGTTACAAAGGGCCCACGTGCGTCACCATGCGGCGGATTGAAATATCCATATTTCAAATGGGGAAATTCGCGCTTGATTTCATCCATCACATGTTTGATACCGATACCATGAGGCAAATCAACCAAATTCAATTTCCCCAAATACCAATCGGGATCGATATTGAAATTGCGCCATTGAATCATGCTGATATCGGTGTATTGAATGAATTCACGCAAAGCTTTCAATTCATCCGGATGATCGGTCATGCCGGGGAATGTAAAATAATTGATACTTGCCCATCCACCGTACTGTCTCACAATGCGGGCTGATTCACGAATATCTTCAAACTGATAATTGTTGGGCAAGTAATACGCTTCATACACCTCCTTTCTCACAGAATTAAGACTAACACGAATGCTATCCAAGCCCACTTTCATCAATTCTTCCACCGCTTTGGGTTTACTTCCGTTGGTATTCACGTTGATTATTCCGCGTTTGGTTCGCTTTCTAATTTCCACAATCACATCCCGAATCAGTTGCCATACCAACAATGGTTCCCCTTCACAACCTTGACCAAAGCTCACAATCGCACGGTCTGCTGTTTCCAAATGTGGGACAGTAAATTCTAGGATCTCGTCAACTGTGGGTATGAAGTCCAGACGATCTTGGGGTGAAGTAAGCTCATGTTCTTCGGGTTGAAATGAAATACAACCCAGGCAATTGCTATTGCATGCGGGAGATATTGGAATTGGACATTCCCATCTGCCCATAAAGAAATTTCGGGCTGCGGGGCAACAATATCGGAGAGAACAGTTCTGCCCCAGGTGCTGAATCAAACGATTGTCGGGATGTTTCGCGATGCGCTCCCGGGTGACCTCCCAGATTTTCTCACGATCAAAATTCACCAGATCTTGGCGTTCATCTGGATCGATACGAACAGCTGTGGTATAGAATTTATCATCTAACCAACCCACTGTGGTATAGGCATACAGGGGCAAAGTTGGCGCGTTCTCTTCATCCGTCCCAAATGCGGCTGAGTACAATTGGGTATAAGCAGGAGCGTTAAGGGCTGCCACTGCTTGAACGTCCTCACGGCATATCATCTCACCATTTTCATCTAAACCATAAGGTCTTCTACCTGGCAAAGTCAAGAGATCACTTCCAAAAGGCAGTTCAATGAAATCCTCAGGTTGAAGAGGCAAAACATCAAAGCCAGAGCGACCGACTGCCTCGTATCGGGTATCTTCAAAAATATTTCCGTCTTTGTCAGCATAGACCATAAATGGAATACGCCATGGATGCATTGATTCTGCCATGCCACAAAGTTAGGGCTTGATGAGAAAAAAAGCATAATTTTGAAGCAATGCAACTCACGTTTTTAGGCACAGGCACCTCGCAAGGCGTTCCCGTCATTGGGTGTTCTTGTGAAATATGTCAATCTCCCAATCCCATGGATACGCGGTTGCGTTCATCTGTTTTATTGGAGTGGGATGATTATAAATTTGTGATTGACACCGGTCCGGATTTTCGTCAGCAAATGTTACGAGCATCCGTAAAGACCTTGAATGGCGTAGTTTTCACACATGAGCACAAAGACCACATTGCAGGACTAGATGATATCCGTGCTTTTAATTTTTTGACACAAAAACCAATGGACATCTATTGCAACTTGGCGGTAGAAGATGCCCTTAAACGAGAATTCAGCTACGCATTTTACAACAAGAATTATCCTGGAGTACCCCAAATGGAGTTGCATACCATCGATGAGCAACCCTTTGAGTTGGGAAATCAAACTTGGATTCCCTTGCCCGTGATGCACGCCAAAATGCCGGTGTTGGGATTTCGCATTGGCTCCTTGAGTTACATCACCGATGCCAACTACATTGGAGAAGAAACCCAAGAGAAAATAAAGGGTTCAGAAATTCTCATCTTAAATGCTCTGCGACATGAGGAACATGTTTCTCATTTCACATTGGAGCAGGCCATGGAAATGGCAAACAAACTTCAAATCCCCCAGGTTTATTTCACCCACATCAGCCATCAGCTGGGTTTACATGATGCTATTTCAGGACAACTTCCGTCCCACATGCACTTGGCCTATGATGGTCTTAAATTGCAATTTTCATGAGTCGAATATTATTCTACGGTATTTTGATGCCCTTGAGCCACCTGCCTTTTTTTGTGCTTTACCGCGTGAGTGATTTCTTTTATTGGGTGATGTATTATTTCGTGGGTTACCGAAAAAAAGTCGTTCGCCAGAATATGCAACGTGTGTTTCCAGAGAAGTCAGAAAAAGAGATCATCGACTTAGAGAAAAAATTCTACCGTCACTTTTGCGATTTGATTGTAGAGACCGTTAAAAATTTCAGCATATCCAAAGAAGAAGCCCTCAAGCGCATGGAGCATCAGGGCACGGAGATCTTTAAACCCTATGCAGAAAAGAATCAGCCTGTTATCATTGCGGGTGGACATCAAGGCAATTGGGAACTTTGGGGAGTCAGTGCAGCCTTGGTAATCCCCCACAAAGTGTTGGGCATTTACAAGCGCATTGCAGATCCATTTTTAAATGAGAAGATGAAATCCAACCGGGGAAGATGGGGAACCTTGCTGGTGCCCACTTTGGAAGTGGGACAATATTTCAAGGACCATCCGAACGAACTCAACGCCACTGTATTTGCGGTGGATCAATCCCCTGCCAATCCTCAAAAATCCTATTGGACAACATTTTTAGGCCAGGAAACAGCGTGCTATTATGGGGTTGAAAAAATGAGCAAGGATTACAACCGTCCTGTCATCTTTGGTCATATTAAAAAAGTAAAGCGTGGTCATTACACCACGCTTTATGAACTGGTCACAGACAATCCTCAATCAGAGGAATACGGACAAGTCTTGGAAAAAATCAATCGATTATTGGAACGTGACATTTACCATCAGCCGGAAACCTGGTTGTGGTCTCACAAGCGATGGAAGCACAAGAACCCTAATCGTTGAATAAACTTCCATAGCAATTTTTGCTGATCCAGATGATGTCATAGATTAAACCTGGAATCCAGCAAAGAATGTAAAGAAGCAAAGAAGTGAGAATAGGCTTCCAATCGGGTTGGCCATTTTTAGAAGCCGTCCATACCAAAATAAACAAAGGACCTCCTATTATAGGCAACACCAAAATTGCTGCAATCCAAATAAACCAGGACAAAGCGTCTGGTGATTTTTCAGAATGAATAGATACAGAACTGGATTCACGATGCTTAGCCAACTTCTTAGCGGCCTTCATTTCTTTTTTAACCTCCTTTTTAGATAGAGAATTACAGACTGCTGGTGACAAATCGTTGACCACAGCAGTTTCAAAATTCAATTCGATGGTATTGTTATCAGCGCTCGCAACCGCATTTAAAGGACTTTCATTCAATACATCAAAAGAAGTAATTGAATTTTCCACCGTAACGGCTTGATCCGCCTTTGGAGCCGCTACATAAGAACGATTAGACAAGCTCTTCCATTCCACATGATATCCGGGAGCGTAGTGACGCTTGGTCACTGTGCAAGAAGCCAAAGTTGCCACCATGGCAACCATTAGCATAAAATACAATTTAGAATTTTTCATGTCACAAACTTACACATTTTTGTGTAAAAAAAAAGCGACCCGAAGGTCGCTTTCATTTTTTTTAAATTCTCAATACTAGAACTCACGCTTCATCCACTTGATGCTGTAGATGATACCAGGAACCCAGCACAAGCAATACAACAAAAAAGCAATAATTGTTTCTTTCCATGGAATATCGTTCTTTTGGATGATCGCCTTCCAGAACATGAATGTTGGGAAGAAACCTAAGATAGCCAAAACCCAGTGATACCACTCTGGTTTGAAACCGTTTGCGTGAGCAGCAGTGATAGCAGCTTCGTTGTTTTCTACAACTGATTTGCTAGAACGGAAATCAGCCATTTTGGTAGCGATTGATTTAACGATGTTCTTTTCAGCAACTGGAGCAACCACTACAGCAGCAACTTCTTCGTTAGCTACTACAGAAGCAACAGGAGCGATAGCAACAGGAGCAACTACTTCGTTAGAAACAACAGCTACTTCTTCTGTAGCAACTACAGACTTAGCAACTTTCTCTTTCTTCACTTCAGCAACGTTTTCCACTTTGCCAAATTTCTTGAATTCTACGTGGTAACCTGGAGCGTATTGACGCTTAGTTACTGAACATGCGCTGAATACTACTACTAGAGCGATAAGCGCGAACATTGATAAATTTTTCATTTTCATAATGATGTTGTTTAATATTTGACCGCAATATAGGACGATGGTTTTCTCTAATTGTTAATTCAGAAAAAAAAATAATTCACAATGATTGTGGGAAACTTTTCCAAGTGCCCAATACAACTTTTTAAATGTTATATGTACCCGAGATTTACCAGGCCAAGAATGCCAACGTAAGCGATCAAGACAAACACGTAAAGCGCTCCAATCACAATTCCTGCTATTGCCAATCCTTTCCCCCCTCCATTGCCCTCATTAATCTGTTTCAATCCAATTATAGAAACTACCAAACCTGGAAGCGCGGTAAACACAAGCAAAAATGATGACATCGACAAAATGAAACCTATCAAAGCCAAGGTATTGATATTGTCTTCACCGGGTAATGCATGCAATGGTGCTTCTACAATCTCTTGACTAGAAGTTTCCTCGCTGCTTTCAAAAGCTTTAGATTCATCCAAAACTTTCGGTAGAGACTCTTCTTGTACATTTTCTTGAATGGACTCCACGCCATTCACTTGAAAATCTTCTGATGGAATGGAAAAATTTGAACCTGCAGATTTTGAATAGGTCTCTAAAACCGCTGTTTCAATATTCTCTATCTCTTTATTGGATTCCGTTATTTCTACTCGTTCAGCCAACGGAGCTTGGGGTATTTCCAAGTGTGTGCGTTTGCCCTTCCATTCTACATGATAACCGGGAGCATAATGACGCTTGGTAATCGAACATGAAGAGAGTGCCACAATGGCTGCGAATAGGAGAATAATTTTTTTCATGGTGGTGTATTTTAATCAAATGTAATAAAATCAGATTGTACGTAAATTTTAGCAACTAGGCCAATGCTATTCCATAAGCCAGTAAAAAAATCAATCCAAAAAATATAACAAGAGCAAACGCTCCCAAGGGGATAGCCATTCCCCATTTGGCCAATTTTTCTCCCCTACCTCCATGTCTCTTGATTTCCTTATAGCCCAGATAACTGAGCAAAAAGCCTATGAGTGTCAAATAGAAAACCAAATAAGGTGCAAAAAACGCTGTCAAAATACCTAACACAGATAAACCGAATCCTATTGCTGCTTTGGGATTCACCATTTCTTTTGGCTTGATATAATCCTCTGATGATTCAGGGGTGGTTAGCGTATCCTCAATCACATTGGGTGCTGAGAACAAAGATAAAACTGAATCCTTCTTTAAGAGAGAATCAACCGCATTCTTCATCTCACTTCGATAATGCAATTCATTTATAATTGGCAGTGAAATAACATCAGAATTTATATCTGCCATTGATTGCAATTCATACACCCTGTCAGCATCAGATTCAATGCTTTTCTCCTTCACTTGGGTTGGGTGAGAAATTGGACCATATTTGCTCCAAAGGTCAACATGAAATCCGGAAGCATAGTGTCGTTTTGTTATGTTGCATGAAGCCATGGTCAAAATGGCCGCAATGAAGAAAATACTTTTTTTCATGGTGGAGGATTAAATTCAAATATAACAAAACGAATTAAAATACAACATCCTCATTCGTTACTCCTTCAGTATGCCCCAAACCGTTTGCCTAGTCACTGCATGATATGTCTTTTCATACTTCTCCATGTACTTCACTGCTTCTGGCTGTCTGCCGTGTACTTTGAGGCTCTTGTACAAAGGGGAAATAAACTTGCGTCGACCTACACTGGATAAGAATTGATTCAATACTGTTATACTTTCTTTTGAGCGATCTCCCATTTCAATGGTCTGCAAAAGCCACGCAAACAATATCTCTTTATTTCCTGTTTGGGATACCTGCCATTGGGCATCGAAGTCTCGCAAAGCATCAAGGGATTTAAATTTAACCTTGGTTAAAAAACGATATTGCTCCTGGTACATCCATTCTTTCCAAGGCATGTTCTTCATCATGGATGGATCCAACTGATAAGCTTCCACCCATTGGTCTACTTTTTCAATGCGGTCACTCACGATGGGATAAGCATTTTTGGGGACACCGGCTTCGTATATCCAACCCTCAGGTGCGATGTAGCGATAATTTCCTGGATCCAACAATTGGGTGCGAATGATCTCGATGAATTGCTCGGTGTTCATGACTTTGAAAGCATACTGACTGAAATAATTCTTCAAAAAGCGATCGAATTTTTCTCTACCTACTCGCTCCTCAATCGTCCTTAAAAACCAATAGCCTTTGTTGTACGCGATGTCATTCATTCCGTCATCTGGATCGCGGTCATCCAACTTCAACTTCAATCGGGTATCATCGGGATGTAACTCAGCTATGGTGCTGTATAAATCTTGCACAGCCAAAGCTGCCAACATCTCCGATACCTCATACCCATACAATTCCTCCATGATTCTAAATTCAAAATACACCGTAAAACCTTCGTTTAACCAGAAGTCATTCCAAGTCTCGTTGGTCACCAAATTTCCACTCCAGCTGTGAGCCAATTCATGCGCAATGAGCGATACCAAAGACTTATCACCGGCCAAAATGGTAGGTGTTGCAAAAGTCAACATGGGATTTTCCATTCCGCCAAATGGAAATGCGGCAGGCAATATCAAAACGTCATAACGCTCCCATTGGTAAGGGCCATAAAGTTTTTCAGCCGCTACAATCATTTTTTCCAAATCTTCCAACTCCTTGGCGGCAGAAGGCAAAATATCCGGTGTAGCATAAACCCCTGATCTGGCGCTGATGGGCTGAAATGCAATATCGCCCACAGCCAATGCCAACAGATAACTGGGGATTGGTTTGGGTTGAACAAATTCATACACCTTGGTCAATCCCGATTTGCCGTCCTGCATTTTTTGCGGATTGCGAGCGCTCATCAAAGCCAACAAATCCGAAGGAACCTCTACCTTGGCATTGTAGGTAAAACGCAAAGCGGGTTGGTCTTGACAAGGAATCCAGGTTCTCGCTAAAATGGCCTGTGATTGCGTAAAAAGAAAGGGCTTCTTCCCCTCTACCCAAAGCAACGCATCAGACTGTTGGGTTGTACTGTATACCACTTTTACTTTTTTGGACTTGGGTGTAATCGCTATAATCAATGGGCATCCCAAAATAGGATCGGCTTTTCCCACCTGCCAAACCGCATTGACATCATCCACCGTTGCGGCTTCCACTTGCAAATTCTTGACATCCAAAATCAATTGATCCGCCTGTGCCGTAACCTTGAGCTGATAAACCGCCTCTGCTTGTATCATCTGACGATCAAAATCCACCTTGGCTTTCCAATCAATGTGATTGTAAGTAGCCTCCTTGGGCTGACCATAACTGTGATTATTGACTTGGGCTTGGGCGTGAACACACATGATGGATAGTAAAAGAATGATTAATTTTTTCATTGCGTTGTTTGTTGTATCAAGAACTGTAAATCCTGAATATTCTTTGGGATATTGTGCTGAATGATTTCCCAGATAATCATGTCATCTGGATCAAAATACTCATGCACAATATCATTTCTTAGCGCTGCCATTTGATTCCAAGGGATGTGCTTATTTTTAGACTGAACATGCCTTGGAACATGCTTCACAGCTTCTCCGATAATCTGAAAATTGAAAAGTATTGCGTCGCGATTGACCCCTCCCTTTTGAAATTGAAAGAAAGAAAGATCTTTTGAAAATGAAACAATTTTCTCTAGTGCGTGATTCATATCTCTCAGATATGAGACATATGGACGAATGGCATTTCTTCTCATATCATTCGGGTCATTTGTCGCACCTCTTCCCGCACGATGGGTTTGATTCCATTCCAAGTGGTTAAATCGATGTGCATCTTCAATTTCCCTTCGAGCAGAGATTTCAGAGCATAGAATTCCCAACCCAGAGGTTGATTGAGCTCAACGATGATGGTGAGGTCTGCAGTAATCGATTTCTGATTGGTCCACCAAGAACAAAACCCGATAGACTCAACGCCATACTTGGCTTTGAGTTGCGGTTTCAAGGCCGCAATTGTAGATACTATACGTTGATTATTTCGCATAAATTCGACCAAAGACACCCAATGGAAGCAATACTTCTGATTGTGACTTTAAATACAACTCACCAATATGCAATCGATCGCCGGCTTTCTTTCTTAAAAAATTCTCCAAAACCAATGCCGACAATCCCAATGAATAGGCATTGATAATCAAGAATCCGTCAGGGTGCAAAATTTCCAACACATTCTCCATCATCTCGGCAATGTTTTCTTCCAGTTTCCATTTTTCCCCTTTGGGTCCATGTCCAAAGGCAGGGGGATCCAAAATAATCCCTTGATACAGATTGCCACGACGTTGCTCACGTTGCGCAAATTTCAGCGCATCCTCTACCATCCAGCGGATATCGGGCAGATTGCTCAACTGTCTGTTTTCATTGGCCCAAGTAACCACTTGCTTGATACTGTCCACATGGGTTACATCCGCACCTGCAGCAGCTGCCGCCAATGAAGCTCCACCGGTGTAGGCAAACAAATTCAGCACTTTGGGCTTCTCTTTGAATCGTTTTACTTGCTCCTCAATAAACCACCAGTTGGCGCTTTGCTCCGGAAAAATACCGACATGCTTAAAAGCCGTTAAGCCCAATCTCATTTGAAAGGAACCCGAATTCTTCAGCGGGAATTCCAACATCCATTGATCGGGCATTGCTTTTAGTTTTACCCAATCACCTGAATTGCTTCCTTTCTGAACAAATCGAACATGGGCCTGCTTTTTCCACTCGGCATCTGAAAGTCGCTTGGGCCAAACGGCTTGAGGCTCCGGACGAATGGTGACATATTTTCCAAAACGCTCCAACTTTTCAAAATCCCCACAATCAATCAAGGCATAATCGGGCCATGGTTCGGGCGTTATTAATTCAAAATTCTTAATCATTACCGCGAATTTACATTCGAAAGGATATCGATGTACCTTTAGCCCATGAAGTTTGCGGTCATTGGTTGTGGAAACGTCGCCTGGCATTACAGCAATATGTGGATACAGGAAGGGCATCAATGTCTATTTGGCTATTCCCGCAATGGAGAAAAATTCAATGCTTCGATGTCCTCACTGGGAATCGCTTTTCAAAATCCAGATCAATGGAATCAAAAGCCAGATGCTGTTTTACTCGCTGTGCCAGATGACCAGATTTTTCAGGTAGCACAGTCTCTTCCGTTGGATTTGACTTTGATTATACCCAGTGGTTCTTTTGATTTTGATTCACTCCCCCATCCCAATCGGATGGTCATTTGGGGGATATACTCATTCATTCTGGGCACCCCCATTGACTATCACCGCGTGCCTTTTTGCATCGAGTCAACCCCGGGCGTGGCCACGGATGTTTTGAATGCGATGATGGGATCTTGGAAAAATCAAACCCACATTACTACCCAAGAGCAGCGGACCCATGCGCACATGGCCGCCGTTTTTTCAAACAATTTTGTCTCTTCCTTGTATCAGATTTCATTTGATATTTTGAAAGAGCAAGATCTACCTTTTGATTTGCTCCTAGCCACCATCCAGCAATTGGCTGAAAAGTTAAATACAGAAGAACCTCAACGTCTTCAGACTGGACCCGCCAAAAGAAATGACTTGAACACCCTAAAAAAGCACCTTGCGCTTTTGGAGGACACCCCCGAGCAAAAGCACATTTACAAAAATCTTAGCAACTATATTTTAGAGAAATATGGACATTCAAAATTATAAAGCGCAGTTGGGAAAAACAGAAACGTTCATCTTCGATGTAGATGGCGTATTCACCGACAATATCGTATACCTCAGTGCAGACGGAGAACAAATGAGAACGGCCAATGTGCGTGATGGTTATGCGGTTCAACTGGCCATTAAAAAAGGAATAAAAATTTTCATTTTATCGGGTGGCAGAAGCGAAGCCGTTCGCAAAAGATTTGAAATGTTGGGCGTAAAAGAAATTCATTTGGGTGTACCCACTAAAAAAGTAAAACTTCAAGAATGGATTGACAGCGGCGCAATCAATCCTGCAACCACCACCTACATGGGGGATGATATCCCCGACTATTGGGTAATGCAGATGGTCGCAATGGGCTGCTGCCCGCAGGATGCCGCTTTTGAAATCAGAAAAATAGCAGATTACATATCGCCTTTCAAAGGCGGGCATGGTTGTGTTAGAGACGTATTGGAACAAAGTTTAAAACTAAAAAAAATGTGGATGGATGATGAATCCACCTCTTGGTAATTGCGCATATGAAACAAATTTTTCTATTTACCCTTCTTGCACTTCCCTTTGCGGTATTGGCCAAACAAAAGCCCAATCAACAAGAAGTGAATTACAAAATGAGCGTTGAGTTGGATGACAACAATCACCGGTTCAAGGGTCATTCCGACATTCAATATAACAATCGATCCAAAGACACCTTGACGGAGATTTATGTGCATTTGTATTTCAATGCCTTTCAGCCAGGGAGTGAGATGGATGTACGTTCATTGTGGATTGCAGATCCTGATCCCAGAGTAGGAGATCGCATCAGCAAATTAAAACCAGAAGAATATGGCCATCAGCACATCCAAACCATTCAAGTCAATGGTCAAGTTTGCGATGTTTTGGAAATGGGAACCATCGCCAAGATTAAATTGAAACGTCCAATTCTACCCGGTAAAAAAGCCAAGATTGTAATGGATTGGTCTGGACAAGTGCCGATACAAATTCGACGCAACGGTCGCAATAGCGCAGAGGGCGTGGACTACAGCATGTGCCAATGGTATCCCAAAATATGTGGTTATGACCAAGATGGGTGGCATCCCAATCCCTACATCGCCCGAGAATTTTATGGAGAATATGGCAGCTTTGATGTTGAAATTAAAATCAACAAGGATTTTGTGATTGGCGCAACTGGCGAAATGCAATCTGAAGTTTTATTGGGAAACAATCAAAAGGCCGTTCGATTTACAGGAAAAAACATCCATGACTTTGTTTGGGCTGCAGACAAGGATTATCAGCATGATGTCATCACCTTAAAAGATGGATTGAAGGTGCATTTTTACTACCTCAAAAATCAAGGCTTAGAAGAAAATTGGAAAAAGTTGGAAGAAATGACTCCCAAAATATTTGAATACATGAACTCCCATTTTGGTCAATATCCCTACCCCGTTTACAGCATCATCCAAGGGGGAGACGGCGGCATGGAGTATCCCATGGCCACGTTAATTACAGGCAAAAGAAAAGTGGGCTCGTTGGTTGGTGTCACTGCCCATGAGTTGGCACACAGCTGGTACCAAGGAATTCTGGGATTCAACGAAAGCTTGTATTTCTGGATGGACGAAGGATTCACCAGCTTCTCTTCTGACGAAGTGATGAATCAACTGTTTCCCAATCCATCCAACCCATTGCATTTGGATGCCGTTTCTGGATACATACAACTCGCCAACAGTGGAAAAGAAGAACCCATGACCACCCATGCCGATCATTTCAATACCAATTATGCCTACTCTTTGGCTGCATACAGCAAAGGACAGACATATCTCTATCAATTGAAATCTTGGTTGGGTGACGATGTATTTTATCGTGGAATGAAAAGGTTCTACAACCAATACAAATTTCAACATCCCACCCCGTCCGATTTTCTTCGCGTGATGGAAAAAGAGAGCGGAATGGTCTTGGATTGGTACAATGAATATTTTGTCAACACCACCAAATCCGTGGACTATGCTGTGGACACGATTTATACCGATCAAAATAAAGAAGTCATTCAACTCCAACGCATCGGAGATATGCCCGTTCCGATCGAGGTTGAAATAGAAACCACCGATGGTATATTCACCTATTGGTATATCAGTCATGACCTCACCCGCCAAATGAATTATCCTTATGCTGGTTCAGAAATACAATGGATTGCTGCTCCATTTTGGAATTGGGTAGAGCCTGTATATCTGATAGCCTTACCTGAGGGTAAAAAAATCAAAAAGATCTCCATCGATCCTTACCGCAAATGGGCGGATGTCAACCGCGAGAACAACACATGGGAAAGCAAGTAATTTTTTTACTGATTTTAATGGGGAGCCTGTCTCCCCATCTTTCATTGTCTCAAAAAAAATGCGATCACTGCTTTGAAATTGCCATATTTCAAGAAGGGCAGCCAATCGCGGTTCATGACCATGTCGTAACGCTTAAAAAAATTCCTTTTGATATTCACCTCATCAGCTATGAGCCCCAGGGCATTGTCATCAACACCTGTCTTAGTGACAGCAACATGATCCAATTGGCATCAGGCAAGCCATACTCCGAATTGGATTTTATGCTTTATGGAATGGCAGAAGAGATGTTTAATCCAGACCAAGAAATTTTGATACACAGCCATGCGCCCAGTTATTGGTATTTTGATGATCCCTCGAATCACAGATTCACTCGAGTGGAAAGAAAACAAGATCAGATTATTGGCATTCGCCATATTGAACAAATGACCAATGTAGAAACGGGCGAGGTCATAGCCTCTGCTCAGTTCCCACCTCATTTGTATCTCAGCTTCCTCAGCAGTGTTTGGAATTCAGAAACCTTCACCTCCAAAGAATTCCATCGGGATTACTTGACGATCTCATTTGAAGACCAATAAGCATTCAAAGCGTGCTC
Organism: uncultured Flavobacteriales bacterium; assembly: GCA_937974555.1. Lineage (GTDB taxonomy): Bacteria > Bacteroidota > Bacteroidia > Flavobacteriales_D > Sanyastnellaceae > CAMCTV01. Next base: position 33,481 of record CALJKR010000045.1, on the reverse strand, counting down.
TGCGTTACACTTTTTATAACGCAAAGTTCGCAAAGGTTTCGCAAAGAACGCGAAGTAAATACCCTGTGAACTCTGCGGAATCTTGGCGTGCTTTGCGTTAATAAAAATGACCAAAGTCAACCTTGACGTTGACCTCACTCACCTCCCTCCATTTTACAAGCCAATACTTTTGGAAGGTCATATAAAAGACAAACCATGAGTGCATTTTACATACTAATCGGATGTAGCCTTCCCGTTGCTGGGATCTTCCTTTGGGCCTTTATCAAGTCCGTAAACAGCGGTCAATTGGACGACGTAGAAACTCCCGCCATGCGCATGCTGCATGACAACACCATCAATGATTCTCAAAACCCTCAATAAACAATTATGGAAAACCCAACACTAGAGAAATTTTATTACGACAATAAAATCGTCAAAAATTTCGCGATTGCGACTGCGCTATGGAGTGCCGTTGGTATGACTGTAGGACTATTGATTGCATTGCAATTGGTATTCCCTGCATTGAATTTTAACATGGCAGAAACTTCCTACGGGCGTCTTCGTCCACTGCATACCAACGCTGTGATTTTTGCATTTGTGGGAAATGGAATTTTCATGGGCGTTTACTACTCCTTGCAACGTCTATTAAAGGCCCGAATGTGGAGCGAAAAGCTATCCAAAATTCACTTTTGGGGATGGCAACTCATTATTGTATTGGCTGCGCTTACGTTGGTATTGGGATTTACAACTGGTAAGGAGTATGCCGAATTGGAATGGCCAATCGATATCTTAATCACCTTGATTTGGGTTGTATTTGGTATCAATATGTTTGGAACGATATTGACCCGAAGAGAACGTCACTTGTATGTGGCCATTTGGTTTTATATCGGAACGTGGGTAACAGTAGCCATGCTACACATCGTGAACAGCATTGAAATTCCAGTGAGCTTGTTCAAATCATATTCTTGGTATGCGGGAGTTCAAGATGCCTTGGTTCAGTGGTGGTATGGGCACAACGCCGTGGCATTCTTTTTAACCACGCCATACTTGGGAATCATGTATTACTTTATCCCCAAAGCCGCCAATCGTCCTGTATACTCTTACCGGTTGTCTATCATCCACTTTTGGGCTTTGATCTTTATCTACATCTGGGCTGGCCCTCACCATTTGTTGTACACCTCACTTCCCGATTGGGCGCAATCCCTGGGAACGGTTTTCTCCATCATGTTGCTCGCACCATCTTGGGGTGGAATGATCAACGGACTGTTGACTTTAAGAGGGGCTTGGGACCGTGTGAGAGAGGACGTGGTATTGAAGTTTATGGTTGTTGCGGTTACCGCCTACGGCATGGCCACCTTTGAAGGACCAATGCTGTCATTGAAAAATGTCAATGCCATCTCCCACTACACCGATTGGACCATTGCCCACGTACACGTAGGGGCATTGGGATGGAATGGCTTCTTGACCTTTGGTGTATTGTATTGGTTGATTCCCAGAATGTGGCGAACTTCCATCTATTCTCAAAAATGGGCTTCATGGCACTTTTGGATAGGAACACTGGGCATTTTACTATATGCCATTCCCATGTATTGGGCTGGATGGATGCAGAGCTCCATGTGGAAAGAGTTCACCGCAGAGGGTCAATTGCAATATCAATTCCTAGATACTGTGAAATACATGCGTCCTTTCTATATGATTCGATCTTTGGGTGGATTATTGTACTTGAGCGGTGCCATTTTGATGGTAGTCAATCTTTGGAAAACTGCCAAAGCGGGAAGCTTCCTTGCTGAAGAAGCTGCGGAAGCTCCAGCCATGGCCAAAAATGTTGTTGTGAAAGGCAATGAACATTGGCACAGAGTAATCGAAAGAAAACCATTGATGATGTTGGTTTTTGCATTGGTCATGGTTGCCTTGGGCGGATTGATTGAGATGATTCCCACCTTCATGGTAAAAAACAACATCCCTACCATTTCCGCAGTGAAACCCTATACTCCATTGGAACTTTTGGGTCGCGATTTGTACATCCGAGAAGGATGCTACACTTGCCACTCACAAATGATTCGTCCCTTCCGTTCTGAAACCGAACGCTATGGCGAGTACTCAAAGTCTGGTGAGTTTGTATACGATCATCCTTTCCAATTTGGTTCCAAAAGAACGGGTCCAGATTTGGCCAGAGAAGGTTCCGATAAATTAAGAAGGATGAACAGCTGGCACTACAACCACATGATGGATCCTGGAAGTATCTCATCTGGTTCCATTATGCCCGCCTATCCTTGGATGTTCACCAACACCCTTGACTTGGCTTCCTTAAAAGGAAAAATGGAAGCCATGGTCACCTTGGGTGTTCCCTATACCCAGGAAGAAGTAGACAACGGCGAAGCCTTGGCAATGAAACAAGCCAATCTGATTTATGAAGACTTGAAGAAGGACGAAAAAAATCTGTTGTTGAGCGAAGATGGATTGCAAAACAACCATGAAATCATTGCATTGATTGCCTATCTGCAAAGATTGGGAACAGACATCTCCTTATCCACCAACACCGCAGAAAAACAATGAAATTTAAAACCTACCTCGAGACCATCAGCGGTGTAAGCATCTACCCCATGATCTCTTTGATTCTCTTTACGGTGGTATTTGCCTACGTATTGTACAGCACCATCCGTTTGAAGAAAAATGACATCGACGAAAAAAGTCAATTACCCTTAGATTAATTCAAATGAAAAAAGCATATATCCTTTTGATCGGGTTGATTTCCAGCAGCAGCATGTGGGCAGGAGATCACGTGAACACAGCCCAGGCCAACGACAGTGCATACCAAGATCCTTTGTTTTATTTTCTGGCCTTTGTTGCCGTTCTATTGTTATTCTTTGTTTGGCAATTTCAAAAAGTTTTTGCCGCTTTGAGCATCGAGCGAATTCGAAAAATGAAAGAAGAAAAACGAAATCAAATTCATCAACACGGAGGATGGTTACTGCTCCTTTTTGGCATGACCGACTACGGCACAGTGTTGAGTGATGTCTTGCACGAAGGATTGGGCAACACACCCATGAATGCATTGGCTTTCATCATTTTCGTTGAGGTTTTTGTAGTGTTGTACTACGCGCAACAAATTAGAAAACTAACTGAAAAAGACGAGGAATATCCCGCGGTAGAACCAGAGGTTGAATTGGCAAAGGGAGAAAATAAGTTTTGGAATTGGTTCAACAATTCGGTTGAGATCAAAGAGGAAGCTTCCATCCTTACCGACCATGACTACGATGGAATACAGGAGTTGGACAACAGCTTACCTCCTTGGTGGAAATATGGATTTTACTTGACCATCGTCTTTGCTGTTATTTACTTGGGCTATTATCATGGAGCCGGAGGCCCTTCGAGCGCCAAGGAATATCAAAATCAAATGGACATCGCTGCTGCCCAAATAGCGGCATATCAAGCCACACAAAAAGATGCAGTGAATGAAAACACCTTTGACTTTTCAGACAACGCCAATGACATTCAAGCCGGAGCAGCTACTTTCCAATCCTTGTGCGTTGCATGCCATGGAGCCATGGGAGAAGGCAAGGTAGGACCTAATCTAACCGATGCCTATTGGAAAAATGGCGGAGGCAGTAAGGATATTTTCAAAACCATCAAATATGGAATCAAAGGAACCGGAATGAAATCTTGGAAAACCGATTTATCCGCCGCCCAAATTGCACAATTAGCGTCCTTTGTTCACTCATTGCAAGGAAGTAATCCAGCAGGCGCCAAAGAACCCGAGGGCACATTATACGAAGCCAGTAACAGCGATTCTATTTCAACTGAAAAACCCGACAGCCTGCTTACCGCACAACAGAAATAATAATGGAGGAGAATTTTAGAGATCACGTCTCTCATATTGATGCTGAAGGACACCGTGTTTTTTTCCATCCCAAAAAACCGCATGGAAAATTATACCAATGGAGAACCATATTGAGTTACGCATATCTATTGGTTTTCTTCACCCTACCCTTTGTTCGAATACAAGGAAAGCCTCTATTTCTTTTTGATTTACTTGAGCGCCGATACATCTTGTTCGGCGTTCGGTTTTGGCCGCAAGACTTCTTCATTTTTGTAGTTGGCATGTTGGCATTCATCGTTTTTATCGCGTTGTTCACCGTCATCTTTGGTCGGATATTTTGTGGTTGGATTTGTCCGCAAACCATCTTCATGGAAATGGTATTCCGAAAAATTGAATATTGGGTAGATGGCGATGCGGCGCAGCAACGCGCATTATTGAAAATGAAATGGAACGCAGAAAAAATGAGGAAGCGGGTGCTGAAATTTTCACTTTTCACCATTTTCTCTTTTTTGGTAGGCAATACATTTTTGGCCTACGTCATCGGAACGGATCATCTGTGGGCCATTATCACTGAACCATTGGCACAACATGTGGGCGGCTTTGCCTTGATGCTGATTTTCACTGGGGTTTTTCTTTTTGTTTACTCCTGGTTCAGAGAGCAAGTATGCTTGGTTGTTTGTCCCTATGGTAGAATGCAAGGTGTCCTATTGGATAAAAAAAGCATCGTTGTCACTTATGACCACGTCAGAGGGGAACCGAGGCACAAAGCACACAAAGGAGAAAAGAAAACAGGTGAAGGCGACTGCATTGATTGTATGGCCTGCGTGCACGTTTGTCCCACTGGAATTGACATCAGAAATGGCACCCAGTTGGAGTGTATCAATTGCACTGCATGTATTGACGCTTGTGACCACATCATGGAAAGCGTTCACCAACCCAAAGGATTAATAAGGTATGATTCAGAGGAAGGGGTTAGTACCAAAACGCCTTGGAAAATCACACCCAGGGTAATTGGTTACTCCATCCTCTTATTGCTCATCGTATTATTGGAAATTACCTTACTCGCCACAAGGTCTGATATCGGAATGAGCATCATTAGGGCAAGAGGAACCCTATTCACCACAGAGGAAGATGGCAGCATAAGCAATTTATACAACATCAAACTGATCAATAAAACGGAAGCTGAGATGAAAATAGAATTGCGATTAAAAGACCATGTTGGAGCCATCAAGTGGATTGGACATGAACCCATCATACCGCCGGCTGGGACTTTGGATGCCGAATTTTTTCTGAATGTTCCGGTCAAAGAAATACCTGATCAAAAAAACAAATGGAAAATGGAATGTTGGATGAACGGAGAAAAGATCGGTTCCGACAACATCACTTTTATCGCACCACATCAAAAAAAATAAACATGAACTGGGGTTGGAAAATAAGCATCGTATACATCCTATTTGCAGGGATGATACTCACTTTGGTGTATAAAGCTACCCAAGAAGATTATCCTTTGGTCACCACCGATTATTACGCCAAGGAAAAAGCACAACAAGGGAAGATAGATGCAGCGCACCGGGTGAAGGAAGAAAACGCACAGGTGAAAATTCTGTTTCAACAATCACACGCCGTTATTCATTTTCCGGCATCGGCACAAAATGATCAAAAGCAAATTGAAATTTATTGCGCCTATAATCCGTCATTGGATCAAACACTGAGCTGTAAATCAGACAGCCTTGTATTGCCCCTAAAAAAAGGCAAATACATCATCAAATCCAGTTGGGTACATCAATCCAAAAACTATTACCAAGAAAACGAGTTGATCATCAAGCAATGAACTGGAATATTTGGGCTGGATTACTTTTGGGTATTGGCGGTAGCTTTCACTGTTTGGGCATGTGTGGCCCATTGGTATTGATGATGCACGGTCAGAATCGCAAGCCTTACACTTTTCTATTGCACCATTTGGGCAGAACACTCGGATACTTCATTCTGGCCGCTGTATTGTATTCGATAGGAGAAAGCACCCATTGGATGGGGTGGCAAAATGGGGTCGCCCTTTTGGGTGGAGCGGTATTTTTGATGGGATGGATTCCCTTCTTTCAAAAAAGTTCGGCACTGGTTTTACATCCATTCAGAAAATTAATATCCCATCACCTACCCCAACAAATCATGTGGAAAAATTTCCTTTTGGGTTTGATGAATGGCTGGCTACCCTGTGGTTGGTCAATTAGCGCCATTGGTGCCGCACTGCTCTTTCAGAATCCATGGCAAGGTTTTGTTTTCATTCTACTCTTTGGATTGGGGAGCAGCCCAGCGCTCATCGGATTGGTGTGGAGCGGAGAACGACTTCAAAAAAAGTGGCCTTGGATACAACACCGATGGACACGAATAGCAATGGCTACCTTGGGCTTATTGTTGATATTGCGAGGTGCCAATTTGGGCATTCCCTATATCAGCCCTCAATTGAAAGCTGAAAAAATGAGCTGCTGCGAAACCAAATGAGGGGTTGTGGGTTGGAGGTTGGAGGTTTGGGATATTATTCAAAAACAATCACCCAAAACTGATAACCCCATACTGATAACCCCAAACCAATTAATTCTTCATCTTCCTCAGCTTCTCTTCGTTGAGAATGGTGATAGAAGATCCTTGAATTTTAATTAATCCCTCTTCTTTGAAATCACTGAGCGTGCGTATCACAGATTCTGTGGCAGTACCTACCAAGGCCGCCAAATCATCCCTTGAAATGGGCATGGTAAAAAGGGTATCTGCATTGCCTTCATGAAAACGATTTTTCAATTTCAATAAAGCACCTGCCGTTCTTTTTCGCACACTGGAATAAGCCAGATTCACCGCGCGTTCTCTTTCAAAAATCAAAGAGCCCGACATCAAATAAATCAATTCCAACATCATCTTGGGTTGTTCTTCTAACCAATTAAAAAAGGAGTGTCTGGGAACGAACATAATTTCCGATGGTTCCAATGCCACAGCATTGTCCAAATGAATTTCACCATGAAGGAGTGAAACATAACCCAACATTTCTCCTTTCCCTCTCACACGCAAAATCAAATCTTTACCCAAGTCATGAGATTTGTACAACTTCACTTTTCCTTTTAAGACGATATACACTCCTTGACAAGTATCGCCTTCAGAATATATCACATCGCGTTTTCCAACTGACCTGATGTGCTTGTCTGCGCGATCGCTGAGCAATTCATCCCACATCACATGACGACTTTTCATTTTGTTCAGTCGGTGGTTCATGTGATCAATGGTACCCAAATTATTCTCTGCCTTTTTTAATCGTGCTTCAACGCTATTCAACAATTCAGTATCATTGTAGGGCTTGACGATATAATCATCTGCACCGAGTTCCATTCCTTTGCGAACATCCGTGCGTTCCGACTTGGCTGTTAAAAAGATAAATGGAATACGAGCGGTTTCGGGTTTCTTTCCCAACAAATGAAGTACACCATATCCATCCAAAACCGGCATCATGATATCACAGATAATCAAATCAGGATTGTATTGTTGAGCAGCAGCGACCCCTTCCTTTCCGTTGGATGCCGTCATCACGTGATAACCGCCCAATTCAAGCAATTCCGCAGTGTTTTCACGAACCTCCAAGTTGTCTTCAATGATTAAAATCGTCTTCTTTTCCATGTCTAAGTCTATTGGCTAATACTAAATCTAATTGTAAAACTCGTTCCCTCCTCTAATTTACTACCTACTTCAATTGTCCCGTTGAGCAACTCAACACATTTCTTAACAATGCTCAAGCCCAAACCGGTACCCGGAACATTGATGGCATTGGACGCACGGTGAAAACGTTCAAAAAGTCGAGGTAATTCAAAACTGGGAATCCCAGAACCTTCATCTCTAACTTGTATTGTCACTAAATCTCCTTCGAGACTCATGCTCACATGAATGGGCTTATTTTCCTCAGAAAACTTGATGGCATTACTCAACAAATTCATCAAAATATTTCTCAATATTTTAGGCTCCGCTATGCCTTTTACACCGGGTTGAATTTTGGTCTCAAAATGTTGTCCTGCCTTTAATATGGGTTGCAATTCGTCCAGCATCTCTTCCACAAATAAATCCAACTCCACTTCCTGATTGTTAAGAATTATTTTTCCTTCTTCCAATTTAGACAAGGACAGGATGTCTTCCAAAATATTGGTCAAACCTTTGACTGATTGTCTGATGCGCGAGATGTGCTTTTGCTGCTTTTCAAAATCTTCCATTTCGCCATACTTCTCTATCAAGGATACAGAAGAGGAGATGGTACTTAAGGGCGTTCTAAATTCATGAGATGCAGTAGAGACAAAGCGGGACTTCAATTCATTAAGTTCCCTTTCTTTTTGCAAAGCCTGTGATAGTTCCAGCTTTGAAGCTTCCAAATGAACCAAAGCTTCTTCCAATACCATCGTCCTATCCAGCACTTTTTTTTCCAATGAATTATTCAAGATTTGCAATTCAGAATAAGCCTGCTTGATTTTCTCATCTTGCAATTTTCTTTCCGTCACATCGATGATAAATGCAATCACATGGTTTTCTCTATCCGCCTCGTATGTAGACAAACTGATTTCAATGGGAAATGTATCGCCAGATTTTTTGAGACCTTGAAGAAACATATTTTGTCCCATTGGGCGCGCATGCGGATTTTTGTGATAAGACTCTCGGTGTCCTTCATGCCTGCCCCTTGCGGCCATCGGAACCAACATCTCCACCTTGGCGCCAACCAATTCACTTTCTTCATAACCAAACATCTCTGTAACCCTTGGATTCACTAGCTCTATGACGCCCACTCGGTTGGCGATTAAAATCCCTTCATTGACATGGTTGAATATGGAGTGAAAACGTTGTTCCATTTTTTAAAAGCTTACGCTAAGGAAATATGAAATGGGGTAAGAAATAGTGATTATAATCACAGCGAAGGATTTTCTTTGTTTTGTTTAAATGATTTGAAATCGCCGTCAAACATTTTGTATCCAAATAAAACACAATCAATTTTGGCATTGAGCCATTTCGATTTCTTAAATGGTTTTAATCCCACGCGCTTCATCGCATCCAAATGACCTGAGAATACCCAGGCATCCCAACCTTTCCAATTCTTTTTAAACGCATCGCCCAGTTTACCGTAAAAAGCATAAGCCTCTTCCAAAGGCAATCTTTCGCCATAGGGTGGATTCATCACCAAAATTCCTTGGGCATTGTCGGTTTCCAATTCAAAGAAATCGGCCTTTTCAAAATGAACATATTCACCCACCTGCGCTTTTCTTGAATTCTTTGTAGCCCAACCCAAAGCAGCACCGTCCAGGTCACTGCCCACAATGGGATACAAAGGTTCTACGATTTTTGCATCGCATTCTGCCTTCAATTCCTTCCACAATTCCTCATCAAAGCCGGGCCATTTCATGAACTGAAAATGGGGCCGTGCAATTTGAGCAGGGGTATGAGAAGCCAACATGGCTGCCTCTGTGATTAACGTTCCGCTGCCGCACATGGGATCCATCAAGGGACAATCACCTTTCCATCCTGTTGCACGGATAATCGAAGCTGCCAATACCTCGTTGAGTGGCGCATCACCACTTCCCATTCTGTACCCCCTTTGATTCAATGAACGCCCACCGGCATCCAAAGAAATGGTCACTACGTCGGTATCGATGTGCAAATGAAAGAGAACATCCGGATTATCAGGAGAGACATCGGGACGCTTTTCATACTCTTGTCTGAAATAGTCGGCAATTGCATCCTTCACCTTTAAACTCGCAAAGTGCGGGTGCTGAAAGAAATCCGATCGCACATGGGCATCAATCGCAAAAGTCTGATCCAAAAGCATCAGGTTGTCCCATTCTATTTTCATGGCCTGCTTGTACAAGTCATCCACTTTACGCAATCTAAATTCCGTGATCGGAACCAACACACGCAAGGCCAATCGAGAGGTGTAACATACCCGATAAAGGGTTTGTAAATCTGCTGTTCCGTGTAAAATCCTTCTACCTATGGTAATGTCGTTCACACCCAATTCAATCAATTCTTCCTTAACCAATTCCTCGGTAAAAGGAAGACATTTGACCGATATATTAAATACATTGTCGTTCATGCTCCTGCTTTTTTGGTTGGAAATCCTTTTTCGATCAGCAGCTGCACTACTTTTTCTCGATGATCTCCTTGTATAATAATCTCTCCATCTTTGGCGGTTCCGCCTGTCCCGCATTTATTCTTGAGGAATTTGGACAATTCATTCAGTGCCTCATCATCCCCTTCAAAACCTTTGACAACAGTAGCTGTCTTTCCTCCACGGTGATTTTTCTCCAACCACACGCGCAAGTTCATGGCTTTGGGATCCAAAGGTTCATTGGAATCCTCGTCAAGCTGGGGCAAAGCACCGGTGGAATACACCAAGCCCCCCAAATCCGATAGTCCTAATTTCTTTTTTTGCTGAGCCATGGTGTAAAGATACTGGATTAAATTTGGTCTAACTAAATTACACCGTGGATGGAAACTTTTTTAATTCTATTGACTGTTTTCATAGGATCCAGTTTAACCTTGGTTTCGGGATTTGGTCTTGGGACCTTGCTCATGCCGGTGATGGCCATTTTCTTTCCGCTGGATACAGCGATATTGCTGACAGCCTGGGTTCATTTGGCCAACAACCTCATCAAGTTTGCTTTCTATTACAAACACATTTCGTGGCCCATACTCCTGCGATTTGCCCCAACGGCAATCATCGGCGCATATCTCGGCGCCCTTATCCTGGACTATCTCAAAGATTGGAATTCAAGCCTTGAGGTTCCTGAATTGCATATCCAAACGAGTGTCTTTCAAATCATCCTGGGATTTTTACTGGGTCTGTTTGCCATCATTGAATGGCTCCCGCAAGAAAAGCGCTTTTCATTCCCTACCTCGTTGCTTCCCATTGGTGGCGCGGTGAGTGGCTTTTTTGGGGGACTTTCTGGTCACCAAGGTGCACTCCGCTCCGCATTTCTCTTGCGAGCCAATCTCTCCAAAGAAGTCTTGATCGGTACAGGCATTGTGATTGCCACATGTATCGACGTTACCCGAATTAATCATTATCTCGGCACTGAGAAGCATGAAGGAATTTTAGATAATCTACCGTTATTTATCCAAGCCGTTGGCGTTGCATTCCTGGGCGTTTTTCTTACCCAGCGTTGGATTCAGAAGGTAACCATTGCCTGGCTTCAAAAGAGCATTGCTATTTTTTTGATACTTTTTTCCATTGCAATGATGTTGGGTTGGCTGTAAGGTTTTATCTTTGCACTGCACTTATCAAGAAAGACGGAGGGAAATGGCCCCATGATGTCTTGGCAACCCCGGTAATGCTGGGTGCCAAATCCTACTCTCGGATGAGAGAAAGATGAGTTAAGAGTTTTACTCTTCGTCCCATTGGTATGTAGCACAAACACAATGGGAATATTCCAAGACATTACAACCAGAAATTTGACATTGGATGGCGCCATGGGCACCATGATCCAACGTTATCCATTAACAGAAGCTGATTTCAGAGGGAATCGATTTCAAAATCACAACATTCCACTCAAGGGAAACAATGATTTGTTGTGCATCACGCGCCCGGATATCATCACAGAAATTCACCTTCAGTACTTTGAAGCGGGTGCGGACATCGTCGAAACCAACACCTTCAACGCACAGCAAATTTCAATGGAAGACTATCAGTTGACCGATTGCATTTCTGAGGTCAATACCGCTGCTGTGAATTGCGCCAAAGCCGCGCGTGAAGCCTATTATGCCCAACACGGCGACTCGATTAAAAAATACATCGCAGGCGCAGTAGGGCCCACTTCCAAAACGGCCTCTTTGTCTCCCAAGGTGGAAGATCCCGCCTACAGGGCCATCGGATTTGAAGATCTTAAGAATGCCTATTTTGAACAGATTGATGCCATGATTGTAGCGGGAGTCGATGCTATTTTAATCGAGACCATTTTCGATACCCTCAATGCCAAAGCCGCCTTTTACGCCGCGTTGGAAGTTTTGGAGAAACACCAACTGTCGCCGATTACCAAAGAAAACCCCGATGGAGACATTGCGCTAATGGCCAGCGGAACAATCACTGACGCTGCAGGCAGGACACTTTCTGGACAAACAGCCGGTGCATTTGCCATTTCATTGGGCCACTTGCCCTTGTTTAGCATTGGTTTCAATTGTGCTTTGGGGGCAGATCAACTTCTCCCGTATATCAAAGAATTGAAAAAACATTCCAAGGCCTTTATCAGTGCATATCCCAACGCGGGTCTGCCCAATGCCTTGGGACAATATGACGAAACACCGGAAACCATGAAGGCCAAGGTTACCCCCTATGTCGCAGAAAAACATGTGCATATTTTGGGGGGCTGCTGCGGAACAACGCCCAACCACATCCACGCCATTGCTTCTCTCAATCAACAACAGCATTCACGATGAGCCCAGACTATAAATTGATATTGTCCGGTTTAGAACCGTTGATCATTTTCCCCGATTCCAATTTTGTCAATGTTGGGGAAAGAACCAATGTTACGGGATCCAAAAAATTCCTTCGTTGCATCCAAGAACAACGATGGGAAGACGCCTTGGAAATTGCCAGAGAGCAAGTAGAAGGAGGTGCGCAAATCATTGACGTGAACATGGACGAGGCCATGATTGACAGCAAGGCCGCAATGGTTCACTTCCTCAATCTTTTGGCCTCTGAACCCGACATTGCGCGTATTCCGGTGATGATCGACTCCTCCAATTGGGAGGTGATTCAAGCAGGATTGGGCTGCATCCAGGGCAAAGGTGTTGTCAATTCTATTAGCCTGAAAGACGGAGAAGAAGCCTTTATTCAAAAGGCGCGCATCATTCAAAAAATGGGAGCCGCTGTGATCATCATGGCCTTTGATGAAAAAGGACAAGCGGACAGCTACGCCAGACGAATTGAGATCTGTGCACGAGCCTACCAATTGCTCGCGCAGAAATTGAACTTTGAACCACGGGATATCATTTTTGATCCCAATATATTTCCCATTGGAACCGGTATGGAAGAACACCGCAACAACGCGGTAGATTTCTTCAAAGCCACACAATGGATCAAACAAAATCTCCCCCATGCTTTGGTTTCGGGCGGGGTGAGCAACGTGTCTTTTTCTTTCAGGGGAAATAACACCGTTCGCGAAGCCATCCACAGTGTCTTCTTATACCATGCCATCCAGCATGGCATGGACATGGGAATCGTCAATCCTTCGCAATTGGTGGTGTATGAGCAAATCGAACCCCAATTGAAAGAGTGGGTAGAAGATTTGGTATTGAATCGAAACGATGAAGCCACTGAAAAACTTTTGGCCTACGCGGCCAATCAGACCACAAGCAGCAAAGCCGATGAAACCAGCAACGATCGACATTTGATCTCGCTGGAAGATCGTCTGATCGAAGCGCTGGTTCAAGGAAAAACCCAATTCATTTCGGACGACATTCAAGAAGCCATCAGCACGTACAACAGTCCTTTGGAAATCATAGAAGGACCATTGATGAAAGGCATGAACATCGTAGGAGAGTACTTTGGCTCTGGAAAAATGTTTTTGCCTCAGGTGGTGAAAAGCGCTCGGGTGATGAAACAAGCCGTAGCGATTTTGGAACCCTTGTTGCTCGCATCAGCGCAGCAAGGCAAAGCCCAACAACGCAAAAAAATATTACTGGCCACAGTAAAAGGAGACGTGCATGACATTGGTAAAAACATCGTGGGTGTTGTCCTTGCTTGTAATGGCTATGAAATCATAGACCTTGGGGTGATGGTACCCAATGAGAAAATCATTGAGGAAGCTTTGCGCCATAACGTGGACATCATTGGACTCAGTGGATTGATTACTCCGTCACTTGAAATCATGACCGAGATGGCACAATTGCTCAGCCAAAAGAATCTCAATATTCCATTGCTCATTGGTGGCGCAACCACTTCCAAAGTGCACACCGCGGTGAAAATTGATCCCCATGCTCAATTCCCCGTTTTACACGTAAGAGATGCCGGAACTGCAGCGCAAGAAGTGAGCTACCTCCTCAACAAGGATGCCGAACAATTTGTCACACAAACCAAATTGGATTACGAAAGGGTCCGCGAAAACTACCTCAAACACCAAGGTAAAAATCCATTGACCCCCTTTGAAGAAGCGCGACAAAAAGGATTTGCATCAAACGTCTTACCTGTTGCGCCGCATACTACCAACCAGACAACACTTGAATACAAAGTCGCCGATTTGATCAACTACATCGATTGGACTCCCTTCTTTCAAACTTGGGGATTGGCAGGGAAATTTCCTGAGATATTGAATGATGAAGTGGTAGGACAACAAGCCAAAGAACTGTGGAAAGATGCCAGTGATTTGCTGCAAGATTTAATCTCAGATCCAAAGATTCAAATCAAAGCCACGTTTCAGATTCTGCCCATTGAGAAGAAGAATGATGTAAGCATTCATGTAAAATCCACCCAGCACCAACTGCATTTCCTTCGCCAACAAAATGGCAAAAAGAACAACGAGCCTTACTTTAGTTTGATAGACTTTTTGCAAGCCGAAGATTACCTGGGCGTTTTTGCCGTTAACGCAGGCATTGGGGTGGAAGAATGGTTGAAAGCCATAGAATCCGATCAAAACGACTATTTGGAAATCTTAATCAAAGCGGTAGCGGATCGATTGGCAGAGGCAGCAACAGAAAAACTGCACCAAGAAGTTAGAACCCTTTATTGGGGATATGCCAAAGAAGAGCACTTATCCAATGACGATTTGATTGAAGAAAAATACCAAGGCATTCGTCCAGCACCTGGCTATCCTGCTTGCCCTGATCACACCGAAAAACAAACCATTTGGAAAATACTTCAACCCGATCAGACCATCGGATTAAACTTGACTGAAAGCATGGCCATGTATCCCACCGCAGCTGTGAGTGGTTACTTCTTTGCGCATCCTGAATCGCAATATTTTGGAATTCCGCGCATGGGTATGGATCAACTAGAGATCTACGCCAAAGAAAAAAACATCACGATAGAAAATGCCCAACGCTGGTTGGGCCACATTATACCAACGACATGAAAGTAATTCAACACATACAAGAAGCCAAGGACACCTTATTCAGCTTCGAAATTTTACCTCCATTGAAAGGGAGCACCATCGATTCCATTTTTCAAACCATGGATACATTGATGGAGTTCAATCCCGCCTTTGTAGATGTTACCTATCACCGAGAAGAATTTGTCTATCAGGATGAAGGCAACGGTTTGTTGAGAAAAAAAACCACCCGAAAACGCCCAGGTACCGTCGGGATTTGTGCCGCCATTGGCAATAAATACAAAGTGGATATGGTTCCTCATGTCCTGTGCGGAGGATTCAGTGCCGAAGAAACAGAAGACGCATTGATTGATTTGAGCTTCTTGGGAATTGACAATGTATTGGCCTTGCGTGGCGATCCCATCAAGAGCCAACCCGATTTTAAACCAGAGCCTGGTGGTCATGGACATGCCGCTGAACTCGTGCAGCAAATCAAACAGATGAATAACGGCAAATATCTGGATCCCGAACTTCGAAATTCAGAAAAAACCAATTTCTGCATTGGCGTAGCCGGTTATCCTGAAAAACACTTTGAAGCACCCAACCTCAATACCGATTTAAAATACCTCAAAGAAAAAGTAGACGCCGGTGCCGATTACATCGTCACACAGATGTTCTTTGACAACCAAGCCTTTTTTGAATTTGAAAAAAAATGCCGGGACTTTGGAATCCAAGTTCCTATTATTCCCGGAATCAAACCAATCCTAACCAAAAAACAATTGGTCAGCATCCCCAAGCATTTTTACATCAACCTACCCGATGCATTGGTTGATCCCATGATCAGTGCCAAGAGCGAAAACGAAGTGAAAGAAATTGGAATTCAGTGGTGCATTGATCAGTGCAAAGAACTAAGAGCACATGGGGTTCCCGTGCTCCACTTCTACACCATGGGAAAATCTAAGGAAACTGCTCAGATTGCCAAGGCCATTTGGTAGGATGTGACAAGATATCTTTTGTTGAATGATTTAGTATTTACTTTTCCGACATGTTCACGGAAATAGAAATTGACCGCATCATTCAAATGGCTTGGGAGGATAGAACCTCCTTTGAAGCCATTCATTTTCAATTTGGCTTAACCGAAGCACAGGTCATTGACTTTATGCGGCAACACTCGCTGCCATCCAGTTTTAGAATGTGGCGCAAGCGCATGAATGGACGGGTTACCAAACATCACCAAAGGATGGGCGAAGGTCCAGAAAGATTCAAATGCAATAGACAGCGCAGCATCAGCAACAACAAAATCAGCAAGCGCTAATTCACTTTGAATTTGGCCTTGATGCGCTCCGGTAAAAATTGAATGGGGTTGATGGTGGAATCACCCAACCAAGACGTTCGCTTTATCGCAATTCCCAACATCGTCAAAACAAATATCAGCAAACCCAACAAGGCGCTTAGTCCAGGCGATTCAGGAAAAATAAACTTCAAGGACAGTTGTTCGATAGCCACCACTGCGCCCAACGTCCACGCGTACCGTGTGACCTGTAGAACCTCCCACATAGAACCTTGTATCATCCGTTGTCCCATCCAAGCACCCATTAAAAAGTGAATTGCAGTACTCATTGCAATGGCCAATCCCACATACTGAACACCAAATGGCAAGGCCCACCAGGTACCCAAGGCCATCATCGCCACATAAATCAACTTGATCCAACTGGCTTGGAATGTACCATTGACAGCGCGCAAGAGCGCATCGCTCACCCGATTGAGCGTTCTAAAAATAACAGCGATAAACAAAAACTGCAAAATGGTTCCTGAACCCGCATATTGGGGACCCAAATAAACCGTCATGATCCATTCCGCATGGAAGATTACCCAAACAGAAGAAGGAACGATCACCAAACCCAATACGTGGGTTGTTAATACAACCAACCGACGCAAACGAGGCAATTCATCCTGCATTTTGGACATACCGCTAAACAAAACATTATCGCTCAACTTGGCCATGATGGTGATGGGCAAAGAAACCACATAGGCGCTGCGCTCATACCAGCCGGCAGACAACCATTGCTGAGGTCCCAATCCCAAGGGAACCAAAGACACATCCACTTTGGTCGCGGCATAATTCAACGCATTAAACAAAGTACTTCCCACGCCGTAATGAAGTAGTTCTCGCGTTCCCCGTTTCATTCCAACCCATCCCACTTGGATGGGCATATACCACCAATAAGCCAAAGTCATTAATGCATTCTGAGCAAACAAAGCCCATACATATGCCCACACGCCCCAACCCCAATAAGCCAGCAACAAACCCACTACCAAATTGCCACCCACAATGCTCACCATACTGGCCTTAAAAAAGGTTTGAAAAGCCATTTTCCTCATCATGAAACTCCGCGGAACCACACCCAATGCCGAAATAAAGAAACTGGTGCAAACCACCTGCGTGATGACCGTTAACTTGGGCATTTGATAGATTGCGCCCAACCACGGCGCCAAAGCAACAAACAACAAGGTAAAAGAAGCACCCAAGGCCACTGCGGTCCAAAAAGCACCATTGATATGGTGCTGCCCCACCTCCTTGCGCTGAATGATGGCGGGCCCAATCCCCACTTGCGAAAAGATTTCCGCAAATCCCATCATACTCAACACCACACCCATCATTGCAAAATCAGCAGGAGCAATCCAACGCGCCATGATGGCGGTATACACCAATTGAATCAATACCTGAAGTACAACCGTTAGTGTATTCCAAGAGAAACTATTGACCCATTGTTTTCTTTCCGACATGATACAATATTAATTCTTGGATAGCTTCATAACAGGATATACCAACCGAGTTTCCCGCTTTACAATGTGAACATAATACATCCCATCCTGATAATGTGAAATATCAAAATCCATCAAGCATCCCAGATAAAATCCTTTCTTTTTTAGATTCCCTTGTGCATCGTAAATCTCATAGTGCCAATAACAGTGCGGCCCATACATCTTGATTTGAAAAGGTCCTTCGGTAGGCATCGGAAAAGGATATTCAAGAAATGCAGATTGGGCATCTTCTATCCCATTGGGATTCTCAAAAAAAGCAGCAGCGTTCCACTGGTGCCATTTCTGCTCCACGGTCAATGCACCTGTATAACGCTCATTGGTCAAGTAGAAAACAAAATCATGTGCATGGGCAATGGCCTCCACTTGGTGAAAAGGCATGCCCAGCTCGATTCGTCTTTTATTGCCATTAAAAAATAGTCCATTGTCAAAATCAGAAAGCAGCCAAACAAAGGGCTGTAAAAAAGCCGTATAACCAGTTAATGCAATACTTTGATTTTGATTAAAAAATGCAGCACCCGTTATTAATCCATTGGTGTTGTAGGTCTCCCGCAATGTAGCCGTTTGAATTCCCGCTTGTAAAGGAAGCGAATAACGCTTGGTGGTTTCACTCGACCAGCATTTTGAAAAAATAAAAATACTATCCATCGTAACTACAAAAGCCTCCGCATCAAAATCGTGATTATTCAAGGAAGGTGAAAAATTGGTTTGATCCGCGTAGGAAAATAGAATGGTATCTACCACTGAAAGATTGTTGCTGTAAAAATCAAAAAGCGGAATTAGAAAGAACTTCAAATCGGTCCGGTTTCCCAAATTATTTCCAATATCCCCCACCACCAAATAGGATTCATTGATCTGACATTCTTCCCAATCCACATTAATCAATCCATCCCAAAATACAGTATCCACTACTTCTGCAGAAATGGAATCAATGGCAAAAAACATGGCATCCGTATCATCGTTGTGGGTCCAATATTTACCATCGAAAAAAAACAAACCGGAGGTTTCACTCACGCCATTGGGCAATGGCAATGAAAGATTGGGACCAGAGGTGGTGTTGGAATACAAGCAAGTTCCATCATTGATGGAAGCATCCGGATCATAGTTGTTGGCCTGCGGATCTGTGCATCCATAAATCTGAGCACCCAGCGAAAAATGAATACCCATCAACCATACAAGCCAAAATAATTTTCTATTCATTTCAGGATATTTTAGACCAATCCGAATTCCCCCTGGAAATTTCTTCCAGGTATTTTCTAACACAAAGATGCTGGGGCAATGCCAATGCCGCATCCTTTTCTACCATTTCCAGTGCACATTCTCGGGCGACCAATAATATCGATTGGTCTTTGACAATGTCCGCAATTTTAAGTTGCAATACTCCACTCTGTTGGGTTCCTGCGATATCGCCGGGACCGCGCAATTCCAAATCCACCTCCGCTATCTCAAAACCGTCGTTGGTTCTGACCATCGTCTCCATTCTGGTTTTGGACTCTTGAGACAACTTATTTCCTGTCATCAAAATACAATAACTCTGGTCCGCACCTCTACCTACCCTGCCACGCAACTGGTGCAATTGAGAAAGTCCAAATCGTTCCGCACTTTCAATCACCATCACGGAAGCATTGGGAACATTCACCCCCACCTCAATCACGGTGGTGGCAATCATGATGTGCGTTTGCTTCTTGACAAACAAATCCATTTCATAATCCCGATCCTCCGCCTTCATTCTGCCATGCACGATGCTGATTTGATATTGAGGTCGAGGAAATCGGCGAGAGATACTGTCGTAACCATCTTGAAGATCTTTGTAATCCAGGGCTTCACTTTCTTCTATTAAAGGGAAAACAACATATACCTGCCGGCCTTTTTTGATCTCATTTTCCATGAATTGAAAAACCTCAATCCGTCTTGCATCTGAGCGCCATACGGTTTCTATGGGTTTTCTACCCGGCGGCAATTCATCAATGATGCTGACATCCAAATCGCCATAAACGGTCATGGCCAAGGTCCTTGGAATTGGGGTGGCTGTCATGACCAAAATGTGGGGTGGTATGGAGGCCTTCTCCCACAATCTTGCGCGCTGGGCCACGCCAAATCGGTGTTGTTCATCAATAATCACCAATCCCAATTTCTGAAATTGTACCACTGGTTCTATCAAGGCGTGGGTTCCCACCAACAGTTGGATACTTCCGTCCAAAAGTCCTTGGTGTATTCTTCTGCGTTCTGCCGCCTTGGTGCTTCCAGTCAATAAAGCCACCTCACATTGCAAAGGCGCCAATAGCTCCTTCATACTCTGGTGATGCTGCATGGCCAAAATTTCCGTGGGCGCCATCAAGCACGATTGAAAACCATTGTCCACGGCCAACAACATACTTAAAATGGCAACAATGGTTTTACCACTTCCAACATCGCCTTGAATCAAACGATTCATGTGAAATCCCTTGGCCACATCTTGTCTAATCTCCTTCACTACTCGCTTCTGTGCGTTGGTCAATTCAAATGGCAAATGCTGGTTATAAAAGTCCAAAAACAATTCGCCTACTTTTTCAAATACCACGCCGCGCTCATCCTTGGTCAAGGATACCTTTTGCTTGGCTACTTGAATTTGTAAAAAAAACAATTCCTCAAATTTCAATCGGCGGCGTGCCGCCTCCAACATTTTGGCATCCTGAGGAAAATGCACTTCGCGCAAAGCGGATTCTCGGGACATCAACTTATACTTGGCCAGCAATTCCTGAGGTAAATTTTCCTCAATAATGCCTTGCGGCAATGCCGAAACAAGGGTTCGGGTCAATTGCGCTATGCCGTTGCTGTTTAATCCCTTCTTGGTGCATTTCTCTGTTGTTCTATACACCGGCTTAAAAGTGTTTCCCGCTGTCCATCTGGCCTTTTCTACCCACTCCACTTCCGGGTGTGGGATATTGTATCGTCCTGAGAATAATGCGGGCTTGCCATAAACAAGATAAGATTGCCCTACTTGAAAATTCTTTTGCACCCAACTCGCTCCCTTGAACCAAACCAACTCAATATCGCCTGTTGCATCTCTGAATCTTCCAGTGAGTCGCTTGGCTCTGCCGATCCCTGCTTCCGTAAAGCCCAAACACTCCAACAACAATTGAACAGGTTCATTTTCACTTTGAATCTGTTTGACTTGGGTAATTTGCGATTTGTCTACATACCGAAAGGGATAATAGGACAAAAGATCTTTGCAGGTGTAAATGCGCAACTCCTCTCGCAACAATTCAGCGCGAGCAGGACCCACTCCTTTCAAATATGCTATGTCCTGCATTAGATTCATGACTTCTCCTTCACACCCATCAACCATTGATGGGTCCACTTATTTTTTGTAAATAGGTACAACAATACAAATGTGAGAATCAACCCCAATACATTGGCCCAATAATAATGAAACAAATTTTGGGTTCCTATCTCAAATTTGATGAGCATCGTGCAGACGTAATGCCACAAGTATATACCCATGGATTCTTGTCCCAAGAAATTAAGCCAAGCCCAACCTTTGCCTTGGTATTGGGCGATTCCCGATGCAACTTGAAAGAGCAATAGCAAATTGGCAATAAAAAAAATCATCATGCCCAGTGCCCATTGCTGCCAATAAAATTGAACAACAACAGCCAAAAAGTAAGCAGGATAAATCCATTTCATGGCGGGTATCGGGCGCAACCACTGACCGTGTTGTTTGAGAAAAACACCCCAAACAAAAAATATCCAATACTGCATGCGGTAGATGGATTGAAACCCATCCAAGGGAGCAAAGTAACCAGGAAGCGATTCAAAATCTACCCAATGGGAAATACCGTAGAAAACAAAAGATACACCCAGCACCCACCACAAGCGTTGAGCAGATGACCTTACCCTATGATATAAAAATCGCGTCAGCAACATCCACAACAACAAAGAGGGAACAAACCACAAATGAAAGTATGGTTTCAAAAAATGTCGGATCAAAACAATCAAGGGGTTTTGTTGGCTTTGGTAGACATAAATGCTCAGAGCACAAAAAACAAAAACCGCAATGATCCAAGGCACGATGATTCGCCACTTGTACTGGCGCATCATCTCCAAAGGCGAAACAGACAGCCAACGCTCGAGTGGAAATAAGTATCCCGCCAAAAAAATAAACAACGGCATATGAAAGCTGTAGATAATGGATCGAACCAAGGAAGATTCCAGTGGTTCTGGAATAACATGCCCTACGATAACCAAGAGGATCAATATCCCTTTAAGACTATCCCAACCAAAATTTCTTGCTGAAGCCATAATTTAAAATTACTGGGTTAAATGCAATTCGCCAATCAATTTTGAGATAAATTCGAACATTCCATTCTTTATGAAAGCCATCATTCAACGTGTTACAGCCGCATCCGTACAAGTAGATGGATCATCGGTTGGTGAAATTTCCAATGGACTTCTGATTTTATTGGGAATTGCCCCCGATGACAATGAAAAAGACGAAGAATATTTGATTCAAAAAATCACACAAATGCGCATCTTTCCAGACCATGAAGGAAAAATGAATCGTTCCGTGGTGGACGTTGGTGGTGAAATTTTGGTGGTCAGTCAATTCACTTTGTTTGCAGAGACCAAAAAAGGAAACCGACCCAGTTTCATCCATGGCGCTCCACCTGCCATAGCCAAAGAAAAATATGAGCAATGGGTAAACGCTTTAAAATTGCGGTTCCCATTCAAAGTGGCCACTGGAATATTTGGAGCGGATATGAAAGTTTCGTTGGTTAATGATGGTCCCGTAACCATTGCCATCGACTCCAAAAACCCTTGAATTAAACCTCCCAATTTTTTCCAGTACGGAATACCGTTCCCTTAAAATGGGCAACTGCTTCCTGATGTTGATTCCAAACGGTGATATAATAAAGCCCAGTCTTGGAGGTCAAACTTTTCTCTTCCACCTGGGTGCGCAACACATCGCCTGCCATCACTTTTTTTACGTGAGAAATGCTGGTCTCGATGCTGACAGATTGAATACCATGTGCGTTAGAGGCAAAGGCCAATGCGCTATCGGCCAAAGCATAGGTAATGCCCCCGTGCGCGATGGAAAAACCATTGAGCATCTCACGACGAACAGTCATCTCCAAAATACTAATACCCGGCCCATCTTCAATTCTTTGAATGCCCAACCATTGAGAATAGGGGTCGTTGTTGTACATGGCATCAACCACGCGCGAAGCCAAAGATTTTTCGTTATTGCTCATCAAACTGCAAATTATACATTTTGTGGTAATGACCATTTAAGCGCATCAAAGTCTCATGATTGCCTTCCTCCAATATCTCTCCTTTGTCCAAAACCAAAATGCGATTGGCTTCTTGAATAGTGGAAAGTCGATGGGCAACGACAAAGGAAGTTCGACCTTGGGTAATAATGGCCGTTGCATTTTGAATCAACTTTTCTGATTCCGAATCAATACTACTGGTAGCTTCATCCAAAATCAAAATGGCGGGATTACGAAGATAAGCCCTGACAAAAGCCAATAGCTGACGTTGACCCACACTAAGCACCGCACCGCGTTCTCTGACATCAAAGGCATAATTGCCCGGTAGCTGCATGATGAAATCATGAATCCCTACTTTTTTACATGCCTCTTCTACCTGTTCTTGTGAAATACTTTTATCAAATAGCGTCAGGTTGTTGTAGATGGAATCGCTGAACAAAAACACCTCTTGCGGGACCACTGCAATGCGGTTTCGCAAAGCATCCAAACTCCACGATTGAACGTCTTTACCATCGATTTTAATCGTTCCCGATTGGGGTTCGTATAATCGATTGATCAGCTGTACAATGGTCGACTTTCCGCTTCCGGTATGTCCCACCAACGCAATCATCTCACCTGGTCTAACCTCCAGATTAAAATTCTTCAAAACCCATTGATCTTCCACATAGGCAAATTGAACCTGTTCAAAAGATACGGCGCCATGCATCAAGGTTTCTTTGTCCTCAAGCGAAGCCTGTGACTCATCGCGGTCTAACATTTGAAAGACGCGCTCTGCATTGATCATCCCCATTTGCAGGACATTGAAATTGTCTGCCATTTGACGAATGGGACGATACATCATCGAAATAAAAGTAGAAAATTGAAGAAGCACACCTGGGGATGAAGTAGCATCAAAGGCCCCGCGCATGGCCCATCCCAACATCAAGCTTACAGATAATGCAGATAGCACCTCCACCACGGGAAAGAAAATGGAA
This sequence comes from uncultured Flavobacteriales bacterium, assembly GCA_937974555.1. Taxonomy (GTDB): domain Bacteria; phylum Bacteroidota; class Bacteroidia; order Flavobacteriales_D; family Sanyastnellaceae; genus CAMCTV01. Next base: position 9,606 of record CALJKR010000045.1, on the reverse strand, counting down.
TACGCCCATACCCCACGAATGTGGGCATCGCGATGCTTTTCATTGATCTCTTCAAACTTGGCTTGCTCTCTCTTTTCTTGGCGAAACATTTGTACGATATGCATCCCCGTTACATGCTCTTGAATAAAGACGTTGATGCGCGCCACTTCATTGCGGACATCATTGAAAGACTTCTTTACAGACTCCTGAAAAATTCGCGTAGCATAGAGCAAAATGGGAATGGGCAATACCACCACCAAAGTCATCTTCCAATCCACCCAAATCATGGCACCGATGATGACGACCAATTTTAGAATATCTCTGAAAATATCCAAAAGACCCACTGAAAAAACCTCAGCAATGCCATCGACATCAGAAATATGCCGGGTCACCATTTGCCCCACGGGCGTCTTGTCAAAAAATCCAAGTCGGAATCCCAAACTGTGCTTGTACAATTCAGCCCGCATATCCAAAGTAATGGATTGGGCCATCTTGTTGGCTTGGTATGTCTGGTAATATTGTATCAAACTTTCGATAACCAAAACCACCACAAAACCGATGGCTGCCCATGTAATGGCATGAAAATCCCCAGAAGGCAAGTCCTTGTCCAATAAATCCCGCATTTGAGACGGTCGAATCACAGACATCCCTGCCAATACCAATACCAAAAGAAAGGTCAAATAAAATTGACCACGGTACGGCGAACTCCGTTGGTACAAACGCCAAAATATTTTTAAATCAAATGCCTTACCTGATGTCTTTGACATAATTGCCCTCCAATATATAAGGGTATTTCACCTCCGTTAAGTACAATCCGCATGCATGAACACTATCACCTGCGGCTCCTCTCTCCCTTTTCTCGATGACCATTTGCATTTCCGCCACACTCATCTTACCTCGACCTACCTCAATCAAGGTACCCACGACCGCACGAACCATATTCCTTAAAAATCGATCGGCGACGATATGAAATACCCATTGATTTTCATTTACTCGGGTCCACTCCGCCTTGCGCACATCACAAATATTGGTCTTTTGACCACCACCCGATTTGCAAAAACTGGAGAAGTCTCCTTTGAAAACCAATTGTGCCGCTGCTTGGTTCATTTTTTCAAAATCCAATGCGTAAGGATAAAACATGGAGCGACCATGCAGAAATGGATCTTTGTGGAAATGCAGGTAATAATGATACCCCCTTTCGTTGGCGTCAAACCGCGTATGGTCTTTGTCGCCTACCTTAAAAATTTCGTGTATGGCGATTCCCGATGGCAACAATTGATTCAAACGAAACACCAACTGTGCGGTATCCTCAATTTCTATTTGCGAATTAAAATGAGCATAAAAAGCAGTGGCGTGCACCCCCGAATCCGTCCGTCCGCAACCCACTGTGATTACTTTATCCTGTCTCAACAATTTGCACAAAGCCCCTTCCAAAACTTCCTGAACAGAAAGCGCATTGGGCTGGCGCTGCCATCCATGAAAGGCGCCGCCTTCATAAGACAAACGAATAAAATACCGTGGCCAAAGTTGCTCTTCCATTTCAAATTTCAGGAATACCAAAAACAAAGGCGCAAATATCTTGCGCCTTTGTGAATTATACTATGTTATTCTGGATTAATTCCAAACTTTCTTTTTGGCCATTACTTCGTTTCCTTTCATTACCACTACCACATTCATTCCGCTCAAATGACTTGGAACTTGAACATTCTGTGTAAAGTTTCCGGCCGCAACCGCGATTCCATTTTGTACAAAAACCTCTTGACCCGCCAAGTTAAAGATCTTAACAGTCAAAACATCAGCAGTTTCTGAAGACCCGTTGACAACCAATTGTCCAGCGGCTCTTTGATTCACCACACTCCAATCATTCATTTGGTTTTGGGCTACGCCATTGGGCACCGCACATGTCAATACTTGGGATTTGGTGTAAACGTGATCGCCAGTATCAGATCCGTTGCCATTGGCCGCAATCGCGCCACAATAGAAAGTGATGTTGCCTTGGTCAGTAGCAGGCGCTTGCCAAGTGAATGTCCACGTGTGCGACCCTGAACCTGTTCCTGCATTCAATTGATGAACCACGTTGCGTCGAGAGTTACCACCCACATTGGCTGTCTTGATCGAACTTCCTGTGCCTGCAGTCAATGTCCCGCCGTTGGCTCCAGAAGTTTGCAAAGCTTCAAATCCAAAACCAAACAAGGTCTTTACTCCCTCTGCTACAGTGCAGGTGATGGTATACGTTTGACCGGGTGTGTATTCCCAGTTCACCAACTCAGGGCAACTGATGGTGATGCTTCCACCGGCTGAATTCAATGCGGTACCGTTGTGGCAATCGGTGCAATTTACCTCTCCAGGTGAACCTGTAGCTCCGGCCTTGCCATTGTCACTTTGAACACCGAAAAAGAAAATGCTGGTTACCGACAACCAGAAAGCAGATTGTAAAATTGTTTTTCTCATGATTATAATAATTGTTGGCAAGATGAAGATTTTTTTGATTGCTTATTGTTAAAATGACAATACTCAATAAAAAAAAGGGCTCACGCCCTTTTTCTTTTTGCTATTCAGTTTTATTATGCCCAGCTCGCAATGCGCTCTCCGGCAAATTCTCCTGCTTCCAATTTCTCTCTCACCTTGGTGAAACACTCGATGGTATAGCGTACATCCTCCAACGTGTGAACCGTGGTTGGAATCAATCGCAACATGATCACGTCTTTGGGGACAACGGGGTAAACCACAATTGAACAGAATACACCATATTGCTCGCGCAATGCCAATGTAACGTTGGTAGCCTCTCCCAATGTTCCTTTCAAGAACACTGGCGTTACCACTGAGTTGGTTTTTCCGATATCAAATCCTGCCTCTTTCAATCCGCTTTGCAAAGCACGCGCGATGTTCCAAAGATTTTCTTGCAATTGAGGACGTGTGCGAATCATTTCCAAACGCTTCAAAGCGCCAATCACAATCGGCATGGGCAATGCCTTGGCAAATGTTTGAGAACGCATGTTGTAACGCAAGAACTCAATCACGTGCTGGTCACTCGCTACAAATGCACCCACCGTTGCCATCGCTTTGGCAAAAGTTCCGAAGTACACATCGATGTCGGCTTGCACGCCTTGTGCATCACCTGCTCCACGACCCATGTTCCCGATTGAACCAAATCCATGCGCATCATCCACAAACAAACGGAAGCCATATTCCTTTTTGAAAGAAACAATCTCCTTCAACATCCCTTGGTCACCAGCCATCCCGAAAACCCCTTCGGTCATCACCAAAATTCCACCACCCGTTTTCTCGGTCAACTTCTTGGCCATTTTCAACATCTTCTCCAAGCTCTCCATGTCGTTGTGTTGAAAAACAAAACGTTTCCCCTGGTGCAAACGAACACCATCAATCATACAAGCGTGACACTCACTATCGTAAACCACCACATCATTTCTGCTCACCAACGCCTCAATTGCTGACATACATCCTTGATATCCGTAATTCAAAAGAAAAGCATCATCCTTTTGCATGAACGAAGCCAACTCTTGCTCCAATTGCTCATGATATTTGGTTTGACCGCTCATCATACGGGCACCCATAGGATAGGCCATACCCCAAGTAGCGGCCGCTTCTGCATCTACCTTTCTGATTTCAGGATCATTTCCCAATCCCAAATAATTGTTCAAACTCCAAACCAAAACTGGCTTACCACGGAAGGTCATGTGGGCACCCAAATCCCCTTCCAACTTGGGAAAAGAGAAATATCCATGAGACTCTTTAGAATGCTGACCAATGGGTCCGCGATTGTGTTTGATTCTTTCAAAAATATCCACGACAATAATTTTTATTTCTGCGAAGATAAAATTGAATCCCCAAAAAAAATCCTGACTTTTCCTATTTGTTAACAACGCATTGCGAACGACAGCTACATTTGTGACATGAATTTATCACTTTCTGGAAAAAATGCTTTGGTCTGCGGAGGTTCTCAAGGAATCGGCGCTGCAGCCGCTTTGGAACTCGCTGGATTAGGTGCCAACGTTACTTTGATGGCCCGTGATGCGGAGCGTTTGAACAACGTTTTGGATCAATTGCCTTGCACTGCCGATCAGCACCACCAAATCTTGGTGGCCAACTTTGCGCACAACACCGAAGTGCAGACTGCGATTGAGGAATTTGCAAAAAACAATACCATTCATATATTGGTCAACAATACCGGAGGTCCCAACCCCGGTAAGGCACACGAAGCCGGAATCGATGAATTCCGTTTGGCTTTTAATTTACACCTCATCAATTTTCAGATCATTACACAGGCCTTGTTGCCGAAGATGAAAGAAAGTGGATATGGTCGTATCATCAATGTCATCTCCACCTCTGTCAAGCAGCCACTGCCCAACTTGGGCGTAAGCAATACCATACGCGGAGCCGTTGCCAACTGGGCCAAAACCCTTTCTTCCGAATTGGGACCCTTTGGCATCACCGTCAACAACGTATTGCCCGGCGCTACTGCCACAGGGCGTTTGAGTCAGATCATTACCAACAAAGCCAATAAAACCGGGCACAGCGTGGATGATGTCACGGAAGAAATGAAAAGAGAAGTCCCATTGGGTCGTCTGGCCTTACCTGAAGAGATTGCCGCAGGCATCGCATTCCTCTCCACTCCAGCCGCAGCCTACATCAACGGCATCAACCTGCCCATCGATGGCGGTAGGACGTTGAGCTTGTAGGGGATGAAGGGATGAGGGGATGAAGGGAAGTAGGGGCATCTCCCCTACTACTCGAACGCAGTGAGAGAAAGGAGGGGTGGCCGGACGAGCGCAAGCGGGGTCCGGACGGGGTGGTGAACATGCATAAACCTGCATAATTTATGGGTTTGAAAAACAAAATTTCATTTGGAATTTTGTTCATGCAGAATTCACAAAATCAAATCGTTGACAAGATTATACAAGTTCGGGGGTTAAACATCATTTTGGATAAAGATATAGCACCATTGTATGGCGTTACTACAAAAGCCCTGAATCAAGCTGTTAAAAGAAATTCATCGCGCTTTCCTGAAACTTTCATGTTTCGATTAACCGATGAGGAAGCTGAATTTTCAAGGTCACATTTTGTGACCTTGAACAATACATCACCCATTAAAAGAGGTCAAAATATCAAATACAATCCCTTTGCATTTACTGAAATGGGTGTCGCAATGCTGTCTTCGATATTAAAATCTGAAATAGCCATTGCAATCAGTATCGAAATCATTCAGGTTTTCACTGAGCTCAGAAGATCGAACCAACAGACGCTTATTTTGACCAACCGAATGGAAAGAGCCGAAAAACAACTTTTGGAACATGAACTGAAATTGGATAAGATTCTTCGAAATTCTGTAGAACCTGCAAAACATCTTCAAGGCATCTTCTTCAACAATCAAATATTTGACGCCTACACTTTCAGCAGTGACTTGATTAAAAGTGCAAAGAAGTCTGTTTTATTGATTGACAACTACGTCGACGAAACCACCTTGCTGCAATTGTCCAAAAGAAATCCAGATGTTGCATGCATGATATACACAGAACGCATGAACCCTGAAATAAAGCTGGATTTAGAAAAACACAACGCACAATATTCACCCATTGAAATTCGCATTTTGAAAAATGCTCATGACCGATTCCTCATCATTGACAACACAGAATTGTATCACCTCGGAGCTTCATTGAAAGATTTGGGAAAACGGTGGTTTGCGTTTTCGAGGATGGACGGATTTTTGAATGAGGTGTTGGCGCGGTTGGACTAATTTCCTTTCTAATTCTGTTTCCCGCTCTGTTTCTGTTTCTCGCTCTGCCGAAGTAGGAGGCGAGATTTCCGATTTACTGATACACCGATTTACTAGGCGAATGCAATTCGCCTTTGCCCATTCCAACTGAAATAAAAAAAACTTTTGGCGCAAAAGAAAAACGGAGTATATTTGCCGACCTATAATAGAAAATTTATTAACATGTACGCGATCGTAGAAATAGCAGGGCACCAGTACAAAGTGCAAAAAGACCAGCAGATCTATGTCAATCGTCTTCAAGATGCTGAAGGTTCAAAAGTTACTTTTGACAAGGTATTATTGACAGATGATGGCAAAAATGTAACTGTTGGCGCCCCAGCTGTAGCAGGCGTAAAGATCACCGCCTCTGTAGTACAACATTTAAAAGGTGACAAAGTCATCGTATTCAAGAAAAAGCGCCGCAAGGGCTACCAAAAGAAAAATGGTTTCCGCGCTTATTTAACTGAATTGAAAATTGAAAATATCGGGTAATCCGAATTAAAAATTTAATACCATGGCACACAAGAAAGGTGAAGGTAAAGTAAAAAACGGTCGCGAATCAGAAAGCAAGCGCTTAGGCGTTAAAATATACGGCGGTCAAACTTGCGTAGCAGGTAATATCATTGTTCGTCAACGCGGTACTCGCCACAATCCTGGAGTTAACGTAGGAATTGGTAAGGACCATACTTTGTATGCATTGACTGACGGTGTTGTTCAATTCCGCAAGAAGAAGGACAACAAGTCTTATGTTTCGGTTATGGCTCAAGCCTAACCGGGTAGTTTGTTTATATTTTTTCTCCCGGTCTTTCTTTGAGAGGTCGGGAGTTTTTTTTTAATACCGTAGCACCATGTTACAAATTCAGAACATCAGAGACAACAAAGAGCAAATCCTTTTGGCGCTCAACAAACGCAACAAGGACTTCTCTTCTACCATCGACCAATTGTTGGAAATCGACGCCCAACGCCGCAAGATCCAACAAGAAATGGAAGCCTTCTTGGCCCAAGGAAATGCTTTGGCCAAGCAGATCGGCGACCTTTTCAAATCCGGCAACAAAGCTGAGGCGGATGCGCTCAAGGAGCAAACAGCCACCATCAAACAAAATTCCAAGCAGTTGGAAGAGAAGCTGGCGGTGCTCGAAGCCGAGCAACAACAACTGTTGTATTTGTTGCCCAATACCCCGCATGAATCGGTGGCCTTTGGTAAAGGCGCTGAAGAAAATGTCAATGTCAAGGAAGTAGGAACCATTCCTATCCTTCCAGAAAATAAAAAAGCCCACTGGGATTTGGCGGATCAATACGGACTCATTGATTTCGAAACCGGTGTAAAAATCACCGGTGCTGGATTCCCCATCTACCGTGGCAAGGGCGCCATCTTGCAGCGCGCCTTAATCAATTTCTTCTTGGACGAAGCCCGCAAAGCTGGATATGAAGAAGTGATTCCGCCTCACGTGGTGAACGAAGCCAGCGGTTATGGCACAGGACAATTGCCCGACAAAGAAGGACAGATGTACCACATTGGCGTGGACGATTTGTATTTGATACCCACCGCCGAAGTGCCCTTGACCAATATTTACCGCGATGTCATTTTGAAAGAAAGTGAATTGCCCGTTCGCATCACCGGCTACACCCCTTGTTTCCGTAGGGAAGCGGGAAGTTACGGTAAGGATGTTCGCGGCTTGAATCGCTTGCACCAATTTGACAAAGTAGAGATTGTACAGATTGCACATCCCAACGACAGTTACACCATTTTGGAAGACATGGTGAAGCACGTCGAAGGCCTATTGCAAAAATTGGAACTCCCTTACCGCATCTTGCGCTTGTGCGGCGGCGACATGGGATTCACCAGCGCATTGACCTATGACTTTGAAGTGTTTTCAGCAGCCCAAGAGCGTTGGTTGGAAGTCAGTTCCACCTCCAACTTTGAGACCTTCCAAGCCAATCGCTTGAAGTGTCGCATCAAAGGACAAGACGGCAAAACGATTTTGGCCCACACGTTGAATGGCAGCGCCTTGGCCTTGCCCCGCATCGTCGCCTCCTTGTTGGAGAATCACCAAACCGCGGATGGAATTCGCATACCCGCCGCATTGGTTCCCTACACTGGCTTTGAGTGGATCAAATAATATTGATTTAAGATACAAACCCAACCCCGACGAAAGTTGGGGTTTTTTGTTGAGTATTTGGGCGCCAGTTCGGTCAAAAATTTGGTCTCTTCAATTAGGTTAGATGATCGAAATCTTGACGACCTATAATGGACATGATCTCTACTACACCATCTTTTACTCTGTAGTATATGGTATCTGAGCCGCATACGCAACGTCTGTATCCGGGTTAGATAAATTTGTATTCAGACATTCAGCAACTTTTTAGATTGCTTGAGAATTGAAGCTTTTGAATCTTTGGTAAAACCTGACTTCTCAGCACGGTCCAATTTGAGACGTATAAGATCCATCTGCTGCTGCTGATTTCTGGCTTGTCGAATCAGATCATTCACCAATTCACTTTTACTCGAATACTCCTTGCTATCAATTTGGAGTTTCAACCATTCATCATTGGGCTCAGTTAAAGAAATGCTTTGTCTTCTCATAAGAATTTTACTTGGTGTAAATTTACACCACATTTGCACCACATCCAAGTTCATTTTAATTCCATTTTGGACAAATAAAGGAAAACCAGTTCAAATAATTTTCATATAAATTATAGGAGTAATTGCATCAGGAAAATCAGAATAAAATATAACTTTTGCCGCAACAGAAGAAAAGAACATCAAGTCCAAACAACCCTTGAAAACTTAACCCCACACCCACCAGACCAACTGATCGTTCTATACGACGGGGTTTGTCATTTGTACCAACTGAAGACACCGCCATCATTAATCTTCCTTTTCAAGCAGGAAAATCTCGTTGACGGTCAACTGAAATACGTTGGAGATCTTGATGGCCAATAACGTCGATGGAATATACCGCTCTGACTCGATGGAGTTGATGGTTTGTCTCGAAACACCCACCCGATCCGCAAGCTCTTGTTGCGTGATATTCAATTTCGCTCGCTCTACTTTGATGGTGTTCCGCATTATCGGTTTCGCTTTTGAATGTTGTACACCATCAAATAGTAAAAAAGCATGCTGAGCACCAACTGCTGACTTCCCATTTCAGCCATTGCATCTTGAAAGAGCATATCAATGAAAGGCTTGATGATCACCAAAAGGACTGCCCATATAAAGGCCGAACCCAAGACTCTAAAACGAATCAATAAAGTCAATTCGTCCTCAACCGAATCCTTGGCCCAGGCGATGAGCAACATCCCAAAAATCAAAACATTCAAAAGCCCGTGCCTCATCGACACCTTTACTGAAGCTTCCAATGGTATAAAGCCTGCACCAACAACCAAGGCGAACAAAATCGCCAACAACACAATAACCCATCCCAACTTTTTAAACTTGTTGGGCAATAGTCCTGTTTGATTGAGCCTTACTGGACTTTTTAAAATGTCAATTTTTCTTTCCATAATGACAAATATACTTTACATTTTTCAGAAATTCATAAAAAATAAACAGAATCACAGCCAAAAAAGCGATTGAAGTAACCAGAATCCTCCATGCAAGTATGGATCTCAAAAACAAAATAACCTGAGAATAAAAACAAGTCGGAATAAATGTTAATTGATTCTGTTGCATTAAATAATAACTTAAATTCATCAAAAACAATAGCCATGAAAAACAATTTTTTTCTTGTCGCCTTCATCTTAATTGGTTCAGTTTGCTTGGGACAATCGTCTTTCAAAGAAATTTATGATTACGGGCAATACAAATCCAATTGGGCCATGGTGCAATCGAATGAGGGACTTTTTGGTTTCAT
>CALJKR010000044.1 GCA_937974555.1 uncultured Flavobacteriales bacterium | reverse complement strand
ATTTCGGCTGTCATCTGGAGCACTTACGCCAGCAAAATTAGCCGCTAATCTAGCTGGGTCATTTCTGCCACCTGCATATCGATTGACCTCTTCCATCGAGAATGTTCTCGCACTTACACTCGAAAGTTTACTCAAAGTTCCTGCTTTGTCACTTTCTTGAACAATCAAGGTTGGACTTGTTGAGAAATCCTCTTCTAGTTGAACTTCTATGATGACTTCTTTACCTGAAGTCAAAATAATGTTGGAAATCGTGTTGCTTTTGTATCCAATGAATGATATGGTAATGTCATATCTATTGGGAGCTAAATTGGAGATTTCAAATCGACCAGTACTATCGGAAATCGCGCCAAAGTCGAGATTGTTAATTATAATTGTCGCTCCTGAAAGAGGTGCTTGAGAAAATTTGTCGGATACAACGCCTCTAATTTTCTGTCTGTTGTTTTGAGCTATTACAACAGTGGGAACAAAGAGTATCAATAGCAAATATTTGAACATCATAAAGTTTGAAGACTGCGCTGAATTACGTCAATCTTTTCTTTAGATGTTCTTTTTAGATTTTACTTGCGGTCAATTCACTTTTAGACCTACTGGCTTTCCCCTCAATACCTCCTCTTCCAACTATCCCCGGTCTTTTTCAGAGCATCCTGCATGACTTGCTTTTGCTCTTGATGAACCTTAGTTGCCAAGGCCGCAGCAATCCAAGCTTCTTCTTCATTGCGGGTGTTTAAGACTTCAGGCTGATAGTATTTTTTGACAAAATGGGTATCGAAATCACCACTGACAAAGGCTTCATGGTTGATGGCCCATGAACAGAAGGGGAGCGTCGTTTGTACCCCTGTCACTTGATAGTCCGCAATGGCACGGGTCATTTTCGCTATGGCGGCATTTCGGTCTTCCGCATGCACTATCAACTTGGCAATCATGGGGTCATAATAAATCGGAATGTCCATGCCTTCTTCAAATCCATCGTCTACACGAACCCCAGGTCCCATCGGACGCTCATAGGTGATGAGCTTTCCAATATCGGGCAAGAAATTATTCAATGGATCTTCGGCATAAACCCTGATCTCCAATGCATGTCCGTTGATCTTTAAATCGTCTTGTCCAAAACTGAGTTTCTCTCCGCGGGCTACTTTGATTTGCTCTTTCACCAAATCAATGCCGGTGATCATTTCCGTTACAGGATGCTCTACCTGCAATCGGGTGTTCATCTCTAAGAAATAGTAGTTGCGATTTTCGTCCACCAAAAATTCTACGGTCCCTGCTCCTACATAATTACAACTCTTGGCAACATCTACAGCACTGGCTCCCATGGCTGCGCGCAATTCAGGTGTCAATACTGCACTCGGGGCTTCTTCTACAACTTTCTGATGTCGTCTTTGTATGGAACACTCGCGCTCAAACAAATAAACGACGTTGCCATGTTTGTCTGCCAAAACTTGAATCTCAACGTGTCGAGGTCCTGCAACATATCTTTCGATGAAAACCGAACCGTCTCCAAAGGCACTGATGGCCTCGGATATGGCGCGCTCCATTTGTTCTTCTAACTCTTCAATTTTTTCTACGATACGCATTCCCTTACCACCACCGCCGGCAGAGGCTTTGATTAATATCGGTAGTCCCACTTCCAAGGCTACACGCTTGGCTTCTTCTACATCCGATACTGCATCTTCTGTTCCCGGTACCATGGGGATGTTGTATTTCTTGGCGGCATTTTTTGCTGCCAACTTTGATCCCATGACTTCGATGCTCTCGGGATTGGGTCCAATGAATTGGATGCCTGCGGCTTTGGCTTTGCGAGCAAAATCTGCATTCTCTGACAAAAAGCCATAACCGGGATGTATTCCATCAACGCCAATCTTTTGGCATAGGGCAATGATTTCGTCTCCTTTCAAATACGATTGGTTGGAAGGGGCGGGACCAATGCGATAGGCCTCATCGGCATAACGCACAAAAGGGGCGTTGGCATCGGCATCGCTGTAAATGGCAACGGTTTGTATTCCCATTTCTTTGGCTGAACGCATGATGCGCAAAGCAATCTCTCCTCGGTTGGCAATCAATATTTTTTGCATACGGGCGCTAAGATAATACGGATGAAAGGTTGCGCGATTTAATTGCGAACCACTTTCATGACTCTTCTCTCAGTATATCCTTTCAATACCAAAAGGTAAGTTCCTTTGTCCTCAGGCAACTCAATGGCGGTCTGGCTTTGGGTAATGTACTTTTTAAATAGCCATTGCCCTGCATTATTGTAAACATCCACTTCTGTGACCAACGACTGGGGATTATTTAAATATACCCATCCATTGAGTGAGGGGTTGGGAAAGAGTGTAGGACGTGCTTTAATTTCATTAACGCCTACATGACTGAAATTGGTTTCTGCCAACGCTACTTCGAATGGACTTGCTGGTAAGTTGTTGTACATCCCTCTGAAGGTGTTGATTTCAGGGGAATCGTAAGCAAACATCTCATCCATGTATTGGGGAGGAGCGGATTGATACAGCAAACGCGCGGTAACATGAAAATCACCACTCCATGATCCCACAGGCAAGTGGAAGTGCACGACATCGGTTCCACTTCCTTCTAAGTTATTTTCGAAGTTGAAATCGGGATCGCCATTTACCCCAACGATGCGCGTGGTATCATACAAACCACCTGGTGTGCTGGAGAATCCCAGGGGTACCAATCGATTGTCTTTCAAATAATCTGCGGCGCGTTCCAAAACAGTGGTTTTGTTTCCATTGACATCGGCCATGACCATCTCATAAATCTGCACTTGCTCGGGACTGTTGATGATGTTGTAGTGAGGCTCATAGGTGGCGTTTTCTCCAATTACCCGGTACTCTTGGTTTACACCGCCGCTGCGAAATACTTCGTTTCCGGAGTTGTCTGTTACTACAAACTCTACGAAAGCTCTTCTGGCAGGATAACCGCTGGGGAATTTGTGCCCCGCGAGGTTTTTGATTCGAAGTTCAAAGCGGGCGGTATCTGCATCCACTGTTCCTTGAATCAATTGCATTTGGGCGGTTTCATTCATGAGCTGTTGCTCCGTGCGGGCCAAAACGGTATTGAAATGAGTGGCGTTGGCAGTCAAGTCCAGCGCGTCAATATTGTTGCGTAACATTTGCAACATGTAATAATTTCCACCAACAAACCAATGTTGCCCGTAGGGTTGTCTTCCGGGAAGGAATGAATATCCCGATGCAATGACGATGGGCTCCTGCAATTTGGGCATGTGACAATCTTGACACTCTTTGTGCACAAGCGGGTCGGTGCTGGTTTTGTAGGATGAATTGAGCCATTCATGATATGTGGCTTGCTCAACAAAGGTTTGCCCGGTTAAATTACCGGATAAATCTGCAGTATGTGTGGATAGGGTATGACAAGCCGCACAGGCTTCTGATTTGGTGAATTTGTGATTTCCTACGGGTGTATAGCCCACAAAGCTCTGCATCGCTTGATAGAAAATGGGGAAGTCCATTTCTTCACTGACAAAAGGTCCCCAAATGGTATCGGTATGGTAATACAATTCACCACTGAAATGTTGCCCCAAATTGTCCATTCTCTGTTGGTGACAAGCGCTGCAATTGACCCCGTCTCTGGCCATGGAATCCGTGGGCAGTTGGGTGATATCGTAATGTGGATTTCCGTTGATGCTGTTGGTGTATTTGCCAATGGGGGCATGACAGGAAGTGCATTTATCCACCAATTCTTGTGCATGTCCAGGATTGACTAGCATTTCATGAGAAAGTTTGGCTCTCCAAAATGGATCTTTGGCTGAATTGGCCATCATGGTGCCACGCCAGTTTTCGGCTGGATTTACCAATTCTCCTTCCGATGTGATGTTGGCAAATCCCACGGGATCAACGCCATGACATCCAGCGCATCTGCCAGATCCAACAAAAACGCCATTATCAAAAATGGGCAAGTTGCCGTCCAACATTTTCACCATTTCAGCTTCGGAGTGGTATTTCCCTTTGTGTCGCTGCACTTGCCAGGCAATAGAGAATAAAGAAACACCGACGATCATCAAAAGCGTAAGGGCTTTTTTGGGATGATTATTCCACACTTTTTTCATGATATACTCAACTTTACCAAACTTCAATTTTATCCACAGAATTCAGACCCGTTTTGGCATTGATTTGTTGCAATAGAAATTCGCGATTGGAACTCAATTCTTGTTTGATGACGCCACTGTCTATTTGCAGAGCCAATGTTTTGCCTCGCATTTCTGCTTTTAGGGTATGCTTCGCGATGAAAGGGCCAACAATCTCAAAATATGCATCCACAGCATCCAGCTGTTTCATCTTTTTGTCCCAGCCTTTTTTGTTGAGCCACTCTTTGATGATGGCGCCCACAGGCTGATTGTTGTAATCCCTCATGACTCAAATATATGGCAATGGGGTTCAACACCCATTTCTCTTAACATTTTGGGAATTCGTTCTGTGTCTGTATCTGTAATCACCACTTGACCTTTCATATTTTCATGCAGCCACTGAAACAATTGTTTCAATCGATTGCCATCCAATTTATCGTGAATGTCATCCAACAGCAAAACGACATTGGAAAGACTGATGTTTTGGGTGTAGACCATTTGCGCCAACTTGAGGGAGATGAGAAAGGATTTCTGCTGCCCTTGAGATCCCAGCTTTTTAATGGGCAAACCGTTGAGCAAGAATTCAAGATCATCGCGGTGCAATCCAGCAGTGGTTCTTTCCGCCAATTTATCGCGATCCATTCGCTCTTTCCAAATGGATATGGGATTGTTTTCAAAAACATCGGAGGTCCATTGCACATCTACGGCATCGGCACTTCCGGTGATAAACGTCGAGATATGCTGAAACAAAGGCTGAAAGGCTTCCAAGAAGTTTTTCCTAATCGCTTGGATTTCCATGGAGAGTGGTGCCATCATTTCGTCGTACAAAGTCAATGCTTCTACGTCCACTGATCTTCCTTGTAAATTTTTGAGGTAAGCATTGCGTTGGAGCAGGAGGTGATTGTATTGCATCAATTGTTGCAGATAACTGGGTTGGGTTTGGCTGATGGCCGAATCCCACCACCTTCTTCTTTCCTCTGCTCCTTCTGTGATCAGCATATTGTCTTGCGGAGCGATGACCACCACCGGTTGCCAACCGATATGCATGGACAAGCGATCCAATGCTTTGCCATTGATATCGATGATTTTCTTACCTGGCTTGCGCAAGGTCATTAAAATCTCAAAGGGAACGGAGCCATTGTGTCCCCAACCTTTGATGCTGCATTCTTCAAACCCCTGGGTAATGGTATACTGGTCGGTGTGGTGAAAATAGCTTTTGGTCATGCACAAATAGTACAAGGCGTCCAAGGCGTTGGTCTTGCCGCTTCCGTTATGTCCCAGCCAGCAATTGAAGGAATCGCCCATGGAAATATCCATTTCCAGGTGCTTCTTGAATTGATACAAACGAAGACCTTCCCACAGTTTTTGATGACCATCTGACATATTTTGCAAAGATTCGATAAAATGTCTTATTTTCGGCGCTCGAAATTTTGAATCATGTCAGAAAATTTACCAACTGGAAAATCCTTGACTGGATTTTATGCTAACAATAAGAAAAACATCAACATCGCTTTGGGTGCCGTTGGTGCAGTAGTAGTAGGTTATGTTGCCTATACTTTCTTGTATTCTAAGCCTCGCCAAACCTCTGCTGAACAAGCCTTGTGGCGTGTTGAGCAATGGGCAGAGATGGACAGCATGAAATGGGTCTTGGATGGCGATGGCCAAAATGAAGGTGCTCTGTCTATCATGGAATCCTACAGCGGAACGCCTGCTGCTGAAAAGGCTGCTTATTATGCAGCTTGTGCCAAGCGCAATACCGGCGATTTTCAGGGGGCATTGGATTTATTCAAGGACGTAGATTTCAACGACAATACGGTGGGTATTCAAGCGATTGGAAACGTGGGCGACATGTATGTGGAATTGGGTCAATTGGATGAGGCAGCCAATTGGTTGGAGAAAGCAGCCAAGAAAGCCATGGCATCGGATTCAAAAGAAGCATTGGCTCCTGTGTATTTGATGAAAGCGGCTCGCGTTCACTTGGAAAGAAAGGACAATGCCAAGGCAATAGCCATGTTGCAAGACGTAGTAGATAATTTTAAACGCACACAAGAGTATAGCGAAGCCGCTAAAATGTTGGCTTTCGTTCAAGCGCAGTCAAAATAATGGCGACAACAAATCTTTCCCACATTGAGTGGAGTCAAATGCCCGAAGTAGGGCATTTGTCATTTGGTATCGTAGTGTCCGAATGGAACCACGAGATTACCGGCAATTTATTGAAAGGTGCTTTGGCAGTTTTAAAGAAGGCTGGGGTAAAAAAGAAAAACATTCGTGTAGAATATGTTCCGGGCAGTTTTGAGTTGGCCCACGGTGCACAGTTGATGATAGAATCGGCCAATCCGGACGCAGTAATTTGTTTGGGTTCGATTATCAAGGGTGAAACCCCTCATTTTGATTTTGTATCTCAAGCCACTGCGCAGGGAATCATGCAGGTGGGTTTACAATATGGTCTTCCCGTTATTTTTGGGGTCTTAACCGACGATAACGTTCAGCAGTCCAAGGATCGCAGCGGTGGAAAGTTGGGTAACAAAGGTTCTGAAGCTGCAGCAACGGCGATTAAAATGGCCGATTTGCGTCAAAGAATGTTGTTGTGATTGAAGATTGGATTTAATCCAATACCACGTTTTGATTTTGCAATAATTCCTTACCCTTGCGAGTCAAGGTATAACCTACGTTGGGTTTGTTGAGAATAAAACCTTCCAAATACAATTTTGAAATGCGCTCACCCAGGTGGGCGCTTTGATTTTGATGGGCAAGGTCTCTTTCGATTTTTACCCAAAAGTTGGCCTCCAATTGAGACAACCTAATCAACTGATTTTTGTTGTTCTTTTTAAAGTTCTGAATGATATCTAAAATCACAAAATCGTAGCGATCGATCATGGCTTTTTTTACTTGGTTAGGTGATTACGAAACTAAACATAGCCGCACATGTTATTTCTGAATTCTCAAAAAATTCCCCACAAGTTATTCACGATTGTTTAAATTCGAAAAAAAATACACAATGAAAAAAATGACTACCGGTCTCATGTTGCTTTTGGGACAACTTTCATTTGCGCAGATTCAAATTGTTTCTGCGGATCTTCCCCAATCTGGCGATGTGTTGTATCAAGAAAATGCAACTTGGACAGGCAATTGGGATTTGGAAGAGTCAGGTGCAAACTTGACTTGGAATGTGGGTAGTACCAATGTTACTTTGTTGGGTTCTACAACCACAACCGATTGCATGCCCATGAGTGGTGCGCCAGTGGCATATCAGTTTTTCTTTGGATCTCCATTTGACCAAGAACATTATAGTGCTTATCATACAGTAACGGCATTGCCTCAGTTGCCTTTGGATCAGCTTCCATTACCTGTTCCCATTACTTTAGAGGATGCGTATGCCTTTTATCAAAATAGAAGTGATCGTTTTGCATTGACTGGATTTGGATTGACCATTAGTGGATTACCAACAGGTGCTGCTGGAGATCCTGTAGATGTCATTTATCCTTTGCCTCTGACCTATGGTTTGGATCAAACCAATGATGCATATTTCAATTATCAAATTCCAACTTTGGGTTCATACACCACGGCTCAAACGCGCCGAACCCAAGTATTGGCCTATGGGACTATGAATTATTTCGGTACCAATTATCCTGTGATCAAGGTAAAGTCAACAGTGAATGCGGATGATATTTTGGTGGTGGATCAATTTGGATTGAACTTGCCTTTTGCTCGCCCTGAGGCCATTGAGTATAAGTGGTTGACTCCTGGGATTAATGTTCCTTTGCTGCAGATCAATACTACTGCTGGAGCTGTATCCAGTACTTTGGTTTACGATGCAACATCCGCTTCTATGGCGGAGTTAAACGATATGCCTCAATTGCAAATTTTCCCCAATCCCTCTTCGGATCTTTTATTTGCCAATATTGCCAGTGGATCAACTTATCGCATTGTTGATCTAACAGGCCGCGTGGTTTTATCGGGATTGTATGAAAAGCAAAATGGAATCAATGTGCAGTCATTGCCCATCGGAAATTATTTTTTCCAATCCGATGCTGCCACCATTCAATGGATCAAAAATTAATTCAAACCATATTTAGAAAATGAAAGCGTATGTTTTTCCGGGTCAAGGAGCGCAATTCACAGGAATGGCCAAAGACCTTTATGAGCAAAGTGAGTTAGGAAAATCGTTGTTGGAAAGAGCCAATGAGATTTTGGGTTTCAGAATTACGGATATCATGTTCAATGGAACAGAAGACGAATTGAAGCAAACCAATGTTACCCAACCCGCCATCTTTTTACATAGTGTGGTGTTGGCCAAATGTTTGGGTGATTCTTTTCAACCCAATATGGTAGCCGGACATAGCCTAGGAGAATTTTCAGCATTGGTCGCTGCAGGGGCCATGGATTTTGAAGATGGATTGAAATTGGTGAGTGCTCGTGCACAAGCCATGCAGCGTGCTTGTGAGATTAATCCATCCACGATGGCTGCCATCTTGGGTTTGGAGGATGCAAAGGTTGAAGAAATTTGTGCTGCCATTGACGGTGTTGTAGTTGCTGCCAACTACAATTGTCCAGGGCAATTGGTTATTTCAGGAAGCAATGAAGCAATTGATATGGCTTGCGCCAAGTTAACAGAGGCTGGCGCAAAGCGTGCTTTGAAGTTACAAGTAGGTGGCGCTTTTCATAGTCCTTTGATGATGCCCGCTCAAGAAGAGTTGATGTCGGCCATTGCGCAGACGCCTTTTAATGCACCAGTATGCCCCGTATATCAGAATGTAAATGCACAGCCGCAGACAGATCCTGAGATTATTAAAAAGAATTTGATTGAGCAATTGACCGCCCCTGTTCGTTGGACCCAAATTATGGAAAACATGATTGCTGATGGTTGTAATGAAGTGGTGGAAGTAGGTCCTGGAAAGGTGCTTCAAGGATTGTTCAAAAAGGTAAACCGCGATTTGCCTACAGTATCCGCTGGAATTGAAGGATGATCAAAAGAAGCATTGCAGTAGTTATTCTTCTTGCTGTTATCTCTTTAGGGTTGATTACCGCAGGGCAAGTGTATTGGGTTACACAAGCATATCAACTGCAAGAGGATGTCTTTGCTTCAAAGGTTAATTCGGTCTTGATCAATGTGGTGAACAAAGTTCACCTCATTGAAAATGATCAGTCCATTGTTGATCCCCCCAAGACAATGGGTAGAGGCTCATACATCATTAGCTTGAACCATACGCCGTCTCCTTATTTGCTGCAAACATTGTTGGAAGATGAATTGCAAATGCAGGGTGTATTAGAAGAGGTGGAGTATGGCGTTTTTGATTGCTTTTCTAATCAATACGAAGTCAAAGGTTGGATAGATCTTAGGGTGCAAGATGATAAGTCCGAGCCCAAGAGTGGGCTGAAATTGTTTCCCTCTGAAGGCCATTACCTGTCTTTGTATTTTCCACAGAAGAATATTTTCTTGTTCAAACGAATTGACTTTTGGATGTACAGTTCTGTGGTCATCTTTTTGATTTTTGTCTTTTTTGCCTATACCATTGGGGTGTTGTTTCGAGAAAAACGATTATCTACCGTACGCAACGATTTCGTCAACAACATGACCCACGAATTGAAAACGCCATTGGCCACTATTCAATTGAGTACTGAAGCTTTGAAGTCGAACCGAATTTTTGAAGATAGACAAAGACATCAAACTTACGTTGAGATTATTGAAAATGAATCCAAGCGGTTGAAAGCCCAGTTGGAAAAAGTTTTGCAGTTGTCTTCTCTGACCAATAGAAAAAAGAACTTGGTGTGGCAAACGGTTGATATGCATGAACTTTTGCAAACAGCAGCCATGGCACAGCAAATTCGTTTGGAAGAATTGGGTGGACAATTGTCAATTCAATTGGACGCCACCAATCCGTTGGTTTCCGGAGACCCTGTGCATTTGTCCAACATTGTATATAACCTGATGGACAATGCCATCAAATACACAGAAGAGATTCCTCATCTCAAAGTTAGAACCCGCAATCACAAGGGATGTATTTTTATCGATATAGAAGACAACGGTATCGGTATAAATCGCAGACAACAACGATTGATTTTTGATAAGTTCTATCGCGTATCGACGGGTGATATACACAATGTCAAGGGCTTTGGTTTGGGTTTGTATTATGTGCAGACCATGCTGAAGGCACAGAAAGGAAAAATTAACGTCAAAAGTGAAAAGGGTAAGGGATCTATTTTTACCTTGCAGCTACCGAGTAAAAAGATATAATCCACCCACAATATGAATGCAGAAACACAGGCGCAGATACTCTTAGTGGAAGACGACACCAATTTGGGATTTGTCATTCAAGATACCCTGAAGCAAGAGGGGTTTATCGTTCATTTGGCCAGCGATGGAAAAGAGGGTTTGAGCCATTTCAATAAAGGTGGATATGATCTTTGTTTATTGGATGTGATGTTGCCCAAGAAAGATGGTTTTGGACTGGCCGAGGATATTCGTAAAATTGATACCGAAGTTCCCATCGTTTTTTTGACGGCCAAAGGAATGGCGCAAGACAAGGTTAAGGGATTTCAGGTAGGCGGTGATGATTACATCACGAAACCTTTTTCCAGTGAGGAACTTATTTTGCGCATTCGCGCGATTTTAAAGCGCAATGCCAAATTCAAACAAGAACAAAAGGCTGAAACCACTTTGGGGCTTTACCAAATTGATTTTAAAAATTACAATTTGGTTGGTCCCACCTCGCAGCGAAAGCTAACCAAGAAAGAGGCAGACTTGCTGAAGCTTTTGGTGGAACATCAAGGACAAGTTTTGGAAAGGGAGTTGTTGGCCAATATGGTTTGGGGAGACGATACGTATTTTGTCGGAAGGAGTATGGATGTATTTATTACCCGGTTGAGAAAGTATTTGTCGGAGGATGATCGCATTTCGATCGTCAATATTCACGGAGTGGGTTTCAAATTGATCTTGGGATAATGAGGACATTGTTGGTTCAAGTTATGCTGTTCTTGAGCACCTCACTTTGCTTGGGACAGTTTCAAGTTCGCGATAGCATTTTATACAACCCCCATGTGAGCATCACCTACGGATATGGTTTGCCAACCGGTGATATGGCCAAGCGTTTTGGACTGACAGGCAATGCAGGATTGGCATTTCATATCAAAGACAAGCAATACAGATATTGGGGAGTTCAGGCCAATTATCTTTTTGGTAATCGCGTAAGCGAACCCGGATTACTCCAGAATTTGTATACGCCCAAAGGCGAGATTTTGGATAACCAAGGACAACCTGCCATTGTATATATTCAGGAGCGTGGTTGGAATTTCTTTGCAGATTATGGTCATCTTTTTCCGATTATCGGACCCAATAAAAACTCGGGTCTCTTGGTGTATGCTGGAGCTGGATATTTGATCCATAAAATAAGGATTGAGCATCAAAGTCATGAGATCAATGCCTTGTCAGGCGATTATTTAAAAGGATATGATCGATTAACCGGCGGTCCTGCAGTTAAAGGGTTTCTTGGATACAGCCACATGAGCAACAATGGCCGGATTAATTTTTTAATCGGGGTTGAGGCCCTTCAAGCCACCACCAAAAGTATTCGTGGTTATAATTATGATACCCAAACCAAAGACGATCAGCGCCGTAGCGATGGATTGTTGGGAGTCAAAGTGGGCTGGACGGTCAACTTGTATCAGCGCGCACCGAATGAATTTTATATTAACTGATGATGTTGACCTTGCGGATTTTGGGACTTGGGATGCGGGCTTACCATGGGTTGGTATCGTTGGTGGGACTTTATAACCATCGCGCCAAAGCCATTACCTCAGGTCAACGAGCAGCCATTCCTCAAGTTAGCGCTTGGCGCAAGGCCAATCCCGATGCGCAAGTATTGTGGATGCATGTCGCTTCGCTCGGCGAATTTGAGCAAGGAAGGCCCGTGCTGGAACGATTTAAATCTCAATTTCCGGAAGCCAAAGTGGTTCTTACGTTTTACTCGCCCAGCGGCTATGAAGTTCGAAAGAATTATACCGGCGCCGATTTGATTACGTACTTGCCTTTGGATACACCCCAGATCATGGAAACGTGGTGTTCTATTTTGCAACCCCAACTCATGGCTTTGGTCAAGTATGAAGTTTGGCCCAATATGCTCATGGCCTTGGGAAGACATCAAATTCCTGTTGTCATGTTTGCTGCGAAATTTTATGAAACACAAAGATTTTTTGGAGTTTACAAGTCGTTTTGGAAGGGCATATTGAATCAGGTAACTTTTTTTCATGTTCAAGATCAAGCATCGGAAAAATTGTTGCGGGGATTGGGAATGTCCGCCATTGCAGTGAGTGGGGATACTCGGTATGATCGGGTAGTGGAAGTAGCAGCGAGGGCACAAGTAGCGGAAAGGTATTTGCAATGGAAGAGTAATCAATTGGTTGTAATCATCGGTTCGTCGTATGCATTTGAGGAAGAGGCCGTCGCGGGAATCATTCGAGAATATCCCCAAGTGAAGTGGGTCATTGCACCGCATCATATTGATGAGATGAATATTCAGAGAATTGAGAAGTTATATCCCGGAAGGACGCAGCGTGCCACGGAAGAAATCATAAGAAATGAAACCCAGGTATTGCTATTAAACACCATGGGAGACTTGGGGGGCTTGTATAAATTGGGCGAGATTGCGGTGGTAGGCGGAGGATGGGGCAAGGGAATACACAACATATTGGAACCAGCGGCGCATGGATGTGCCGTGATATGGGGACCAAGGGCCCAGAAATTTACAGAAGCCCAATATTTAGCCTCAGAGGGAGGAGGATTGCAAGTAGGAACCGAATCCGCCTTGCAACAGCAATTGGAGCGATTGATAAGCCAAGAAAATGAACGAAGATCGATGGGAGATAAGGCCTTGGAAGTAGTCAAAAAACAAGCGGGTGCAAGTGTCAAAGTATTGAAAACCATAGCAGAAAATTGGGGCAGAAAAAAAAGTTGAAAAAACACTTGCGCGAATAGAAATTGAGTGTATTTTTGCATCCCAAACGTTCTTATAAAAAGCGGGAATAGCTCAGTTGGTAGAGCATAACCTTGCCAAGGTTAGGGTCGCGAGTTCGAGTCTCGTTTCCCGCTCAAAAAGAAAAAGAGAATCCCGAGCAATCGGGATTTTTTGTTGCTACCGCAACGGATGCCCTGGTGGTGGAATCGGTAGACACGCAGGACTTAAAATCCTGTGGCCATTGCGGCCGTGCGGGTTCAAGTCCCGCCCGGGGTACAATAATCAGAGTAAGAAACAGAGCGAAAGCTGAGTTTTGAACTCTGATTTTTTTTTGCGATAATTTTATCTTCTGCTTCCGTTCCTCGCACTCACTCCGTTCCACGCTCTGTTTTTCCTTTTTATACCGCATAAATCAATCATATTCTTCTCGTCAATCCTTGTTTTTCACGTATAAGGATCTTATGCATCGCGGTATGCAACCTTATAGGTGGCTTGCTTGGAATTGAGTCTTTTCTTCTCTTTGCCTTATGGAACAGCTTTATCCAATGCATTATCAAAGAGGGCTTAATAAGCAAAGAAGCTTTTTTTGTACCATTATTCGTTAACTTTGTGCACGAAATAAAATGGAGCGGTATCGTCAAATCATTTATTTCAAAAATTATTATTTTGACTTTTTTGACAAGCAGTCAGAAAAAGTGAAAAACAAAATAGACTATGTATTATTTTTAATAACGGTAGCTGATAGAATTCCAAAAAAGTTTTTCCAACACTTGGAGGGAACCAATGGTTTATATGAAATAAGAGTAGAGTATCAAGGCAATATCTTTCGAATATTTTGTTGTTTTGATGAAGGGAATTTAGTGGTATTATTCAACGGATTTCATAAGAAATCTCAGAAAACACCCAAGCACGAATTGGATAAGGCCGTTAAAATAATGAAGGAGTATTTTGAAGAATAATTTAAATGTGAACGAAATGAAAGCAAAAAAGGAGAAAAGTAAGCGTATCAAAAGCTTTGATGAACATTTAGATCAACGTTATGGAAAATTGGGAACTCAAAAACGTACAGATTTTGAAATCAAGGCCAAGGCCTTTGCCATCGGAGAAGTATTGAAGGAAGAAAGACGTTTGGCAGCTATGACACAAGAGCAATTGGCAGAGAAAACAGGTACCAGAAAAAGTTTCATTTCAAGAATAGAGAATGGACATAGTGACATTCAACTTTCCACCTTGTATAGGATCTTTGAACAAGGCCTTGGTAAGCCTGTTCGTCTTTTGATTGGTTAAATATCTTCTAAGCAATTAATATTGCCATCCCTTTAATTTTGCGATTTTCATTTTCTTGAATTAAAATACCATCCCGTCCCGACAGCGTTAACGCGTGTCTGTGTGGTAGAAGGTGAGAACTGATGCACACTCTTTCCGTTTTTCATTCTGTTTCTCTTTCCCTTTCTGTTTATGTGATTTATATGTTTGTTAAGCTTGTTTTGCTGGGCTTTGTTTTTTGTTGGACTATTGTGAGAAAAAATGAGAAACGAAATAATCAATCCAATAAATTTACGTACATTTGAAAAAATAATACGTATGGATATGTACAAGCTAACTTTATCGATCAAAGAAGATGTGGCACAAAAGGCCAAAGAATACGCAAAGAACTCGGGAAGAAGTTTGTCTGCTTTAATTGAGAATTATTTGATTGAATTGATGGATCATCCTACTTCGCAAGTAAGTGAGGGTATTTCGCAATACATGGGCGTGGCTAAATTGCCCAAAGATTTTGACGAGAAAAAAGAACGTTTGAATTACCTGAGAAAGAAACACGGATGAAACGATTTTTTCTCGATACCAATATCATCGTAGACTTCTTAGCCTGCCGTCAACCTTTTGCAATTCATGCACAACGTATTTTTCAATCGGCAGAGCAAGGTGAGATTCAAATTTATCTTTCTTCGCATTCCCTCGCCACGACCTATTATCTATTACAAAAGCATAGTGATGATCGACAATTGAGAAAGGCATTATTGGCCATTGTTCAAGCATGCCATGTCGTGGTTATTGATGCGGAAATGATGGAAAGGGCGCTTCGATCTAAAATGAAAGACATGGAAGATGCCCTTCAACTGGAGTGCGCCTATTCTATCAAAGGCGTTACGGGAATCGTAACACGAAACATCAAGGATTTTAAAGATTCTAAAATCCCGGTTTTTCCCCCCGAAAAGGTATTGCTTTAGTTCACGAATTTTCACGGTTTGTTTCCCTCATTCATTCTTACTTTCGAACCCTAATTAGAAACTATGTCATTATCCTCATCATTTGAAGAAATCGTAAACACGCGTCGTGCCGTGCGTAAGTTCCATGAGTCAGATTACAATGCTGATGCAGTTACGCAGAGTCTTCGAAGAGCGCAATTGGCGCCAAGCAGCAGTAATATGCAGCTTTGGGAATTTTATAGGGTTTCTAAAAAAGAGGATTTGGCTGAGCTATCGTTGATATGTATGGGACAAAATACCACGGCTACAGCGCAAGAAGCAGTGGTGGTGGTGGCGCGACCTGATCTTTGGCGCAAACGTGCCGAAGCCAACCAAGAAAATGTGAAACGAGTTCACGGAGATCGTCCCAGTTTCAGAGGGCAAAGTGCCTTGGCTTACTATGGAAAGCTGATACCCATGCTCTATAATAATGATGCTCTGGGTATACGAAGTTTATTCAAAAAGATTTTTGTGACTTTTAAAGGGATTAAAGGTCCAATGGTACGCGAAGTTACTAGCACCGATATTCGGATTGTTGTACATAAATCCGCAGCATTGGCTGCGCAAACGTTCATGCTATCTATGGTAGCGGAAGGTCATGATACTTGTCCGGTTGAAGGTTTTGATAGCGTGCGATTGAAAAGATTTTTAAATCTTCCTTCAGGTGCGGAAATCAATATGGTGATTACCTGCGGGAAGCGAATTCCAGAAGGGATTTACGGAGACCGATTCAGGGTCCCATCTTCCGATGTCGTATTTCAAAAATAAAAAAGGTGGCTTAAGCCACCTTTTTTTCTTTGAACAATAAGACAAAGAGTATGGCTATCACCAGGGAATACATCGAGAACGTGAGCCAGATGCCATGCCAATTCAATTGTGGAATTGAAACGCCTTCGGCATTGATTTGATAATGGGTAAAATATTTTTCAATGACCCAACCGCTGATGCGTGAACCAAGGACTGCCCCAACACCATTGACCATCATGGTAAATAAACCTTGGGCACTGGCCCTAATACTGGGTTCCACACTTTTCTCAATGAACAATGAGCCTGAGATATTAAAAAAGTCAAATGCCATTCCGTAAATGATGCAGGACAATAGAATCATCCACAATCCATCTCCAGGGTTACCGTAGGCAAATAAACCAAAACGCAACACCCAAGCCACCATGCTCAACAACATGACTTGCTTGATGCCAAATCTTTTCATGAAAAAGGGAATGGCCAGGATAAATAAGGTTTCGGAAATCTGTGCCAAAGAAGAAACAATGGCTGGATATCGAACCGTTAGCGTGTCTTTGTACAAAGGATTGGTATCAAAGTCGTGCAAAAACACATCCCCATAAGCATTGGTCAATTGTAGTGCAGCACCCAACAACAAGGCAAATAAAAAGAACACGGCGTATCGGTATTCTTTGAACATGGCAAAGGCATTCAGCCCCAGCGCATGCACCCACGTCTTTCTCTCGACATCTTTTCCCAATGGCGGACAAGCGGGAAGTGTGAAAGCATAGACTCCTAGAAATAAAGAGGACACTCCACCCAAATAAAATTGAAAGGCATCTTTTTCGTGACCAGTCAGACTGACAATCCACAATGCCACGATGAAACCCACAGTTCCCCAAACACGAATGGGAGGGAATACTTTGACAACATCCACACCTTCTTGTCTGCTCAATATCGCGTACATCACCGTATTGGACATACTGATGGTGGGCATATAAAAAATCATGGTAATCAAGATGCGCCAGAACATGTCATCGGGTGTCGCCGCAGCGGGAACAAAGAAGAGTCCAATTCCCCCAAGGATATGCAAGATGCCATATAGTTTTTCTGCATTGATAAATCGATCCGACAATATTCCTGTGATGGCCGGCATGAACAAGGCAGAAATTCCCATCGTTGAGAAGATCACACCAAATTGATCGGGACCCCAGGCTTTGGTTTTAAACCAAAATGCACCAATGGTAATCAGCCAACTGCCCCAAATGAAAAACTGGAGAAAACTAACTAAGGTCAAGCGAAGTTTAAGCATACGTAAATCTTTGTCGCAATATAAGACCTAATTGGAAAGAGAGACAAAGACTTTTGGATGATTAGAAGTTCCAGCGCTTGTTATATGTATTAAATACAGCGATGCCAAATTTATACGTTACCGCAGCTTTGGAGAAATTGTTGTCCGCTGAACATGCATACACGCTGAAACGAAAAAGTTGGCCGCTGATTTTGAATATTCTTTCCGCCCCCAAATACAATTCTTGGTGCCAAATGCCTTGATCGGGAATAATCAGCATCGCTGTACCTGCGGTTTCTGTTATTTTTAGACGATTGAGCAAGGGGATTTTATTGGTTACCATTCCATTGAAATGGTGCAGGTAACTGCCTCGTACATAGCTGTTGGAGCTGCTAAGCTGTGGACCCAGTAATTGAAAAGATAGGGCAGGGTTGGAAAAGAAGCCGATGTCAGAACCTCTGAAATAATAGTATTCACCGACATTGATATTTTTCTTGCTGAGGTATTGTCCGGTCTCAATATTCCAAAATCCATCGCCAATCAAAGGCAAACTAAAATTTTGCTCGATGCGGAACATGATTTTTTTGTAATCGATGGTGGTGTTGAATATGCGAGGAACTCCCTGATAATATTCGAAAACAACATAAGGGTTTTTGTTAGGCAAATAATAAATCCTTCCTTTTTTGGAATAGTACTTTTGCCCCATGCGGTATTCAAAACGCATCTTAACATCCAACCTGGAGTAGCTATTGAATGACACGGGACGATTGTAGTCGCCATACAAATTGTTGGTCCATCCTTCAATGTTCAGTCCATCAATAGAACTGTAATGATCGTAATTGATGGAGAATCGTCCAAACAAAGCGGGAATAATCTGCATGGTATGGTTGACACCCAATCCTTGCGCTCTGACATAATTGCTTCGGGCGAGCATGGTTCCCAAAGAAGGCGTTCGGTTGAGCGCAGCATAATCGTCATGCACCGATATGTCCGTCCGCATGAATTGATTGGGCTTGTATCCAATACCAACGGATAGGCTTCCACGCACATCTTGATTTTGAAATCCATAACTCAAGTCAGGTGTGATAAAAATAGATTTTCCATTTTCAAATTCTTTGCTGAATGAACCATTCAACTTGGGTCGAATTCCTCCAACGCCAAGAAAGTTGTAATTGACAAGTAGAGGAGCAAAAAAGAACTTGGTTTTTTTGAATGAATTTTGAATGCCGATTCCGCTCAACGTTACATCCCAAAAAGAGATTTTATTGTACAATGAATCTCGGATGGTGAGATATCTGGTGCTGTTGTATTTGGTTTGAACCGAGTCGCAGAAATGAGCGTAGGTTTGTTCGATGGAATCCAATGGCGTCGGACGTGCGATAGCCCAATAAGCTTGGTCCTTGGTATCAAAGTTATCCTGGTAAGATTGTGTTTCGTTGGTTTTTTTGACTTGCGTTTTGGCTGTGTAATGCGGTGATGAGAAAATAAAGATTGTTTTTCCATGAATGGAATCCCCTTGATTGATGATGTGGTAATCCACCATTCGCTTGGCTGGGATCTGAATATTATTCCAATCAGCAAATTCTTGCGATACGGAAAAATCTTGGTAAAAATTTAAGGCACGGGGGGTAAAGTCGTATTCTATTTTCTCAATTCTAAACGTTGAATCTTGGATCCAAATAGAACCTTGAATCAAGGCCTCTCGTTTAAATCGGGGTTGAATTTGGATACAATACACGTTACCGCCTTTTTTCTCTTCATACCCGCTGATATTGTATTCGTAGGTGGCATGTCCAAGATCTGAAAATGGGGAAACAATTAGCTTCTGACTGACGCCATCTACCCTCAAATGATGTTTGAGGATATCAAATTCTTCTAAGGCAGAATGGGACTCATAAACGGAGGGATCTGAAGAGTAGTCGCGGTCATTGTAAATGGCATTTTCACCATATTCCATGGTCAAGCCAAACGAAACAGTGCCATAGTTGTTGTAGGGGCGATACGGGCTGTAGTTTTCTTCGGCAGAAACGGTTTCGTGATGATTCCCATCGATTGGGAATTCATGGGTGGCGATGTTCTCCATTAGGTGCCTTTGCCAGAACGGGGGAATGGAATCCTTCAAGAATTTATAGGCTGCGCTGTGTAATTTTTCATTGTTGATGCGGTCTTTCCGTTTGTACATCCAAGGACATTTTTTGCGCCACCATTTTTCCCATTTGGTGGTGTCCACATCAATTTTCATTTCCTCTTCGGCATCCACTTGGGTTGAATCTACTTGTTCATCCTTGCCTATGGGTGTTCTTGGAAATCCTTGTACACTGCTTTTTTGATATCCATCTAAGACCAAAACACTATCCGGAACGTTATTGCTTAGATATTTTTTTTGCGCATTGTCCATGAGGTATTTCGCAAAGTCACTTCGGTCTGCAGAGATCAAAAGACTGGTGAGTTCCGTAGATTCTTCCTTCAACACAAAGGTGATCGTTTGATCGACATTTTGAATATTCACCTCCTGACTATGGGCTTTGTATCCGATACATCGAAATTGAAGAAGGTGAATACCATTGCTTAGTTTGAATTCAAATTGACCATTGACATCTGTAATGGCCTTTTGACTTTTGCTTTCTATGCCCACCCAAACGCCAGGAATGGTTACCCCTTTTTCATCTTTGACAATCCCTTTTAGCCAAGCCGCACGGGCATTTATTGCTGAAGAGCATAGAAATAGGAGTAGTATAAAAATACGAATGGGCATTGCACAAAAATAACGCGCAATGCCCATTGGAATTCATAAAAATAGTTAGGGGAGAATCCTTTTACTCTCCTTGGTTTTTCATCGCTTGAAGCGCATAGTATGCCCCGTCAGTGATAATTTGCGCACCGGAGAATTGACCCTCAATCCAAACAAATTCTTGGTCTTCGTGAACTTTTTGAATGGGCGTGAGCTCAAAATTGTTTTTGGATTTCATGACAAAAATGTAATCTTTATTTTCAAAGTTGATCATAGCGGTTTTGGGTAATTTTACCGCACGCAGGGCTTGCGCTGCGATATTGACGGTGATGGGTTGCCCTGGTTTCCAACTATCCAAGGGTTGATTTACTTCAATCCAAGCGTGGATTGCATGATCAATGGGGGATACTTGTCCATCTACTTGAATCACTTTGCCTGTTCTTTGATTGTGCGCAGCGTCTTCAATCTCAACGGAATTGCCCAATATGCCCATTGCATTTTGGTTGTCAAATAGAGATACTTCCGCCCAAAGTTTATTCAAGTCGAGTATTTTACATATGGCATCACCGGGCTGAATTCTTTGGCCTGGAGAAACATTTAAATCCGTAAGCTGTCCGGCGTGTGGTGCTGGTATCGCAACGGATGCATGAATATTCATTTTGCTGTCCGCGCCAATCCCCAATAATTTAAGTCGCTCCAATTGTGCCTGAGATTTGGCTTGAATTTGTTCCCACTTGACTTTACTTTCTAACCAAGATTTCTCACTGGTGGCATTCTCTTGCTTTAATTTTTGTTGTCTGTTCCATTCCGATTCGGCCCATTGTAATTCACTTTTGGTATTCCAATATTCCTCTTGAATTTGAATCAATCCCATATCTAAAACGGTAGCAATGATCTGTCCTTTCTGAACACGCTGACCTGGCTGGACCATCAGCTTATCCACCTGAATGGACATGGGGTAGGTGACCATGGTTTGTGCGGTTTGAGGACACATGAGGTTACCGGTCAAGGCAAGGGTGGTGGAAATGGTGTCCGTTTCCAATGCGGTCATTTTTATTCCCAATTGCTTGATTTGAGCATCACTCAAGTTAAGCAATGAGGTTGAAGTTTCTGGTGCAGTTTCAGCGTTGCTGCTGTTGTTTTTATCGCTGCACTGACTAAATAGCAATACAACTGAGATTGCCAATATGTGGATGAACTTATTCATGGATTTGTAACATTTGAAGTTGATATTGATTTTCTATGCAATCGGCATAGGCTTGATGATAGGACTGGAGAAAGTCAATCCATTGACTCACTTGGGTAGACCATTGAAAGGCATTGATGTTGCCTGAAGACCATTGGCTTTCCCAATTGACCCAAGAAGGATCCATGGTTTTTCTTTTCTTTTCTTCCAAGTCGTTGAGCACCTGAATGCGCATGACATCTTGTAGATGTCGCGTATTGATCTCATTTTCTTTTTGACTTTTCTGCCATTCCAGTGCAGTGTTGGTTTGTTTGATTTTCAGTTCCGCTATCTGGACGTTTTTCCGTTGATTTCCAGTAGGCAAAGGAATTTGAATTCCCGCATTCAATGTCGGAAACCAAGTGCCTTTGTTGTAATAAACATCTTTGCCCGTGACGTTTTGATATCCTTCTATCGTCATGGCGCTCATTCCGATATTCCAATTGGGGATCATTTTTGATCTTTCCATTTGAAGTTCGGATTGATGAATAGCGATTTGTTTTTTCACCAACTCTTCGGTGATGTATGGGACTTTTGAAATGGCCAGTTCTTGAATTTTTTCGATTTCGGGAAGGGGGAAGTTTACGGGGTGAGCCACCATCCAACTCAAGGTATTTTGCATTTCAATCAAAAGGGATTGCGCTTCCAGATGGGACATTAAAATCCTACTGTGTGTTTGTGAGACATTGGCCCAATCTGTAGAATTGATTTCGCCTGCTTTCCACTGCTTCTCCGCTACATCTAACGCGTTTGTGGACAATGATTTTAGTTTCTCCCAATCAAGTAATAGTCGCTGCTGAATTTGAATACTGCGATATACCTTGGTTACCCAAATGGATATCTGCTGTTGGGTTAGCTTTTTCTGTTGAATGGTCATTTCTTTTTCCAATGTCCAAATGTCCTTTTGACTTTTGTAATAACCGGGAGCAGAAAAACTCTGTGATAATCCCAAGCGGTAATCCATTGCCATACTATTGACGTGGCCATACTCTCCAAAAACATTGGTTTCATTTTGAAAAGATTTCTTTTGGGATTGAAGTTCGGACATAGCCACTTCCATGGAGGCCAATTGATTGGGACCCGCTTGGTTGGCCCATTGCAGGCACTGGTCAAGCGAATTGCTATTTTCTTGGGCGTGTATGGCCTGACCGGCGGTCAAGATCAAGAACGCCACCACAGCGACGGGCTTTACTGAAAGCGTTTTCATTTTTCTTTTGTGATAAAAAGCGTAGAGTAATGGCAATACAAAAAGCGTAAGAATGGTAGCGGTGATGATTCCACCGATGACAACAACGGCCAAAGGTCGTTGAACTTCGGCACCGGCCCCTGAGCTGAACGCCATGGGAATAAATCCAAGAGAGGCCGCAGTGGCGGTCATCAAAACGGGGCGCATCCTGGTTTTCGTTGCTTCAAGGATAATCTCCCAGGTGTCTTGCCATCCTTCTTTTTCTAATCGATTGAATTCACCCATCAGGACGATACCATTCAATACGGCCACCCCAAAAAGAGCAATGAATCCAATTCCAGCAGAGATACTGAAGGGCATACCCGATAGCCACAAGGCAAAGACGCCGCCCACTGCAGCCAATGGAATGGCGGTGTATATCAAAATGCCTTGTCCCACAGAACCAAAAGCGAAATAAAGCAACAAGAAAATGAGCAATAGCGAAACGGGCACGGCGATGGCCAATCGGGCTTTGGCCGCTTGAAGATTTTCGAATGTGCCGCCGTAATCGATGCTGTAAAATTCAGGAAGTGGCATTTGTTGATTTACTTTTTCTTGCAATTCTGCCACTGTCGATTGTATATCCCGGTCTCTCACATTGCATCCAATGATGATCCTGCGTTGGGCTCCTTCTCTTTGAATCTGATTTACTCCATTTTGGGTATTGATATGCGCCAATACGGAAAGTGGAATTTTACCGTGGTTGGGTGTGTCGATGTAGAGATTTTCCAATTGATTCAGCGATTGGATTTGGTCTTCTTTGAATTGAATTTTAATCCCAAATTTCTTTTCACCTTCATAAAGATTGCCTGCCAATTGCCCAGCAAAAGCCGTTTCTATGATGTTGTTGATTGCTGCTATACTCACACCATATTGAGCAATGGCTGTTCTATCGTATTGAATTACGGCCTGCGGCATACCGGTCATGGACTCCACATAGACGTCTTTGGCACCTTGGATGGTACCCATGATTTGTCCCAATTTTTCGGCATAATGGGTAAGGGTGTCCAAGTTTTCGCCATAAATCTTGCAAACCACATCTTGACGAGCCCCGGTCATCAGTTCGTTGAAACGCATTTGAACAGGAAATTGAAAGCCGACAGAAATACCCGGTAGAAGGGCCAGAGAATCGCCCATTTTAGCTGCCAATTCATCAAAGCTTTTGGCGCTGGTCCATTCTTTTTTGTCTTTCAAAACCACGATCATATCGCATGCCTCCATGGGCATGGGGTCAGTGGGAATTTCGCCACTTCCGATTTTGGTCACCACTTTTTCTACCTCTGGGAATTTTTCCTTGATGAGGTGCGCCGCTTTTTGGGAACCTTCTATGGTGGTATTGAGGTGAGTGCCCAAAAGCATTCGGGTTTCTACAGCAAAGTCTCCTTCTTCCAATTCTGGGATAAACTCACCACCCATTTGAGACAGAATTCCAAAGGCAATAACCATCAAAACAAATGCAGTACTGATGACATACCTCTGGTGGTTTTTGGCTTGCAATAATCTCTTGTGATAGGCCCTCTGAATAGCATCGATCATGCGATCTGAAAAATTGGGTTGATGGTGTTCTTCTTTTTTCAAAATCAATGCACTCATCATGGGCACATAGGTCAATGAGAGAACAAAAGCGCCCACAATGGCAAAGGAAATGGTTTGCGCCATGGGAATGAACATTTTGCCTTCAACACCGGACAAAGCCAAGATGGGGAGATACACAATGAGAATGATGATTTGTCCAAAAACAGCAGAGGTCATGATCCGTGAGGTGCTCTGTACGGTGATGTCATCCTTGTTCATGTTTTTGTGGGTAGGGTGGTGCATCATGTGCAGAACACCTTCTACCACAATAACCGCCCCATCAACGATGAGCCCAAAATCCAAGGCCCCCAGACTCATAAGGTTACCGCTCACTCCCCATAGGTTCATCAACCCAACTGCAATGAGCATCGCGAGTGGGATGACAGAAGCCACAATAATACCAGCGCGCCATTGTCCCAGGAAGAGAATTAAAACCAATAGAACAATCGTTGCTCCCTCCATCAAATTGGTCTCCACAGTGGATAAGGCATTATTGACCATTTTGGTGCGATCTAAAAATGCTTCTACTTCAACTCCTTCAGGAAGTTGCTTGGTGATTTCCGCCATTTTTTCTTTCACTCGAGCAATCACGTCCATGGAGTTTTCTCCTTTGAGCATCATCACAACTGCGCCAGCTACTTCCCCTTGGTCATTGTAGCACATGGCGCCAAATCTTTTGGCATGTCCCAACTTTACAGAGGCGATGTCTTTGATACGAATACCCAATCCCGTATTGGATTCGCGAAGCACAATATTCTCAAGATCTTGGATGTTCTCTGCCAAGCCTTCCGTGCGAATGAAAAGCGCACTGCTATTTCTTTCGACATAGCTACCTCCGGCATTTTGATTGTTGGCATTGATAGCATCAATAATCTCTTGAAGGGTGATTTGGCTTTGAACCATTTGCCATTGATTTACCTCAATGGTGTACTGTTTCAATAATCCACCAAAGCTGCTTACATCAGCTACACCTGGGGTACTTAAGAGTTGTTTGCGGATTACCCAATCTTGAATGGTCCTCAGTTCCATCGGACCATATTGCTTCTCAAAACCAGGCTTGGCTTTGACGACATATTGGTAGATTTCTCCTAATCCTGTGGTAATTGGAGCAAGGCTTGGCGATCCAATTCCTTGTGGAATTTCCGATTGTACTTGCACCAGGCGTTCTGCAATTTGTTGTCGGGCCCAATACAGGTCTACTCCTTCGTTGAAAACCACGGTCACCAGGGATAAACCGAAACGAGAAAAGCTTCTGATTTGCTTGATGCCTTGCACATTTTGTGTCGCCAATTCGATGGGGGCAGTGATTAAACGCTCCACATCTGCCGCGCCCAACGCGGGGCTCAAGGTGATGATTTGAACCTGATTGTCTGTAATGTCGGGAAGTGCGTCAAAGGGGAGACGTGTAAGCTCATAGCTTCCCCAGATGATGATCCCCAGTGTGAATAGTGCCACAATTAATTTATTGCGCACAGAAAACGAAATTATTTTTTCTAGCATGAATGTATAAGTTTAAAGGATTGTAAAACCGAAAGAAGCATTATGCTCCTGGCGGTTGCCAAATACCTTTAGACTCATAAAGGTCCAATAGAATGGACTCTTGTAAATGCCATTGTTGATTGGGAATGGCAACAATAAATTGCGGTACATGCACAGCAATGCAATTCATCCAAATGTTGTAGTTGTGTATGTGTATGTTTTGAAATGGAAAGGCCTCGTGATCCAACTCGTTGGATGCTTGTCCCCAATAGTGGTTGTACACAAAGTCCCACACGTTTTCTGCTTCATCATGTTCATTGACATAATGAGAAACCAATTCTTTGATTTTAAATAGCTCTCCAAAAAGGCCGTGCTCCAAAAAGGACATGGTGCCCAATTGGAGAATAAAGCCATACAGGAAAAACTTTTTTAACATGCTGCAAAGTAAAGGCAGAACTTAATACAATGTGCGATCGCTGATGATAACGATTTGTTAAACCTGAGATGCAGAATTGCCCAACCACTTTTTCATGGACCAATGTCCCAGGTAAATAAATGGCGTAAGTGCAATCGCAATGATTAGTTTGAGGGAATAGTTGACTGGAAAGATCTGAACAAACTCTGCAAAGCTGATTTTGCCTGGTAGAACAAATCCAATGTACAATACAACGATGGAGTCTATCATTTGGGAAACCACCGTGGAACCGGTGCTTCGGAGCCAAATCATTCGATTGCCCGTTTTTGTTTTAATCCAATGAAACAAGTAGGTATCCATCAATTGCGACAACAGAAAAGCTGTAATACTTCCAAAGATTACCCAATTGGCTTGGCCAAAAACGATATTGAATGTGTTGTCATCGGCCAACCCATTTCCCTTTACTATTGAAGAGGCCGGAATCTTAAGTGCAATCGTGACAATCAAAAAGCAATAGGCGATCATGGCTGCTGAAATCCAAGACAATCGGCGAATGGCTTTCTCTCCATAAAACTCATTGAGCAAATCAGTCAGAATAAAAACGATGGGCCAGGGCAGTACGCCAACGATTGTCGTGAACGGGCCAAACTGCCAATCACCCAATGAGAATTGAAGTGGGATATCAATGAGCTTACTTGAAATCAATTCAGCGGTAACTGCATTGGTAATCATCATTCCTGCAAGGAAGATGAAGGTCCATTCTCTGCGTGTGGGTTGGAAGTTCAAGTTCATCGTTTTGAAAAAATGAAAGCCCCATTGCTGGGGCTTTCTCATTTACATATTTCTGCGGTATTGCCCACCTACTTCAAACATACTTTGTGTCAATTGACCCAAAGAACAATATTTGGTGGCGGTCATTAGCACTTCAAAGATGTTTTCATTTTGAATGGCGGCATGGCGAATCTTATTCAAGCTGTTTTGCATTTGCTCCGGATTCATTTTGTGCAAATTCTCAAGCATCTGAATTTGATATTCCTTTTCTTCGGGTGTCGCACGAATGATCTCTCCAGGAACCACAGTAGGAGAACCTTTGGAACTCAAGAACGTGTTGACACCAATGATGGGATATTCTCCGGTGTGCTTCAACATTTCATAATGCATGGACTCTTCTTGGATCTTGCTGCGTTGGTACATGGTTTCCATCGCGCCCAAAACACCACCTCTTTCAGTGATGCGGTCGAATTCGCTCAGTACAGCTTCCTCCACCAAGTCGGTCAATTCTTCGATGATGAAAGAACCTTGCAATGGGTTTTCGTTTTTAGCCAATCCCAATTCTCGGTTGATGATCAACTGAATGGCCATCGCGCGACGCACACTTTCCTCGGTGGGAGTAGTGATGGCCTCGTCATATGCGTTGGTATGCAAGCTGTTGCAGTTGTCATAAATGGCATACAAGGCTTGCAGCGTAGTTCGAATATCGTTGAAGTCAATCTCTTGAGCATGCAAAGAGCGCCCGCTCGTTTGAATGTGGTATTTCAACATTTGTGCACGTGCATTGGCTCCATATTTTTTCCCCAATGCCTTTGCCCAAATTCTTCGTGCTACGCGACCAATCACCGCATATTCAGGATCGATTCCATTGCTGAAGAAAAAGCTCAAGTTCGGACCAAAGGCGTTGATGTCCATGCCTCGGCTCAAGTAATACTCGACGTAGGTGAATCCATTGGCCAAGGTAAAAGCCAACTGCGTGATAGGATTGGCACCCGCTTCGGCGATGTGATATCCGCTGATAGAAACAGAGTAGAAGTTACGGACTTGCTGATCGATGAAGTATTGTTGCACATCACCCATTAAACGCAAGGCAAATTCTGTAGAGAAAATGCAGGTGTTTTGCGCTTGGTCTTCTTTCAAGATATCCGCCTGAACTGTTCCTCGAACGGCACTCAAAGTCTCGGCTTTGATTTTGTTATATACCTCAATATCCAAAACTTCATCTCCAGTAATACCCAACAACATCAAACCCAATCCATCATTCCCCTCTGGCAATGCTCCTTGATAACGAGGACGTGTTAATCCGCGATCTTCCCACTTGGCTTTTAACTTTTGCTCCACCAAAGATTCCAAGCCATTGGCTTTGATGTATTTTTCGCATTGTTGGTCGATAGCGGCATTCATGAAGAAGCCCAACAACATCGGAGCAGGTCCGTTGATGGTCATGGAAACGCTGGTCTTGGCATCGGCCAAATCAAATCCACTGTACAATTTCTTGGCATCATCCAAACAGCAGATACTTACTCCAGAGTTACCCACCTTTCCATAAATGTCGGGACGGTATCCGGGGTCGTTGCCATATAAGGTAACACTATCAAAGGCGGTAGACAAGCGCTTGGCGGGCATTCCCAAACTCACGTAGTGAAAACGACGGTTGGTTCTTTCTGGACCACCTTCACCAGCGAACATGCGCGTTGGATCCTCTCCTTCGCGTTTGAATGGATAAATTCCTGCGGTATAAGGATATTCTCCAGGAACATTTTCTTGCAAACTCCATCTCAAAATATCGCCCCAGCTTCTGTACTTGGGCGTGCTTACTTTGGGGATTCTGGAGTTGGACAACGATTGAGTAGAAGCCGCAACTTTGATTTCTTTGCCACGAACCAAGAACGAATATTCGTCTTGCGCGTATGTGGCTTTTTTGTTTTCCCAGTCTTGGATAATCTGCCAGTTGTGGGGATCCAAATCCAATTTGATGCGATCGAAAGAGGCTTGCAAATGTTTTTTCAATTCCTCATCTTCGATGGTAGCCATGGCGGTATGCAAACCATACAACTTCTCAATGACATTGCATTGATCGTCTACCCATTTGTCGTAACCACGGTTGTTCTCTGATATTTCGCTGAGGTAACGTGTGCGATGAGGCGGAATG
Source organism: uncultured Flavobacteriales bacterium (assembly GCA_937974555.1). Classification (GTDB taxonomy): domain Bacteria; phylum Bacteroidota; class Bacteroidia; order Flavobacteriales_D; family Sanyastnellaceae; genus CAMCTV01. Next base: position 35,368 of record CALJKR010000044.1, on the reverse strand, counting down.
ATAAAAATCTTCTCACTCATCTCATCCGTGATTTGGAAAGAAGAGTGCAAAGGTGCACCGGTCTTTTCAACCACCTTGTCGATGATCATCTTATACAAACGATTGGTGCCAGGGTCGTTGAATTGCGAAGCGATGGTTCCAATAACAGGAAGCGTCTCATCTTCGACATCCCACAATTGGTGGTTGCGCTTGAATTGTTTGCGCACATCGCGAATAGCATCCAAAGCACCACGCTTATCAAATTTGTTGATGGCGACAACATCCGCAAAATCCAACATGTCGATTTTTTCTAATTGTGTCGCGGCTCCAAATTCTGGTGTCATGATGTACAAGGCCATATCACTGTGGTCCATGATTTCCGTATCGGACTGACCGATACCTGAAGTTTCCAGGATGATTAGATCAAATTGTGCAGCCTTCAATACATCCACAGCTTCAGCCACATGTTTGGACAAAGCCAAGTTGCTTTGACGCGTGGCCAATGAACGCATGTATACATGCGGGTGCTTGATGCTGTTCATTCGGATACGGTCGCCCAATAGGGCACCACCCGTTTTTTTCTTCGAAGGATCGACAGAAATAATACCGATGTGTTTCTCCGGGAAATCCAAAATAAAACGACGCACCAATTCATCCACCATGGAAGATTTTCCGGCGCCCCCTGTACCCGTGATTCCTAAGACAGGAACTTTGGAGGCTTGGGCCAACGATTTTATTTCATTAAGTAGGGATTCATTTTCTTTCGGGAAATTCTCTGCAGCGGAAATGACCTGTGCCAATTGAACTGGATTTTTATCTTTCAATTGCTCCGCTTTAACGACCACGTTGTTTCCAGTTGGAAAATCAGATTTAGAAACCAAATCATTGATCATTCCCTGGAGACCCATTGAGCGACCGTCATCGGGATGGTACAAACGGGTAATTCCGTAAGCATGCAATTCTTTGATTTCTTCAGGAAGGATGGTGCCACCACCTCCACCAAATATTTTGATGTGACCGGCACCTTTTTCTTGGAGCAAGTCGTACATGTATTTGAAATATTCTGTGTGACCACCCTGATAGCTGGTCATCGCAATGGCTTGCACATCTTCTTGAATGGCGCAATTGACCACTTCTTCAACAGAACGATCGTGTCCCAAATGAATCACTTCACAACCTGTTGTTTGAATGATGCGGCGCATGATATTGATGGCGGCGTCATGTCCATCGAACAATGAGGCAGCCGTTACTACGCGGACTTTATTTTTGGGTTGATAAACAACATTTTCCATGCGCGCGAAGATACGGAGTAGAACGCTCATTCATTGCAATTAGGACTAAAAATGAATACTGGTTTTTTCCAACCGATGTAATTGGACTTAATCCTTATTTTCGCAACAGAAAAATTAAACATGAAGAATATTACAGTAATCGGAGCGGGCACCATGGGCAATGGAATTGCACACGTGTTTGCGCAATATGGCAACAAGGTCAATTTGGTAGATGTGAACCAAGCCCAATTGGATCGTGCTTTGCAGACCATCACCAAGAATTTGGATCGTCAAGTTTCCAAGGGAATCATCGATGAAGCCGCCAAGAATCAAACATTGGCCAATTTGAGTTTGGTAACGGATTTGAAGACAGGAATTGCCAATGCTGATTTGGCCGTGGAAGCCGCTACTGAAAATGTCGATTTAAAGTTGAAGATTTTTCAATCCATGGACGAATTTGCGCCAGCGGCTTGCATCTTGGCTTCGAACACCAGTTCCATCTCTATCACCAAAATTGCATCGGTGACCAAACGTCCTGAGCAAGTCATTGGTATGCACTTCATGAATCCAGTGCCTGTCATGAAATTGGTAGAAGTGATTCGTGGTTATAGTACTTCCGATGCCGTGACAGAAGCTGTTTTTGAAATGTCCAAGCAATTGCAGAAAGTGCCAGTTGAGGTAAACGATTACCCCGGATTTGTGGCCAATCGAATTTTGATGCCCATGATCAATGAAGCCATCTACACCTTGTTTGAAGGAGTAGCAGGAGTGGACGAGATTGACACCGTAATGAAATTGGGAATGGGACATCCGATGGGTCCATTGCGTTTGGCGGATTTCATTGGCTTGGATGTTTGTTTGGCCATTTTGCGCGTCATGAATGACGGTTTTGGCAATCCCAAATATGCGCCATGTCCATTGTTGGTGAATATGGTTCAAGCCGGAAAGCTGGGAGACAAGAGCGGCGAAGGATTCTACAAAGTAGATCCAGCAACCAAAGTGGCGACAGCAGTGAAGTTTAAGTAAACTGCTCAGAATATTCAGTAAAAGAAGAGGCGCAAGCCTCTTTTTTTTGAAACTAATTAATATCGGATAGTAAATTAAAATATTTTATCCGATATTTGTGACATGAAATGGAATGAGTATCCTTGGGGTCAGGAAAAGTTACAATCGATGTTGGAGCGCGTGGAGCAAAAGCAAGCCCGATTGGCCAAGTTGCGCCCCATTCCCTCCATCGCGTTGGATAAGTTGAGAGAGAGTTTGATGTTGGAGTGGACCTATCATTCCAATGCCATCGAGGGAAATACCATCACGCTTCAAGAAACCCGTGTTATCCTTTCTGATGGCATTACTGTAGGCGGGAAATCCATGCGAGAGCATTTTGAAACGCTCAATCACCATGAAGCCATTGCTGCATTGGAGACCCTGGTGCGTGAGAAATACAAATTGCGCGCTTCCGATATTTTGAACATTCATGGATTGGTATTGCAACGCATCGAAAAGGAGTTTGCGGGTCGATATCGAAACGCAGGAGTTCGAATAACAGGTGCCAATTTTACTCCGCCCAATGCACTCAAGGTGGATGATTTTATGGAGGAGTTGATTGGTTGGGTGAATGAAAAGAATGGTCTTTCCGTGATTGTCAAAGCCATGATATTTCATCACCGCATGGTATGGATTCATCCCTTCTTTGATGGCAACGGAAGAACCGTTCGCTTGATTTTCAATTTGCTTTTGATGAGTGCGGGATATCCGCCTGCCATCATCTTGCAACAAGATCGAAAGAAATATTATGATGCGCTGAACAAGGCCAATCAAGGCAATTACGAGAAATTGATGCTGATGGTATTGCAGGCATTAGAACGGTCGTTGGATATTTACCTGAGTCATTTGGAAAACAGCCATGAAGACTATCGTCCTATCTCAAGTATTATTGAGGAGATGGAGATTCCTTATGGACAGGAGTATTTGAGTTTGCTCATTCGCAGAGGTAAGATAGCGGGATACAAAGAAGGTCGGAATTGGTTGACAACGGCGGAGGCGATACAGGAATATGTGAATCGGAAGTAGGGGCGAATTGCATTCGCCCAGTAAATCAGTGGATCGGTAAATCGGTAATTTCCCCTCCTACCGCGCAGCGGAAAGGAAGGGTGGCTCGGCTAGCCGAGACGGGGTGGTCTATTCTGAATCAGCAATCAAGTTTTGTTATTCACTTTTGTTCATCCCAAATACATCTACCTTGAGCCCAAATTAAAGTTTTATGAAAAAGGGTTTGCTGTTTGGGATGTCGATGTTTTTGTTTCATCTGATTTCATGGGGTATAGAAGTCACCTTTCAGGTGGATATGTCCAATGAAACGGTGAGTTCTTTTGGAGTTCACTTGGCAGGGAGTTTTGCAGATGGAAATGGTGATGGGGTAGTTGACAATAATTTACCCAATTGGAATCCGGGCGGAATTGCTTTGAATGACAATGGGAATGGTATTTGGTCGGTAACGATTGATCTTGTTTCGGGATTGTATGAGTACAAGTTTGTCAACGGAAATGATTGGAGCAACCCTGAGTTTTTCTCTTCCGATGAAGTTTGTTCGCAGTGGCTGAATGGTAATCGTTACATATTATTCAATGATTCTGAACCTACACTTATCATTCCAATTGTTTGTTGGAATGGATGCGTGGGCTGTGGTGTGGGCTGTATCGATCCATTTAATCCTCCCACGATTCCTATCTGTTTGGTGACGGTTGATGAGTGGTCCGGAAAGAACCACATCATCTGGGAACCCGTTGCGAATACCGCAGTGCAACGTATTGTCGTGTTCAAAGAATCCAATGTGCAGGATGTTTTTGATGCCATTGGGGAAGTAGATTTTTCAGCAGAAGGCGCATTTGAAGATGTGAATTCCAATCCGCAAGTGCAATCGAATCGATACCGAATTGGCATGAAAGATTCTTGTGGATTTTTATATGCACCAGTGGATGGCATTCACAAGACGATTCATTTGACAACCTCTGCAGGATTGGGCGGAAACGTGAATTTGAATTGGAATGCGTATGAGGGTGTTGTTTTTGATAGCTACAACATCTATCGTGGATCAAGTCTGGCTAGCATGAATCTCATCGCAACAGTGGCGAGTAACGTATTGTCTTATACTGATATCAACCCGAACTCAGAAGAGCTGAACTACATGATCGAAGTGGTGGGGGTGAGTTGTAATCCGAATCGGTCTGTCATTTTTTCAAGGTCCAATGTCATGAACACTGAGGGAATGTCTATTCAAGAATTTACGCAAGAGCTATGTGTTAAGATGAACGTGAATGAGGATGTCTTGAACATTCAAAGTAAATCTTTTAAATCTGGAGAATTAATTCGAATTTTTAATAATCAAGGACAGTTGATTCATGAGCACGTCGTGACCGGCGAAAATGAAATTATTCCAATAAAGCATCTATCACAAGGATTGTACATTGTTTCTTACAGGGATCTTGCGTGGCGATTTATTTTTAATTGACCAGATTAATTTTATCGATAAATCGCAGAGAATTTCTTGCCATTGGTATCAATATAACCTCTGAACATTCCTGTTGTTGTGAAGTTAAAAACGATTTCTCCTTTGTGGTCTATTGCGACACATCCACCTCGTCCACCATTGCCTTTCAATTTGGTTTGAATACTATTGCTAACGGCATCAAAAAGACTAATGTTTTGATATTTAACTTGAGCAGCGATGTCATATGCAATGACGTTTCTTATAAAATCTTCGCCTCTTCCTGTGCAGGATACAGCGCAAACCATGTTTTCTGCATAGGTTCCGGCGCCGATTATAGGGGAGTCGCCTATTCGATTGTATCTTTTATTGACAAGTCCTCCAGTGCTCGTTCCTGCTGCAAGATTGCCGCTTTGATCCAAAGCCACGCAGCCGACAGTTCCATATTTACCCTCAGAGTTTGATTTAGAGTTGCTGGACTTTTCGTCATTTCCATGATCCAGTTCCATTCCGCCTCCTTTTTTCAAGGATTCTTGCAATTGATCCCACCGGTGTTGAGTGAAAAAATAACTGGTGTCAATCCATTCCATCCCTTTCTCTTTGGCAAAATCCTCGGCTCCTTGCCCATGCATAAATACGGTGCTGGATTTCTTCATGACCAATTTTGCTAAAGAAATGGGATTTTTGATGTGACTGATTCCTGCCACACATCCCGCATCCAGTGTTTTTCCATCCATGATGGCTGCGTCCATTTCATTCTTTCCATCGTGACTAAAAACAGAACCTTTGCCCGCATTAAATAAAGGATTATCCTCCAAAATTTGAATGACCTTTTCAACGGCATCGATGCTTGATCCTCCTGTTTTCAAAAATTCATAACCCACCCGAAGGGCGCTGTCCATAACGTTGAGATATTCTTTTTTTTGTTCCTCTGTTAAGTTCATTTTTTCGATGTTTCCGGCTCCTCCATGAAGCGCAATGGCGAATTTTCCTGTAACTGGCATTTTGGTTTGGTTGGATTGTTCTGTTTGGGTGGAATTGCATGCAGTGAACGTCATCATGGCCATGATGGTTAGTATGACTAGAAATATATTTTTCATGTTATAAAGTTAAATTAAATCCTATACCTAAAATAAAATATCGCTTTGGAAGGGATCTTCCCAGTGGCTGCTGAAGTTGATAAAAAGTGTCCACTGATAGATTCTGATTAAATCGATAAATAAGATTTATGCTGCTTCGCAATTGATCAATTTTTAAATGATCGGGACGATTCAAAGGATTGAATATCTCGCAAGAAATAGAGGGTTTGATGTGATAGTTAAAGGGATATTGAATAGATACTTTATATCTGTGATAGTAATAGGGGCCTTTGAATTGATCATTCCAATGGTCCTCAAAAGTCAATTGTTGCCATCTTGTTCTTAGATTGAATTGAATTCCATGCCACTTGAATTTCCCTTCTAGTGCATAATAAAACAGCCATCTGTTTTCAATATGGTCATTTAGTTTTTGCACCTGCATGGATCTTAAATGGAATTCTTGCGTAAGCCAGGATTTGATACTGTGGGTGGTATATAAATCATGGATATTCATCCATCGCTCGGAAACATTTTCTTTCCTGAGATAATGCTCATTGAATCCCACAGACCATTCGGGATTGAGTTTTAATCGGATATTCAAATAATTCCAAGAACAAAAGTCATCTTGTTGGGCATTGGATATCCCAAAGAAGAGAGAGAAAATAATAAGAAATGAAAAGCACTTAAGATCGTTCATTTGGAGTACTTAATCTTTTTGTGATAAATGACCTCTCCATTTCTATTGGTGGTTTTTTGTTCAATCATGAGTCCTTGTTTGTCGTAAACAAAGATTCTGGTTTTATCTAATTCACCATTCCGAAAAACTTCTTCCTTGATTTTTTGACCCCATTTGTTGTAAGAAGTGGCAGTTCTTTCTTGATTTTTTTTTCCTGTTCGAAAGGTGCTTACTTCAATGGGTTTTCCCTGTTTATTGTAGAGGGTGGTGTTGCTTGATACAAGGCTGTCAAGGTGATTATATATCAATACTGATTTTGCATTTTTGGTGTATCTGTATTGGGTGTCTTTTATTTTTTTTCCTTCAGTATTTAATTCGGAACTCTGGATTAATCGGCCTTTTTTATCATAGATCTCAATGAGCTGCCTACTGTTTTCAGGATCTTTGATGTCATTGATAATCGATTCTTTTTTGATGTAACCATGCTGCACAATTTTTTTGCTCTGTGAGGATGCAGGGGTAAATCCCAGAAGTAAAATGGCTATTGAAAGAATTGCCTTATTCAAATATGTACATCTTTGGAATTTCATGGTGTTCTCTTTTTTGAAGGTCAATAGTGACGATTACTGGTACTTGTCCTGAAATTACGGATCCAGTAGAATCTGTGGAATAGGTGTAAATTTTATAATTCCCTGGATATAAGTAGTTGAATTCAAATTGGCCGTCATAGTCTGTTTTAATGCGTTTATCGTATCCGACATGATCTCCATAAACGATATACACATAATGATCAGCAGCAGGGTATGTGCCAACAATTTGGGTCATGGATGAATTGTATTTCTTTAAAATAATTTGACCGGAAATTGAACTATTTCCTCCAATACCCGGCTCTTTAGCACAACCAAAAATCATGAGTATTACACTGATGATTAAAATTCTTTTTATTAAACGATAACCCATATTTTGTTTTTTTTATTCAAGTAGTTTTTGATTTTCTCCAGTGGTTTGTCGCCTATTTGTTGGATATCTTCATTGCGGGATATTACAAATTTGGCAGGATGTAAGCAGGCGCCATAGAAATGAATCCATTGTATTTCTATTTTGGAAAGTGAAGATGTTGATGCATTTTGATACCAATCAAAATCTTCAGGAAGAGGGTGGCCTAACTCAGTATTCATACCTTTTATTTGCGACAACGTTTTGAACTCATTGGAGTAATTGAGCTCTGCGAGAATCGTGTCTCCAATTATTGAGTCGTGGGGTTTGAAAAATGCAACTTGTTTGGAAATCTTTTGCGCATTGGCAATGCTAAGATTCTTCTCAAGGGCTTGTTTAAATATTTCTTGATGAAATGGGTTGGTCGTTTTTCCAAACCCTTTGTCATCAATTTTGATAAATGTGTAGAAATCGTTGGGTAAATCCGGCGCAGTGTGTTGAATGATGTTTGTATTGTGATCTTGAATTGTATCTGATTTAAAATTACGTATCACGCGCCAGTTCTCTGTTACCCTGAATATTCGGTTGATGGGAGATTGACTGTAAATAAGGACCAAAACAATCTGTAGTGTAGTTTTATTATCTATACTGCCGGATATTGATGGTGATATGATAAGAAATAAAAAAGAGAAGAATAGAATGGGAATAGTTATAGCGGTTACTGCTCGACCTCTTGCAAATATTAGAAGTTCAGAATGGTAGGCAGTCCATCGCTTTTTTACTAACGATATTTCTTTTTTGAATCTACCATTCAGTGCCAATTGAAGCAAATGACTTTCGATGAATTTTGATTTTTGTAAAACTTTTCGTTTTCTTGAACGGTATATTTTCTTTTTATTGATAAAGAGTTGTACAAAGGCATACCGGATGGATATGGCCAGTATAAATACGGCTAACCAAATAATTGCAATCAAATAATTTAGGTAGATCAGGATAAAAAGAATCACCAGTAGATATAGAAAGTCAGCAGTGAATATCACGTTTCCTTTAAGCCAAGATTTTGCATAGGTCTTTAAAGAGGCTGAATGAAAGTTTCTATTCATTTGAATTTCATTTCCATTCTCGAGAGTTTGTAGCCAGATCGAATTTTGAATTAATTCAGGCAATTGAACTTTCAGGTAATGGGTTATGAATGTGGATATAGCCTTCAGTGCAAGAATACAAACCACCCAATACCATTGGTATTTAGGGTTAAACAAATGGAATGTAATCAAACTCAAGATCTCTTTCTTACTGGAATCTGTTTGACTGGAAATCTGTCCAATCATAAGAAGCAGCAATAGCGTTGTAATCAATTGCATCCAATGAAAAAATCCGGTGGCCAGTGCCTTCCGGATTATTTCAGAATTCAATGTGATTGGGTGTTTTTTCAAATTATTTCTCAAATAAAAAATTGGCCTTTCCTTCTTCCAATTCATCTATTCCAAAAATAGGTAATCCAACCCATTTTTTGACTTCCTCAATGAGCAATTGACTCATGGTGAATTTTCCGCATAGCAAACGGGGAACAATGTTTTTTGTTTTTAGAACTTCCAGACCATGAAGGGCACTCAAGCTATCGCCACAAGAAAATGACACAAAGTCAATGGTATCCATAAACGCTTGATTGGAAATGAGTGCATTGGTTTCTTGTTGAAGAATTCCATCAGCAATCTCAATGACCAAATAATCAAGGTCATTCTCTTCATTGATTTTATTTCGAAGAAACTCATAAATGGATAGAATTTCATTGCAAGGAATTGTGAAAGTGCTTGGAAATCCGGCATCCGAGAAATCCAAAGTTCTTTTTGCGCCGCAATCAAAAACAAAGTCTTTGTCTTTGGTGTAAGCGGTACCCGTGAGTTTGATAAAGCCTACATTTTTATTGTTTAGATACAATCCTCTTGATATAAACGCCGCTGTAGTGGTTTTACCGCTATCCATGGTTGCGCCTAAAGAAAGAATGACCTTGGGTTTATGTTTTTCGCCGGTAAAAGTGGGTGCTTCGATTCCATAGAAGCGGGTGTTGATGATCTGATTGTTGTCATCAGTGGCATACCCAATAAGCTTTACAGTTGTTGGTTCGATATCTTTTAAGGATGCATTTTTGGATTTCACAATTCCAATTGCCCCGCCAGCCCCAAGAATGTGGTATTCTTCATGTTTTTCAGTAGGAACATAGCCCTCAAATTGTGAGGTAGCGTATCGATCTGCAAATGTTGCCAAGATGAAATCTCCAGAAAAAATAGCCACATTTCTTTTGGTTGAAGATTGAATGGTTTGATGCTTACCGGTTTCGATTACTTGGAACAAGGCCAAGTCACCTGATTTTGGTAGATAGTTATCCCAACCACTTTCAATGATTTTGTAGTTCTGAACAAATTGTGCGGCAATTGATTTTTTAATATTCATCGTTTTATTCTTTATTCTTTATTCTTTATTCTTTAATAATTTTCTCGGTCCATGTTTTCTGAGGAGTGCTAAACTCTAAGAAATAAATGCCGCTATCCAAAAAACGGGTGTCGATGGTTGAACCTGTGTTGGGTTCAGCATAAACCAATTCACCAGCAACATTTATAATCTTTATGTAGGTCGGTTTTTCAAGGCCCACAACATGGATGAAGTCTTTGCAAGGGTTAGGATATACCGATAATTCTGAATTTTCATTTTCAATGATTTGAATTGGTAGCCAGTTGTATTTTCCAATGAGTAGATCTCGTTGTCCGGAAGTATTCCATGTTGAACCACCTATGAAAATTGACCCATTATTGGGGTAATATTTCATCACATTGGCGATATCAATGCTGTCAGAAATGCTGCGGGTATATTGATTGGTAAATGATATACCATCGTATGAAATAATATTCAATTCATAATCGATGTCTCCGGATTGCCCAACATTCTTGTGCGCCGAGATGCATGGTTCGTTAAATTCATTCAAGACAAGATCATCGGCTACAACGGAGTTGCTATTGCTGTATAGTTCGTTGTTGGTATTCAATATGTTGGCGTTATTGTCCAAGTGTCTAAGAAGGATATTGAATTTTTCCGTGATGTCGCTGTTTATATCTATATGTCCAGCATACCAAACATCTCCGTTATTTCCAAGTTCTATCGAAACCGCTTCATCCAGGCCTTCTCCAGCATGTTGGTATATATCCATCCAAGCTTGCGCACCTGCTGAATTTATTTTACATGCAAATGCATCATAATCATTGGAATTGGCGCTGATTTGTGATTGTCCGCACAAATAGACATTGCCCGAGGCGTCTATTTTTAAATCATTCAGTTTGTCATTGGCGCCCTGGACATCTACGGTTTTGGACCAAACCAAATTTCCAGTACTGTTATATTTTAGGACGATGACATCATCATTGACACCATTTTGTATGCGACCACCCACTATGATTTCGTTGGTACTGGTTACTTGAATGAATTGTGCGCGGTCAAGCAGTGTAGAAGATGTATAACTTGCTGCCCAACCCAATGTTCCATTGCTGTTGATTTTGATGGTGTTAATGTCATCATTGACTTGCCATGATGCATCTGTATCTTTTTTTCCGGCTAAGTATATATTGCCAGCGGCATCTGTTGACATGGCATAAGAGCGATCAGACTCATGAATAGCATTGTCATAGCCGAAGTTCCAAAGCAATGTGCCATTGGCATTGTATTTTTCTACATAGATGTCAGAGGATGTTCCTGCATTTTTTAAAAATCCACTTACAATAATATTTCCTGAAGCATCAATTGCAATGGCATTGGCCTCTTCATCGCTCCCAAACAAAGTACCAGTCGTATCATTTGCCCATAAGAGATTTCCGGATGAATTTAATTTTCCAACATAGAAATCACGGTTATTGTCTTTTGTTACGGTGTAACCGCAGAAGTATACATTTCCATTGGCATCAGCAACCAAATCGCGGACGTTCTCACTATTGTCACCAATACCACTCAATGTATGTTGGTATTGTGGTGCACTATTGGCATTGTAAATTCCTAAATGCGCATCGCGTTGGTTGTTGCTATCGGAACTGAAACCAACGATCACCACTTTGCCATTGGAGCTAATAAACGACGCATGACCTTCATCATCTTTATTAGCAGTTCCATTGAAGGATTGAGAAATAAGATTGGATCCAGTTGAACTGTATTGAAGTACGAAACTGTCATTGTTTATTGCGATGGTATTGTCCCTGTCAGTAAATCCTGTAACCACTACTTTGCCATCTGCGGATAAATGAATATGTGTGGGGATGTCGTCATTATTTCCGAGTCCATTGAAAGATGCGATCCATTGTTGAACACCTGTAGAAGAAAAAGCGATCGTTTTAACATCATAATTGATAGTCGCTGCTGGATTGCTGTCACTTCTTCCAGTAACAATACATCCTCCAGCAGAGTTAACAACCATATCTACGGGGCGGTCGTTCCCAACATTGTCGTAGATCACATTAAATGTTTGCGTTCCTTGTGCATTATATTGAATGATTCGGTAGTCATCATCGGCCCCATTATCAGAACGCATGGCCACATATATTTTCGATTGACCATCAATTCCTATAGACACAGGACGGTCAATCCCGCCATTATCGAAAGTCTTGATCCATTGTTGTGTTCCTGAACCGTTGTATTTGATTGTGATTACGTCATCATCGGTACCATTGAATGATCGGCCTGTAACATAAACATTACTGGATGCGTCTGTAGCAATTGACATGGAACGGTCATTGTCGTTGGCAGCGGCATTGTATTTTACCGCCCAAAGGAGATTGCCCGTTGCAGAGTATTTGATGGTTAAAAAATCATTATTCAAAAACGCACTGGGGTCTTGATCGCTTTCTCCAGTAATTATGATGTTGCCATCAACATCAATGGTCATGGCGTTAGGCTCATCATAGAGGTTGGAGGTGGGAGAATTGTAAAGTTTGGTCCACAATGTATCACCCTGTGGATTGAGCATCATGGTCCAGAAATCGTTCCCAACAGATTTGTTGTTTCCATATCCTGTTACGACCAAATTACCATTGGGGTGAATTAGAATTTTTTTGGCTTCGTCTGGGCCTAAACCAGGAGCGCTGAATGATTTTCTCCAGACGATGTTGGCATTGGCATCATATTTTACGATTAACCAATCTCGATCAGCGTTGGTATTAACTGTAGAGCCAACCGCATAAATGGTATTGTTGTTATCACATACAACGGAGTGATATTGATCCCCATAATCACCGGAGTTATTCAGGGTCTTTTCCCAAATATTGGTTATTTGAGCATTGATGGTTTGAAGAAAAAGTAAGAACAAGGTTAGTAAAAGGCATTGAATCATTGAAACTCGGATACTCTGATTAGAATCGGTAATAAACATTTATATAGGTTTTGTGATCTATAGACGCGGCACTTTCTTCAGTGTTGCGTACTCATCTTCTTCTTAACGATTTGATAACATATGACAAATGTCATCAGTGATTAGCATGCAATAGGCTGTGATATTTAAATCAAGGAAGAAGTAATTAATTTTTCAATTTCAGCAATATAAACCGCTCCCAAAATTGAGTGGATTGCTTTCTTTCTTCAGCGCTTTGTTTGGCGTGAGGAAATGGATATGACGCTCCTCCAGGATATGCGGTTACGATATTCCATTTTGATTTTGACCATTGCGCAACAATGGTGAATTCATTTGTGGTGGGAAGCGCTTCGACTGGTAAATATGCAATGCGCAATCGGTCTCTGTATTCAAATTGCACTTGCGTTTCCATTTCTAGGGTCCTTGGTGAAATGCCCATATTCCCAATGGCCTCATGGTATTCATAAACAAATGCCTTGCGCATTTTTCCTTGCTCTTTTTCTAACTTGGGGGTTAATCCTTCGGCAATGCGAATCAAATCAGAAATGTGTGAAATGAACGGCAAAAAAGTCCCTCCGGCTTTTTGACTTCCATGACAATGACGTTGGAAATGCTTTTGGGTTTCTGAATTGTAGTGGAATTCGAGCATAATACGGTTTGAAAATTAATCATGTTTCGAGATTCATTCAGCAAAAGATTTCAACCGAGGTTCCCTATCTTTGAGTCATGAGATTTCTTGCAACCCTATTTATTATCTGCTTTTCGCTCGCTGCAAATGCACAATATTTTCATCTTCCAAAAAATCATCAGAATGATCCCAATATTCCCGAATGGGCTGTAGAAATGTACAAGGACAATCCAGACGTGTCTCGTGTGAAGGAGATGTACGAGCATTATTTCACCTCTCATGAATTTGTAAAGACGGAACACACCCAGTATTACAAACGTTGGGTGAATTGCATCAAGGCCAACTTGAATGGAAATTCTATTCAGCCGCAATCAGCACCTCAAAGAGGAGGTGGAAATAACATTTGGAGTTATTGTGGTCCTGAGGTGCATTTGGCAGCGGATGGAACAGAGACTGAGATTAGTGAGCAAGCCAATGTGTATTGTCATGATCGCTCGATGTCGAACCCACAAATTCTGTTTTGTGGAACGGAATCTGGTGGGTTATACAAGACCATAGATGGTGGAGAACATTGGCAGCATGTTACTGCGCAGTTGATGGTGGGTGGGGTGAGTGCTGTGAAAATTCATCCAACCAACCCAGACATCGTTTTTTTCTCTGCCAATAATGATATTTGGAAGTCGATAGACGGTGGTAACTCTTGGTCTATTTCTGGACAGTCTTCTTTTCAGTCTTTGAATATTTCAGCATGGGAAATCGTTTTTCATCCGGTCAATCCCAATATGTTGTTTGCCGCTACCAATTTAGGTCTTTACCAATCCATCGACATGGGATTGTCATGGACTGAGAAATTGCCCAACGAATGCATGACGGTAAATTTTCAACCGGGTAATCCTGATGTTGTTTATACCGTGCACTTTGAGCCTACATTGGGTATTTGCAAATTCTACAAAAGTGAAGATATAGGCAACACCTTTGTAATGTATGACAACGGTTGGTTTCAAGAAATTCCGGGATTTGAAAATGTCGAATGCTTGGGCGGCCACATGGCTGTGACCGAAGCAGATCCCAACAGAATTTACGTTTTGCTAACGGGTTATGGTACCTACAATACAGGTGTTGAATTGAATGGTTGGATTGGAACATACGTTAGTTATGACGCTGGATTGACTTGGTCCAATCCCCATGGTTTAATTGGTACGCCCTATAATTTGGATACCCATCCCAATTTGATGAATTTCTCTGCTGACGATGGCACCTACACACAAATCCATTACAACACAACCATCATCGCTTCGCAATTGAATGCTGATAAAATTCTGATTGGAGGTTTAAATCTATGGAAGTCTGAAGACGCAGGAGCAACGTATCAAGGTGTCGGTGGGTATATAGGTGGAATTGCATACTTGCATGTGGACCAGCAAGAGTACCGAATTTATAAGACGGGTCCCAATTCAGAGGAGATTTGGGGTTCCAATGATGGAGGTATTCATTTCTCGAATGATTTTATGACCACGTTTACTGCCAAGAACAGAGGCATTCGTGCGGTAAATCTTTGGGGATATGATCAAGGTTGGAATGACGATATCATGGTTGGAGGTCGATACCACAATGGCAATATGGGGTATTTGGAAAATTACGGTGCAGGCAATTACCTGAGTTTGGGTGGAGGAGAGGCGCCTACTGGTTACGTGAATTACAGTGACGAGAACAAGACTTACTTCAGCGATATTCAAGGAAAGGTTTTGCCTGAAACGTTGGCTGATATTCCAACCAATTTTTCGGTTTCAATTTCACCCAATGAGAGTTATTGGAACAATGAAAGTTCACGCATCATGTTTTCACATGCATATTATGACGAAGCTTTTCTTGGCAAAGACAATGTGTTGTATAAGTCCAACAATGCTTCTTCATTTGCACCATTCTACACCTTTGGAAGCAATCCAGATGCTAAGCTTTTGTGGATTGAACAATCTTACAGCAATCATGATGTAATGTATGTACAGCAGAGAGAAAGTTCAGTCAGTAAATTATGGAAGACGGTAGATGCGGGTGCCAATTGGAGTTTGGTCTCCTTGCCTTTGACCCTAAACAACATGGTGTATTCCGTTGGCGCAAACGCGGATGAGATTTACGTAGCCTTTCCCAATGCAGCCGCTTCGCAACGTGCGTGGAAAACCAACGATGGTGGTATGACTTGGACCAATATCACAGGTTCCGTTTTGGGTAGTGATAAACCATGGGCCATCGCATACACTTTGGGAACAGCAGGAGGGGTATATATTGCAACCAGTAATGGTCGAGTTCTCTATCGAAATTCAAGTATGTCGGATTGGGTGGAATACAGTGGAGGACTTCCAGTGAGCGCAGAGGCATTGCGATTGGTGCCGTTTTATCGCGACCAAAAAATTAGATTGGCGTCATGGAATCTCGGTGTCTGGGAGGCTCCATTGTTCGAGCCAACAGCCATGATGGTGGACTTCTCCGCTTCTCAAAGAAGTTTTTATTGTCCAGGTGATGCGATTCATTTTGTTGATCATTCCGTGGTTCCTCAAGGAGCTTCTTACCAATGGACATTTCAAGGAGCAACCCCCAGCACCAGCACAGAAAAGTATCCCACTGTGGTTTATAACAATGAAGGTACTTTTCAAGTTTCACTTACGGTGACATTCAATGGACAGTCTTTGACAGCGACCAAAGAGCAATACATTTCTGATTTGCCAGCCTATTCAGGTCCCATCGCTGAGGATTTTGAAAGTGCGGTTATCCCCAATGATTGGCGTTATTTTCATCTGGATGCCAGTGGTTACAATTGGAATATTTCTGATCAGTGCAGCGCATACGGCAATGGTACTTATACTATGAAATTTGATAATTATTGGGTGGATGCACAAGGTGGTAGAGATGAAATTTGGCTTCAGAAAACGGATTTGGATCCGATACAGCAAATTGCTTTGCATTTTGATGTGGCTTACGCCCAATATGGCGGTCAATATAGCGATACATTGGCAGTATTGTTATCCCAAGATTGCGGTGCATCTTGGACAAATCTCTACCGCAAAGGAGGTGATGAGCTTGCTACTGCTCCAGACAATACAGATGCCTTTATTCCGGCTTCGGAGGAATGGCGCCATGAAGTTATATTGCTCGATACGCTTATCAATTTTAATGAAACCAGCATTTTTGCATTTCAAAATAAGGGACATTACGGCAATCAGATTTATGTAGATAATATTCAATTGCTGCCTTCTTTGGGAACCGATGAACACTTTGCAAATGCAGAATGGGCGATTTACCCCAATCCTGCAGAGGATGATATTAATTTAAAATGGGATTCGGAGATGTCCGTTGAATTTGTTCGAATAATGGATACACAGGGTCGTATTATATTTCAAAGCAATATTGGTTCGGTAGAGACGTTTGCATTGGATATCAATACTTGGGCTACTGGGTTGTATTTGGTCGAGATCAATAGCAACGAGCAGCGTTGGGTAAAAACAATTGAAAAGAGATGAGAAATAGTATTATTATTTTGACTGCCATCTTTGCATTGATTTCATTCAATGGAATGTCGCAAACTGAAACAGGAACAGCTAGTTTTTATCACAACAAGTTTGATGGTCGAAGAACGAGTAGTGGAGAAGTATTTAGGCAGAGTTTATATACTTGTGCCCACAAAACCTATCCATTTGGAACGATGCTTAAAGTCACCAATTTAAGCAACGATAGTACAGTTGTCGTTAAGGTCAATGATCGTTTGCCTATGCGCTCCAAGCGTTGTATTGATTTGTCTATGGTTGCGGCCAAACAATTGAATTTTGTGGGTAAGGGATTGACCAAAGTCAGGGTAGAAAGGCTTGATTAAAAATGCGCATTAATCTTCTTATGCGTCCTTATATGTTTCATTAATTGAGGATGTTGTGCAGGTATTTTTAAATAAAAATGCCTAAGATTTTTATTTACCAAAACATTGTTTTCTTTTTTTATTCCAATGAGCATCTTCCTATTCATGTGCATGTTCGAAAGGATAATCGTCAAATGCGAGTAGAATTATACATAGATTCAGGAGAGGTTAGATTCTGGATAATTTCAAAAGAAAAAGGTTTTCGACCTTTGAAAAAGCAGGATATTTCCAAGGTTAATTTTGTACTGAAGGAACACGGTGATAGAATAGTTCAGAAATGGATGGACTTTTTTGTTTTGAATAAAATAATTAAATTTGAGATCATTAATCCAAATGGAAGAAAAAAATCATAATTTGATGGGAATCAAGGTTAACCGTGCTAAACATCTTGGAGGTCTCGCGTTGGAAGTTGAGTTTTCCGATGGGAAAAAGGATATTATTGATTTTTATAATTTCATATTCCACCATCCCAATCCAATGATTAACCAATACAGAGATGAGCAATTATTCAAAAATTTTCAAATCAATCTTGGTAATATCGAATGGGGGGATTTGGATATGATTTTTACGATTGATTTCCTTTATAATTTCAATCAAAAAAACATTGGTCTAATCCTCCAATAGTCCAAACTTCCCAGATTGGAAATCTTGGTAGGCTTGAATGATCTCTTCTCTGGTATTCATTACAAAAGGACCATAGGCGGCTATGGGCTCTGGTATGGGTTCTCCGTTTAAGATCAACACAACGGATTCATCTATGGCTTGAATGGAAAAATCCTCACCGTCATCTTGAAAGATGACCAGTTGATTGGCTGAAGCTTCTTGTTCGTGGTTGATATTAATCTTTCCACTAATTACAACAAGCGCGGTATGATCATGCTGGGAAAATGAGAATTGAACTTCTCCATTTGCTGGTAAAAAAGCGTTCATCAAATCGACGGGAGAAAAGGTTCGCGCAGGCCCTTTTACTCCGTTGAATGATCCCGCTATAATTTCAATTTTACCATTGCCGTTTTCAAGTTCTACCGTTTGAATATCCCCTCTCGTGATGGCTTGATAACTGGGGGGAGACATTTTGTCTTTTGCAGGGAGATTTACCCACAATTGAACCATCTGAAAAATACCCCCTTGCTTGGCAAAATCTCGCTCGTGGTATTCCTTGTGCAGAACACCAGAAGCAGCTGTCATCCATTGCACTTCACCTTCCCCAATGGTGCCAGAATTTCCGGCGCTGTCATGATGCGAAACTTTGCCTTTGTATGCAATGGTAACGGTCTCAAATCCACGGTGGGGATGAACACCAACACCGGGAGGTGTTTCGGATGGTGGAAAATAATGAGGCGAGTTATAATCCATCATGATAAACGGATTCATTCTTTGCATGCCCACCAATCCAGGAATATAGTTGTGAACCCTAAATCCATCACCCACCATGTGTGGAGGCGGAGGACTCATAATTTCTTGAACACTCTTTTTCATGACATTCTTTTTTTCAATCCTACACTCATTCGATAACGATCATCTTGGTATGTATCCATTAAATTTTGCATCCATTGCCCCACTTGTCCAAAACCAATTTCACTTCCCCATGCCATTAGTCCTTTGGGATAGTTCACTCCTTTTGTCATGGCCAAATCCAGATCCTCCTCGGAAGCTAATCCGCAATAATGTGAGTCGCATGCTTCATTGATGAGCATGGCCAATATTCTGTTTTGAATGATGGTTGCTTTCTCGTTATCCAAGTTTACCGAAGGACAACCTGCGGGATATTCATAAAACCCTCGGCCACTTTTTCTACCGAACCATCCAGCTTCTACCAATTTCTTTTGGGTTAAACTGGGCTTAAACCGAGGATCGAAATAGAAAGCAGTGAACACACTTTCTGTGACTGCGTAGTTAACATCATGACCGATTAAATCCATTAATTCAAAGGGGCCCATTTTGAAACCCAATGCTTTCATGGCATGGTCAATTTCCGGTTGGCTGGCGATGCCTTCATCAAAAATTCTTAGGGCTTCGCTGTAATAAGGTCGTGCTACTCTGTTCACGATAAAGCCTGGCCAATCTTTGGCGATGACCGGTACTTTTTTCCAATCCAGCATAAGTCTTTTTAATTCTTCAGCCAACGCGCCATTGCTTTGGGTAGCAGGAATAATCTCTACCAATGGCATCAACGGTGCGGGATTAAAAAAATGAATCCCAAATACACGTTCAGGATGATTGCATACAGAAGCAATGGACGTTATGGATAAAGAGGAGGTATTGGATGCAAGAATGCAATTTGCATGAACCAGTTGATCCAGTTGTTTGAATACACTCTGCTTTATTTCCAATTTCTCAATGATGGCCTCAATAATTAAATCACAATCTGAAAAGGATTCAATGCGAGTAGAGGTTTGGATGCGATGTGTAATTTGTTTTTTATCATCTTCGCTCATTTTTCCTTTTTCTACCGCTTTGGATAATGAGAGTTCAATGCCTTGTAAACCTTTTGCAATGGCTTCCTCTTGAAGGTCAACCAAAATTACTGGATGACCTGCTTGTGCGGCAACTTGTGCAATTCCAGCACCCATGGCTCCGGCTCCTAAAACGCCAATTTTTTTCATGTTATAAAGGAAAATCTTTTTTAATAATGGTTATCAATTCTTGATTAAATATTTCAACACCTTTTTGATTCAAGTGGTGCGCGTCATAAAAATGAGATTCGCTATAATGCTTACCAATGGGATTGAAATTATATACTTTAAATCCATCTTGTTCAATGGATGAAATCCAATGATCGATGTTGGGATATTGTGCATAATAGGCGGTTGTCATTGGGGCCAACACATAGACCAATGGTATTTTTCGTTGATTACAAATTTCTTGAATCCGATTGAAACTTTTTAATTGAGAATCCTTCCAGCTCAGTGGGATTGAACTGCCTTGGAATGTAGTTGTAATGAATTTCTTTTTTTCGACAAAACCACCGGCGACATATTGCTCTAAAGCAGTATCACATTGTATGATATCTGGTCCAAGCCATAAATTCTTTATCAATCCATAACCATAAGTGTTGTAGGCACTGATATCGTGTGTTTCAATTAGCATCTGATGGGTTACACTTGAGGGACCAATATTGGAAATGAAATCAAGGGTAGATTCAAGACCATTGCCGTCATACAAATCAGGAAAGATTTCTAAAACTACCAATTGGGGTTTCATTAAATCCACGTATCGATCCAGTAGCAAGGCCGATTGCATGGGGGTTTGAGAAGAGGATCCTAGATTGAAACCAAGTAGATCATGCGATTTAAAAATACGGGTATCAAATCCTCTATAGCAGTGTGATGAGCCCAGGAACAGGATATCGATATTTCTGCATTGATTCGCCTCCTTGATTCGCTCAGCCAGTTTTCCATTGCAGGTGGGTTTGTAACGAATGTTGGTAGCGGTTATCCATTTGGATTGAAAGGCCAAGATGGAAAATGCGACAAACACCAATAAAAATAGCGCAATTGTGAATTGAGAAATATTTTTAATGAGTACCTTCATTTTTGGAATGTCAACTTGCCTTTCAAAAGAATATCAAACAAAGTTACTCATGTCCATCTTCTTTTGGTGGCTTGGTTTGAATTTTATTCCCCTCACGCTTTTTGCTCAAAGTCCTGATAAGTACGAGTGGTGGGCGGATCAGTTTTTCGAGGAGGGAAAGTTTGATATGGCTGAGTCATACTACCAAGCGGCATACGCGTTGGATTCTACTTCATTTGAGTTGGGATTCAAATATGGAAGAGCGTGTTGGCATAATCACCACGATTATCGGGCAATGTCCCTTTTAGAAAAAACCATTAAAAAAGATCAAGGAAAAATAAGGCCTGAAGCTTTTTTTTATTTGGGCAATTTAAATATGCGCAATGGGCGCTATCCGCAGGCGCTGCAGTATTGGAAAAAGTACAAGCAAAAAGTAAGGGGAGACCATCGTTTTCATCCTGAAAAAGAAAATATTGAGTGGCATATCCAATCCGTTGAATGGGCCATGCAACAGGTAAGAGTAGATAGCATTCAGGCTCATGCGGTGGATATGAAGCGACATCATTCTCAGGGTCAAGCCTATTGGATGGGAGACAGTATCTTTTTTCAAGAGTGGGACTCCACGCATTGGCAAGGAAAAGTAGTGGATTCTACTTGGTCAAGTAGTCACAATTGGGATGCGATTTTTGAGGAGCGCCCTGTTTTGCATCCCGCATTGTTTGATACCCTTTGGATAGGGGTGGGTCAATTGGAAGGCAATCAATCGGTTATCCTATATCGCAACGCAAAAAACCATTGGGAGCCAATCACAGCTTTGTTATCCAAGGGAACAAGGAATACGATGCCATCCATTGCATACTGGGAGGGATATGCCTATTTGGTTTTCAGCAGTGACAGAGCCGGTGGAAGAGGAGGAATGGATATTTGGATTTCCAGGCGCGAAGGAAATGAGTGGGGGAAACCGCAGGTGTTGGATGAAACGATAAATACAGCCTTGGATGAAATTGAGCCACGTTGGATCAAGGATGCTTTGTATTTTTCATCGCGAGGTCATCTTGGATTTGGGGAATTTGATATTTATAAAGTCAAAGGCTCACCCAACAATTGGCAGAAAGTTCAAAATTTGGGACTGCCCGTTAATTCAAGTCAAAATGATATTGGGTTCTCCATTTTTGAAGACAGCTTGAGCCAAAGATGGATTTGGAGTTCTGCAAGATCAGGAACCGGTTGTTGTTTGGAGATGTATCAGTATGTCTATTTCAAAAAGCAAAAGCCGAAACAGGATTCCATTCCCATGGATTTGCAGTGGTTGGCCATGCACTTGCCTTTGCCCCTATATTTTCACAATGACGAGCCCCAGCCCAATTCAATGGATACCAGTTCGCAATGGACTTATGCGGATTGCTTGTCTTCTTACACGTCAAAATCCAAAGAGTATATCCAAGCGTTGGACGATGAAAATGAATGGGAACAATTTGTGGATTCCAAATTAACCTACCGATATGAGCAATGGAAAAGGGCCATGGTGATTATCGAAAAGAGAATGGCATTGGGCGATACGTTGACTCTTCATGTGAGGGGATTTGCAAGTCCCTTGGCTGCCGGTGATTACAATTTGCGATTGACCCAGCGCAGAATCAACGCTCTGGAAAATGAGCTTTTAAAATGGAATAATGGATCCTTGCGTCCGTATTGGGGTGGACAATTGAAAATTCAATCAAGTCCTTTTGGCGAAAGTCAATCAGCTATGGTGAGTGATGATATCAAGAATAAAAAGGAGAGCATTTATTCGGCCAAAGCCAGAGAGGAAAGGCGGATTGAGATAGAAGGGCTGGAATGGAAATCTTTAAAAGGACAATTGGAAAGATTTGGAAAGGCTCAATAATATGAGGTTGTTGTTTTTGATCTGCATGTCTTTTTGTCCAGGTAAATAGCCCAGTCCCCAAGCTTGTTTGTATTCCAATCTCAAAAGCCAATTTTTATTTGATTTAAAATCGATGTTGGCGCTAATCGCGCTGCGTCTATCGTAGTTGTAGTTTTGATCAATCAATATAAAAGCGGCTGAGGGAACCTGCATGTATTCATATCGAAAAGCAAATTTGAGATGGTTGTTTCTTTGGTATTGCAATATCGCTACGGGTGAATACCATTGGTGGTTGATTCCTTGGATTTGTGCAGTGCCGTAATCAAATCCAACAATACCCGTCCATCGTTGTGATGACATTTGAGAATAGAAATTGTGGTAGCTGCGTTTTTCATAGCTGGCAGTATGCGTAAATCCTGAAAATCCATTGTAAAATAATCCCCAATTGTCTGCAATGTTGTATCGTGAACTCCAGCCCATTGAGATTCGCTTTGCTGGTAATTCTATATGCGCTTGCTGCCATCCTGTGAGAAGGTATAAACCCAATTGCCATTTATTGCTCAGGGGTTGATACTGGCATTGAATACCACTTTCATAATATGGACTATTCTCTGCAAGCATACTGCGGCTCGCTGTTAAATTGGCATCCGTTCGGGCACTTTCAAATCCGATATGAGAGGGGAATATTCCAGCAAGAATTTTAAGTCCAATAAAATGCTGTGACGAATATTGAATATTGGCATGCGAAAGCAGTTGGGCCCATTGCGGCTGGTCTGCATAATTACGTCTTACGTAAATGCCATCATGAATACCCAACTGAAATTGCCAAGTGTTTAATTTTTTCTCAAATAAAACTTGAGCGTAATTGATCTTTGGACTTCGCAGTGAATGGTGATTGTAATAGAACGCCTCTTGATCTTTCCTACCTTCGTATGTAGAGAGACCATAGTATCCTTCAGCAAAAAATTGTATGGAATACACGGGCAGCGGATCTTGACCTGTTTCACTTTGCGTGTAGCCTATAGAATGGAAACAGATGGATAAAAAGGCGAGCGTTGTAGAGAGTAGTTTCATATTATATCCATCTGGCCAGTTTCCATTCTTTTTGTTGCTGTGTTGTCAAAAAAGACCAAGCCAAGATTCTGCTTTGCTTGTTGCCGTGATTCAATGGGATGATACACGTTTGTTTGGCGCCTATTTCTTTCAATTGCTTTTGGAGTATAGGTAAGTTGTCTTGTTGAGAGACCAAAGAAGTGAACCAGAAGCATTGTTTGCCGTAGTTCGCACTTTCGTGAATCATATTGGCAACAAATTTTAGTTCACCACCATCACACCAAAGTTCATGGCTTCTCCCTTTGAAGTTGAGTTCCTTTTGAGGAGCTTTTTCTCCATAAAGGTTCTTCAGTTTTCGCAGTGCTTGCAAATCGGCTTCTTTTTCAGAAGAATGAAATGGCGGATTACAAATGGTCACATCCCATATTTCTTTTGCGCCAATTACACCAGAAAATACCAAGTCGTTGTAATCCTGAAGACGTAGTTCTACCTTGTTTGTAAGGAATTTGTTGGATTGAACAATTTTTTCAGCATTTCTTAGCGATTGCTTGCTAATGTCTGTGCCAATAAAATTCCAACCATATAAACTCGCTCCCAAAATGGGGTAAATGCAGTTGGCACCAACTCCAATGTCTACCACCTTGATGTTTTGCGGTACATGTTTTTCTTTTATTAAATCAGCGATATGATGAATGTATTCAGCCCTTCCAGGAATAGGTGGACATAAATAATTTTCAGGTATATCCCAGTAGGTGATTTGATAGTATTTCTTGAGAAGCGCTTTATTCAGGGCTTTAACCGCTGCGGCATCAAAAAAATTGATCGTTTTGGTTTGAAACTCATTCACAAAGACAAACGGTGTCAAATTGGGCTCAACTTGGGTTAACTCATCAAAGTTGTAACCGTTTTTGTGAATATTGTTGGGATGTAGGTTAGACATTTTCAATGTTAAATAATGGTTTGCCTTCTACGATATGAAATCCCATTGATGTTGAATGAGACAAAGAAATCATCTTTGCCGCCACTTGATCAGCAGTGATGGTTTTGTATTTGTAGGGCAGGAGAAAGTTGAAAGCTGGCATGGCCCATTGTGCAATTTTTTCTCCCAATCTAAATTCAGATCGAGGTCCAATTAGCAAGGAGGGGCGCAGTGCAAATACGCGCGGCAAATGCTGTAGCTCAATGTTTTTTTCAATCTGTCCCTTGAGTTTAAGGTATTTATTAGAAGCGTTTTTATCTGCGCCAATGGCTGAAACAAAAATAAAGTTTGAGCAATGCTTGGTATGACCCAATCGGGCTGCATTTACCGTAATGTCAAAGTCGATTGATTTGTACAAATCCCAATTTCCATTGACTTTTTTCTGGGTTGTGCCAACGCAACTGAATATCACACTATTTTCTAATAGAGCCGATGAAAATGCGCCTTCATCTTTAAAATCGACAATGATCTCAGTTAGCTTGGGATCTTCAATACCCAATGAATTTCTGACTAAAATTTGCACTTGTGAAAAGTGTGGGTTAGTCAAGAGTTGGCGTAAAAGACTATTTCCAACCAATCCAGAAGCGCCTATAATTGTTGCTTTCATTAAACAAAGGTAATCTGAAGGAGGGGATAAAGGAAGGATTAATAGAGCAAGGCAATCTTTGATTTATTTCGCCATCCGGCTTGGCTTTCATACTCCACGAAATAAATTTTAAGGTCGGCTTGGCTTTCGTATTTCACAAAGTAGATTTTCTTCTTCGCTTGACTTGAATACTGGGTAAAAAACCATTTCCCTTCATTTCCATTGGCTTGGCTTTCGTATTTGACTTTGTACACTTTCAAGTCAGCTTGACTTTCATAGGGCACAACAAATACGCGGATATCCGCTTGACTTTCATAATCAACGGAAAACAATTTTTGTGCTCGCGTTGTTAGAAGGCACCCAAGACCAAAGAATAGAATGAGAATATGTTTCATGTCTTTTTATCAAATATCGAAAAAAAAAGGTTGCCATTACTGACAACCTTTTAAATAATTCATTTTAATCAGAATTAGCCCAAGTATGATTTTAGCATTCGGCTTCTACTGGTATGCTTTAGACGACGAATGGCTTTCTCTTTGATTTGGCGCACCCGTTCGCGTGTTAAATCAAATCGTTCACCAATCTCTTCCAAAGTCAATGGATGTTCACCATTTAATCCGAAATACAAGCGAACAACATCTGCCTCGCGTGTGGTCAAAGTTTTTAATGAGCGCTCAATTTCTTTTCTCAATGATTCGTGCAACAAATCATTGTCAGGAGAAGGCGTATCATTGGTTTGCAAAACGTCATACATGGTAGAGCTACTTTCATCTCCATCTTTCAAAGGAGCATCCATAGATACGTGTCTTCCGCTATTGCGCAAACTTTGTTTTACCTCATCGAGTGTCATTTCCAAAACCTCAGCCAATTCAGCTGGTGTGGGTGGACGTTCAAATTCTTGCTCCAACTTGGCAAAAGCCTTGTTGATTTTGTTTATTGAACCAATCTTATTCAACGGAAGGCGGACAATACGAGATTGTTCAGCCAAAGCTTGAAGAATTGATTGACGAATCCACCAAACAGCATAGGAGATGAATTTGAAACCTCGGGTTTCATCAAAACGTTGTGCGGCTTTGATCAACCCTAAGTTTCCTTCGTTGATCAAGTCCGGAAGTGATAGACCTTGGTTTTGGTACTGCTTGGAAACGGAAACCACGAAACGAAGGTTGGCTTTGGTTAATTTCTCAAGGGCTACTTGATCGCCTTGCTTGATTCTTCTTGCCAACTCAACTTCTTCCTCCGCGGTAATCAAATCCACGCGACCAATCTCTTGCAAATACTTGTCAAGAGAGGCGGTCTCACGGTTGGTTACTTGTTTGGTTATCTTTAACTGTCTCATGCTATGATGAAAAGTTTATTTAGTGTTTAACTCCTTTTACGCTTCTGAAGGGGTCTCAGGTTTCGTTTCTGCTGCTTTTTCTGGTTTGGGCAACAAAACTTTGCGAGACAATTTTAATTTATTGTTTTTAGGATCGCGTCCCAAAACTTTAAATTTAACGATATCTCCCACTTTCAAAACCTTGCTTACATCGTCCACACGGTGCCATTCCAATTCACTCACGTGAATCAAACCATCTACACCAGGAAGGATTTCTACGAAAGCACCAAATGGTTGAATGGTTTTAACTGGACCTTCATACACTTCGCCAATTTCAACTTGTGGAGGCCATACAATGCTTTTCACGCGATTGACAGCAGCATCCAAACTGGCTTTGTCTGCAGATGCAATTTCCACAACACCTTTGCCATCCTTCTCATCGATAGAGATGGTTGCTCCGGTTGTTTTTTGGATTTCTTGAATCACCTTTCCACCAGGACCGATAACAGGACCGATCATGTCTGAAGGAATTTCGAAACTTACGATTCTTGGAGCGTGTGGTTTATAATCTTCACGAGGCTCTGACAATGTTTTGGTAATCTCACCTAGGATATGCAAACGACCCGCTTTGGCTTGATCCAAAGCCTCAGTCAAAACTTGCATTGAAAGGCCTTTGATTTTGATGTCCATTTGACATGCCGTGATTCCTTTGGTAGTACCTGTAACTTTGAAGTCCATGTCTCCCAAGTGATCTTCATCGCCAAGAATGTCACTCAATACCGCATATTTTCCAGTTGATTCATCGGTGATTAATCCCATGGCAATTCCAGATACTGGAGCCGTGATTGGAACTCCACCATCCATCAACGCCAAGGTTCCTGCGCATACAGTGGCCATTGAAGAAGATCCGTTGGATTCCAAAATATCGGAAACGATACGAATAGAGTAGGGGCAAACTTCGGTTTTGGGCAATACGGGTTTCAATGCACGCAAAGCCAAATTACCGTGTCCAATCTCACGACGTCCTGTACTGCGGATAGGACGAGCCTCTCCAGTAGAGAATGGTGGGAAGTTGTAATGCAACAAGAATTTGTCGTAACGAACTTCAGAAACACCGTCAATCAACTGCTCATCCAACTTTGTACCCAAAGTCAATGTGGTTAATGATTGCGTTTCTCCACGAGTGAAAATCGCAGATCCGTGTGTTCCTGGCAAATAATCTACTTCACTCCAAATTGGGCGAATGGTTTTTGTATCACGACCATCCAAACGTACACCATCATTTAAGATCATGTTACGCATGGCGTCTTTCAAACAATCGTGGGTATATTTTTTCAAAAGGAAAGCTTTCTCTTTTTTCTCCTCGTCTGAAAATTGTCCGATAAAATCCGCTTCGATTTGATGGAAAGTTTCGCTACGCTCATGTTTTTCAGATGGCTTTTTGGCGGCATCATAAAACTTTTGGTAACACTCATTCCAAACACGGGCTTTCAATTCTTCGTCTTTGGGCTCATGACAATACTCACGCTTAGGACCATTTTTACCTACTTTGGCTGCAAGGTCTAACTGCGCTTGACATTGCATTTTAATGGCAGCATGCGCGACTTCAATGGCAGCAACCATCTCAGCTTCGCTTACCTCTTTCATCTCACCTTCAACCATCACAATGCTATCAGCACTTCCAGCGATGATTAAATCAATATCCGCATGCTCCAAGGCAGTACGGGTTGGATTGACAACCAATTCACCGTGGATACGAGCAACACGAACCTCTGAAATTGGACCATTGAAAGGAATATCAGATACAGCAATGGCTGCTGATGCCGCCAATCCTGCCAAACTATCAGACATGTTCTCTTTGTCTACAGAAATCAAATGCACGATGACTTGGGTGTCACTGTGGTAATCTTCTGGAAACATGGGACGCAATGCACGGTCAATCAATCGAGAAACCAAAATCTCGTCATCGTAAGGGCGAGCCTCACGTTTGAAATAGCCACCTGGGAATCTTCCTGCTGCAGCATATTTTTCACGGTATTCAACCGTCAATGGAAGAAAGTCCATTCCTTCTTTCGCATCGTGGTTCGAAACCACAGTTGCAAGGAGCATCGTATCTCCTTGTCTCACAACAACAGATCCATGTGCTTGTTTCGCCAACTTACCTGTTTCAATGGTAATTGGACGATTGTCTCCATGGTCAATGGTCATGGTAATCGCTTCTACTTTCATCTTATTTTTCGTCTTAAATATAATTCTTCAAAAAACGACAAAAGGCAATATGAAATTGCCCTTTGCCAAATAGGATATGGAAAGGTCCTGAATTATCTACGTAATTCAAGTTCCTTTACAATCGCACGGTAACGCGTAATGTCAGTCTTGTGCAAGTAGTCCAAAAGACTTCTACGCTTACCAACCAATTTGATCAACGCACGTTGTGTGTTATAATCTTTTTTGTTCTTTTTCAAATGCTCAGTCAAATGGCTGATGCGGAAAGAGAAAAGAGCGATTTGCCCTTCTGAGGTACCGGTGTCGGTAGCAGATTTGCCATGCTTGGCAAAAATTTCTTGTTTTTTTTCTGTAGTCAAGTACATGCTAATACTTTTTAGTAATTGTTATGTATAAATTGAATTGGGTGCAAATATAGGCATTATCTCTTGATCTACGTGATGCTTTGGAGATATTGTGGGGAAATGTTTTGAGCTTTAAAATGTTTTGAGCTTGTTAAAATTGAAAAATGTTGTTGAAACTCAGAAGAAATGTAATAAATTTGAGCTTAAATAATATTGAAGCGCAAAAATGGCACGTAAAGTAATTCCGATCCAAAAGGAAATTGTTCAAGTTTTAAAAGCGGAGTCTGGTATTTCTTCCAAGGATTTGCATGATCGATTGAAAACCCCGGTGGCTTATGCCACGGTCAAAAGAACCTTGGGTCTCATGGTTCATGAATCGCAAATTGTGAAATATGGAAATGGTCGAGCTACCCTTTATGCACTGAATCCTTCTTTTGATTTACTCAGTCCCATTGATTTAGCGGAATATTATGCATTGAAAGACGACGAAAGGGAAATAATTCCGACTTTCAATTTTGACCTGCTGTCATCATTGAAAGGGGAACCTACTTTATTTACTGTGCAAGAGATGGAAGAATTAAATTCCTTTCATCAAGAATTTTTGCTTCGAATTCAAAACTTAGAAATTCCCCAATACAAATCTGAATTTGAAAGATTGGCCATTGACTTGAGTTGGAAGTCATCTCAAATAGAAGGCAATACCTATTCACTTTTGGAGACTGAGCTTTTGCTGAAGCAACAACTAACAGCGGCAGGTAAGACCAAGGATGAGGCGGTGATGCTTTTAAACCACAAAAATGCATTGGATTTTTTGTTGGATCATCCTTATTACATTTTTCCATTGCGTGTAACAGCCATAGAGGAAGTTCACGGTTTGCTCACGCATGAACTCAATGTAAAAAGAAACATTAGAAATAGACGGGTAGGTATCTCTGGGACTTTGTATCGTCCTTTGGACAATGAGTTTCAAATCAAGGAGGCGCTTCAACTAATGTGTGATTTAATCAATGGTCGAGATAATGTTTGGGAAAAGGGACTGCTGGCTCTGCTTATGATTTCTTACATTCAGCCATTTGATGATGGCAACAAAAGGACTGCGCGCATCATCAGCAATGCCTTGATGATGTACCATCACTATTGTCCATTGTCATTCAGAACCATAGATCCCATAGAATACAAGAAGGCTTTGCTTTTGTTTTATGAAAGAAATAATTTGAGCGCTTTCAAACAAGTTTTTATAGAACAATACAAGTACGCGGTAGAGCATTACTTCTAAAAAAAAGCCCTTGAAAATCAAGGGCTTTTTTGCTATCCAAGAAATGGATAATGATAATCTTTTGGTGTGACAAAGGTTTCTTTGATGGTACGAGGGCTTACCCAGCGAACCAAATTTAAATAGCTACCTGCTTTGTCATTGGTTCCACTACCACGTGCACCGCCAAATGGTTGTTGTCCAACAACGGCGCCTGTTGGTTTGTCATTGATATAAAAATTGCCTGCAGCATTTTCTAATGCTTTGCAAGCCTCATCAATGGCATATCGTTCACGCGCAAAAATGGCTCCTGTAAGGGCGTATTCTCCTGTTTCATCAACAAGCTTCAATACTGAATTCCACTCGTCATCAGCGTAAACGTAAATGGTAATGACAGGACCAAATATTTCTTCGCACATGGTGCGGAATTTAGGATTGGTGGTAACCACTACAGTTGGTTCAATGAAGTATCCTTTCGATCCGTCATAATTTCCACCAACAATAATTTCAGCATCGTTTTGGGTTTTTACAAAATCGATATAAGCAGCAATCTTGTCAAAAGCACGCTTATCAATGACTGCATTGATGAAATTGCTGGTATCCGCAGGACTTCCCATTTTAAAGCTCGTTACATCAGCGACCACTTTGTCTTTGACCGCAGGCCAGATGGAAGCGGGAACATACGCGCGTGACGCCGCACTGCATTTTTGTCCTTGGAATTCAAATGCGCCTCGAGAAATACCAGTGGCTACTTCCAAAGGATGCGCTGAAGGATGCGCAACGATGAAATCCTTACCTCCCGTTTCCCCAACAATTCTGGGATATGTTCTGTATGAGTTGATATTGTTTCCAATTTCTTTCCATAGATGTTTAAAAACAGCCGTTGACCCTGTAAAGTGAAGTCCTGAAAAATCTTTGTGTTTGAATACAATGTCACCTGCGGTTGGCCCGTCGACGCAAATCATATTGATTACACCGTCTGGTAAACCGGCCTCATGGAACAATTCCATGATAATTTGAGCACTATACATCTGACTTTCAGCGGGCTTCCAAACAACGACATTCCCCATCATCGCGGGAGCTGCGGGTAAGTTGGCTGCAATGCTGGTGAAGTTAAAAGGAGTGACAGCAAAGACAAATCCTTCCAAAGGGCGATATTCTAGTCTATTCCACATGCCGGGTTGAGAACCGGGCTGATCGGCATAAATCTGCTGCATGTAAGCAGCGTTGAATCTGAAAAAGTCAATCAATTCGCATGCTGCATCTATTTCTGCTTGCATTACGTTTTTGCTTTGTGCCAACATTGTAGCGGCATTCATGCGATCTCTGTATGGTCCGGCAAGAAGTTCCGCGGCTCTTAAAAAGATGGCTGCTCGATGTTCCCATGGCAAATTGGCCCACTTTTCTTTGGCTGCCAAAGCTGATTCAATGGCTTTGTGGACATGGCTTGCGTCTCCGACATAGGCGACACCGATTTCTTTGCCGTGCTCATGTGGTGGTCGCAAAGAAAGGGTTTGATTGGTTTTAATTTTTTCGTTGCCTATGTACAAAGGCACCTCCAAGTGACTATTGTACATGGCCTGATAAGTATCTAACAACCTTTTGGTTTCAGGATGTCCTGGTGCATATGCTCTTACGGTTTCATTGACGGGAGCGGGGATTCTGTAAATTCCTTTCGGCATTGTTTTAATTTTTAGCAAAGTTAAATGCATTTGCCTGCATTGGAAGCGAGCTTTATCACTTTCCAATACACATGCTTGTATTGAGAATATTGAAGGGTGTCATTGTGCCACAATACACAAAAAACACCGCCATGTTTTTTAACTATTTCGAGATACTGAGCAAACTGGTTAAGTACCAAATGCGGTTCAGTAATGTTCATGTATCTGGGGGTGAATACCGTAACATCCATGACACTTAGCGGAATTTCTTTGATTTGGGTCGTTCGTTTGTTTTTAACGTCAAACAGAAAATAGGGCAGCGTGGTAGACGCTCTAAATCCTGTTCGGTCTGCCCAACCATAACTGCTATCTTCCTCTACTTGAGCCAGCTCAAGTTGTTGAGGAAAGGTAAGCGGATTAAATTTTAAAAAATGCTGTCTATTCAATCTGACAGGCTGACCTGAAATATGTTGTTCAAAGACCGACCAGTTTTCTTTGATCCCATCCAATGAATCACTGCTGTTGTAATTGGGATGACAACCCAATTTCGCATTTTGTGTTTCGAGATAGGAAATGAGTCTTTTCATTCGTGGATTAGACAAGCTATACAACGAATCAAATTCTCGATGTTGTTGTATGGGAATACAATAAAAGTATGGTGTACTGCGGAAGTGACGGTTTTCCTTTATGATCCATTCAAATTGATTGAATGGGTCTATTTTGTCCTTCAGAAATGGATAAAGAAATACCCGAGCGATTTCAATGATTATTTTTTTGATTGAGTTTCCAAATCGAAAGCTACCAAGTCCGCGTTTAAAATGAATCGACCAATTTTCAAATGCGTACTTGAAAGGGCGATCGACATCATGGGAGATTCTGAAATTGATTTCTGGCATCGTCCAAGTCAATTCTGGAAATTCACTTTGCAATGCAGCGAGAAAAATTTCTGCGCATTCATTTACCACGCAGCGGTTGTGCCAATTTTTTTCGACAACCAAAGAATGTTGCGCACTGACTCGGTTGTGAACGTCTTTTTCAGGTTGTAGACATTCAGAGTAATGGGACAATAAATAAAAAATAGTCCCTAACAAGTCTATTTCTTCTGGCTTATTGGGATGAGCCAATCCATTTCTTAATGGAATGGGTAGAAACTTTGGACTTAACCAATGGGTATCCAAATCATGAAAAAAATCGGCTGAAATTTCCCAAGCCTTTTCCTCATTGGAGAATCGCCAGCCTGTGACATTCTCATTCCATTGAATATTCAATTCAGTAGAATGAAAGTAATGTTCATTCAAAAATTGAATCACATAAGCCTTCTGCTCTTTGGCTTTGGAAGAAGTGAGAACTTGTATCACCACGCGAACTTAAGAAAAAAGTCCATACACTCTTTGGTTCCTTTATGTTACCTTTGGCGCTATTATTCAAGAAACAATGGCTTTAAATCTTATTTTATTTGGACCTCCAGGAGCTGGAAAAGGAACTCAAAGTGAATTCTTAACTGAAAAATATCAATTGGTGCATTTGAGCACAGGAGATATCTTCAGAGCCAATATCAAGGGAGAGACGGAATTGGGATTAAAGGCCAAGGCCTATATGGATCGCGGTGAATTGGTTCCAGATTCTGTAACCATTGAAATGTTGGAGTCCGTTGTGAATCAACATCCCGATGCACACGGTTTTATTTTTGACGGCTTTCCCAGAACATCTGCCCAAGCTGTTGCATTGGATGAGTTTTTGTCAAAGAAGAATACTTCGATCACTTGCTTGGTTGCATTGGAGGTAGAGGAAAATGAATTGAGAGCGAGATTATTGAAACGAGGAGAAACTTCGGGAAGACCGGATGATGTAAATCCTGAGGTCATTCAAAATCGCATCAACGTATACCAACGTGAGACCACACCGGTAGCGGATCATTACAAAGCCCAGTCCAAGTATCACGGTGTGGATGGAATTGGAACCATCGAGGAAATTGCAGAACGTTTGTGTGCCGCAATAGATAAAGCCAGAGAAAACGCTTAAGATGGCATCAGAGAATTTTGTTGATTACGTCAAAATCTGTTGCCGCTCTGGGAAGGGTGGAGCGGGCTCTGCTCATTTTAGGAGAGAGAAATTTGTTCCCAAGGGAGGTCCCGATGGAGGGGATGGTGGTCGTGGAGGACATATTATTGTCAGAGGAAATGCCCAGTTGTGGACCTTGCTCCATTTAAAATATAGAAAGCACGTCATTGCCGAACCCGGTCAAGGGGGTATGGGTGCTTTGAAATCGGGTAAGGAAGGGGAGGATATTATTTTGGAGGTTCCTTTGGGGACCATCGCCAAAGATGCAGAGACAGGGGTGGTTGAGTTTGAGATAACCCAAGATGGACAGGAGTTTATTTTGGTTGCGGGTGGTCGTGGAGGTTTGGGTAATAATCACTTTAAAACCAGCACCAACCAAGCACCACATTACGCTCAACCCGGTGAGCCCGGTAAAGAAGAATGGAAAATATTGGAATTAAAAGTTTTGGCGGATGTTGGATTGGTGGGTTTCCCCAATGCAGGTAAGTCAACACTCATTGCCTCCGTTTCAAATGCACGCCCCAAAATTGCAGACTATCCATTCACTACTTTGCATCCAAATCTTGGCGTTGTGCGCGTTGGTAATGAGCGCAGCTTTGTGATTGCAGATATCCCTGGTTTGATTGAAGGCGCAGCTGAAGGTGCTGGCTTAGGCCATCGCTTCTTGCGTCATCTACAAAGAACGGGGGTTCTTTTGCATTTGGTTGATATTGCGCCATTTGATGAGAGCGTTGATCCTGTTGCTGACGCAGTGGCGATTGTGAATGAGCTCCGCAAGTACGATGAGTCTTTGGTTGAAAAACCACGCTGGCTCGTGCTCAACAAGGTCGATATGATTCCTGAAGAGGATCGTAAAAAGGTGGTTGCCGACTTTGTGAAGAAGTTTAAGTGGAGCGGCCCGGTATTTGAGATTTCGGCTTTAACAGGGATGGGCTGCGAGAAGCTTTGTTACGCCCTGCAGGATTACTTGGACTCCGTCCGTCGTGATCGTGATGATGCGGAAGAGCGTGCAGCTGATCCCCGTTATCAAGAGCAGAGTGAAGATAAGAATCAAGATAGAACACCTGATTGAATAGATTAGTACATTAAGCACTTTTATTTGTTATGAACCTCAAGCAAACAAAACGCATTGTTGTCAAAGTAGGATCTAGCCTCGTTACGAATAATGGCG
>CALJKR010000043.1 GCA_937974555.1 uncultured Flavobacteriales bacterium | reverse complement strand
TCAAACCCGTGGCGGGTGAAGCGATGGTTGTATTGTCTGTCAACGAAGTCAAAGCTACACGAGGGGCCAAGAAACCTTTATCTGTCGCATCGATTTGAAATTTTGCCGAAGCATCCGGCGTGCTGGTGCCTATGGCTACCTGCGCTAAGGCGCTTGCGCCAAAGCAAATTCCCATTAATAAAATACCTAATTTTCTCATCCGTTTAACTTTTCTATTTTAATTAAATTGTTGAAGAATCCACTTCCAATAATCAGGATTATACGATAAGTATTCCCATTTGTTACGTCTGTAAGTGTTACGCGTTGCACATTGCCTTGGTAAGGAAAACTATACCCAATCGGTTGAGACCAAGATGTAGTAAAAGTGTAATTATTATAGGTAAACACATTGTATGATCCAGTGGTTGCTGACCCAAATATTGCTTCGTCTGATGCGATAACGGACATTGAGCCCGTAGTCGTCGCAAATTGCAAACTTCTATTGCCTGAAGGGGCGCATTGCACCTTAAGATTACCCAGCGTTACCGGCACACCGGAATTGACGCGAGCCGTTATATAATTGGGTGTAGCAGAATAGATGTCTCCATTGACATCGGTTCCCAATTGTGCTGCGTTGGCCACTTGTGTCAAGCGAACACCGCTCACTCCTGTAGTTCCTCCATTCACTTCCAGTTTATTCGCAGGACTGGCCGTACCCACTCCAAACTCTCCACCAGTAAATCCGATATCATTTCCGGCATGCGCGATGGTTGTGTTTTGAGTCAAAGTACCTCCCAAAATCTCTTGAGCACCACTGTGGGATACCCCATTGGTGGCAGATACGATGGTAGAAGATTGATTCACGATGGTCAACTGACCACTGGTTGATGTTGGTTTCACTTTGATACACCAAATCACCGAGGTATTGATAGGACGGGTTTCCGCGTCACCGCCAACAATGGTATGTGTATGGCTTCCAGAAGATGCAGAGTTAAATGCAGAAATGTCTAACCAATGGTTATGGCTCCCGGCCCAGTCAGTCAAACGTGTATACCATCCGCCGGCATCATCCTCCAAACTCGCATTCCCTCCACAGCAACCATTCCAGTCATCATTATTAAACCAAAGATTATGTTGGTGATTGCCATCGGTAGTAGACAATGTAGAGGGTGGATCTACGCTGTGCAAATGCGACCCAGCGTTGGCCAATACGAACGGGGTGGTTGGGGTTGCAGTTAAAAAACCCTGCTGTGTTCCTGCTGTTGACCCTCCACGGATGAATCTTGCCGCGCTGTTAAGATTAACCAAAGTAAATGTGCTGGCATTTGAGGACGCGATCAATTGAGAAGGTGTCGCATTGTGAAAAGCCTGAAATTCCGGATAATCCGCCCAAGAATAAGTTCCTCCCGTTAAAGGCAAAAGATAGTTGGGGGGAGTGACATTGCTGCCCCAACCCAAGATATGTCCGACATCGGAAGCATTGGGTAAATTGGAAATGGCCGTCCACTTGGAACCGTTCCAATAATAAAAGCCATTGGGTAATAAAGTTGACCCCGTACAGTACACCAGTAATCCAGTTGCGGGTGAAGCAATTGTTGTAGCGTCAGTGTAGGAGGTAAGGGTTACACGCGGAGTTAAAAACCCCTTGTTATTGGCATCTACTTGAAAAGCCGCAGAAGCATTGGGTGTCCCAGAACCGACCAAAACTTGTCCCTGAGCGGACACGATGGTTACGGCCAATACCAAGAGTAATATAATCTTTCTCATTTTCTTGAATATTTGAAAGATTAGATTCGCTCGATCGTAATGTAATTCGTCACATATCCAGATCCAATCACCATCGTTACAATGTATCCGATTCCGTTGGTGGTATCCTGGAAGGTAAAACGTTCAACATTTCCCATATTTCCCAAACTCCATCCCGGTACAATTTGCGCCATTGTTGTATTTACGGTTCGAGCGGCAACATTGTAATTGGTGTAGGCAGATCCAGCATATAACGCTTCATCCATTCCATCCATAACAAAAGAACCAGAAACCGTTGAAATCATCAAACTACGGGCTGATACATTGGTGGACAACTGAACGCGAACGTTATCGAGTGTTACCGGCACTCCAGGACCCACAGCTGCTGAAACTCTTCTCACCACAGGCACAATATCACCGGAGGCGTTGGTTCCCAGTTGGGCTGCATTGGTTACTTGAGATAAACGGACGCCGCTTGCCCCTGAAGTACCACTGTTTACCTCCAACTTGTTGGCGGGCGTCGAAGTTCCGATTCCTACTTCACCCCCTGTGAAACCCAGGTCAAATCCAGCTTGTGCGATGGTGGTATTTTGATTCAAAGTACCTCCAAGCCCGATCGTGGAACCTGACACAGTTAAACCGTTAACAGCAGAGCTCACTGAGGCCGATGAATTTACAATGGTCACGTTATTAGAAGTTCCGGTTGGGCGCACCTTGATGCACCATACTACAGAAGTATTCAATGGACGTGTTTCAGCATCCCCACCACTCAAAGTATGGGTGTGGTCTGCAGCTGTACTGCTATTGAAAGCGGCAATATCCACCCAATGATTATGACTTCCTGCCCAATCTGTGGCGCGGGTATACCATGAACCACCATCATCCTCCAAACTCTGGTTACCGCCACCGCCGCCATTCCAGTCGTCATTGTGAAACCACATGTTGTGTTGGTGATTACCGTCCGTTGTTGTAGCCGTAGACGGGGGATCAACGGAATGGGTATGACTTCCAGCCGCCACTGTGGTGAATGGAATGACTGGCATGGCTGTAGATCCTGCTTGATCGACACCAGCAGTTGTACCTCCTCTTAAAAATCTTCCAGAGGTGTTTAAATTCTTCAAAGTGAATGTCGTGGCATTGCTTGACGAAATGAACTGAGAGGCATAAGAAGCATTGAAAGTTTGAAATTCTGGATAGTCTGCCCAGTTGAATGTACCTCCACTCAATGGCAACATGTAAGAAGGAGGTGTAGCATTACTGGTCCAAGCTAACACATAACCCATGTCCAAAGAATTGGGAGCATTGTTCATCAAGGTCCATTGGGTTCCATTCCAAAAATAATATCCAGCCGATAGACCTGCAGATCCATTGCAATAAACCATCAAGCCGGTTGCGGGACTTGCAATCGTTGCCACATCTGTAACAGAGGTCAAAGCCACCCTAGGAGGAAGAAAGCCTTGGTTGGTTGAACTCACCTCCAACTTGGCTGAAGCATGTGGCGTATTGGTTCCAATACCCACCTGAGCTGAAGCAGTCATTGAGACCATCGCTCCGGCAATCCATAACAAAATTTTATTTCGCATCGTTCTAATGAAATTTGTTCTTTCAACGCGCGAAATTACTCTTAGGTTACGTATAAAATAAGAAAACAAAACAGCCTTAGGGTAGGTTGAATCTCTTTGGGGTTGATTAATTAAAATAAAATATTGAAATTCAGGTTTTTAAAATAATTAATAAAGCCCGAATCAAATCTTATTTAGGGGTGCATTTACGCTATCGGCTTACAACATTAAGCTCAGAATCTAAAAAGTCAGCCAAATTTTGATCTTTTGGAATTTCTAATTTCCGTCTAATTTGGGTTCGATAATATTCGATATTCTTTTCTGTGCATGAAAGCAAAGTTGACATTTCTTTACTGGTATATTTCTGTGTGATAAACAAGACAACGCGTTGCTCATTATCATTTAAAATGGGAAATCTAAGTTTTACTGTTTCCACTTTCTTCGTATCCTCACCATCCAAATTGGCAATGATCGCTAGATCCTGGTAATTATTAAAAAAGGAATTGAAATCAAGTCGCAATCTTTTTAAAAGCGTTCTGAATGTACTATCCGAAGCATCCATTTCGTCCAAAGCCTTAAAAAAACCATCAATTTGCTTTTTCAAAATGGCCAATTTTGTCACCGTACCAAGAACCGATTGGAGCTTTTCATTCTTAAATTTTACTTCCTGTTGCAGATCCATTTGTTGCTTTTCCACCCATTTCAACTGCTCTTCTTGATGTTTCAATTTGGC
The DNA here is from genome assembly GCA_937974555.1 of uncultured Flavobacteriales bacterium. Lineage (GTDB taxonomy): Bacteria > Bacteroidota > Bacteroidia > Flavobacteriales_D > Sanyastnellaceae > CAMCTV01. Next base: position 10,275 of record CALJKR010000043.1, on the reverse strand, counting down.
CTCGTCTAAATTGGATTTATTCTTCTGCTTATAAATCAAGAACCCTGCTCCGCCGATAATCAAGACAATCAAAAAGACCAAGGCCAATATAAAATACACTTGTGCCCTAAGGGTTTGCTCTTGCAACTCATTTTGCTCAATCTGCTTATGGAGGGCGGCCTCCATATCTTTTCGTTCAGAAAGCAATGTAAAATCCAAAAGATCCTGTCTACTTTTTTGGTTTTCTAATAGCTCATTGTACTTATCTGATTCATGAACCTCTTGGAGGGAAGATTTAAATTCTCCTTTCTTTTCAAAAAGGTGTGCCTTAAGTTGATGAAAGGCAGAAAGCGTTATAAAATCCTCGGCGGAAATTTCTGATTTGAGGTCGTCCAAACGCTCAATTGGCTCGGGCATTCCCAAAAAACTTGCCGTCTCGCAGAGCATAATATCATAATAAACAGAAGCCTGCCCTTTTAAGGTCAAAAATGAGGGATAATGCGCTTGTAATACTTCTTTCCAGCCAAAATCCAACCCAAACTCCATTAAAACTTCCTTGAAAATTGGTAAATAATACGGCGCATTTTCAACTGATTTTTCCGCACTTTCAATCCAAAATTTAAATTTCAGACTTTGCTTTTGAAGCGCAAATAACTTGGCCAAATTGATTTGTTTAATGGCTTTTAACGAAGGAGAAATGCTATCGGGGACATCTAAAAAATATTGTTCCGCCATTTTATAATTACGGAGTTCCATATTGGATACCCCTATGTTAAGATGACTAATCCAATAATTCTCTGACTTTTCACCAATTTCTTCAAAAATAGATCTGGCTTCTAAAAAATGACTGATCGCCGTTTGGTAGTATCCTTTGAACATATAGGCTGAACCCAAATTGGATAAATTGGCGGCCCGATCCTTGGTTTGACCTCGGGTCAGATTTAACTTCTCTGCTTCTTGCCAATAACCAATGGCTGAATCAACCAGCTGAGACTGATAATATACTAGCCCCAAGTTCTCACATAAAAATCGATAGGTAGTGGTATCATTTGATTTTTTGATTTCATCGTAGTGTCGCAGCAAATGATTCTTTGCTTTGGAAAATTCTCCCGCTCTGATCAATTTTTCCACTTCCTTCATCTCCTGAAACTTGGTGGAATCCGGCCCTTCTTGGCTCACCTTGTCTTGGACATTTTCCCTATTACCACAAGAGATGGTCCCAAGGGAAATAAAGAGGAATGTCATCATAAGAAGGCACCAAAACTTAATCTTTTCCATTTTACGAAGATGTGCAGGAATCATGGAAATTTCCAAATGAAAAAAAAGAGGGACCGAAGTCCCTCTTTTCAATTGAAAAAACTCAATTATTTATTTACAACCATTCTCATGGTTTTCATTTGTCCGTTTTGAATCATTTCTACCATGTAAACGCCTCCAGCCAAGGTCTGACCAAAGTCGATGGTGGTATTCAATGAACCTTCAACAACATAACGGTTGGCAAAGACCATACGTCCTGTTGCATCTACGATGCGAACGTTCAAATCTCCTTCCATTCCAGACACTGCAAAGTTTACAGACTGTCCGCTGTTTGGATTGGGATAGATTGAAGTAGTTACCCCGTTTTCTGAACGCTCAGCGATTACTCCACCATCCTCTACAGTTGGCATTCCTGCAGCACCGATCGTTTGAACACAAGCGCTGGTGCTAAATCCAGAGTTGGATACATTATCAAAATGGTTAGAGCGAATACGAACTCCGTATTGCTGACCGTTGGCGATACCATCCACTTGAGACAAAGACAAGATACGAGAAGCGCCCAAAGCACCTTCTTCATTGAATGGCAAAGAGTTCGTCAAAGTAAATTCCCAAGTGTAATTCTTGGTGCCACAAACTGAACGATTGGTTGCAATTGAACCTGTAAGTGTTTTGTAAACAGGGCAAGTGTCCGTTGAGCGAACAAACAATGGAGCTTCTGGAGTCATCGTGATTGTAGAAACAATCGCACCATTAGCGGTCAATGTATTTGTATTTCCAAATGCATCTGGCAAGCTGTAAACAACATCAACTGAAACATAAACCGATTGGTTCGCATTGCTCAAATTGGCTGGAGTAATCTTACCCATTTGGCAAACGGTTCCTGATGGGATTTGATAAATAAATACAGGAGAACCAGAGATTGCATTGCTGCTCCACTTCTTCACGATGTAGTTGATTGCTCCAGAACGGAAAGCCGCCTTGAAGTTTTGACAAGTCGAAGAGTAAGTGTTGGTGTAGTTGGTGTATGGACCGATATCAGCCGCAGAACCGCGCAAATACGAAGTTCTCATCGCGCATGAACCTGGTGTGCTATTGGTGTTACGAATACAAACATAGTATTGACCACCTACTGTCAATTGATCATACAACAAAGTTTCATTACCACCATCTGCAGCAGCTCCTGTTGCTCCTGGATGAACATCGTTTTCTGTTGCCAAAGGAATCATTGCACCGGTGCTCAAAGAAGCCGCATTGTACAATGTGATTTCGTTATCATCATTACCAGTAGAACCGGTTAATGCGATACGAACGGCATTGAATGCAGCAGTGAAAGTAAACCAACGATCATTGCCAACACCTGGATTTTGTGGAGAATCATTACCGGCAGCCAAATTAACGGTCATTGCCGCTTGAATACCTGAACCATATTGACCAATACCAACGATATCTGCTGCATCGGTTGGTCCTGAGCAAATGGCATCACCATCCACACAGTCATCATCAATTCCGTTTTCACAAACCTCAGTTCCTTCTGGATTCACTTGATCATCAGAATCCAAACAGTCAAATGCGTTCATAACGTATCCTGGACCTGGGCTTGTACAAGCTATAGTAGCCGTACCTGCACCATATCCATCTCCATCAGCATCCGCATAGTATGAGTTTTGAGCAAAGCCCTCGTCATTACCATTTACACAGTTATCATCCAAACCATTACAAATTTCTGTTCCGTTTGGATTAACAGACGCCGATGCGTCATTACAATCAGTGTTGTCAGTAACATATCCAGCAGGTTGAACCGCTGCCATCAACAAGCTGTTTGGATTTCCAAATCCATCACCATCGTTGTCTGCATAGTATGCATTTTGAGAGAAAGAGAAAACACCAGTCAAACGGTTGAAAGAGATATTGTAAGATCCTGCCACCGTTTGGAAATCTCCACCATTGGGAACCGCTGTTCCAGTTGCGCCAAAAACGCCACCCCAGTTCAATACCCAAGCATTGTTAGCACGGAATTTTAATCCACCACTTTGCAATGTGTAGTTGTCCTTGGTCCAAGTAATTCCACCATCTGTAGAAGTCATGGCTACATCCGTTGACCATCCTTCAGCACCAGAACCAATCATGGTAATGGGTGTTTGAGAGAAATTGTAAGTCTTGGGGGTAGTGTTATTTACGAAAGTGACCGTGTAGTAACCAGGAGTAACTGGAATGTTTGAACCGTTTTGAACCGCATCACCAGATGGGAAAGTGGTTCCGCCGTAGCTCACATCCCAAGCATCATTCAATCTGAACTTGGCTTCGTTAGCGCTGAAATAATAATCAGTTAAAGTGTATGTGTTACCATCTGGTGTAACCAATGGCACACTTGCAGCCCAGCTATTAAAACCACCAATGATACCAATATTATCATAGGCGGTCGCTACTGCTGTGAAAGTATATGCTCCAGTATTTCTGTTGAAGGTAATATCGTATGTACCCGCAGAGGTTGGGATGTTAGATCCACCTTGCGTTCCTGTACCTGAAGGCCAAGAACCAGCTCCCCAGTTCGAAGTCCAAGAAGAGTTTGCACGGAATTTAACGTAACCCGTCTGCATGAAATATCCAGTCAATGTATAATTGTTTCCACCATCCGTCGAGGTCATTTGAACATCTGTACCCCAGCCAGCTGCTCCATCTCCAATCAATGAAATGGGTGTTGGTGAAAATGAATATGCGAAAGTAGATGAGTTGTAGCTAATGTTGTAATGACCGCCAACTACAGGAATCAAGGTTGTATTTCCAGCAACACCAGTTCCTGTTGGAAAATCAACCGCTGAATAATTGGTGTTGTTGGTATAGAAAGCGATATCTCCAGTAACCAATTCTTGATCAGTCAATGAATAATCTGTATTGTTTGAAGTAACCATTTGAATAGCTGCACCTGTATTGTTGGCTGAACCATTCAAGTTCACAATACCCGCGTTTGGATCTTGGAAAGCAAAAGCTCCGGTAACACGATTAAATGAAACATTGTAAACACCTGCTACTGTAGCAATGTTAGAACCTCCATTGGAAGCAACACCTGAAGGCCATGAAGTAGATCCCCAGTTGGTTCCCCACTCTCCAGTCTTTCTGAATTTCACAAATCCATTAACCAGTGTAACGTTATTCAAAGTGTAATTGATACCATTGGTTGTAGTCATGGTAACATCTGTACCCCAACCTTGCGCACCATCACCGATAATAGAAACCGACATGGTGGTGAAGGCATAAGCCAAAGTATTGTAGTTAAAAGAAACATCATAACGACCCGCAGTAACTGGGATATTCGATCCACCTGCTGTAGCTGTGCCAGATGGAAATGATGCAGCGCCCCAGCTATTGGTCCATGCATTGTCTTGTCTGAATTTTACATCTCCGGCTGGGAAGGTGTAATCCAAAAGCGTGTATGTTACCCCATCTGTTGAAGTCATCGCGATATCCGCTGATCCTCCCCAGTTGGTTAATGAACCCACCACACCAATATTCAATACAGTCGCTGTCGTATTAAACGAAAAAGCCAACGTACTTAAATTGAAAGAGATGTTGTAAGTTCCTGCTGGCACACTAATGTTGCTACCACCAGCTACTGCCGTGCCACTTGGGAATGTACCTCCCCAGTTGGTCGCCCAGTTAGAGTCTTGACGGAATTTTAATCCGGTAGACCCCGTAAATGTGTAATTGTTTAAGGTATAGTTGACGTTGTCCGTCGTGGTCATAGCCACGTCGGCAGTACCTCCCCAACTGGTGAAGTCGCCAACCAAACCAATGCTCTGTGCATTGAGCCCTGCCGATATCAGCATGGCTAATAAAAATCCCCAAAAACGGGTAATCTTACTGTTCTTCATAATAATAGGTTTTTGTTAAGTAGAAACGAATATAATAAAAAGTGTCTAACACACACTAACCAAGTGTTAAAAATACACTTACAAAAAAAAAGGGGCCGAAGCCCCTTTTTTACTTTTCATTTCCGTTATCTCGCTATAACCCATGGTAAGCGTGTATCATTCACTTGAATCATATACACCCCATTGGACAATGCAGGTAACTCAATTTGAACTTGACTGCCACTTACATTGATTTGACGCTGAATAATCAATTTTCCAGTGACATCAAACAATCTCAAATCTTGCAAACCTTCAATCTCTTGATTCCAAACCAAATTCAATATTCCATCCGCACTTGGATTGGGATAAATACTCATCTTGGATTCTTTGGATATCCAATGCGTGTTGGGCTGATCATTATCTTCTTGAATCATACCTGAACTTGCTGTCTTCAAACATTGGGTGGTTCCCCATTCGCCAATGGCTCCTGAAGAATGCAATGGACGAACACGAACGTTATAGGTTTTTCCATTCCCCATTCCAGGAACGTTATTCAAGAAAAGTACATTGGAATTTAATCCACCCAATACGGTCACCGCTTGCTGGGCAGAGGGCAACACCTGGGTAAATTCCCACTCATATCGCAACGCCCCACATACTGATCTGTCAGGGGCAATGCTGCTTGTTACAGATTTCAATGTTGGACAACGGTCTGTTGAGCGCAAAGCAATGGTTGTCTCTGGGTTCAATGTTAAAGTACAAGGTGATGTCCCATTGGCCATGAAATAATTCAAATTACCCGCAGCATCTGCTAAAACATAGGTAACTCCAACAGTCAAACCATAAGTAATTGGACTGGCTCCCATATTCACGGGTACCAATGTTCCCAATCTCGTAATTATGGAACTGGATGTTGGCGTTGTATAGGACCATGGTGTGATGTTTTGATTAACACCTCCAATGGAAGCAGAGTTTACATTGAACACATAATTGGAAGCATTTCCTTTGTACACCGCTTTGAATGCAGTGCAAACATTGGTATATATACCCGTGTTGTTACTGTAATAGTGGTCACAAGTTGAACCGTCAAAATGATTGAAACAAATCTTGGCACTTGTATTCATTGCACCCGACATGTTACGACAAACCACATAATAAGTGTTGCCAGGAATCAGATCGTCTGTAAACAAAGTCTGATTGCTCACGCCTACCTCATGCTCGGTTGTAATCAATGTCAAGCAGTTTCCTTCAGCAGAATATAATTCCAACTGATTGTCACCTGTTGCTGCAGAAAGTCCAGCACGCAAGGTGTTGTAGGTTGGAATTAACTTAAACCATAAATCATTTCCATCGCCCACTGTGACCGGGGAATTATACCCCAAGTTCATGTTGGCTGAGAACAAATTGGTTCCTGAACAAGTAGGATACAACTTGGTGCTAACCAATGTTGACACCACACTTGCTACTGTAACTCCCTCGTCTATCAAACCATTACAGTTGTCATCTATGGTGTTACAAGTTTCTGAGAGATTGGGTGCAATTGTATTGTTTGCGTCATTGCAATCTCCACTCAATGTGGCATAACTGCCCACTGGGGCTTGACAGAAGTTACCAAACAAAGTGGTTCCATACCCATCTTGGTCCTGATCGACGTAATAATCTACAAAGGTCAATCCTTCATCCACTTGGTTATTACAGTTATCATCCAAGCCATTGCATATTTCTGCAACAGGCAATACGCAAGATCCGTCATCTGTATTGGCGTCCGGATTAAAATTACATGCCGTTGCATTGGTACATCCCAAAACAATGCAATTTTCATCGATTTGCGCATTACAGTTATCGTCAATGCCATTGTTACACACCTCAGCTGCGCCTGGATTTACCTGCGCACTGTTGTCGTTACAATCTGTGTTGGATGTGACATAACCTGCCGTTTGCGTACATGCAGAAAGTGTGCTCTGCGGATTTCCATATCCATCTCCATCTGCATCCGCATAATAGGTGACATTGGCAGTAACGACCAAGGCAACTGAATTGCTCGTCGCAGTAGTGGTTGAAGCGCAAGTGGCATTGCTTGTCATCACTACGGTGATCACGTCTCCATTGGCTGGAGTCGATAATGTGTAGGTGGATGATGTCGCGCCAGTGATGTTCACACCGTTCTTCTTCCATTGATACGTTGGAGTGGTTCCTCCATTCGTTGGAGTAGCTGTAAAGTTCACTGCAGTGCCCGAACATACTGTTGTGTTATTCGCGGAGATAGATACGCTCGGCGTTACGGCAGTGGTTACGGTTACAGTAACTGCGTTGCTTGTCGCGGTTGTGGTCGAAGCGCATGTGGCATTGCTGGTCATCACTACGGTGATCACGTCTCCATTGGCTGGAGTCGATAATGTGTAGGTGGATGATGTCGCGCCGGTGATGTTCACACCGTTCTTCTTCCATTGATACGTTGGAGTGGTTCCGCCGTTCGTTGGATTAGCTGTGAAGTTCACTGCGGTATTTGCACAAACCGTTGAGGCATCAGCAGCAATTGAAACAGTAGGTGTTACTGTTGCAGTTACTGTCATGGTTACCGCGTTGCTCGCAACTACCGTCGATGAAGGACATATCGCATTGCTGGTCAATTGCAATGTGATGACATCGCCAGTAACCAAAGCATTGGACGTGTACGTTGAAGCAGTAGCTCCAGAGATGTTCACGCCGTTCTTCTTCCATTGATACGTTGGAGTGGTTCCGCCGTTCGTTGGATTAGCTGTGAAGTTCACTGCGGTATTTGCACAAACCGTTGAGGCATCAGCAGCAATTGAAACAGTAGGTGTTACTGTTGCAGTTACTGTCATGGTTACCGCGTTGCTCGCAACTACCGTCGATGAAGGACATATCGCATTGCTGGTCAATTGCAATGTGATGACATCGCCAGTAACCAAAGCATTGGACGTGTACGTTGAAGCAGTAGCTCCAGAGATGTTCACGCCGTTCTTCTTCCATTGGTACAATGGCGATGAACCACCATTGGTAATGGAAGATGTAAATTGAACCGAAGTACCCGAGCAAACGGTTGTTCCTGAAGCAGAAATGGCAACGGTTGGAGTAACCAAACTGGTTACCGCCAATGTTACACTATTACTGGTCGCTGTAGGAGTTGATGTGCAACCCGCATTGCTCGTCATCACCAATGAAATGATATCTCCATTCATGGGAGAAGTCAAAGCATAAGTGGCCGAAGTTGCACCCGAAATATTCACTCCATTTTTCTTCCACTGATAGGTCGGAGTGGTTCCGCCGTTGGTGGGAGTTGAAGTGAAGTTCACAGTTGTTCCAGAGCATATTGATGTTGCATCCGCTGCGATGGACACCGATGGGGTTAAACCTGAAGTTACAGTGATGGTAACCGAATTGCTATTGGCAACTGTTGTTGAAGTACAGTTGGCATTGCTCGTTATCACCACTGAAATTGCATCATTGTTGGTTGGTGATGTCAAGGTGTATGTAGTTGATGTAGCACCGGTGATGTTCACACCGTTCTTCTTCCACTGATAAGTTGGAGTGGTTCCACCGTTTGTTGGGGTTGCGGTAAAGTTCACCGCTGTATTTGCACAAACGGTTGTTGCATCAGCCACGATGGATACGGATGGTGTAACCGCCGTGGATACAATCATTGTTATTGCATTACTCAATACAGTTGACGCTGAAGCACAAGTTGCATTGCTGATCATTTGCAGAGTAATAACATCTCCATTGACCAATGCACTGTTGGAATACGTTGCAGAGGTTGCACCTGAAATATTCACTCCATTTTTCTTCCATTGATAAGTAGGGGTAGTACCACCATTGATAATCGAGGAAGTGAATTGAACCGATGCACCAGCGCATATGGTATTTCCGCTTGATGTTATAGATACTGCCGGAGTCACCGATGGGTTGACCACGAGAGTAATGGAATTGCTGTTGGATATATTCGTGGATTGACACGAATTATTACTCACCATTACAACTGAAATTACATCACCGTTGACTGGAGTGCTCAAAGTGTATGTAGCAGTTGTTGCACCAGCAATATCCACTCCATTCTTCTTCCACTGATAGGTGGGCGTGGTACCACCATTGGTGGGCGTGGCAGTAAATAGCACAGCAGTACCTGAACATACTGTGGTATTGTTAGCAGAGATACTCACAGAAGGGGTAACAGGGGTTCCGAGTACGACGGTCGTTGCACTCGATGTCAATGAGCAGCCCGTAGCAGTCACCGTTACAGTATATGCGCCTGAGGTAGTTGCGGTATAAGTGCCACTTGTTGCACCAGCAATTGCAACGCCATCCTTGTTCCATTGATAGGTGTAACCGGATCCAGTAGAAGCTGTTAATACAACCGAACCACCCTCACAAATGGATTGTGTTCCGCTTGGAGTAATGGTGGATACAACCGTTGAACCGGTTGTCGTTACAGTGGTTGTACTTGAAGTAGAAACACATTGACCATTGGTTACAGTAACTTGATAGTTTCCTGCCGTTGTGGCCAAGTAAGTCCCGCTGGTAGCTCCTGAGATGGCCGCGCCATTCTTTTTCCATTGGTATGTATTACCAGAGCCGACAGGTCCTGTAAGCAATACCCCATTGGGGTTACATGCTGTCGTAACAGTTCCTGTTGGAAAAATAGGTGAAGTCAAATAGAAGGTCGTAGGAGAGGACGTTTGCTGACATGTTGTGGTGTTGTCTGTTACACGAACTTTGTACGCCCCTACTTGTGTAGGCAAGTAATTGATCATCGTCTCACCAGGAATAACAGCGTCATTGTAATACCAAACGTAGCTGTAATTGGTCCCTGAGTTCGCTGTCAACATCACATTACTAGAAGCACATACCAAGATATCACCCGCAGGTGTAATATTGGCAGGGGGCAATGCGTAAACATTGACATAAATACTATCATACAAATATTCATTGCCCAAGTTGGCCATGACCGTGAAATATCCACTTGCATCTGGAACAAAAGTTACTTCATTTCCTGTAGCTCCATTTTCCCAAGTTACATTGAATCCCAAGGGACCTGCGTAGCTTAGGGTAACAGGGAAGGTTGGACATCTGGAGATTGTTTCGCCTTGGGTAATTAAGTTCACCGCAGGATTGGCACCATTGAAGAAAATGGTACGCTTGAAAACAGGACCCCATTTGTTGGTCTCGTCTT
>CALJKR010000042.1 GCA_937974555.1 uncultured Flavobacteriales bacterium | reverse complement strand
TCGTAACGGTTGGTTCCGCATACACTTCTGTTGGTAGCTACACTTCCGCTTGTTGCAGACTTGTATACTGGGCAACGATCTGTTGTACGTACGTTTAGATCAGTCTCTGGAGCCAATTGGAAAGCGTTGGCCGCAGATGCTGACGCTGTGATGGTTAAAGCGTTTCCAAATGCGTCAGTCAAATTGTATGTACAATTAACCGTGACATAAATGGTTTGATTGGAAGTGCCCAAGTTTGCGGGAACAATGCGACCCAATTGACAGATGGTTCCAGAAGGAATTGCATAACTCCAAACGGGAGTACCCGAAATATCTGAACTGGTCCAACGATTAACCACATATTGTGTCGTTCCAGTTCTGAAAGCTGCTTTGAAGTTTTGACAAGTATTGGAATAAACGCCAGTGTAATTGGTATATGGTAAAATATCGGTTGCACTGGCTTTCAAATACGATACCACCAAGGATACAGTACCAGCAGCACTATTGTTGTTTCTTACGCATACATAATAGACATTACCCGCAACCAATCCATCAAAATAAAGAATTTCACTTCCTGCATCCGCAGCGACACCTTGGTTACCCACGTGCACATCATTCTCAGCTGCAATTGGAATCAATTGTGTTCCAGTAGTGGTTGGCTCATTGTACAATGAAATATCGTTGTCATCTGCCACCGCTGTACTTCCAGTCAAAGCAATGCGAACTGCGTTGTTGGTTGCTGTAAACTTAAACCACTTATCCAAGCCTGTTCCAGGGGATTCAATGGTGTTGGTTCCCGATGCCAAATCCACAGTATAAGTAGCTTGACTACCTGTACCAAATTGAGCAATATTGTTCATGTTAACGGCAGCTCCCAGGCCAGAGACGCAATCAGCACCTGAGCAGTCTTCGTCAATTCCATTGTTACAAATATCTGTTCCAGCTGGATTTGCGGCTGCATTGTTATCATCACAGTCATCACTGTTTCCAGGATAACCTGCAAATGAGGGAAGGAAACAGTTGTTACCAATCAAAATGGTTGAACCATAACCATCACCATCCAAATCTTGGTAGTAATTATAAAACGTTAAACCTTCATTGAATTGACCATCGCAGTTTTCATCTGTTCCGCCACAAACTTCGGTTCCAGATGGGTTTACGGCGATATTGCTATCATCACAATCTGTAGCATTGGCAACATAACCATAAGGCTGTGTGCAATAGCTCAAGGTAGCAGATGCATTTCCATAACCATCTCCATCAGCATCTGCATACCATGTGGTTGAAGTACAAGGTGCAAATGCGAGTGAACGATAAGCAGTATTGGAGGCAGTGGTTGCAGTGGCCAAAGTATTGACTGTTGGCGTTGCTGTTCCGTTTTCATCCAAATAAACCACTCCAGTACCTGCAGCATTGTTGATGACAGCATAGATACGTGGCTGAGCTCCTGCATAAAAATCTACAGCAATACCACGGGCTCCGGTTGCCGCACCCACTGAGATGGTATATGCCAAAGACCAAACGCCACCGGTCTTGGTCCATTTCTGAATTCCACCCGCTGCAGTAGTGCGATCATCGGCGACATAACAAGTATTGCCATCTGCGCTGAATTGAAAAGCATATGGACTTGAACCTGCTCCTGTAGCAAAAACCATGGTCGAAGTTGTTCCCGTTGCTGTCGGCATTCCTGTTCCAACCGCATATACTCCTGCGGTACCGGAACCGGTGGTGAAATACAATTGACCATTTTGAACACTGGTCACGCGGATGTTGGTGACTGTCGAAGATACCTGAGTGGCCGCTCCAGTTCCAAAGTAATTTACTCCTCCATTACTTCCTACTCCCCAGAAATTGGAACCATTTCCGGTAGCGCTTCGGAAGTTATAAGTAGACAACAAAGTTGCACTTGAGGCTTGACGAGCAAAAGTTCCCGCATTCATGCCCATGCTGGAAATTACCCTTGGGGCAACAGCACTGGTCGTTGTATTGATTGAAGCGGTTCCTACTGCTGCATCATATCCAGCAAAATAAACTGCAGTTCCATCTTGGGCTCTGCTCATTTGGGCCTCAGCTGTTGAGGAACCATGAACCACCATTCTATTTGCTCCTGTAGTGGGCAAACTCAATGTCTGAACCAAAGCGGATGCACTGCGCTCTTCCACAAAAACTGGAGTGCCGGCAGCACTTAATGCCGCTGCACCAGTGCCTAATTTCATTACCAAAATATTACCTGCAGTAAAGTTGGTATAGTTACAAGTAGCAGAACAATTCGCTGAAGCGTTATAGTTGGTTGCATTTGGATCCATGCAACCACTTACACTGCCTTCGTCAATTGTACTATTACAATTGTCATCAATGCTATTGCATAATATCTCAGCCACACCGGGATTCACTGCAACGTTGTTGTCATTGCAATCTCCACCAGTTAAGACATATCCAGCAGAAGGGGTACAACCCGTCTCGGTTGTTGAATTGGTTCCGTAGGAATCATTATCCGCATCCAAATAAAATGTTTGAGCGGTATAGTCACAACCCGTAGCGCATGTTGCTGCAGCAGAATAGTTACAAGCCAATGGATCATTACATCCAGTCACAAAGTTTTCATCAACTGTACCGTTACAGTTATCATCAATGGTATTACAAGCCAATTCCGTGGCTCCAGGATGAACACCTGCAGCATTGTCATTACAATCACTGTTGTTTAATTCCACATATCCAGTCACGGTAGAACCGCAAGTAGCGTTTTGTGTCACCGAAGGGTTTCCATAGCCATCACCATCGGCATCCGCATAAAATGCACAAGGAACGGCAAAGGTTGATCCTCCAATCACCAAACCATGCAACCCGGCAGCGGTTGAGATAAATCCCCATCCTCCGGTAGTGGTTTGTCCTGAAGCATAGTAACGGAAAGAAACAGTGGTTCCGGGTTGAATATTTTGCAAAGCAGATATTCCGGAAAGATCAATTTGAGGTTGTGTGAAAGAAGTAACTGCTGATGCACTGTAAAATGTAGCAGGCGTCGATATCAAAGTATAATTGGTTCCATCTAAACTGTATGCATATTGAGCACTCACCCCTGGGCTAGTTCCATAAAAGGACGCCGTTCCTGCGTAACGTGCATCAATACTGGTGAAATTCAATCCCAAACCTGGATTTGCAGTTACTGTAAATTGAAAATAATCCGTGTTTGTCGTGGCAATTCCATTGTTTTGGAATCCTACTGTTCTGAAAGAATTGGCTGCTGAGCTACTTGCAGCACCCGCTCCTCTTGTCATAGGCTGTGATGCCGCTGGCAACATACCGGGCAATACATAAGTGGGGTTAGCCGTAGCTACGTTGTTCATTCCAAAGAAATCAAACGCCATCAATGCCGATGTCACGGTCAAAGTTTGCGTAGCATCTGAAGGTGCGTTGTAATTGGTAGTTGCAGCAGCTGAGGCTGTAATGACCGATGTACCCGCTGCAACAATGGTTACCACGTTTCCGGCAACAGTGGCCACAGATGTGTTTGAACTCGTATAAGATACAGCAGCACCCGAACTGGCTGTGGCATTCAAAGTGAATGTCGTGTTGGCCGTACTATAAGTTGGAATTGCATTGAAAGTTATGGTAGCATTGGCCGCTGTGATATTGGCTGTCAATCCTGTTGGTTGAATCAGTGTGTAATTTCCTGCTGTGGTTCCTGTCAGCGTGCATGCCGCAGTAACTGCTATGCCATTGGCCACATTCAAATCCGCAAAGGTACCGGCTCCGTTTAAAGCAACATCGTCACTTCCTACAACACCGGACAATGTACCCGTGATAACCGCTGCACTGCTGTTATTAAACACTTTGTCAGAAGCAGCTGCATTAGAAACGGTCAATGATTTTGGCGAAACAATAATTCCGCGAACCACATCTGGCGCAGGATTGTAGGTTGCATCACCTGATTGAGATGCGGTAATGGATGCGCTTCCCACACCAACAATGGTCAAAGTGGTACCAGAAACAGTTACAACAGAAGTATTAGAAGATGAATAGGTCACCGCCAACCCAGAAGTTGCCGTTGCATTCAATGACAATGGCAAATCTCCATAGGTTACACCAGGAAGAACCCCAAAAGAAATGGTTTGATCGATACCGGCAGCGGCTACAACCTGTCCATCGGGTGTAACAAATTGCGGATTGCCTGAACCGGTTGAAGTCATGTCCACTGTTCCAATAAATTGTCCGATTGAAGCTCCAGTAAGACGAATGTAGATGGTGGTAGAAGGCAATGTACTTCCGGTTGGATTCAAATTCAATGAAGAGGTATACCCTGAAGAAGGAGACAATGAGATTTCATATCCTGCTGGAGCGGAAACTGTAACAAAAGTCCACAAATCCGAACCACTAACGGTAAAGGTTTGTGCCGCTGAAGGAGTTCCTTGCGTCGTGCTAAAATTGGTCAATGATTGACTGTAAAATACGGACGGCGCAACTTGCATTGTAGAAGTAACAGCAACATTATCGATACTGATTTTGGGACGTGACCCCGTAGTACTTCCTGTTCCACCACTGTTGTGACAATAGAAACGCAATTTGACTTGGGCTTGGTTACTGATTGCACTGGGTAGCGAAACACTGATAGAGGCCGAGCCTGCAACATTGTTCTTTGCTGAATAAGGCAAATTGGTTCCCGTGATTTCTGTCCAAGTGGAATTGTTGATGGTGTAATAAACGCGCAAGTTCGAAATACGATCACCTGTTCCATTGAAAACGGTAGCCGCATCAAAAGTCAAATTCCCAGCATTTCTCATGGACATATTCAAATTCAAATCGGCTGCAACAGCAGAGGTGTTGTCCGTAGCACCAGTTGCCAACAAAATCAATTTGGTACTGCTTGCTGCGTCATATCCTGCGCCTGCGCCCGTTCCAGAAACGGCCAAAGTAGTAGTGGCTGCCGTTAAGCGGGTGGCAGATGGAATAACGCCTGTGGCATTAATCGCATTTCCATTCCACTCTGTTGGATAGCCCGACCATGCGGTAAATGTTTGCGAATAATTGGACGCAGACATATCAAAATACGTCTGAGACCAACTGTTTTGCACTACGAGGAAGCCCAACATTATCATCATAATGCTGAGTCCTTTGTTCATCAAAGTTTGGTTTTTCATATGGTTTTTATAGGTCGACAAATTTAACCTAAACCATTCTAAACCAAATGATTTTTATCTAAAGGAATTGCTACTTTAACATGAATCTAATTTTACCAAATAAAAACGGGGCAATGCCCCGTTTTCAATTACATTTTCATCCATCTCATCCAGTGAGTGGTCTTTCCTCGAGTTACCCTTACCTGATAGACCCCTGATTCCCAATGACTACCATTCACTTGATGGCCATTTAACTCTTCCCATCTCCACGCTCCTACTTTCCTTCCTTGGCTGTCCCAGATCTCCAATGTGGTTTCCAACTCTTCTTGATTGGACCAATCTATTCTGAAAGTTCCAGTCCTAGATGGATTGGGGTATAAAACGGGGTCAACACCCATCGACTCTAAATTCTTTTCGTGGGCTATTTCTTCTTCTCCCCCTACCATTGGCATTGCCGCTAGGGTTCCTTTGAATATCATGCATTGGTAATTGGTTCCATAACTACCCACAACACCATTGGCGAAAATAGGCCGTATCTGAACCCTCCACTCTGTTCCTGCTGCAAATCCCAAATTCCCGTACAAATAAAAATCTCGGGTACCATTGGCTCCAAAAGCCTCGATGACTACTGGATTTCCATTGGATAAATAAGGAACGCCATTTAACATTCGCTCAAATTTCCATTGATACTTCACCGCATCGCACATCCAGATATTGGCTCTTACTAATCCCCCAATAACCACTCGGTTGGGGCAAGCATGAACCGATCCCAAGTCCAAATCAACATGTGACACAACATTCAACTGATTATCGGTTACTCTCCCAACCACCACATTTTCGGTTCCTCCGCCACCTATGGGTAGCGCATAAGTAAGATTAATGGTCGCAGAATACACGGTGTTGTATTGCACCTTCTCTCCATTAGCCCCAGTAAAATTGGCCAACATAACTGTCGACCCATATCCCGTCAAAGCTGGTCCGCCTGCAGGAGATACAGGGGTTAATTGTATACTGCAACTGGTTGATCCTGTCGTGTTGGTTGCATATACCATGTCGCAACCGGTGTCGTAAATAATGGAATTGGTGTAATTCAAATTACCTGCCCCTGTTAATCTTCTGAGGCACAAACTAAAATTACCTCCTACCTGAGCCGAATTGGCATTTCTAACACGCAAATAATATTGTTGCCCGATGTTCAAATTTCCATAATTCAAATACTCATCGGACACTCCTGCCACGGCGTTCGCCGTTTTCAATAAATCTCCACTATATGTTCTTAATTCCAACGCAACATCATTGGAGGCAGGTGTGCAGCGGATTGTAACACCAGGTCCATTGGCTGTGAAATAATACCAAACATCCGGTCCTGAAGTCCACGTACCATTCATTGCAGGTGATGGCGTACAAGCCAATAGGGTTCCTGTATAGGTATTACAAGATGTTAGATTGATGGAAGGAATGGCATTGGAAGCATACTGGGGTTCATCATTGCCTGGAAGACAAACCTCATTGATTAATCCATCGCAATCATCATCAATACTGTTGGAGCACAATTCTGTAGCTCCAGGATGAATGTTGACATTGACATCATTGCAATCACCACCCACCATCATGTATCCAGAAATTACGTCACATGCGGATTGAACACTACTGATGGCCCCATAACCATCGCCATCATTATCCAAATAAAAATTTAAAAAGATTAATCCTTCCTCTGACTGGTTATTGCAATTGTCATCTATACCATTGCAAATTTCCAAGGCATCGGGATTAATTCCTGAATCGGCATCATTGCAGTCACCTGCCTGGGTAATATAACCTACAGGAGTAGCGCAATCTGTAACCAAGGAAGACGGATTTCCATACCCATCTGCGTCAGCATCCAAGTAATAAGAATTGGTGCTTGCTGAAGTCAACGTTAGGGTATTTGAATTGTGGGTTGACGAAACTTGACAAGCATGGAATGTTGACATGACAACCACAATTTGATCACCAGCAACGGCTCCGTTTAAAGTGTAACTTGTTGCGTTTGATCCTACGTTATTTCCATTCAATTTCCATTGATACACAGGTGATGTGCCTGCGTTGCTTGGGGTAGCCGTAAACTGAACATTAGCACTGCCGCAAAGTGTATTCCCAGTTAAATCACTGGAGATAGCCACACTGGACACTTCATTGACATTTACTACAAAAGAAATTGAATTTGAATTGGCAGTAGGCGAAGTCTGACAAAGATTGTTGGCCGTCAATACCAAAGATACGACATCGCCATTTTGGAGTCCACCGGTGGTGTATGTAGAAGTGTTACCCCCCACATTAGAACCATTTAATTTCCATTGATAATCGGGGGCCGATCCCCCTTGGGTAGCAGTTGCTGTAAAGACAACTGTCGTACCTGAACAGATGCTGGCATCCGCATCATCACTGGTTATTGAAACACTGGGCGTTACTTGAACACCTTCATCAACACTTGAATCACAATCATCATCCACGCCATTGCAAATTTCTGTGGCATTGGGGTTTATCAATGACGATGCATCATTGCAATCGGTACTGTTGGTTACATACCCAGAAAGGGCAATACAAGAAGCACTATCCATGGCCAAATTTCCAAACCCATCAGCATCGGCATCCAAATAATATGTAGTCAACGCAGCGGCCGTTAAAGTAATGGTATTGCTGTTGACTGTTGATGCCGTTTGACAGACATTGTTGGCCGTTAAAACACATGTAATTTGATCACCACCATTCCATCCCGAAGCGGAATAGGTGTTTGAATTGGTTCCCACATTAACCCCATTCTTTTTCCACTGATAACTTGGTGTTGTTCCGCCAGAAGTCACAGTTGCCGTAAAAGTTACGGTTGGATTTGAAGCAGCACAAATTACATTACCTGACAAATCACTTGCTACAGATATGGTTGGGGTATACACCGTATTTACAGTGGTCGAAACGGAATTAGATGTCGCTGTATTTTGCGTTTGACAGGCGTTATTGGCTGTCATAACCACACTTACAACATCATTGTTCGACAAAGTAGTTGTACCCAATGTCGAAACATTGGAACCCACATCACTACCATTAATTTTCCATTGATATGACGCTCCAGTTCCACCATTGGTTGGTGTAGCCGTAAACGTGACCAAATCGCCTTGACAAATACTGTTGTCCGCATCATCAGATACAATCGAAACACTGGGGGTAACGCTTTGCACCACAGACATACATTGTTCTGTATAACAATCTTGAATAACACTATAATTTACAGGATTAGGCGATGCAGCATTGAAGTTTACTGCCCCACTGCCATAGTTTCCTTCTCCATTATTGGCCCTGCTTAAAAACTGATTACTCAAAAAAGTTGCATTGCCAGCACCAGGATCATTCACCAACATGGCCATCACCTTTAAAGAACCTGAAGGTGTGCCCAATAAATTCATCGGAATGCTAAATTCAAAGCCTTTGGTAAAATCGCCGGTAGCTGTATTGGATTGATATGCATACATAGTCCCCGTATTACTTGCACCCAAATAAGTATTGGTGTTGGTTTGCATGTTGTACAAATCGAAGTACAATACATTGCTGGCAATATTGATTCCCATGATATAATCGGGTTCAAAGCCATTGTCAAACTGAATTCCGCCATTCAAATTTTGAATGGAATAATAAGGAGAATTGCTTCGAGATGTCCATGAAGAAAGGGCATTGAATCCCCCAGAATTACAATCAATAAATAACAATACTTTGTTGCCTGAACTATTTTCTAGGCTTCCAGCTATTCCTCCAAACAAATAACCCATTCCATTTCGCAAATAAAGCGCATCCAATCGATTGGCACCAAAGCCACTGGCAGCAGGACCTACATTAGAATTAGCCAAAGCCGCTCCCCAATATGAATCTGAAAGATCTCCGTCGATGGTAAAAGGCAGGGCATTGTATCCTCTAACGCAAACCTGGTCTCCACCTGATAGCGGGGTCGAGGGAGTAAATGTGGCACTCGATGAAGGGGAACCTTGTGCCGTACCATTCACAAAGAACTGATAACTATTGGCCCCGGTAGCTGTAAAAGTGGGCGAGGTACCTGAACACACTGTAGCTCCTGAACCAGAAGAGAAAGTCATGGTTGGCGTACCCATCACAGTGGTATATATGGCATTTGAACCGGCCGTTTGTCCGCATGCGTTGATATCACAAGTGATGTTTCCGCTGGTCAGTGTGGTTGTCGTATAAGTTGAAGCAGTAGCTCCTGAAATAATTACGCCATCCTTTTTCCATTGGTAAGTAACAGATGTGGTAGCTGATGCACTGGCAGTAAAGGTTATCGATTCCCCACTACAAATCACTTGGTCCGCATCCGAACTTGTAATTGAAACAGTTGGGGTGCCACTCAACGCGGTCAATACACCATTCAATGAAAGATCTGCAGCTGTAGAGTTGTTTACATCGTAAATATAAAATGTTCCTCCAGCCGCCGTAGCGCCAAACGGTAATATTTTAAACTTAACAGTTGTACAATTGTACAAATTCTGCAAAGCAGAAATTGTAGAAAGATCAATAGCCCCTAATACCGCTCCCGTGGTTCCGGAGTTGGTAAAGCTCAATGTCGAAATTGTAGTATAGTTCACACCTCCATCCAATGAATATTGGAATAATGCTTGAGAAGGGCCGCTTGCAGATCGTCGATAGGCAAAAGGAGAAACTTCCAAAAGATCCATTTTGTAACCTGCTGCTACGTTCACATCAAAGGTGATAAAGGAAGTTGATGCCAAATCTGCGGTGAGCGATTGGCTCCAATTCACACCACCCCAACCTCGTGCAGCAGCAGTTGCCGTTGTACTCACACCGGCCCCTCTGATTAAACCAGTACTTGTGACATTGGCGGCGGTACTTGCTGTATAGGGTGAGGTTCCAAAATTATTCACCCCACCTGGAAGCGCGCTGGTATTGAACCAAACCAAGCCTGGTGCGGAAACCACTTGTGCTTGAATGACAGATGTAGCCGCAGCATAATTGGCATTCCCAGACTGGCTTGCTGTGATATTGGTTGAACCCAATCCGACGATGGTTACTGTGTTTCCTGATACCGTAGCGACAGCGGTATTGGAAGAGGTATATGTCACCGTCAAACCTGAGCTCGCTGTGGCGGTCAATGCAAATGGAGCATCGGTCAGTAGCTTGTTGGGTAATGCTGCAAATGTGATGGTTTGTGATGCTTGATTGACAGTCAATGTTTGCGTCACATTGGTAGCAGGAGCCACGTTTGTATTCCCTGCTTGAGAAGCTGTGATGGTGGTTGAGCCTACTCCGACGATGGTCACTGTATTTCCTGAAACAGTGGCTACTGAGGTGTTTGAACTGGTGTAAGAAACGGTCAACCCAGAAGAAGCCGTCCCTGTTAAATTAAAATTCGCACCTCCATAACTAACGGCAGTCAATGGGCCAAAGGTGATGGTCTGGGAGGCTTGGGTGATATTGGCTGACAATCCCGAGGGTTGTGTCAAAGTATAATTTCCGGACTGTGCTCCTGAAATATAAAAGTTGGGTGTTATCCCGATTCCCGTGGCAACGTTTATCGTATTAAACGTTCCTGCACTCGTTAATGTAACCGCATCCGATCCAACCACTCCGACCAAAGTGGCGCCTGTAAATGTTGCGGTATTGTTTCCGTCATACACCTTGTTTTGTGCCACTGCTCCAGACACAGTCAATGTTTTTGGATTCACCACAAGTGACTGAGTCACCGGTGTGGCTGCAGAATATGAAGCGTCACCCGCTTGAGAAGCGGTAATGGTGGTTGTTCCAACTCCTACAATGGTCACGGTACTTCCTGAAATGGTGGCTACTGCCGTATTGGAACTGGTATACGTTACTGCTAATCCTGAAGATGCCGTTGCGCCCAATGTAAACGAGGGGTCACCGTAGGTCACTGCCGACAATGCACCAAAAGTGATGGTTTGAGGACTGGTCCCAGAGGTAGTTCCTTTTGCCGTCCAAGTGGCGCTGCCCGACAACGGTGCAGAGGCACTGGTCAGAGCACTGGAGGTAACACTGGTTGCAGTGGCAGAAGAACCCGTATCGGTCCATGATGTACTTGCTTTGTACAATTGAAGCGAAGAAAATCCACCCACCACGTCTACAGCCGGGAACTCAAAAACGGCAGAATAAGAATAAGTTCCAGTGGTGGTTGAAAGATCGGTAATCCAGTAACGATTGGAAAGGTAACTGGGAGAAGAGGAGACACTGGATTGTGTCCCATTCATGGCATAAACGGTCACATTTCGTGCAGTACTATTGGCCGAGAAAGTAAGCCTCATGGGCATATACCCCGTGTTATTTCCAACTGGAAAAACATAAGTAGCTGGGAACGTGGTAGAGGTAATGGCACGTGCAAACTTGCCCAAAGTTGCCGATAAAAATGGATCCCCTGTAATGACGTGCGCATCAACAGATCCCCCAACAACCGCGGAAGGAGAATTGTTGGTCATGGTCAATGTGTTGTTACCCAAAATCAATTTACCACTGGTCAATGTCAATATTCCAGACATGGTGCATCCATTGGTCAAACTAACCGTGGAGCCCACGTTGTTTATGGTTAAATTTCCAATTGTAGTAACACCAGAACCCGTCTTCTGCGCTGCTGTGCCATTGAATGTAAAGTGCGCACCACTAAAAGTTCTGGTTCCGGATAATTGAATGGAACCATTGGCGCCTGTTGTATTAAAAGCACCTACTGTACTGGTATTGGCAGAAATCAAATGGGCACCTGACCACGCATAAAATGTCTTTCCAGTCAACTGGGCACCATCCCATACAAAAGTTTGGAAATCCAAAGTAGAACCTGCACTGCATTCCAAATTTCCAGTTGAAGTTACATTGGACAAAAGACGCACTTTAGATCCATTGCTGGTGGTAACTGCAAAATCAAAAGCATGTGGAAAAGCGACTACTGATGTTGTGATATTGATGTCTTGAATATTACCCAAGTTGGATTCGAAATACACAAATCGTTGATTGGCGGTATTGGTGCAAGCCAATCGTCCCGCTGAAATAATTAAGCTTCCCTTGAGAAAAACAAATGCTGAGGCAGCAGCTCCTGTGCAGATATCTACATTGCAATTTCCCCCAACTGTATTTCCTCCAATGATGAAATCACCAGCGATACTGATAGCCAAATTTGTAGCCCCCGTTAATCTTAACTCTGAGGTTCCGGTATTTTTAACATTGAAAGTACCGTTCACCGTTGCAACGGCTCCCGCAAAGTTTGCAGCTCCCGTTTGAGAAGCACAATTCCAAGTCAAGTTATAATAGTTTTGAGTCAAGTTGCTTGGCATGGCTCCAGAAGTAAATCCTGTAAATTCACATGTGGAACCCGTGGCCCAAGTGCAAGTTGCTACAGGACCTCCGCTGGCTGCGTGAACATATTTTCCTCCATTTCCAATGGTCACGTTTCCCGTGGGCGTGATGGTCCCTGCGTTTGATATGGTACCCAAAACACTACAGTCTATTGCATCTGCAGCGTTGGCAATGGTAACGGTAATGCCGGTAGCAATACTCAATGTTCCTCCGCTTTCGATTGTCAATTGATCGACGGTAACCGTAGTAGCTGTTACCGTGTGGCCATTCAAAATTTGAATAGTCCCACTGGCGCTGGTGGGAGAGGCTGTGGCTGCTGCCCAACTAAGTCCACCATTTGAGCTGGATTCCCATGTAGATAAGGTTGTCCAACTTCCGCTGGCAACCGTGCGGTACATCTGCGCATAGGACTGCATAAAACACAACACAAAAACGAGCGATAAAAATTTGGATATCTGCTTCATAAAATCGGTTTGGTTAATCATATAAAAGTAAATCAAATCAAATAAAAAAAGGGATGAAATCATCCCTTTTTTATTTATTGTCAGCTGATTATTGAACCAACCACCTTAGTCGTTGTGTCTGTGTACCCGATTTCCATTCCACAGAGTACATTCCACCAGACAAGCTACTTCCATTCAATTCAATCAGATTGCCTTGGATATTTTCAATCCGGGTGATCACTCTTCCTTGCATGTCCCTTACAACAACTTCAGATTCCAAATCGTCTTGTTTGCTCCAACTTAATCGCACACTCGCTCTTCCTGACGGATTGGGATACAGCACCAAATCCAGCGCTTCATCCTCAGCCAATGACTTCTCCGACGCTTCATCTTCCTGCACAGTCGGCATGGCTGCTGCTGTTCCTTTGAACTTCATACATTGATAATTGGTTCCGTATGATCCCACGACATTGTTGGCAAAAATCGGACGAACCTGAACTCTCCATTCTGACCCTGCTGTGAATCCCATCAAAGCGGTTGGTACAAAATCTCTGGTTCCCAATGGACCCAATACTTCAATGATTACTGGGTTTCCATTTACCAATTGAACCACTCCGTTAACGGTTTTCTCAAATTTCCATTGATAACGAACCGCATCACACAACCACAAATTGGCCCTGATTATTCCCCCAATGCTCACCCGGTTGGGGCATGAATGCACTGAACCCAAATCCAATTCCTGATGTTGCTGCACCACCAAGTTATTGTCAGAGACTCTTGAAACTTGAATGATCTCTGTTCCTCCGTTGCCGGTTGGCAAAGTAAATCCAAGAGTAATCAAAGCCTGGTAAGTGGTATTGTATTGGAATTTCTCGCCACCCGTTCCAGTGAAATTAGCCAATGGAATGCTTGAACCAGTTGCTGATATTACAGCACCTCCAGTTGGTGCAATGGGTGTCAATTGGATACTGCAAGTAGTAGATCCTGTGATGCTGCTGGCGTAAACTATATCGCACCCTGAATCGTACAAAATGGAATTGGTATAGTTCAAATTACCTGAAGAGGTTATTCTTCTTGTGCAGAGACTGAAAGCGCCACCCAGAGATGGGCTGTCTTGCTGAATTATGCGAACGTAGTATTGTCCACCGGTTGTCAATTCACCAAAATTCAAATACTCATCTCCTACACCTGCCATCGCATCCGATGATTTTAGCAATGCGCCTGCACCTGTTCTCAATTCCAATTTCACATCGTTGTTTGGAATACAACGGATGGTAACACCGGGAGAACTGGCCGTAAAATAGAACCAAACATCTGGGTTGTTTCCAGTCAAGGTTTCAATGCCCACTTGCGTGCTGGGTGAAGCTCCGCCCAGATTTCCGGTTACCGTATTACAGTTAACCAAAGAAGTAGATGGAATAATTAAATTAGAAAACAAAGGATCATCATTGGTCAAGTTACATGACTCATTTACCCAACCATCGCAATCATCATCATACGACGTAGAGCACAATTCCAAAGCCAAGGGATTTACACTGGCATTGGCGTCATTGCAATCCCCATTGCTCATGATATATCCAGCGACATAATCGCAAGAAACAATCGAAGCTGTGTTGGATCCATATCCGTCTTCGTCCAAATCCGCATAAAAAGTAAACGTAGATATTCCATTGTCAGTAACGCCATCACAATCATCATCAGAAGCATTACATACCTCCAAGTTAAAAGGATAAGCATCTGAGTTTTCATCATCACAATCGCCTGGTTCAGTAGTGTAACCTGCAGGTTGGATACAGGTTGTTACCAACGTAGATGTCTCTCCATAAGTATCACCATCCTCATCCAAATAGTAGTTAGCATTAGACAACACCGCAGTAGAAATACTATTTGCGTTAACGCTTGAAATCGTTTGACAAGTGTTGTTAGCAGTCATAACAACGGTTACAACATCGTTGTTAGACAATGCACTGTTGCTGTAAGTCGCAATGTTGGATCCAACACTGTTTCCGTTCAGTTTCCATTGGTAAGCCGGGGTCGTTCCACCATTCGTTGGAGTGGCTGTGAAAGTCACGCTCGTTCCAGCACAGATGCTGTTGTCGGGATCACTTGAGATAACCGCAACAGCCGGAGTAACTGGATTTACAATCGTTGCAGTTGCTTGTTGTCGGATTGTACTATAATCCCAATTATAAAAATAATTGTATCGATCTGCCCCACCTGTATCAACGTTTCCAATTATCTCTCCTACGCCAGGTAAAATTTTTGGAAACACATAGGTGGTAGTTCGGGTTAGATTTCTACCCGCTGTGATATTGGTGACCACAATTCTATATCCATTTCCTGCAGGAATATTCCATCCTATTGCAACCGTATTTCCCCCATTCACCAATGTTCTCGTAATAGAATAGGTATTACCGGCAATGACCAAAGGAGCATTGATAGTGCTATTCCACAACTGAATGGTAACATTACAAGCACCATTGGTTTGAATGTTGACTGCATTTAAAACAATATCTGCTATCAAATCAAACTGCAATCCTCGATCAAAAGTTCCGGAACTGCTGGCTCCATAAGTGATTTCACCCGCTATGAAATTCTCCTCTACATAGTAATTTGTTGTTGTACTTAAAACCGGGGTCGTAAATGAACTTCCCGTTCCCAATACTGCACCGCCAGAAGCGTTTGCAAACCACTC
The DNA here is from genome assembly GCA_937974555.1 of uncultured Flavobacteriales bacterium. Lineage (GTDB taxonomy): Bacteria > Bacteroidota > Bacteroidia > Flavobacteriales_D > Sanyastnellaceae > CAMCTV01. Next base: position 5,003 of record CALJKR010000042.1, on the reverse strand, counting down.
CGTTGTTGCCCCAGGCAACCCACAAGAGCTAGTAGCACTTAAAGTCAAAGCAGCAGGACCACAGTTAGATGCTGAAGTTGTTGTTAAAATAGTTGGAGCAAATTGAGGTGTTATAGAATTAGAAGTTACCAAAGCAGAAGTTTGACAGGCATTGTTTGCCGTCATTTGACATGAAATTGCATCACCCACCATTAAGTTAGCATTGGAATAAGTAACATTGTTTGTCCCCACATTTACACCATTCAATTTCCATTGATAGGTTGGCACTGTTCCTCCATTATTTGGCGACGCAGTGAAAGTGATTGATGCTCCCAAGCATCCTGTTGAATTGCCCAATGAAGAAACTATAGAAACAGAGGGTGTCAAAACCGCATTTATCAGAGCAGTGACTACATTGGATGCCGTTGACACCGTTTGACAAGTGTTGTCGGCTGTCATGGTTACACCAATTACATCACCTTGATTTAAACTGGATGTAGTCCAAGATGAAGAAGTAACACCATTAGATATACCATTCACGCTCCAATTATAAGTTGGATTTCCACCATTGGTTGGATTGGCTGTAAAAGTTGCGCTGGTACCTTCACAAATGGACTGGGCATTCACAAACGATACTACCAAATCATCTACTCTCCAATTGGCATTATTGATGGTCCCGCCTGTTCCTCCATACGCATACAAACGATAGGTCACCGCTTGACCAATTCCGCTTACGTTACCCGTTGTTGGCGCATGTGATTTCAATATCCATGTGCTGTTGTTGGTAATGCTTCCTGTGAAAATATCAGACGCGTAGTTGTCTAAGCTTGAGCGCAAAGCATAGCTTAAAGGACCCGTGGCTGTACTTCTTGTTCCAAAACTAATATTTGAAATAGTAAAAGTGTATGTAGGAGATGGTGTCACTACGAATTGAAAATAAGTAGAAGTGGAAACATTGAAAGCTCCATTTTGAACAGCTGCCGCGGCATTATTTCCACCAGATGCTCCGGTGTATCCCGCAGAATTTGAGTTGTTCACCAACATCGTGGTTGTGCCATTGTTGTTGTTTTGGGTTAAAGCTGAAATGCTAACATTGGCAACGTTGGTGGCATTGACAGTAGTCATGGCCCAAGTTGCATTTCCTGAATTGGTCGCAAATGGAGAAGCAATAACAACACTTGGAGTTACATTGTTGGTAACAGAAGTATTGATATTGTTGCCATTGGCCGTTGGTGTAAATTGACATTCATTATTGGCCGTCATTACAACGGATACAGTTCCATTATTGGGCAATGTTGATGTTGCGTAAGTTGACGCATTGGTTCCCACATTGGCACCATTCAATTTCCATTGATAAGAAGGCGCTGGTCCTCCATTGGTAGGAGTGGCAGTAAATGTCACCAATTCACCCGCACAAATGGCATTGTCTGCATCACTCGATGTGACTGTAACGGAAGGCGATAGCATTGGATTTACAATGGTGCTGATGGTGTTAGAAGTGGCAGTGTTACTGGTTTGACACTCATAATTGGAAGTCATGATTACACTTACAACTTGGTTGGCGGTGACTGCATTGTTGAATGTGGGTGAATTGGTTCCGACATTATTGCCATTCAGTACCCACTGGTAGGAAGGAGCTGATCCACCATTGGTAGGAACGGCAGTATAGGTAATTGCCCCCCCTTGACAAACCGAATTGTCCAAATCACTGGATTGCAAAACGACAATAGGATTCGTTATTGCCCCCACACCTATGGTAATGCTATTGCTAACTGTCAAAGATTGTGTTTGACAGCTATTGTTAGCCGTCATTTCTACTGTTACAATATCTCCATCTACTAGTGCGTTGCTTGAATACGATGTTGAAGATGTTCCTACAGCGCTGCCATTGACTTTCCAATGATAGGTTGGTGATGATCCACCATTGGTAGCTGTTGCAGTGAAGGTCACAGATGTTCCATTACAAACAAAATTATCCGCATCATTGGATACAATAGAAACGGACGGACTCACCGTATTGGAAACGAACGTGGTAATAGAATTGCCATTGGCTGTAGCAGAAGTTTGACATGCGTTATTGGCAGTCATTACAACCGTTACAACATCACTGTTTGCCAAGGCTGAGTTGATGTAGGTTGTACTATTGGTACCCACATTGGCGCCATTTAACTTCCATTGATAAGAAGGAGCTGATCCTCCATTAATGGGTGTTGCTGTGAAAGTTACACTTGTGCCAGAGCAAATGCTGTTGTCTGCATCACTGGATGTAATGCTCACTGAGGGAGTAACATTGGAACCAATAGTTGCTACCACCTCTTGACGAGGAAGAGAAATATTCCAGTCATAAAAGTAATTATATGATCCCGCTCCGTTGCCAACATTGCCAGTGAAACTAACCACTCCATAATTCAAAGGATAAGCAACTCCAGCAGTAAAATAAACCCGCGAAATATTGGCACTCATCGCCGATACTTCCATGGTGTAAATCCCCGGGGAAAAAGCATAGCCTATATTATAAGTGACATTATTATTATTTCCAGAAACACCAGGAACAACCAAATTATGTGTGCTAACCACAGTGCCTATGCTGTTCTTGATCAACACAGTTAAAGAGCCATCAGCATTGGATGACTTTCTCGTGCGAATAACCAATGAATTCAATGTAAAAGCAGTATGCACATTGAAAGCAACACCAACACCCGTCGTTGTAACATTTCCTGTATTTGTTCCAACTCCCAACCCTACGTTGTACTGCTGTTCTACATAGTAACTTGTAGTAGCATTTATACTTGGCGTTGTGAAACTTGAAGGATTTGTTGTGTTAGATTGGAGAGATGTTCCTCCAGTCGAATTAGCATACCAAGCTATGGTAGGTGTCATCCCACAACCATCTGCCGTTGCTCCTAATGTTAATGTCCCTGGTGTACATCTGACAGCCGGCGAAGTGGCCATGGCTGAAGGTGGGTTGCCTTGTATTTTAAAATCATCTACCAACCAACCTTCAGAACCTGAATTATTGGTCAAGTATATTCTCACCAAAAGTTGGGCAACATTAGGCAAATTGGTGATTTGAACGGTACTGTAACCGTCGGTGGTTCTTGACCCACCTCCACCGGGAGCAAACACAACCGCCGTTGCATTACCATCATAAGCTGTCGAGGCTACGCCTGTAGCACTGTAAGCCCAGAAAGCATTGCCATTTCCATTGATATCCAATGTTCGGTAATAATTGGTCCCGTTATCAGGACTTATGTCCACACGAACTACGTCTGTTCCATCTAAACCATTGGTGGTAGTTCCCAAAGAAAATGCTGCCAAATCAAATGATAAAATCGCCCCACAAATTCCCTGAGTGTTGATTACATTGGATTGTAATGTTATTGAAGTATTTACACACGAAAATCCGTGTGTGCCTTCGAAGGCATAGGGACTGGAGGCAGGACGATCTCCTGTTCCACTATTCCCTGTGCGATAAGCCGCAGTACCATTGGTAACAGAAAATTGAGTAAGTGAGTTGTTAAATCCTTCCGATACATAAGTAGTCTGGGATCTCAAATTAAAATTGAAAAACAAACACATCACTAACCAAATACTAACTTTGGCCATGTGCATTAACCAATTTTTACTCGTTCTTTTCTTCATGTTTCTATAATTTCTGAGGTCTTCTACGCCAAAAAGTGACTTTGGTTACATTTTTAAATGTTAAAAATCAATTTTAATAAGTTGCTTATTTTCAATCATTTAATCCATTTTTAACAACTTTCACTTGACCCAAAGCCCAATTTAGAGCGCGCAAATCTAACACTTATCAACACTTGTTAATAACCTTATTGTGTTAAAATGTTGTTTTTTAGTACCAAGAATTTCAACAAGGCGTTGTTGAATTCTTTTGACTTTCGGTTTTGGTGGCTTTCAATCGTACTTTTGCCGCATGCAACAAGAAGATAAACTCAAATTAGTCATCTCACATGCCAAGGAGTATGGCTTTGTTTTTCCCTCATCAGAAATCTATGATGGTCTAAGCGCCGCCTATGACTACGGTCAATTGGGCGCTGAACTCAAAAACAATATCAAAAACTATTGGTGGACGGCCATGACCCGCATGCACCAGAATATCGTGGGCATCGACTCTTCGATTTTTATGCATCCCACTACTTGGAAAGCCAGCGGACACGTGGATGCTTTCAATGATCCGTTGATTGATAACAAAGACAGCAAAAAAAGATACCGTGCAGATGTTCTCCTAGAAGAATACATGGCCAAGTCGGAAGCCAAAATCCAAAAGGAAATCGACAAGGCCAAAAACAAATTTGGGGACGCTTTCAACGAAGAGCAATTCCGCGCCACCAACCCCAATGTCCTACGCAGCCAAGCCAAAATTGACGATGTGCATGGTAAAATGAAAGCGGCTTTGGAAGCTTCGGATCTTGAAGCGCTAAAAAACCTCATCGACGAATGTGAAATTGCTTGCCCAGAATCAGGTTCACGCAATTGGACCGAAGTGCGTCAATTCAACCTGATGTTTAAAACAGAATTGGGCGCGGTTTCTGGCGACGCCGGCATTATCTACTTGCGACCAGAAACTGCTCAAGGGATTTTTGTAAACTTCCTCAACGTGCAGAAGTCGGGACGCATGAAACTTCCATTTGGTATCGCTCAAATTGGCAAGGCTTTCCGCAACGAAATCATCGCACGTCAATTCATTTTCCGGATGCGTGAGTTTGAACAAATGGAAATGCAATTCTTTGTCAAACCCGGAACAGAAATGGAATGGTACAACTACTGGAAAGACACCCGCATCCAATGGCACAACGCTTTGGGCATGGGTACTGACCAATATAAATTCCATGACCACATCAAATTGGCACATTACGCCAATGCGGCTTGTGACATTGAGTTCAACTTCCCCATGGGATTCAAAGAGCTCGAAGGAATTCATAGTCGCACGGATTTCGATTTGAGCAAACACGAGGAATTCTCCGGAAAAAAATTGCGTTATTTCGATCCTGAAACCAACGAAAGTT
>CALJKR010000041.1 GCA_937974555.1 uncultured Flavobacteriales bacterium | reverse complement strand
GCATTGGTCATTGGTTCAGGTTCAGTAATTTATGAAATTGATAATAATAAAGCAGGAGATGTTTACAACACAAAATTGAAATTAAACGGAGGTATAGCATTTGGTTTAAACTCAGGCATCGGCGCTAATTTTAAAATTGGCCCCAATACATCTTTATTTAGCGAAATTGACATGTATAATATGTCGTATTCGCCAAAAAAAGGTGAGTATATAGAAGCTACTCACAACGGTGTTGATATTACCTCTTCTCAATATGAAATAAAATTCGTTGATAGTTACAATATTAATAGTAATTCTCCAACGGATTCGGCGCCAAAAAAAGAATTAAAACAAAAACTACCCTTTGGCAGTGTTGGCGCTAGTTTAGGCCTGAAAATTAACTTTTAAATTTTGTTATTATAGACACTTTTTAAATAGTTAATATAGTGATCAAATGGATATTATTCTAAGTATAGAACAACACACAACTGATAAAGTAAGACTGACTAATTTTTTACGTCAAATTCTATCTGAGGATAAGGAATTGCTTGAAAAACTCGCTCAATGATTGGATATAGAGATTTCAAGCATTTATCGACTTTCTCCATGATTTTGCTGCTTCTATTTTTTTGGGGCTGCACAAATTCAACAAACAACAATCAAATCACAAACAAGCCTCTTGCAACTTTACAAGAAGGTGACTTGCTCTTTCAAGATTTGAATTGCGGAGAATTGTGTGATGCCATAGAAACGGTCACTGAGGGGGTAAATGGTAAAGATTTTTCTCACTGTGCGATGGTGGTGAAAATCAATGATACCTTAAAAGTAGTGGAGGCTATTGGGGACAAGGTTCAGGTAAATTCAATCAAGAACTTCTTCACAAGAAGCGGGGATACTGCATCCATTCAAAACATCACGGTGGGTAGGGTTTTGGAAAAATACCAACCCCTCGTTGCAAAAGCTGCATTGAAAGCCAAAGCCCATATCGGTGAGCCTTACGACGATGTTTTCTTAATGAATAACAACAGCTGGTATTGCAGTGAATTGCTGTATGACGCATTCAAAGAAGCCAATGATTCCAAAGAATTTTTTGAGCTAAACCCCATGACCTTCAAAGATCCCAAAACAAAAACCTTTTTTCCCGCTTGGGTTGACTATTACAAACAACTGAATCAGGAGATTCCAGAAGGAAAACCCGGCATTAATCCAGGACTCATTTCGAGATCCTATAAAATTGAGATTGTCCCCATTATACCATTTAATCCCTAATTTCCTCTCATCCCCTCATCCCCTCATCCCCTCATCCCCTCATCCCTTCATACCCTCATCTCTTCATCCCCTCATCCCTTCATCCCCTCATCCCCTCATCCCCTCATCCCTTCATACCCTCTCTCCGCTTCTTCTCCTTCAATATCAATCCCAGCTCCCTGCTCGTTTGCCCTTTCACCGAGGTATTCTCCTGCGCGCGACGCAATAAGTAAGGCATCACTTCTTTGATGGGACCATAAGGCAGGTATTTCACAACATTGAATCCGGCATCGGCCAAATTGTAACTGATGTGATCACTCATCCCAAACAATTGAGCAAAAGCCACACGGTTGTCATTTTTTACAATGCCTCTTTCTTCCATCCATTGCGCCAAAAGCATAGATGACTCTTCATTATGTGAGCCGCAACAAAGGGCCATGTCTTGCAAATTGTCCAAGCAATATTTTACTCCTGCATTGAAATCTCTGTCCGTGGCTTCTTTATTGGGCTGAATAGGATTTGGATATCCCAATTCTGCGGCACGCTTGCCCTCCTTTTCCATGTAGGCGCCTCGAACCAATTTCACGGCATAATGCAAACCCTTTTGACTTGCCCAAGCATGGGCGCTTCTTAAAAATGCCAATCGATCATGACGGTACAATTGTACGGTATTGTAAACAATAGGCGCGCGCTGATTGAACTTCTCCATCATTTCGTGACACAATGCATCGATGGCGTCCTGTATCCAAGAATCTTCCGCATCGATAAAAATCCTTTGGTCTGCTTCATAAGCAGCCTCACAAATGCGCAACACACGGGCTTGCACGCGTTCCCACTCACTGGCATCCGCTCCCGTCAACGCTGAAACATGCCCTCGGATGACTTCATTCTGCTTTTCTAACAACTCAAATCGTGCTACTCCTGTTACCTTGAAAACACAAAACGGAATATTGGGATTGCCTTTGGCAGCCACGATGGTGCGGATAATCTCATCCGCCGTTTCATCAAAGTCGGACTCTTTTTCTTTCCCCTCAACTGAATAATCCAAGATGGTGCCTATGCCATACTGTGCCAATCGGTCAGCAGATTGCTTACACTCCTCGATGGTTTCTCCACCACAAAACTGGGCAAAAATGTTATTCTTGATGGCCCAGCCCAATGGAAAATTAATTTTCAATGCAATGTTCGTCATGTGACCCCCCAACTTCACCAATCCAGGATTACCTATCAATCGGAACAACCAGTAGGATCTACGCAACGCAGCATTGTCTTTACCCTTGAAAGCAATGGCAGTATTTTCAAAAGAAACTTGTGACATACGTTGGCAAATATAACGTGGTGATGTGCGAACTAAGCTTTATCTTGCGCCCATAAATTTTAACCCCATGGAAGCAGCTCAAAAATACATTCTTGAAAACAAAGAACGTTTCTTAAACGAATTGTTTGAATTGATTAGAATTCCCAGTGTCAGCGCGGATTCTGCGTACAATGCAGATGTCGCGAAATGCGCGGAATTGGTAGCTAAAAACTTACGTGAGGCCGGTGCGGACAATGTAGAAGTTTGTGCTACAGATGGTCATCCGATTGTTTATGGCGAAAAATTAATCAACCCTGCGCTTCCAACGGTTTTGGTTTACGGTCATTATGATGTGCAACCAGCAGACCCTATCGATTTATGGGATACACCTCCTTTTGAACCCACCATCAAGGTAACAGAAATTCATCCTGACGGTGCCATTTTCGCGCGTGGTTCATGTGATGACAAAGGACAGATGTTCATGCATGTCAAGGCATTTGAAGCCATGAACAAAACCAACTCTCTGCCTTGTAACGTTAAATTTATGATTGAAGGGGAAGAAGAATGCGGAAGCTCCAACTTGGGCCCATTCTGCCGAGACAACAAAGAAAGATTGAAAGCCGATATCGTTTTGATTTCCGATACCAGTGTCATTGCCAATGATTGTCCCAGCATCGACTGCGGCTTACGCGGTTTGAGTTATTTGGAAGTTGAAGTAACAGGACCCAACCGCGACTTACACAGTGGTGTATACGGCGGCGCAGTTGCCAACCCCATCAATGTGTTGGCCAAGATGATTGCTTCATTGCATGACGAAAACAATCACATTACTGTCGACGGTTTTTATGACAATGTTTTGGAATTGACGCCAGAAGAAAGAACTGCCTTGAACTTGGCTCCATTCAGTGAAAGTGATTATTGCAAAGACTTGAATATCGAAGCCGTATACGGTGAAGCCGGTTACACCACCATCGAAAGAACAGGAGTACGTCCTACATTGGATTGCAACGGAATTTGGGGTGGTTATATTGGCGAAGGTTCAAAGACCGTATTGCCTTCAAAAGCCTATGCAAAAATTTCCATGCGTTTGGTTCCGCATCAAACCCAAGAAGAGATCACAGAAAAATTCACCAACCACTTCATGAAAATTGCGCCCAAAGGTGTTCGTGTTGAAGTTCGTCCTCATCACGGTGGAAACCCTGTGGTTACCCCAACAGACAGCAAGGCGTATAAGGCAGCCAGCGATGCGATGGAAAAAACATACGGCAAAAAGCCCATTCCCACACGCGGTGGTGGATCCATTCCAATCGTTGCCATGTTTGAATCCGATTTGGGATTGAAAAGTGTGTTGATGGGATTTGGTTTGGACAGCGATGCCTTGCACTCCCCCAATGAGCATTACGGCTTGTTCAACTACTACAAAGGAATTGAGACTATCCCTTATTTCTTCGACAACTTCGCTAAGTAATTTCATGCGCCGATTCCTCTGCCTCCTGCTCTTTGTGGGCTTAACTTCTTGTGGCATTTACAAAGATGTCCAGGTGGAAAACGTGCGTCAATTAGAGTTTGAAGAATTGGAAGAAACAGGAGTAAAGGGCAGCATCAAAGTCACCATCGACAACCCCAATTGGTTTGCCGTGGATATTATTGATGCCGACATCGACTTGACTTTGCAGGGAAGAAAAATTACCCGAGTAAGATTGGCAGAGCCTGTGCACGTGCCCAAACACTCCAAAAATGAATACTTATTAAAAATTCAAGGAACAGAAGCCAACCTCAATGCAGTACTTTCTAGTGCCTTTTCTATACTTTTTTCCGATGAAATACTAATTGGTGGGGAAGGTTATGTGGAAGGTAAAGCATTGAAAATCAGTAAAAAACTTCCGATAAAATTTGAAAAGCCAATAAAAAAATCAGATTTGAAAAAAAAGAAATCAAATCCATAGTGTAAATTGTTGAAAACATTGTATATTTGCCACCCGTTTAAAAACTTTGACGATTATGAAACGTACTTACCAACCCTCGAATACAAAGCGCCGTAACAAACACGGATTCCGCAAAAGAATGGCTGATGCTGCAGGTCGCGGCGTATTGAACGCGCGTCGCCGCAAGGGACGTAAGAAATTAACCGTTTCTGACGAGCGTCGTCACAAAGGTATCGAGCGTCTATAATTTGATTGAAAATAGAGTAAATTGCCACGCACTAGCGTGGCTTTTTCATTTATGCGTATAGCAATCAATACCCGTCTTCTCAAACCTCAACAACTAGAGGGAATCGGCCGTTTTACGCTGGAAACAGTCAAGCGCATCATCGAACAACATCCAGAACATGAATTTCATTTGTTGTTTGATCATTACCAAAGGGATTTGATTCCGGAAGGAAAAAATGTGGTTCACCACACCCTATTTCCACCCGCCCGCAGACCTTTTTTGTTTGACTTGTGGTTCAATTATTCTGTTCCTTTTTTACTGAAACGAATCCAGGCAGACCTTTTTGTTTCGCCTGATGGACACGGTTCTCTTCGATGCCCCTGTCCTCAACTGACCGTGATACATGACCTCAACTTTTTTCATCACCCGTCATTTTTGCCCAAACGCTACGCGGAGTATTGGAATCGAACCACCCCCGCTGTGATTCAAAAGGCAACACGTATCGCCACGGTCAGTGAATTTTCGAAAAAAGATCTCATGCAATCTTATTCGACTCCTGAAAATAAAATAGATGTACTGTGCAATGGTGTCGATGCGCCACTCATAGACTTCCATGAAGACACTCAACCGTATTTTGTTTTTATCGGCGCGTTACACCCGAGAAAAAATCTTCCCAATACACTCAAAGCATTTGAAATTTTTCATGCTAAACACCCTGAATTTGAATTAAAAATTGTAGGACAGCCCATGTTCCAAGATTCAAAAATTCAAGAAAAACAAGCAGGCGTTACCTGGCTGGGAAGAGTTGATCACGACGCCCTTTTTCCATTGCTTCAAAATTCCTCCGGCTTAATCATGGTAAGTCACTTCGAAGGTTTTGGAATTCCGATTTTAGAGGCCCTTCATTGCAATGTTCCCGTGTTGGCGGGGAGAAACACGAGCATGCCAGAAATAGGTGGAAATTGCTGCTTATACGCAGATTCAAACCATGTTGAAGAAATCGCTCAGCAAATGAGTCAGCTGTTGGCAGTGGATACAAAAAGCATCTCTTGGCAATCCGAAAGAAAAGACATCCTCACGCGATATACCTGGGAGCGAGGAGCGCTGCTGCTTTGGGAGAGTATTTTAAAAACTGTCGGGCATGTTGCAAAATAGATTTTCTGAAAATTACGTGGAGGTGGGTTGCGATGAAGCCGGGCGCGGATGTCTTGCTGGACCTGTATTTGCGGGAGCTGTAATTTTACCAGACGACTTTTATCACCCCCTTTTGAACGATTCCAAACAACTCACAGAAAAACAAAGAGAACTCCTTCGGCCTATCATAGAAAAAGAAGCCATTGAATGGGCGGTAGTGGCGGTATCCGCTGAAGAAATCGATCAAATCAACATCCTCAACGCCTCCATTATCGGAATGCACCGCTGCGTAGACCAACTGGTCACCCGGCCTGAATTGATCCTGGTGGACGGGAATCGCTTTAAACCCTATGTCGGAATCATTCACCAATGTGTGGTGAAGGGCGATAGCAAATTCACCTCCATAGCTGCGGCTTCCATTCTTGCAAAAACACACCGTGATGAATACATGGAAAAAATAGATCGCGAATTTCCCATGTACAAATGGTCTGTCAACAAAGGTTATCCCACCAAAGAGCATCGCGCAGCCATTGCTGAGCACGGCACCACGCCGCACCATCGAATGACTTTTAAATTGCTTTAAGAACGGTACTTGACCTTCTTCGTCCATCGCAATGAAGGCTTCTCTACAACGCGATAGAACAAAGCGGCCAACGCAATGGCCCCCACTTGTATCATCACAAATACCACCAACGACCCGGAAGGGGTTTTACCGTATTGATAAAACCAATAATTGGCCATGGAAATCACAAACCAATGGGTGAGGTAAAACGAATATGACACCTCTCCCAAGGCATCCAAATAAGGAATCTTTCTGCGAACAAAATAAATCAATAATGCGGTTGCAATGGCCACCGTTGCCAAGCGATAAGACAATCCGTGCAGATGTCCTGTGATGTACAAAGCGGTTACAGATGTCATAACCAAACCCATCCAGAATTCTTGGTCTTCTATTCTGCCTTTCAAACGCAAGTAGAGATAATATCCCAAAGTGAAAACAGGAAGGTGAAAGAACAATTCCAGCTTCACATAACGACCGGTAAAAAACTGCGACAACAACGCCAAAGCCAATCCACCAAATAACGCAAGAGTGCGAACAGTGCGGTCTTTATGTGCAATCAATGGGAAGAACAGTGCCAGGTATATGTAGAATTGAAATTCAACAAAGAGAGTCCAGTAAACGTCATTGATCCACTTCTCACCAAAAAAAGGAGCGGTGAAAAAAACGCTGTGGAGCATTTTGTGCAAAATAACAGGATTGGCAAATCCTTTTAATCCCACAAACCCAAACGTACAAATGATCACCGAAACCAAAAAAGGCGGATACAATCGAATCCAGCGTTTCAGTAAAAATCGATCTGCATTCTTCCATCGGTAACCGCCTGCATCCATAGACCAAGGCAAAACAACACCACTGATAACAAAAAAGACATAAACTCCTTCTTGACCGATGTCAAAAAAATGATACAATCCTGGATAAAATTCTTTGAGTAAAAACGAAGCATGAAATAAACACACCATCCAAGCCGCAATGCCGCGTAAAGCATTCAATAAGTCCAGTTGATTCTTTTGCTCCATCATCGCCAAAGATACGGGTTAACCTATCTTCGTAAAAATTCCGATCGACTTGCTCGCCTCTTCTGTCATTCAATTGTTTCGAATCATCCTCAAATCGGGTGGGAATAACCCTTTGATGCAATGTGCACAACATGCATTGTTGTACAATATGTCCTATCGATTAGATGCCACGGCAAAGACCGATCGTTGGATTGGATTTAGAGAATGGTACAGATATGGTTGGAAAAAATCCGCAACTCCCTTACCCTTCGCTTTTGTTCAGAAAAACAACTTACCTCACCTACTCGTCACTTGGAATCATCTGAAAGATCCCAAGGCGCTTTCCTATGTCCAACAGCAAGACAACCACTCTGTATCCCATTTCCTTGGAAAGGATGAAATTAGATTGCCCCATATTGAATCTGATTTTTTTGAGCGATTACTTTGGCATTGCGCCGCTTTTCTAATTGCTCTGAGGTGTTTCTTGTTTTCAGCGCATCGACCCAATTACGCTTTGGTCATTCGCCAAATAATGGAGATGGCTTTTATTCTTCAACTTTGCGAAAAAGAAAATATCCAGAAGGTTTCTTTTTTTCACCCTTATGAAATTGATAGCAACGCCCTTTCTTTATGCTTGATTCAAAAGAAAATCAAGGTACTTTACATCCCTTCTATCATTCCATTGTATGTGCACAATCACCATCTTGTGTGTGATGAACTGATCATCACTTCTCCCTACCAACTGGAAGAAATCAAACAACAATTTTCGACCAGCATTTTCTATAAGTCACTCAAATACTGGTCTGCGGAGTCTCTGGATACTTCAATTGCAAAAAATCCAAATTGGAAATCACCCACGACCACTTCAAAATCCTTGGCCTTCTATTCTCACGGTCAATGGTTGCGGAATCATCTCAACCGTGCAGACAATGGTTTGAATTTAGAAAATACCGAAGAAGCATTGCTTCAGATTTTGGCGCGTTTGGTTAATCAACAGGGCTTTAGTCTGACCATTTTTCTTCATCCATTGGAAAAAAAACACCTGGACATATCCAAGGCTTACTTTGAAGAAAAGCTACACGCACCTTTCACTTTTGGAAATTTAGAAGAGCGTTCCGCGCAATCTTTTCAGAATTATCATTGGGGAATTGGAGCCTTGTCATCCGTGATTTTTGAGCGTTTATTGACCGGACATAAAACGATCTTGTTTCAACCGCGAGGATATATTTTTCCGCTTTCTTCCTCTGGATTAAAAAACATTGCTCTGTTTTCGGAGGAGGATATTTTAAGTTGCCTTGAAAACCATCAAACGGATACTGCAGAAGTATTTTTTAAAAAGAATAATCTATCCGATTATTTCCACTTTCCCGATCGCAAATAAGTCCTGAACTTTTGCGCATCCCAATCACCATAAATCTCTTTTCGATCACCCAACAAAACCCCTTTTGCCCGATTTGATTCATACACAGCAATGGGGTCTTCATCTTCTGCGATGCCCACTGCCACTTGGGAGTCTATCATCTCTTGGACATAGGCATCGTAAATACCGGTATTCATCAACGCAAAATTGTCTACATCATATCCGATGCTGTCATAGAATGTAGTGCTGTATATACTCAACTGAATTTTGGCTCTGGAAAACCAATCATGCAATGATCCTGATTGCACAATTTCTGTTTGCTCATTGGCCAACGCCATGTATTTGGGAACATCCACTACAGGCTCATAGGGGTGCAATTTAACCACCATTTTCCAATCTGGGTGGTTCTTTAAATGATGCTGAATCTGAGGAATCCAAGCTACATACTGATCTGACAAAAACTTCTGTGCGCATAAAATAATAAGGTTTTCTTTGGCCGCGGTTCGCGCCTTAGTGCCAAACAAGTGGGTGTAATCACCCATCACCAACAGTTGCCCTTCCTTCCATTCTATTCCTTTGCGCAATCGTTGATACCAAAGATTTCCATACATCAACAAAAAGTCAGGGAAAAATGCGCGGTCTATCCATGGTCGGTATTCTTCTGGATAGGTGTAATACAAATCCGCTCCGCTGATCAATCCATGTTGCAGTTCTATGGTCTTGATCCCCATATCCCGCATCGCGGCAATAAAACCCTCATTGATGTAATGCACTGTAAAAAATACACGCTTCACTGTTTGGGAATCGTATGAACCCACGCAGGCCATGTAGCGCAGAAGATAAGAATGCAAAGACGAATCCAAATAATGCAACTCCTCATCGCTCCATTTTCCTGAACCCTTTGCCTGATAGTACACTTTGCGCAGGTCCTTCCACTGCGCATAAACTTTTCCCAATGGCAAGGCCTTTCTGCATTCTCCCTCTGCCAATGAGGCAAAATAAAGGCTGGGGTTAGAGGGTCTGCGAACCAATAACTGAACTTTTTCTTTTCCAAGCTCGTGGATGATTTTTGAAAAAAAGATGGATTCACCATTGTCCAAAAACCTCCCCGGATCGATGATGATATTTTCTAGAACCAATTTTCGATTTTGAAAAATGGTTTTACAAGACAACAAAAACAAATATACCCAATGGTAAAAAGAAGATTGATCAAATAGTCTTTTCTTCTGTTTGGCCTTGTGTCTTCGATTGAGATAATAATGCAAAGCGGATTGAAAAACCTTGAGGTATGAACCTCTATTTCCAATACAATCCATCCGACCGCCCAATTTATTCAACACATAAGCATGCACCTCCGGAAACGGTGTTGCAATAGGCTCTTCTGTATTGATATGATTTTGCATGTTGCCAAGATACATTCTGTGACAAGGCTTTCATAATTTTTCTTACATTGGGATGATTTTGAAAACCAAGATTTACCATATTCTTCAAAGTTCCGGACAATGGATATTTATCTTCTTGTCCCTCACCTTTGTTTTACAATGTTTGCGTCTGCTTCTGGGTTTACCCGGAGCATCAGCCACACCGATTATATCTGCTGCGATTACGGTGTTTTGGACACACCAACAATTAAAATTTTCGCGCGCCAGTCACCTCTTGGCGTTGGGGATGATTGTAAGCAGCGCGTTAATCAGTGACTACTATTATGATCTTTCTTTTGATGGTCAATGGTATCACCAAGATGCCATTCTATTGCTGCATGACGGGTGGAATCCTTTTTGGGATGCGCCCATTGCACATGAGGCAGCCTCTGGTTTGAATGCGGATTATGTAAATCACTACGCCAAAGCTTCCTGGCTTACGGCACAAGCATTTTACGATTTACTTCCTTGGATCCAAATGAGCAAAATGGCGAACCTTCTTTGGCTTGCCGCATCATTGCTGATCACCATGGGAGGGCTTTTCCGCTGGACGCAAAGGCCTTTTGTTGCTGGAATCGTCGCTATAATGTTGGCACTTTCTCCCGCAGCGCTGGGTCAATCGTTGAGCTTTTATGTGGACGGGCAACTGTATTCCTTGCTATTGATTTTAGCCATTCTGTTGGCGGATGTGTTCATCGATGGTTACTCTGCCATTCGATGGTCCGGTATCATTCTCGCCTTTATCTACCTATCCAATATCAAGTTTACCGGCCTCGTCTATGGCTCCTTGATGCTGGGAATGCTGATTATTGCCATTGGCATTAAAAACAAATCCATTTTTAAAAAATCAGTCGTTGCCGCAGGGTTGACATTTGCGCTTGGCGTCGGTGTTTTCGGTGCTTGTACCTATGTTCGCAATTGGAAAGAAAAGGGCCATCCTTTTTATCCTCTGATGGGCCAAAACAATGAAGGTCAACGTATCGCTGAAGTGCAATACCCCAAGAATTTTTTCGGAAAAAATAGATTCCAACAATGGAATTTAGCTTCCTTTAGCTATCCCACTTACACCTCTCCTGATACGCATCCCACGCAACCCAAAACTCTTTTTAAGTGGAAAGATATTCGCGCTTCTTTTCTGTATTATCGTTTGCATCAGCCGATGGTAATCGGCGCACTGGGGCCATTCTCCGCAGAAATTATTCTATTAATTATCCCCCTGCTCATTATTCTGCTATTAAGACACTACAAGGGAATTTTTCCATGGATATTATTGGGCTTGATGGCCATTGTAATCATACAACCTGAATTTTGGAACTACCGATATGCGCCACATTCTCTTTTTGTTTTGGGGTGGATTTTACTTTTTGGATTGCTTGACACCAACCGATGGGTTCAACGATTTTCTTTGATTCTTACCCTCGGATTGATCACCAATTTCAGCATATGCGGCTATGAATATTTCAACTGGAATCAGCAGGGTTCAAAGGCCATTCATGCCGAAAAAAAAATATTGCAGGATCACCCACTCATCATCAAAAAGGGCTGGATCCGGTCAATGGATGCTCGACTCAAAGAATGGAACATTCAAACCATAAATCCCAATACCAAAACCGATAATTATCAGTGGAAATCTTTTGCCGCTGACGGAATGAGTGGCTGGCAATATACCTTTGTTCCATGAGTGCGCTATTGGAACTATTGCGGGTAAAAAGTTGGATTAAAAATGGCTTCATTTTTCTTCCATTGGTTTTTTCTCTGAACCTTCTTCATTTGGACCTGGTTTCTCGCGCTGCAATAGCATTCATTGCATTTTCCTTGGCATGCTCATTTATTTATGTAATCAATGATTGGGTGGATACTGAAAAAGATAAATTGCACCCAAGAAAAAAACTCCGACCCATTCCTTCCGGAAAAATTTCCAAGAACAAAGCATTGATCATTGCCCTAGCAACCTTAATTGGGTCTTTAGCCTTCATCATTTTTTCGAAATTACCCAACTCATTTGTAGCCATTCTCATGGTCTATGTTCTCTTGAATTTGGTCTACTCCTTTGTTTTGAAGCGCATCAATATCATCGAATTCTTTGTGGTTGCCGTAAATTTTGTTTTCCGCGTCCTGGCGGGTTGCTATGTCATCGCCGTCAATCCCACCTCTTGGATTTTGGTGGTGAGTTTTTTCTTGGCGCTCTTCCTCATTCTGATCAAAAGAAAATCAGAACTGGTGATGCTCGAAAATGGCGCAGAAGCACACCGTGCAGTTTTGGCCAACTACAGCCAAGATTTATTGGATAAATTTATTTTTATTGTCGCAACCATTACCATCACTGCCTATCTATTGTACACAATGGACGTTAAAGTTCAAGCGGCATTGCATACCGATAAAATTCTATACTCCTCGATTTTTGTGGTGTTGGGGATTTTCAGATTTATTCAACTCAGTCAATTCAAAGCTTTTGATGGTGAAGGAGATCCTACCACCCTACTATTTAAAGATCGCTTTACCCAAATCAATCTCATCCTCTGGATGTCATCATTGATCGTTATTCTTTATGTCTAAGGCACAACCAATTGCTGTTTTCGACTTTGATGGAACATTGTACCGAAAGGATACCATGATTCAATTCTGCCTCTTTGTGTACATGCGACATCCGTTGCGCCTTCGGTTTGTGACCATCCAGTTGCTGGGCGCTATTTTATATCTGTTTAAATCCATTTCTATTGAACATTTCAAAACTTTGTTTCTGAGTTACCTCATGGAAATGCCCGAAGAAAAAGTGCAGGAGGAATTAAAACGTTTCTGGGCTTCGCGATTCCCGAATCATTTTTATCCATTGGTTGTAGAACGATTAAAGGCCTTACAAGAAAAAAAAATCCCATGTGTTTGCTTGTCTGCCTCTCCTGACTGGATGATACAAGAGGCCTGTAATCAATTGGGTATTTCCGTGGTTCTGGGTTCATCTGTCATTGAAATGGAAGACAAATGGGTTTGGCGATTCAATTGTAGAGGAAAAAATAAAATAGCGCTGCTAGAGCAAAAATTCCCTGATGCGGAGGTCATAGAAGCATACAGCGACAACCATGATGATTACTTCTTATTGGAAAAAGCAATCCAAGGATTTAAAATTCAAAAAGGAAAAATCATCCCATTTAAACATTGACCCAAAGGGTCTTTTCTCCTTTTTCTGTGCAGTTTCCAATGCGGTATACCGCTTGATTCGCTTTACTCGCTTCAGTCAAAAACTGCGCCTCGCTTTCTGGGTGAACGGCAATCAATAATCCCCCTGATGTTTGTGGATCAAACAATGGAATCAATTGTGCCATGCCTGCAATATTGGTTTCCGATGCAAAGCGTGAATAGGTCTTCATGGCCATGTCCGCATAAATGCTTTGTTCAATCCATGGTTTAGCGGCCTCTAAAATGGGAATGGATTCAAAATCAAGGATAGCGCCCAGCGCTTTGGGTTGTAGCATTTCCATCAAATGGCCCACCAATCCAAAACCTGTCACATCGGTCATTGCGCTCACGCCTGACATTTTTCCAGCAACAGCCCCAAAGGTGTTCAGTGTGGTCATGCTCGCTAAAGCGGTCTGAAATCCTTCGGCATCCACCAGTCCTCTTTTTAACGCGGTGGCCATTACACCCAATCCCAATGGCTTGGTCAAATACAAAAAATCCCCGGGGTATAAACCATGATTTTCTTTGATAGACGCCCTGTCCACTTTTCCAGTCACCGACAAACCAAACAATGGTTCTTGGGTTTCTATGGAGTGTCCTCCTGCCAAAACAACACCCGCTTTTTCACACATCTCTCTTGCTCCTTGCATCACCCTTGAAGCGCTTGCTGTTCCCAATTTACCGACAGGCCAACCCAAAATAGCCAACGCCATCACGGGACTTCCGCCCATGGCCCATACGTCACTCAATGCATTGGCCGCCGCAATGCGTCCAAAATCATAGGGATCATCCACAATGGGCAAAAAGAAATCGGTCGTGTGTATCATACAACTTTCCCCTTCCCATACCATCACCGCCGCATCATCATTGCCTGCATTGCCTACCAATAATTGGGGATGACTTGCTGTATTGCGGTGACCTTGCAAAATCTCATGCAAATGTTGGGGTGATATTTTACAACCACAACCACCCGCCGTAGTCGCCTGTGTTAGCTTCAGTTCCATTCTAATTTCAATATCTGCTCCACCACTTCCTCATCGTCGTCACTGGGCGTTAATACCACATTGATCTCTTGCTTCGCGATTTTTTGATGGTGATGAAGGTAGTTCTTGTCATAATAATGCAGTAAGATTTCCAACCACTTGATGCGATCTCCGCTCTCCAATGCCGCTACCGCCTCTTGGGTTTGCTCACTGCCCATGCGCTTGTTCAGTTGTAAAGTCTTTTCTTTGAGTTGCTCCCCAGGAAATACACCGTAAATGCGAAGTATCTCGCCCTCTCGAAAAGCATAGCTGCGTTTCACCTCAATTCGCGGAGCGGTTAAAATCTGTTCAAAAAAGGGATCCGGTATTCGCAATCTACCAATCATCCTACTTTCACTCTCAACGTACAAAGTCCCAGACGGTTGTTCCCAAAGCGACTTGCACAATACATTCTCAAATTGTTCTTGTGTAGGTTGTTCTGGCAATCCAAGCCCACCAAAGGCTGAACCTCGATGATGGGCAATTCCTTCCAAATCTATCATCTGTTGACCTTTCGCTTTCAATGCGTACAAAAGACCTGTTTTTCCTGAACCGGTTAATCCGGATACTACCCGCAGTTGACGGTGACGACCCAACTCTGAAAGCCAGGTGTTGCGCCACTTTTTGTAGCCTCCATTCACCATCCACACTTCAAATCCAACCTCCGCCAATAATCCCGCTGTGATTTTGCTCCGCAACCCTCCACGCCAACAATGCAAGATGATGGTTCGCTTGGATGTCGCTGCCAATGCCTTTTGCTGAATCTCAGGAAACAAAGGACCCACCAATGCATAACCCAATTCTATCGCCTTGGCTTGTCCTTGCTCTTTGTAACAACATCCCACCAAATGGCGGTGCGTGTTATTCAATAGAGGAACATTAATCGCGCCTGGAATATGTCCCTTTTCAAATTCCTTTTCTGAACGCACATCAACCACCGGAATTTCTCCTTGGGCATAATGCGCCAATGCTTGTTCTATCTCAATGAACTTTGGTTCTTGCATCAGATGCCGTCTCCGTCCAAAAGATTGCCCAAACCGCCCAAAATACTTCCTTCTTCTTTTCTTCCTCCCACTGAACCATAAGATAGAATTCTACTGGCCAATCGTGAAATGGGTAAGGTCTGCAACCAAACTTTTCCTGGCCCTCTCAACGTGGCATAGAATAAGCCTTCACCTCCAAACAATGAGTTTTTAATACCCCCAATAAATTGAATATCAAAATCCACCTCTTGGGTATAAGCCACTACACAACCTGTGTCAACGCGCAAAGTCTCTCCTGGAGCCAAAACACGCTCGATGATGTGGCCTCCAGCATGACAAAAGGCAAGACCATCGCCTTCCAATTTTTGCATGATGAAACCTTCTCCACCAAACAAGCCCGTTCCCAATTTCTTTTGTAACTCAATCCCCACACTAACGCCCTTGGCTGCACACAAAAAAGAATCCTTTTGGCAAATCACTTTACCGCCCATTTGTTGCAAATCCATGGGAATAATTCGACCAGGATAAGGCGAAGCAAAAGCCACGCGTGCTTTGTTGTATCCCAAATGGGTAAAGGCCGTCATGAACAAGCTTTCTCCCGTCAACATGCGTTTTCCTGCGCTCATCAACTTTCCGAAAAAGCCGTTGTTCTGTGCTGAACCATCTCCAAAAATGGTTTCCATCTGAATACCTTCGTCCATGTACATAAACGCTCCAGCCTCAGCCACCACCGTTTCCTGGGGATCAAGCTCAATCTCCACACATTGCATTTCTTCTCCAAAAATGCGATAGTCGATTTCGTGATTTCTTCTCATTTTGCTATTTATACCAATTCAATATCAAAATTAACCAAGGATACAAATTCAGCCACACGCTTGTTGATATCGTCTTGATTGATTTCCAACAAACGCTCTGGACCAAATTTTTCGCAGGTATAAGAGGCCATTGCCGAACCCACGATAATTGCTCGCTTCATGTTCTCAAAAGAGAAGTTTTGTGTTTTAGCCAAGTAACCAGCAAAACCTCCTGCAAAGGTATCGCCCGCTCCGGTTGGGTCTACTACCTCTTCCAAAGGCAAGGCTGGCGCAAAGAATACTTGATTTTCATGGAACAACAATGCACCATGCTCACCCTTTTTGATGATCAAATATTTGGGCCCCATTTTCAAAATCTTTTGAGCCGCCTTTACCAAGCTATGCTCTTTACTCATTTGACGGGCCTCTTCATCATTGATAGTCAATACATCTACACGTTTGATTACCGCCATCAAATCGTCCCAAGCCACATCCATCCAAAAGTTCATGGTATCCATGATAACCAAAGCTGGACGTGTTGTGAATTGATCCAAAACAGAAGACTGAACAGCAGGCACCAAGTTGCCCAACAACAAAACAGGAGCTTCAGTATAAGAAGCCGGAACCTTGGGATCAAACGTCGCCAATACATTAAGGTCAGTCACCAAAGTGTCGCGAGAGTTCATATCCAAGTGATATTTTCCGGACCAATAAAATGACTTTTCACCCATTTTAATTTCAAGCCCTTCTTGGTTGATACCACGGCGCTTCATATCAGCAAGGAAATCCGTTGGGAAATCTTCTCCCACCACCGAAACCAAACCCGATGAATCAACAAAGTGAGACGCTGTAAGTGTGATGTAGGTAGCAGCACCACCAATTACTTTTTCTTGTTTTGCAAAAGGCGTTTCGATCGAGTCAAAAGCCACAGTACCGACGGCAACTAATTTCATTATTAAAAAAATTTTTACAAAGATATTGTGAAGTGAAAGTATTTGTTTATTTTTGCGGTCCGATTCCGACCTCAATTCGGTGTTTTACCTTGGTAACGACAAGGAGCTGAAGAACAAGCAGAGTGGTTTTGACAGATGGGAAAGCCCATTTCTCAAAAAGGTAACACTCCTCAGTAGCTCAGCTGGTTAGAGCACATGACTGTTAATCATGGGGTCCCTGGTTCGAGCCCAGGCTGAGGAGCGGAAAAGGCTGCATAATGCAGCCTTTTTTTGTTTTCGCTTATATTCGAATCATGATCAATTGGAATTCACCCAACATACCCAACCCGCCTTTTATTGCTTCAATCTTCAACTATTATCTTTCCGATAATTTAGAAGGATATGCGGAATATGATGAGAAAACTTTGGAATTGGTAAAAACAATTCCGGGCTACCTCGGCTACGAAAGCATGAAAGTAGACGGACGTGGTACGTTTATCAGTTATTGGAAAGACATGGAATCCGTGCAAAATTGGGCCAAACATCCCGTTCACATCGAAGCCAAAAAATTAGGCATGGCCTGGTACAAATACTACCATAGTATGATCGCTGAAGTATCCAGATTCCATAGCCACCTCATACAACCTTAATGATCGTAAACCCCGATTTTTAATGGGTTTACTTCTCAGGAAAAACTTCAATCTCGGTTGTCTTTCTTACCAATTGCGTGAAATTTCCTAGAAATTGCGTAGCCCGCACAGAACGATCGTCAATCCAATGATAATTGCCACCCCTGGGCTTACCGAACAAAATGCCGTGGTATTTAAATCCATGGTTCTTCAACCAATGCTCCGTCGCCGCTCTGTTCTCTTCTGTGCGCGCGGTAAAAAACGTGATGATATGCCCCTCGTCAAACCATGCATTGATGGTCTCTTTTGCACCCGGTAACTCTTCACAATCCCACATGCGACTTGCCTCTTCGTTGGGTACATCCTCACATATGGTCCCGTCTATGTCAATCAAATAATTCTTCTTTCCCTCCGGTAATAATGGGCTGGCGTTCTTGCCTTGCAAATCTTTATTTCCGATAAATTTCATAGTAAGTGTATTTATTACACTAAGGTAGTTCTTTTCTGATTGTCAACTAAAAAAATTTCATCCTTCCCCAAAACTTAATCCATCCTCCCCTGCTTTTCTGTCTATCTTTAGCTTATGAAAAAAATTTTCTTTATCCTTTTTCACGCTCTCCTTCTCCCTTTCCTCACTTTCTCTCAAGCCCCTTCCGCCATTCCTTACCAAGCGGTAGTTCGCAATGTCGATGGCTCTGTAATGTCCAATGCATCGCTCATGATCACTCTCATGATCCACGATGTAACCGCTACCGGTACTGTTGTCTTCGAAGAATCGCACACAACTTCATCCAATGCACAGGGTTTAATCAACATCAACGTTGGATCAGGTGCCGCTTCCGTGGGCTCGTTTAATGCCATTGATTGGGGCAGTAGCGCCAAATTCCTTCACGTGCAGTTGGATGCCGGAAATGGTTTAATTGACATGGGAACGCAACAATTGATGTCTGTTCCCTATGCCCTGCATGCCTCTAAAATTCAAGTGACGGTGAGCCCTACAGGTGATACCCTTTTTGTGGGAAATCAATTTTCCATCGTTCCAGGTATCAGTGCCGCAAATTACCCTCCGGGTCCAGCAACGGGCGAAACACTTTTGCCCGGGAATACCCTTTGCACAACAGCTCCAATCTCTGTTTCTTCATGCAATGGACAAAGTACATTGGTGTATCAAAGCACAACATACGATCTTGTAGAAATTGGCGGCCAATGCTGGTTTGGTGACAACCTAAATGCTGTCTCTCTTAATGATGGAACGCCCATTGCCAACGTCACAGACAACACGGCCTGGAGCACCACCTCAACACCAGCCTATTGCTATTACCAAAACAATACGGCTTATCAAACGTTGTATGGTCATTTATACAACTTTGCTACGATTCAAACCAACAAACTATGTCCCACCGGATGGCACGTCCCCAGTGATTGTGAATGGATGTACATGGAAGGAAGTTTGGGTCTCAGTATTGCGGATCAACAAATTGGTACTGGCTTCCGCGGCACAACGGAAGGGGATGCACTTAAGTCATTGGATGGTTGGAATATTCCCCATACTGCGCATAATAACAGCACGGGATTTACTGCTCTCCCCGGTGGATATCGCTTTACAACAGGAACTTTCAGTGGCCGAACGCTTTATGGCTACTGGGCCACTTCAACGCCAGATGGAACAACCGGCAATGTGTGGAATAGAAAACTCAATGTGGGCAATTCCAATATTAGCCGAGCTGCCAACAGCAATGTGCAAGGCTACTCCGTTCGATGTATCAAAGATTAATGACCTATAATTCCCGCATCAAAGTCGTTCGTATCCTGGGAGGAATTGGAAACCAACTGTTCCAAGTGGCTTTTTACTATTGGTTGAAAAAGAAATTTCCAAACCATTCCATCTATTGTGACTCCCATTACTTCTCCAACTACGGTCTACATGACGGGTACTTGATGCCCCGCGTTTTCCAAATTCAAGCAGAGGAGGCAACTCCCGCTGTATTGAAAAAAATACATGCCGACGAAAGGGCTTTACTCTATCGCATTCGCAGAAAACTGAATCTCCCTCAACCTTATTTTTTCGAAGAAAAAGAAGAAATACGATTTACCTATGGAGACCAATGGATCAATGATCAACACCAATATCTGGAGGGATATTGGCAGTGCTTCCGATACTTAACTGATTTTCCGGAAATCGCGCAAGCATTCCAATTTCAACCCTTTGATGACGAAAAAAATATCGCCATTCAAAAACAAATTGACGAACGCCCTACCGTTTCTATACATGTCAGACGAGGCGATTACGTGAAACACCCCAAGTACAAAGACATTTGCACTTTGGAATATTACCACCAAGCCATTGGATACATGCTCGACCATGTTCCCAATTGCCAAATTTTTGTTTTTTCAGACGATCTCCCCTGGTGCCAAGAAAATTTTAAAAACTACCCTTGTCAATTCATCGACCACAACCGTGGTGCCGATTCCTTCAAAGACATGCAATTGATGTCATTGTGTCAACACCACATCATCGCCAATTCCAGCTTCAGCTGGTGGGGGGCTTTTCTATCGCAACACCAAGGCATCACTGTTGCGCCCAAAAAATGGAAAAACAATATGGAAGGCACAAGAGAGCTAATCCCTCCCCATTGGATACAACTCTAAATTACTTCGTAATCCAATTCCAAAACTTCTTGTGAAGCAATGGAATGCAAATGCCCATCAATGGAACCAAAATCAACGTTAAGATCAACGTCTTTACCAATTGAGGGAGGTCTTGAATGATGGGAAACAAAAGCGCAAACAGAATATTAATTACGGGATAAACAAACAACCAACTCACCAAGAGTAGTTTCCATT
>CALJKR010000040.1 GCA_937974555.1 uncultured Flavobacteriales bacterium | reverse complement strand
TTCTGCTATTGTTGTTGAGTAATACAAAGTTGTTTTGATAAAAAAAGCCCCGCATGGACAAGCCCCAAAAAGTTAGACACTTATTGGGGCTTTTTTTATGTCAAAAAAGAAAAAAAATGATCTTGCATTTAAATTGAAATGCATTAAAGCATACGACGAGCAAGGACTTGGTTTTAAGGTCATTGGGAAATTGTATGACGTGAATCCTTCACAAATTCAATTGTGGCATTCTTTCTATCAATGTTATGGTGTTAAGGGAATTGAACAAAGAACCTACACAAGTTATTCTACTGCTTTTAAATTAAAGGTGGTCCAGTATCTTCAGTCGAATCTTATATCTTTGAAAGACGCTTGTGTCAAGTTCAATATCAGCAGAGAATCTGTGATTATTTCGTGGCAAAGGGCTTATGCTCAAAACGGTGCTGACGGACTGATAAGTCAACCAAAAGGAAGAAAAGTCATTATGAAAAATCCAAAGAAAAATCGATCTACAAAAGAGTCAAAACCTTTAACAAGAGAAGAGGAGCTTTTGCAAGAGAATGAATACTTACGCACAGAACTTGCCTTTTTAAAAAAGCTTCGCGCCTTAGCTCAAAACGGGAAAAAGCCCAAGCCATAACCGAACTAAGGCGTGATTACAAATTGGCGTTACTCCTGAAGTGTGCTGAGATGGCACGGAGCTGCTACTATTACTATGTTCGAATTATGTCCACGGATAAATACAGTGATATAAAATGCCACATAGTTGCCGTTTATCACAAACATAAAGGGCGTTTGGGCTATCGAAGAATTACCCTTGTATTGAAAAAATTGGGAATTATCATTAATCATAAAACAGTTCTAAGATTAATGCGACAGCTCAAGCTGAAGAGTATGATTCGATTAAAAAAATACAAGTCCTACAAGGGAGAACAAGGAAAAATAGCCCCAAACATATTAAACCGTGAGTTTAATACATTAGGACCAAACCAGAAATGGGCGACGGATGTAACTGAGTTCAATGTGCTGGGTAAAAAATTATACTTATCACCAGTAATCGATTTATTTAATCAAGAAATAATTTCCTATAAAATATCTGAAAGGCCTGATTTTAAAAGTGTCTTTGACATGGTTAAATCAGCTGTCAGAAAGACCAAAGGTGATCATGAAATAATGCTTCACTCTGATCAAGGATGGCAATATCAAATGAGAAGATATCAGGATTTACTTAAGAAAAGTAACATTGTGCAAAGCATGTCAAGAAAAGGAAATTGCTGGGATAATGCTGTTATGGAAAACTTCTTTGGAGTAGTTAAAACCGAACTGTTTTATTTAAAAAAATACAGATCAATCAATGAACTAAAAAAAGAAATAGTTGAATATATAAAGTACTACAACAATGAAAGAATAAAAACAAATCTAAAAGGAATGAGCCCGATAGAATACCGGGCTCATCATATACAAATTAATAATTAACTTTGTCTAACTTTTTGGGTGCAGTCTACAATGGGGAGGCTTTTTCATTTGATAGCCTTTGAATTTTAGTTCAAACTCTTGCGAATCAAATTCAAAGCACCACCGGCCTTGAACCATTCGATTTGCTGTGCATTGTAAGTATGTCCCACTTGGATGGTTTCAGAAGTTCCATCGTCGTGTTTCAAGTTCAATGTCAACGGTTTTTCGGGTGCGAAAGAAGTCAAATCAACAAAATCGATTTGATCGTTCTCACGGATTTTATCATAGTCGGCTTCGTTGATGAAAGTCAACGCCAACATGCCTTGTTTTTTCAAATTGGTTTCGTGGATACGAGCGAAGCTCTTTACCAAAATTGCACGAACACCCAAGTGACGAGGCTGCATCGCTGCGTGCTCACGAGAAGAACCTTCACCGTAGTTGGTATCACCCACAACAATCGTAGGCACTCCAGCTGCCTTGTATGCACGTTGCACAACTGGAACTTCAGCGTACTCACCCGTCAATTGATTCTTGACTTTGTTTTGCTCTCCGTTAAAGAAATTGGTAGCACCAATCAACGTGTTGTTGGCAATATTGTCCAAGTGACCGCGGTAGGTTAACCACTTGCCCGCCATTGAAATGTGGTCAGTGGTACACTTGCCTTTGGCTTTGATCAACACACGCGCGTTTTCAATGTTGCTTCCGTTCCATTCTGCAAATGGATCCAACAATTGCAAGCGATCTGAAGTTTCGCTCACGCTCACTTCTACACCGCTTCCGTCTTCTGCTGGCGCTTGGTATCCCGCGTCTTCCACTGCAAAACCTTGGGTTGGCAACTCTTCACCGGAAGGTGGCATCAATTTTACTTGCTCCCCTTTTTCGTTGGTCAACGTATCCGTGATGGGGTTGAAAGTCAAATCACCCGCGATAGCCAAAGCCGTGGTCAATTCTGGAGAAGCCACAAACGCCAACGTATTGGGGTTTCCGTCTTGACGAGCGGAGAAGTTTCTATTGAAAGAGTGAACGATGGTATTGCGTTCTTTTTTCTCAGCGCCCACACGCGCCCACATACCGATACATGGACCACATGCATTGGCAAACACCTTGGCACCCATTTGATCAAAAATCGCAGTCAAACCATCACGCTCGATGGTGTAACGCACCAACTCTGAACCCGGCGTGATGCTGAATTCAGCCTTTGCTTTGATGCCCAAATCATTGGCTTGCTTGGCCAAATTGGCCGAGCGAGAAATATCTTCGTAAGAACTGTTGGTACAAGAACCGATCAACCCCACCTCCACTTTGGTTGGCCAATCATTTTTAGCAGCCGCCTCTTTCATTTGAGAAATAGGAGTTGCTAAATCTGGCGTGAAAGGACCATTGATGTAAGGTTCCAACTCATCCAAATTGATCTCAATCACTTGATCGAAATATTGTTCTGGGTTAGCATAAACTTCAACATCACCAGTCAAGTGTTCACGAATACCATTGGCCAAGTCCGCTACTTCAGAACGACCCGTAGAGCGCAAGTAACGCTCCATACTGTCGTCATAGCCGAAGGTAGAAGTAGTAGCCCCGATTTCAGCCCCCATGTTACAGATGGTGCCTTTTCCAGTACAAGACAAAGACTGAGCACCTTCACCAAAATATTCAACGATGCAACCGGTACCCCCTTTTACAGTCAAGATACCCGCAACTTTCAAAATCACGTCTTTGGCAGAGCACCAACCGTTTAATTTTCCGGTCAATTTGATACCAATCAATTTGGGGAATTTCAATTCCCAAGCCATGCCGGCCATAACGTCCATCGCGTCAGCACCACCAACACCGATGGCGATCATACCCAAACCACCCGCGTTTACGGTGTGAGAGTCAGTACCAATCATCATACCTCCGGGGAAAGCGTAGTTTTCCAAAACCACTTGGTGAATGATCCCTGCACCTGGCTTCCAAAATCCGATGCCATATTTGTTGGAAACAGAAGAAAGGAAGTTGTACACTTCGCTGTTCTTGTTCACCGCTTCATTCAAATCCGATTTGCTTTCCACTTTGGCTTGAATCAAGTGATCACAATGCACCGTTGATGGAACGGCCACCTTCTTGCGACCCGCTTGCATGAACTGCAACAAGGCCATTTGAGCCGTTGCATCTTGCATTGCTACACGGTCTGGAGCAAAGTCAACATACGATTTCCCACGCTCTTGTGCAGCGGTTGCATTTCCTTCCCACAAGTGGGTATACAATATTTTCTCAGCCAATGTCAATGGCTTGTTGGTCACTGCGCGAGCGGCGGCAATTCTCTCAGGAAAGCGACGATACACCTCCTTGATCATTTCTAAATCGAATACTTGACTCATGGTTAAAATTTTGAGCCCCGAAATTACGATAGGAATAGCAAACATTGTTATGAATTCACAAAGACTTTTTCCCACCGCCGTTAATCCCTATTTTCGCTGACCATGAGATGGATCTCTCCCACATCTGTTGAAAACATTCGCATTGCTTGGCAATCATTGACCAGTCAGAAATTGCGTGCTTCATTGACCATCGGCATCATCGCTGTGGGCATCATGGCTTTGGTGGGAATGATCACCGCCGTATCGGCCATCGAAGCCAAGATCAAGAATGAATTTTCCAGATTGGGATCCAACAGTTTTACTTTGATAGCCGGCGAGAGCATGCGGCACGGGGGGCGTGATGGTCGTATGTCCAAGGTATATCCCAACATCACCTTTGAGCAAGCCGCGCGATTCAAAGAGCAAATGCAAGAAAAGGGATTGGTTTCCGTAACCGCCAACGCCAGTTTCAACACCACCGTGCAATTTGAAGCAGAAAAAACCAACCCCAACGTAAGCGTTTTGGGATGTGATGCTGAGTATTTTCAACTTTCCTCCTATACCCTGGCCAGTGGTCGGATATTTTCAGAAACCGAGTTGAGTCAGGGGTCCAATGTCATCATATTGGGCGCAGATGTGGTAGAGAAAATCTTCCTGTACAATCAAGATCCCGTAAATCAATTGGTGCGCATTGGGAACCACGCCTTTCAGGTCATTGGCGTATTGAAGAGCAAAGGGAACACCATGGGATTTGCGGGAGACAACCAATGCATGGTGCCCACCTTGAATGTCAAAAAATGCTTCAATGCCGACAATATCAATTACAGCATACAAGTGCAAAGTCCAGATACCAAGATCATGAACAACTTGCTTTCAGAATCTGTCAATGCCATGCGCGTAATACGCAGTGATGAACCAGGAGAAGAGGCATCGTTTGACATTCGCATGAGCAATGGATTGGTAGAGGAATTAACTGGATTGATCTCCGGCATTACCAGTGGCGGCATATTCATCGGTATCATCACCCTATTGGGAGCATCCATCGGACTCATGAACATCATGCTCGTCAGCGTCACCGAGCGCACCCGAGAAATTGGCATTCGGAAAGCCTTGGGAGCGACACCTCGACGCATCCGCATGCAATTTTTGATAGAGTCCATCGTCATCGGACAAATTGGAGGACTGATCGGCATATTCTTGGGGATATGGGTTGGCAACATCCTTTCCCTGTTTCTCGAGACCCCCTTCACCATCCCTTGGTTGTGGATCGCATTGGGCTTTGTCATTTGTGCAGTCGTCGGCATCGTCAGCGGATGGTATCCGTCATCACAAGCCGCCAAGTTGGATCCGATTGAGGCGTTGAGGTATGAGTAAGAAGGGATGAGGGGATGAGGGGATGAGGGGATGAGGGGATGAGGGGATGAGGGGATGA
>CALJKR010000039.1 GCA_937974555.1 uncultured Flavobacteriales bacterium | reverse complement strand
CTTTTTCACCATCATATCTAAATACAAGATTGGCTGAATCTCCTGAACAATCATTGAATGCACCACTTACAAATAAAAAATTGTCATGTTCTACCATGCAATACAATACAGAAGTTGATGGAGCTCCTTCAATCATTTCCCAATCATCACCGCTCCATTTTAAAAACGAAGAATTTTCAGAACCTAACAGTTCATTATTTGTAAAAATCCCTCCTTTGTATGTGCCAATTGTTCTGAAAGCAAGATTATTACTTAAGGAATAATTCATTTTCTCCCATTGGTATCCATTCCACCTAGCCGGCATTCTCCATGTTTCACATGAACTGATGAATGGTATATCTCCACATAGTAATAATCTATCATTCACTTCATCCACCGCCAATTCATATCCACAAATTGAATAATATCGACATCCAAACCCCCCATCCAAATCTTTCCACAATTGCCCTTCACAAATTGAAATGCCACAAAAGCCAAAGTAACTTCCCAAAAAAATAATTACTCTTTGACAAAGGTGCATGATTGTGTGGTTTGGTTGGTTTGGAGCACAATATAATAAATACCACTACACAAATGACTGACATCTATCTGCGTATTTTCTGCCCCGCCTATGAGTATAACCTCTTGTACTTGCTGCCCCATTGAATTATACATGTACAATTTGTTCTGGTTGTTCCATACATTCTCAAAAACAACAGAAATATTTTGATACGCCGGATTCGGGTAGAGATGAAAAAGTTTATTGCCATAGACCGTCTCTATTATTTCGTCATTGAGCATGGTGGGAATATCAAATCGCGCTATTGTACCATCTCGGTACAATGACAATTGTGGTTGAAAATAATCTGTATTACTGCTTTGATCATACTCCCAAGTTGTCCATGATTGTTCACTATGGCCAGCTAGAAAAAGTTTATCCTTTCCAGTAGACAGCGCCCTTCCAACATTGTTGGTGCCATTTCCAAATTCAGTGCTCCACAATAATTTTGTATCCTTATCAAATCCCATTACCACCGCGCGTTGGCTTGTTCCTCCTATTTCATCCGTTTCCATATAATTTAATCCGGTATCGTTGCATAATGGAAACGTATTATCAGTTGGTACTGTGCACCAACTTGAATCTGCTTGCATATCCGCACTATTGACCCAGCCTGTTACAAAGATTCTTTTTTTACTATCAATGGCAAGACCGAAACCATTCTCATCTTTTGAACCACCAACAAAAGTACCCCATGTCAATTGACTTGTGCTTCCCACCACCCTAAAACGACTGATAAACATATCCTGATTTCCACCTCCAAATATCCCTTGGTTATAAAAACCA
Source organism: uncultured Flavobacteriales bacterium (assembly GCA_937974555.1). Classification (GTDB taxonomy): domain Bacteria; phylum Bacteroidota; class Bacteroidia; order Flavobacteriales_D; family Sanyastnellaceae; genus CAMCTV01. Next base: position 3,330 of record CALJKR010000039.1, on the reverse strand, counting down.
AACCCCGTATCATGTGTTGGAAAAGTTGCCGCTCCTTGCTCAGGAACTGAACCCGTAACAAATACATAGCCCATAGACTCTTCCGTATAGCCATCACTGCTTGTTGCAATTCCTGGTTTATTCTCACTGATAATATATTCCGGTGAAGCTCCTAAAAATGTGGACCAATGCAAGCCGAGAGTTTGATCGTTAAAACGCCCAATAAAATAATTACCCAAACTAGAGTTGCTGATGTCAAACCAATCATGTTGCCAACTCAATCCTGCGTTATCGCAGTTGGGAAAAAGTCCATCTTGAGGCACATCACATTCAGTTGCAGAATACCCTTCACTTTTGGTCACCCCGACGAAAATTGGGTCACTGGTGACAATACCAACATCTCCAATAAAATCATCCGACTCACTACCAAACCACGTGCACCATTGCAAAGTTCGCTCATTACCAACCAAACGCATGATAAAACCATCATGGCCCCCCGCATGTGGCTGATTATACAAACCATAGGATTGAGTTGGAAAATTCTCGGGACTATTCCCATTGCCGGTTATCCAAATATCTCGTGTGTCTTGAAAACTATTCCATTGGTATGCCACGCCTGAACAAAAATCAATTCCATCTCCTCCGATATAACTGTCAATTGCAATTATACCAAATTCATTTAACTCAAGAAACAATCCATCTGAAATTCCGTTGAGAGATGCATCATTTAAACTCCCAGATTCAACTGCATTCGTGATGTCATTGCTATCCGTGTATCCAACAACAAAGACTCCATCACTTTCATTGTGGGTGATGCTCCAGCCTCTATCATTCCCACTGCCTCCATAGACCGTAAAATACGTCAATGCACAATTCATTTCAAATTTAGCTACGAATAAATCTCCTTGTAAATCAAAATTTCCGTTGATATCAATTTGGCCTTGGGCATCCGAAAATACTTCATTTGTTTCCTCTCCCGTAACCCAAACAGTTTCATATTCATTACTGGTTACGTCAAGATTTTGATCAAATCCTGTTCCTCCTGTGAAAGTGCTCCAATCCAAATTTCCGTTCGCATTAAGAACGTCCCAACTGTTTTGAACATTGGTACATTCCAAAACCAATGTACCCACCCAATTTCCTGTGTAAAGAAAAGAGATTTCATTGTCTGTAATGATGTATTCAGGTTGCCATGAAAGCAACGTTAATTCGCCCGAAACTTCATTCATTTCATACGCCTTTGGCTTGGGCTGAATTTGGTCACCGATTGCAGTATGAATAATAAGGTCTCCATTAGATGAAATGCTCAAGCCTGTTTGGCCAGAGTATTCCATCGCTATTTCAGAAGGAGTAGATCCATTGCGTGCCACTATCCAATGACAATACCCGCTGCGGTTATTTGAAAATATTAAATCGATGTTTTCGTATACATTTAACTTGACAATAGCATCATACAAATTGGTTCGTTCCGCCTTGTGCGGCATATGTCCTAGATAAAAGTTGGCGTATTCCTTGCGCTCACGCATAGGATAAGGAGTAGCGCTGACCAATCCTTTAGTAAACGCCATATCAATCCTAACAAGTGTTCCCACGTTACTACTATCCTGTACCATCGATGTGTATTGATAACTTATTTTTTCCTCATCTATATATGTACTTGGTATCGTCCTTTGACAATAAAATTTAATCGAACTGTTAGAAGTGCCATCTATATTTCTTAATTGGCCTCTATTGTCAATGTATCCCGCGCTTGAATTAAAGCCATTCAATGGAACCGGCATCAAGACATTCTTCTGACTCCATCTTACCACAACATATCTAAATCTTCCGTTGTTATCCTGAGATTGTCCACCAACGTAAATATCATTGTTGTATTCACTAAAGGCAATGTTCATAGGAACATCATCTCCGTTCGCATCTCCATTCCATCGCGAAGTCCAAATTAATGTGCCGTCAAAAGCGTCCAGCTTTTGAATACAATAATCAAGATTACCATCTTTGTATGAAGAACCACAAATGATTGGATTTCCAATGAAATCAAGTTTAAGCCCCGTTGCTTCATCATCTCCTCTGTCTGCATCATAAGTTTTAGACCATATCAATGAACCTTGTAAATTATTGTATTTTCTAACAATAAAGTTTTTTCCTTCATTGATGGTGTTGGTATATCCAGAAACAACAACCTCATTAGACGAGGTCAGCTCAATACTCAACCCTTCATCATCCAAATCATCAACACCATTGTATGTGTCTTGCCATAAAACAACAAGTGATGCATTCAATTTAATCACTCTCAAATCATATCCATTGGTGTGGTTACGAACTGAACCAATAATATACGTGTTATCACTTTCATCTATCGCCAAGTCCGTCACTTTATCAATTCCATTATCATCCCCTCCTGAAAGTTGAGACGCCGTATAAGCACCTGTAGCGGCATTAAATCTAACAGTGGCCATTTGCCATTTAAGTGCTGTTTGCTGTGAACTGCCTATCAAAGTAATTGCAGTTCCATCAACAGACAATCTTACAGCAACGTCAGCCAAATTTACGCTATTCCATGTACTCACCCATTGTTGAATTCCATTGTCATCATATTTTACACAGAGAAAATCTGAACCTGTGTTAGCTCCATAAGAGCCTCCACAAACAAAAATATTATTGTTTGAATCGTTTTGAATGCTAACACCTCCATCCAACGAATTTGACGGTCCATTATATGTCGCAATCCATTGCTGAATCCCAGATGAATTATATTTAATGGTAACAGCATTGTAGTTGGTAGTAGAAATAAATTCCGTTCCAGTAACAACAATATCTCCCGAATTATCAATCACAAGATCAGAGGCAAAATCATCTCCTCCAGCCAATCCAGAATACGTAACAGACCAAATAGTCTCATTATCGGATGTTAACTTTGATAAAATCATATCATAATTTCCATCAACATTCAATGTGGCTCCGCATACATATACAAAACCATCAATACTACGCTTAACTGAATTCTTATAAAACTGTTCTTGAACTCCGGTAGTTCCATAACTTTCTAAAAATGCCTGCACGGTTTGCTGAGACTGTGCCTTCACCATTACTAAACTGAAAAGCACCAAAAAAAATGGAATTCTAAATAGTTTCATGATACTAATTTTTAATTTATACTACAAGTAAAATTGAAATGAAGTACAACGTTAGAACATAAATCAATAACTTGTATACTTTTAGTACAAATCCCACAAAGAATTAGTATATGTACTAATTTTTAAGAATAAATACGAACCTATCTCCTCACCTCGTTCAAACCTTGAGAATGCGTTTGATCATCACCCGACCCGCGGTGGTTTCTACGACAAC
>CALJKR010000038.1 GCA_937974555.1 uncultured Flavobacteriales bacterium | reverse complement strand
GACGTGTGCTCTTCCGATCTTCTACAAAAGCAGGGAGGGGCATGAGCGGTGTATTTGAAAAAGTACCCGACCTCATTGAGAAGATGTTGGAGAAGAAAGCTCCTAAACCAGAACCAGTAAAAGATGTGGCACCACCTTGACAAAATGTAGTATTGGTGGCTGTTACTGTCGGAATATTTGGGGTTGTCGTACATGGCCCAACTACAACCAATGTATAATCCTCAGCTTCTCCTGAAGATATAGACCCACATGGTGTTGGTGTTGCAGAATTCCAATCGGAACGGATACGCATCCTATAAGTACCCGCCGCTTGCGCAGCAGGAATCGTGAAGGATCCCGAAGTAGTTGAATAATAAGCACCACCAGCATAAACATTCTCGCCAGCGTCAGAAAAACTCAAATTGTTATTGTAATCAATCCAGATTCTAAAACCTGAAGTTGAAGAAACCGCAGAAGAGAAATTAACAACGCTTCCTGGTACTGCCATCAACTGTTGGGCTGTAAAATTGCCATATCCACCTGCAGAAATAGTAGTGCCCGTATTGTTGGATATATTTTGAATAGCTCCAGTGGTGGCAAAATTAGAAACAACATAGGCAGTACCTGTTGAAGATGCTGCGCAATAGCCGGTAAAAAATGAAGTCGATGTCCAAGATGAAATATCTGAACCACCGCAACTTGATCGGATGTACAATGTGTAATTGGTATTTGCACTTAATCCTGTAAATGCATAACTCGTGTTCATTGTTCCTCCACTTAAAGTCAATCCAGAAGAACCGGATCCAGCAGAACCTGAGGTACGCAATTCAAATTCATAACCATTTGCAGGGGCAGGTGACGCCGCTGTCCAACCAATGGTTGCAGAAGTTTCTGTCAAAGTAGAGACTGTTAATGCGGTTGGTGCAAAACAAGTAGGAGCAGCACCTTGCGAAACGATTTGTACATCATCGAAATTGATGTAGTAATCACCCGCGGTCCAAAACACATCGAACTTCACATACACAGCTCCAAGCGGCGGTGTAAAAGTGTGCGTCTTGGTCAAACAAGAACCGGTCTGCGTTTCTTGAGATACCGTAGCAAATGTGGTCCAAGGACCCGTTGCTGTTGCTCCGTATTGTACATTGAAATAACCCCATGGATTGGTCCCTACTGTATTGGCACTCCAGTTGGCGGCTTTGTATTTGTATGTCAATGTGACCAATCCACCATTGTTCGTTCCAGGAACAACTGGTGAAACCAAATTTCCGGTAGTAGCACTACTATATAGGTTTCTTCGCATTGAAGCTGTACCACACATGGTAGTAGCGGTTGTTCGGGTGATATTACCCGTCCATCCTGTAGAGTTGGCATTAAAATCCCACAACGTCGGCGTAAGCTGCGCTGAGGATGTAAATGCAGAAACAAATAATAAAAACATGACCGTCCAAGAGGTCATTCTCGCTCGCCATGCGGAGTTCAAGCTAATCTGAATCTCTGATGACTGACTTCCCTTCACGGTTGCATTGTCCGTCGAAGTTGGAAAAGAATCCTTGTTCTTCATAGGTTAATAAATTAGTTAGTTAGGTTTATGGCATTGAAGCCATAACGAACCTAAAACATAATTTTCTCAATTCCAAATATTTAAGAATAAAATGTTAAGCCAATTAAATGCTTACCCTTTAATTTTGTAGAATGAAAGCTTTGAACTTTATGGGCAATACCTCCTTGGGAAAATGGTCCATCATATTCATTTCCATAGGTTTAGGCGCGATGCTCTTTTACTTGTGCCTAATGGGTCTTGGCTACTCTCCTGTTGCCATGAAAGAGATTTTTATCAACCCCAGTCCCAAGGATGGTTTGGCTTTGGGATGGGCCAATTTGGCTCAGCAACTCGGCATATTTGGGTTTTCTTGGTTCCTTCTTCGTCAACAGTTCACGCAGAATCCCATCACAAAGCAATCCAATTCAAGCTCTTGGATGGGCATCCTCTTGGGAATGCTTTGGCTCATTATCTCCTATGGTTTTATAGAATTTAGCAGCGCCCTCAATCTTCAATTATTGTCATTTTTTCCAGAATTCAAACAATGGTCACATGAAAAAGAGATGATGACCTTGCGAGTACAAACAGCGTTAATGGATAACACCGATGTTTGGGGCATTACCCAGGTCATCTTTTTGGTTGCCATTGTTCCAGGAATATTGGAGGAACTTTTCTTCCGATCCATTATTTTACGGTGGCAATTGGAGCGCTTCTCACCCAACGTGGCCATTGTGCTCAATGGTTTCATTTTCTCCTTGATTCATTTTCAATTTGAAGGGTTCCTTGCCCGCTGGATATTGGGGATGATGCTGGCTCATCTTTACTATCATACCCAGAATATATTGGCTTCCATCGCGATGCATATATTCAACAATTTACTGGGTGTTATTCTGTACATTTTCGTCTATACAGAAATGAGCTTTTCAGCAGATCACTGGATTCACTACAGTCCGGTCATTTTGTCCTCTACGCTGTTTTTTGTTGTCGGTTGGGTTTCGATTGTGTATCTTTGGCGCCCCAAAGGCCTATCCACATGAATGACATGGTAAAAATTATTGCAGGTTCCTCCTCTCAAGAATTGGGAGAAGGGATTGCCAAAGCTTTTGGGAATGAAATGGGTAAAGTCATCATTCAGCGTTTTAGCGATGGTGAATTTGCTCCTTCGATAGAAGAGACGGTGCGCGGAAAAGACGTGATTATCGTTCAATCTACTTTCCCTCCTTCTGATAATTTGATGGAACTTTTGCTTTTGATTGATGCCGCCAAACGCGCATCTGCCAAAAGAATCATAGCCATTATGCCTTATTTTGGATTTGCACGTCAAGACAGAAAAGACAAACCCAGGGTTCCGATAGGGGCCAAATTGGTTGCCAATTTGTTAACTGCTGCAGGGGTCAATCGCGTGATCACCATGGATTTACACGCTGAACAAATCCAAGGGTTCTTTGAAGTTCCAGTAGACCATTTGTACGCCAGTACTTTGTTTGTTCCCATGTTGCAGCAATTGAATATTGACAACTTGGTGATGGCCGCTCCTGATACAGGCGGAACAAAAAGAGCCAATGCATACGCCAAAGCTTTGGGTTGTGACTTGGCCATTTGTTACAAGCAAAGAAAAGTTGCCAATCAAATAGAAAGCATGACCGTTATTGGGGATGTAAAGGGTAAAAACGTAGTGATCGTAGACGATATGATTGATACGGCTGGCACACTATGCAAAGCTGCTGAAATGATGTTAGAACACGGCGCTTTGAGTGTCCGAGCCATTTGTACGCATCCCGTATTAAGCGGTCAAGCCTACGAGAGAATAGAAAATTCTCAATTGACTGAGGTCATTGTTAGCGATAGTATTCCACTGAAAGTAGATGTTGTAAAGAATAAAATCAAGGTAATTTCAACTGCACAATTGTTTGGAGATGTATTACACAACTTGATTGAGAATAAGAGTATCAGTGACCATTTTATCAGCATCTAAGGGGATGAAGGGATGAGGGGATGAGGAGATGAAGGGATGAGGGGATGAGGAGAAGATAAAGTGAAATAAAAACGAAATAATTAAAAACCAAATAAAATGAAGCAATTCGAATTGAGCGGTTCTCCTAGAGAGAGCGTAGGAAGACAAGACGCTTCTGCCTTGCGTAACGCAGGTAGAATTCCAGGCGTTATGTACGGTGGAACAGAGCAAGTTCACTTTTCAGTAAGTGAAATTGACATGAACAAAATCATGGGAATGTCTGACACTTTGCAAATTAACTTGAGCTTGGGCAACAAGACTTACTCTTCTATTTTACAAGAAGTACAAAGACATCCTGTAACAGATAAAATTGTACATGTTGACTTTTTGGAGTTGGTTCCTGGAAAAGCGGTTAAAACCTCTTTGCCAGTTCGCGTAACCGGTAACTCTGAAGGTGTTAAAGCGGGTGGTCGTTTGTCTATCAACTACCGTAAGGTACGTATTTTTGGTAAGCCAGAGGCGCTTCCAAATGACATCACAGTAGACATCACCAACTTGAAAATTGGCGATATGGTTCGTGTACGTGAAGTTTCTGTACCTGGTTGTACCTTATTGGAAGCTGAAGCATCAGCAATCGTTGCCATTCAAGCTACTCGTGCATCTATCGCTGCAGAGCAAGCGGAGAAAGACGCAGGTAAAGGCGGTAAGAAAAAATAATTTTCTTTTCATATTGATAAAAGGGGTGCTGTATGGTGCCCCTTTTTTTTTTGAGTTGATGGGTTTGGGGTGAATTTGAAAAATCAACAACCAAAAACCCAAAACCAACACCCATTAAACACAACGGAAACACTTTTAACACTTTTTCGTTTCCTATGTGGAAAGAGGGTGTATATTTGCCGCGCGAAAAGCAAACATGTTCAAAGAGGAAAAGAAAAATATCATTCTAACCCAAGCGCTTCAAGTGTTCATGCGCAAAGGTATCAAGTGCATTAGCATGGATGATATGGCCCGTGAATTGGGCATTTCAAAAAAAACATTATACCTCCATGTGAAAGACAAAGAAGAGCTGGTAGATCTAGCTACTGACGTGTTCTGCGAAAAAGAAGATTGTGAAATCAATCAAATTATAGCCCAAAATCTCAACGCCATTGAAGAGAGCTTGGCCATTAAAAAATGGGTGCTTTCGGTTATGAAATGTATACACCCTGCCGTTGGTTATGATTTAGAGAAATACCATCCCAAGGTTTCAAAAAAGATGCAAGCCAATCGAGCTAAAAACGTGTACAAAACAATTTTTGACAACATCATCAAGGGTCAAAAAGAAGGGTTATATCGTGCTGATTTAAATGCAGAGATCATTGCCAAGATTTACATCGCCCGGATGGAGATTTTCTTTGACGAAAATATGTTTCCCAGCTCCACATTTGTTATTTCCGATTTATACCTTGAGGCTTTTGAGTATCACATCAGGGGCATCGCCAGTGCAAAAGGAATAAAACTTCTTGAATCCGCCATTGCGAAGTCAAAAAAACAGAAAACCCAGTTCCATGAAAAATAAAATAATCATTTCCATCATCGCTCTGGCCTTTTTGGCAAACAGTGCTTTAGGACAACAAAAACTGACTTTGTCAAAAGCTCAGGAGTATGCGGTTAAAAATGCCAACAGCGTTGCGCAATCCACTTTTGATTCAGAGTTGGCAGCAATTCAGACCAAGCAAGTACTTTCCGTAGGTCTTCCTCAGGTCAATGGTTCAGTTCAATTTCAAAATTTCTTAAGTCTACCAACCTCTGTTATTCCAGGCGCCATCTTTGGATCTCCTGGACAAGATGTTAAGGTTCAATTTGGTGTGCCTTACCAAATGAATGCAGGCATCAGCGCTTCGCAACTTCTTTTTGATGGAAGTTGGTTGGTTGGTGTTCAAGCTTCGAAAGCCTATTTGGAATTGGCCAAAATGCAAATCAAACGCAGTGAATTTGAAATCAAACACCAAGTAGCCCAAGCCTATCATTTGGCATTAATCGCCAAGGAAAGCATTCAACTCCTTGAGGCAGGAAAATTGTTGATTCAAAAAACGCTGACTGAAAGTCAAGCCATGTACAAAGAAGGGTTTATTGAAGAACAAAACATTGACCAGCTTCAACTCACCTTGAATGATTGGAATTCCCGCATCAATGTTGCACTTGCTCAAGAGCAGCTTACATTGGATTTGCTAAAATTCAATATGGGGATGCCCATTGCCACGGACATTGAATTAGAGGACAACACCTCAATCCTATCCTCCAATATCAGCGATGCCTTGCTAAGCGAAAAATTTGCGGCAGAAGGGAATTTAGATGTTCAAATCATGAACCAAGCTTTGGGTTTACAAAACCTAAATGTCAAAGCAAAGCAAGCAGCGGCTCTTCCCAATTTTGCTGCATTCTATAATTACCAGAAGCAAGCATTAAGAAGAGAATTTAACTTCACGGATAGAAGCCAAGATTGGTTTCCAATGCAACTTTGGGGTATTCAAATGAATGTACCCATTTTCTCCGGAGGCAATCGTTACTTGGGCATTCAGAAGGCAAAAGTAGAGGTAGCTAAAATGAGCGCCAATGCCAAAATTGTTCGTGAAGGAGCATTACTCGCCTACAACAATGCAAGAACCAACTTTATGTCTGCATTAAGCACTGTGAACACAAACAAAGCCAGCATGGAGCTTGCAGAAAAAATATTTAAGAAGACAAATGAGAAATACAAAGAAGGTTTAGCAACAAGCTTCGAATTGACGCAAGCCAACAATCAGGTATTGCAATCTCAAGGGAACTACGTTCAATCCCTATTACAACTTTTGAACGCAAAAGATCAACTTCAAAAAGCACTCAATCAATAAAGTCATGAATAACAGAATCACGGTATTTTTAACCGCCATCAGTATTGCTATTTTAACTGCATGCGGCAGTTCAGATCCTGCAGCTCAATTGGAAAAGCTTAAAGCGCAACGCACAGAACTTGATGCGAAAATTGCAGAATTGGAAGCGCTAGTCAATGCCAACCAACCGGTTGAAGTAAAGACCAAGGAGGTCTTAATTACAACCATGGCTACGCAAGAATTCAAACATTTTATTGATGTTCAAGGCGTTGTAGATGCTGAATCACAAGCCGCCATTCAACCTCAAATGCCCGGTGTGATCACCAAAATTTACGTTAGTGAAGGACAATCTGTTTCCAAGGGACAAATTCTTGGAGAGGTTGACAACAGCGTAATGACCGCACAGCTTAATGCTGTTCAGCCTCAATTGACCATGGCCATTGATGTTTACAATAGACAAAAAAGATTATGGGATCAAAAAATTGGTTCAGAGATTCAATACCTACAGGCCAAAACCACGAAAGAGGCATTGGAAAAACAAATCTCAGCCATACAAGAGCAAATTAACCTTACCAAGTTGGTGGCTCCCATCAGCGGTGTGATTGATCATATAGGTGCCAAGATTGGACAATACAGCGCCCCTGGAATGCCCGATCCTGCATTTAGAATCATCAACAACAGCAAAATGAAAGTAAAAGCCGAATTTGCTGAAGGATATGCAAGCACCGTTAAAAACGGAGATGAAACTGAATTGTATTTTCCAGACATCAATAGTCGCGTAAACAGCAAAACGTCTTATGTGGCCAAATTCATCAACCCATTGACACGTACGTTCACTGTTGAATCCGCCATACAAGGTGATGCATCTGGATATCGTCCCAACATGGTTGCTGTTTTGAAAGTAGTAGACTACAAAAATCCAACAGCCTTCATGCTTCCAATCAACAGCCTTTTGAGTTCTGGAAATGAAACATACGTTTATGTTATTGTCAAAGAAAACAATAAAGAAGTCGCTAAAAAACGTGTCATTTCTTTGGGAAAAACCTATGATGGATGGGCTGAAATTACCAATGGTCTTCAAGTGGGAGACAAGGTGGTTACTACCGGTCAATTTGAGATCGTAGAAGGTTCTGCTGTTACCATTAAATAATTCACGCCATGTTAGAAAAATTCAAAGAGTTTAAACCCTCCAGCTGGGCGATAGACAACAAGACAACCATATACTTGTTGACTATCTTCATCACCTTGGCTGGTATCATGTCGTACAGAAGCATTCCTAAGGAACAGTTCCCCGACATTGTCATTCCAACAATTTATATCAGTACCGTTTATCCAGGAACCTCACCCGAGGACATGGAAAATTTGGTCACCAAGCATCTTGAGAAACAGATGAAATCCATTGCTGGTGTTAAAAAAATTACCAGTAATTCCATTCAGGATTTTAGTAACGTCATCGTTGAATTCAATACCAACGTAGACGTTCCCATTGCCAAGCAAAAGGTTAAGGATGCCGTGGACAAGGCCAAAAAGGACTTGCCCAATAATTTGCCTGCTGATCCCAATGTTGTCGAGGTAGAGTTTTCTGAAATGCCCATTTTGTTTGTAAACATTGCGGGTAATTATTCCTTGAGTGATTTGAAGCAATACGCAGAAGATCTCCAAGAGAAAATTGAGGGCTTGAAAGAAATTACACGTGTAGATATCGTCGGTGCCTTGGACCGTGAGATTCAAATTGAATTGGACATCTACAAAATGCAAGCTTCAAAATTCACGATGGGTGATATTGAGCGCGCCATCATGTATGAAAACATGACCATCTCCGGTGGCGGAGTTACCGTGGACAACATGAAAAGATCTTTGTCTGTTAGTGGTGAATTTAAAAACGTCGAAGAGATAAGAAATCTTGTCGTTTCCTCTCAATCCGGATCAAAGGTTTACTTAAAAGATATTGCAGAAGTAAAGGATGGTTTTAAAGACCAAGAGAGCTATGGCCGCTTGGACAAGAAAAATGTCATTACCCTGAATGTCATTAAACGCGGTGGAGAGAATTTGATTGATGCATCAGATAAAATCAATGAGATTGTTGCGGAGATGCAAGCGGACAAATTCCCCAAAGATTTATCCGTTAAAATCACCGGAGACCAGTCCAGAACAACCCGTGTTACCTTGCATGATTTGATCAATACGATCATCATTGGTTTCATTTTAGTGACCTTGATTTTGATGTTCTTTATGGGTGCAACCAACGCCATTTTCGTTGGTCTTTCTGTTCCGCTTTCGATGTTCATCGCCTTCTTGATATTACCAGGTATCGATTTTACCATGAACATGATCGTATTGTTTAGTTTCTTGTTGGGATTGGGAATTGTTGTGGATGATGCGATTGTGGTTATCGAAAATACACACCGCGTATTTGACAATGGCAAAGTCCCCATTAAAGAAGCGGCCAAGCGTGCAGCAGGAGAGATTTTCTTGCCCGTATTCTCTGGAACCGCCACTACCCTTGCGCCCTTTGTTCCCCTGGCTTTTTGGGGTGGTGTAATTGGTAAATTCATGCATTACCTGCCCATTACCTTGATCATCACATTAACAGCATCTTTGATTGTGGCCTATATCATCAATCCCGTTTTTGCGGTTGATTTTATGAAGCCACATGAAGATCACCAAGAAAAGAAACCCATTTGGAACAAATCATTCAAAATCATCACGATCATTTTTGCATCACTTGCGTTGATTTTTTACATCAGTGGAAGTTTTGGAATGGGCAACTTCACCGTTACGTTATTCTTGGTTTATGCTGCATACAAATTTGCTTTAGAAGGTGCCATTCGTCACTTCCAAGAAAAAACATGGCCCAGGGTTCAAAATTTTTACGGTCGCTTTTTGGACTATGCATTGCATCGCCAAAAAACCATTTTATTTGGAACATTGGGATTGTTGGTGTTGTCCTTTATGGTCACAGCACTACGGAGCCCCAAAGTGGTTTTCTTCCCCAAAGCTGAGCCCAACTTTGTTTATGTCTACGCTACCTTACCAGTAGGGACAAGCGCTCAAGCCACAGACAGCGTTTCAAAATTGATTGAAGAGAAAGTATATGCCGTTATTGGCGAAAACAACCCCTTGGTAGAAAGTGTCATCACCAACGTAGCGATTGGTGCCAACGAGAGCCGAGAGGACAGAGCCCCTTATTCACACAAAGCCAAAGTAGGTATTGGATTTGTTGAATTTGCCAAACGAAATGGCCAATCGACAGTTGAAATTTTGGACAAGATTCGTGCAGAAGTGAAGGGCATCCCTGGGGTGCAAATTGCGGTGGACCAAGAGCAAAGTGGTCCGCCTACAGCCAAAGCCATTAGCATTGAAATCAATGGCGATAAGTTTGAAGATCTAATCACCGCCAGTGTTCGAATGAAAGACTTTTTGGATGCCGCTCAAATTCCTGGTGTGGAAGAGTTAAAATCCGACCTTCAACTGAACAAGCCCGAGGTTAAAATTGTGATTGATCGAGAGCGCGCCAATAGAGAAGGAATTTCTATGGGACAAATTGGTTCTGAAATCAGAAAAGCGGTCTTTGGATTGGATAACCCATCCAAGTATCGCGACGGTGCGGATGAATATCCCATTCAGGTGCGTTACAAGAAAACACAAAGAAACGATTTGGAGGCATTGCGCAACTTGATCATCACTTACCGTGATATGAACATGGGCGGAATGATACGTCAAGTGCCTTTGGCTGCCTTTGCTGATGTGCAATACACCAGTACGTATGCAGGAATCAAACGTAAAAATCAAAAACGTGTGGTAACCTTAGAATCCAACGTCTTAACTGGTTATAACCCTAACGAAGTAGTTTCAAAAATTCAAGCCAAAGCCGCTCAATTCACTGACCTTCCTGCTGGAGTCACCGTGAATCTAGCAGGTGAGCAAGAAGAGCAAAAGGAAACTGCAGCTTTCTTAGGAAATGCCTTGATGATTTCTTTGGCCTTGATTGTATTGATCTTGATCATGCAATTCAATTCCATTGGTAGAACGGTCATCATTCTATCTGAAATCATCTTCAGTGTGATTGGTGTCTTGCTTGGCTTGGCGATCTTCAACATGGACATCGTCATCGTTATGACAGGTGTAGGAATTGTTGCCTTGGCTGGAATTGTGGTACGTAATGGAATTCTGTTGGTAGAGTTCACGGACATCTTGCGCGAGCAAGGCATGGGATTGCGTGAAGCGGTTATCGAAGCGGGTCGCGTACGTATGACACCTGTATTGCTTACAGCCACAGCCACCATTTTGGGTATGATTCCATTGGCCATTGGATTGAACATCGACTTCGTCACCATGTTTACAGAATTAAATCCCAAAATCCATTTTGGGGGAGACAGCGTCGCATTCTGGAAACCCTTGTCATGGACAATTGTATTTGGATTAAGTTTTGCCACCTTCATTACTTTGATTCTGGTTCCTGTCATGTACATGATGGTGGAATCGTGGAAAGAAAAGAGAAAGGCGAAGAAAGCCATTCAGGAATAAACCAAGATTGTTCCAATAAAAAAGCCCCGCAATGCGGGGCTTTTTTTCGTCTGAACAAATCTGTCGAAGCTCTTCGCACACCCAAAGCGTGAGCGAATGGGCTGGCTACGAGGCGATTTTCTGGCGCGTAGCGACTGATGAGCCGACTGGCCTGCCCGTTCGCTCACGCGCGCAGGCCAAAGAAAAACTCAGTGCATGAGCGCCTCAAGCTTCACCGCATCCACACAGAAAGCGCGAATGCCTTCAGCCAGCTTCTCTGTGGCCATCGCGTCTTCATTCATCGCGTAGCGGAACGTTGCCTCGGTGTGATGCACCTCAGGCAAGTCCAGCTGCATCGCAGCAGACGCGCTGAGGGCTTGCGTCAAAGGCTCGTTCGATGCGCCCAACTGCGCCAGCAACTCAGGTGCAATCGTCAACAAATCGCAGCCTGCCAACGCGGTGATTTGGCCCACGTTTCTAAAGCTCGCGCCCATCACCTCGGTTTGGATGCCGTGGCGCTTGTAGTGGTTGTAAATCGCGCGAACTGACTTCACGCCGGGGTCGTTGGCGTTTGCGTTGTCGGCCTCGACCCACGCACTACCAGCCGACTTTTTGTACCAGTCGTAAATGCGGCCCACGAAGGGGGAAATCAGTTGCACCT
>CALJKR010000037.1 GCA_937974555.1 uncultured Flavobacteriales bacterium | reverse complement strand
TGGATGGCGGAACAACTTGGAAAAGATTGGGAGAAAAAGAAGGTTTGCCCAAAGGCCATTTGGGAAGAGTGGGAATCGCGATAGCACCATCCAATTCCAGAGTGGTGTACGCCATGATTGAGTCCAAGGTTACGGCTTTGTACAAGAGTGAAGATGGAGGCGCCAATTGGAAGATGGTGACAGACAAAGGCGTGGGCGATCGCCCTTTTTACTACTCTGAGTTTTATGTAGATCCTTCGAATGAAAACCACTTGATTTATTTGCACAGTATTGTTTCTGAAAGTATCGATGGCGGTAAGAATTGGACGACCATGCTTCCTTACTACGGCGTGCATCCTGATCATCATGCGTTGTGGTGGAATCCCATTAATCCTATGGAGATTTGGGAAGGCAATGACGGGGGTTTAAACGTGAGTCGTGATGGGGGAAAGAATTGGGAGTTTATTCCCAATTTGCCCTTGGGTCAGTTTTATCATATCAATTATGATTTGCAAGTGCCTTACCATGTGTACGGGGGTTTACAGGACAACGGAACTTGGAAGGGACCTGCTTATGTCTGGCACAGCGATGGTATCTTGGACAGTGATTGGCAGGAATTGTATTTTGGTGATGGTTTTGATGCGATTCCCGATGCATCCGAAGATAATTGGGTTTACGTACTTTCCCAAGGTGGTAACTTGGCAAGAGTAAATGCTGAAACGGGCGCTGAGCAGAGCATTCAGCCTGTTCATCCAGATGGAATTCCTTTGCGTTTCAACTGGAATTCAGCCATCAGTGATCAGCCCAATGCGGATCAATCAGCGATTTATATTGGAAGTCAATTTGTACATTACTCCAAGAACCATGGTCAGTCTTGGGAAATTATTTCACCTGACCTGACCACCAATGATACGCTGCGACAAAAGGCATACAAGAGTGGTGGATTAACCACGGATGCCACTTCCGCGGAGAACTATTGCACCGTCTTGTGTATTGTACCCAATGCCAATAATCAAAATGAAATTTGGGTGGGAACCGATGATGGTCAGATTCAAGTAACTCGAGATCATGGCCTGTCATGGACCAATGTAACCGCCAATATCAAAGGGTTGCCTAAAAATGCCTGGATTCCTCAAATCGTTTTATCCAACAAAAATGCGGGGGAGGTTTGGGTTGTTGCCAATAATTATAGACAGAACGATTGGAAGCCCTATCTATTTCATTCTACGGATGGCGGAAAGCACTGGAAAAATGTCGTGGAGAAAAGTGGAATGACGGGTCACTGTCTCAGTGTTGCGCAAGATGACCAACAGCCAGATTTGATTTTTTGCGGTACAGAGCATGGACTTTTTGTTTCCATGGACCATGGGGATTCATGGGAAAAATGGACCCATGATTTTCCGTCTGTTCCTACCCAAGATTTGCGTATTCATCCAACAGAGGGTGATTTAATGATTGCCACTTTTGGCAGAGGTATCTTTATTCTGGATGATTTGAATCCATTGCGGGATGCCATTTTCAATAAGAATAACAACATTCAAAACAAATTGGTTATTTATCGACCACAACCCGGTTTTCAGGTTTCCTACCGTCGTCATTTGGGACAACGTTTCCCTGGAGATCGTTATTTCTCTGGGCAGAATCGCGAGAGCGGAATCAAGGTGAATTGTCATGTACCGCTTAAGCCAGTAGTGGAAGGAAAAGAAAAAGAGAAGATGATGGTCAGAATATTCTCAGGTAAGGATACCATTCGCGTATTTGAGCAAGAGCCAGACTCATTTTTGACTACTGTCCATTGGTATTTTGATACTCATGGATTCAAATATCCTACCAGAGGAAAGCGAGAGAAATCCAAGATTCCACCCGGTGGAGGTTGGAGAGTAGCTCCGGGCAGGTACTTCATGGAAATTGAATATGCAGGAGAAAAGGCAAGCACAGATCTTTGGGTTGAAGAGGACCCCAGGGTGCCTTTTGAACCTACGGTTTATGCGCAACAATTGGCGCTTTATAATCAATGGAAAATGGTGATGTTGGAGTTGGATACGGAAGTGGAAAAAGTGAAGTCGGCCAAGGATTTGATGAATTGGAGTTTGGAGAGTATGAAGTATATACCCGACAGTCTTCAAAAACCAATCAAGGCATTGTCGGATAGTTTAAATAAGTCATGGAATACGCAATTGGATATCGTTTTCATGAAAGAAGGATTGAATGGTATTCAAGACGATAGCAGGGTAATTAGTGGAAGATGGTGGACGCCCTATGGTTTATTAAGTTCTGAAATGGAAAGACCGGGGACCAATGCCACGCAAGCCATTGAGGTATTGCGCAAGGATGTAGCCCAATGGAAGAGTGGAAATAATGCGATATGGGAAAACCAATGGAAGAGGTATGTCCAGGCGATACAATCCCATGTTCATCTTCCCAAAGAATGGAAACCTTAAAAGGAATGTAACCAAGCGATACTGAGGGTGGAATTGTAATTTCCACCTTCATAAAAACTGTATTGATTGGTTTGTGCGGGATTATCTCGGATAGGAAAGATGCTTTGACCAAATTCAAGCAATAATCCATTGTTGTCGTTCCAAACAAATTGAACACCCAATTGTCCACCAAAATCCCAGGCATTAAATCCTGGTTGTCCTCCATATTCATTAAGGGCGTACGTGAGTTTATTGGCCATGACACTCTGATGAATCAAATAGCCCGCATACAATCCACCAAAGAATTGGAATTTATTGCTGTAAGCGTAGTGCCAATTCAAGGGTATTTGAATATAGTGCAGGCGATAAGCAAATGTGGTGTGATTTAATGTATCGATGGGGGCTCTGCTGCCTTTGCTCATGTATTCCATTCCAAGAGATAAGCTATTCCAATTGTTTAAAGTAGCTTTTACCTGAGCGCCGGCTACGGCCCCAAATTTATCGAAACCGCCCATTCCATCTCCACTCATTTGGCTGGCCATGGGTCCCAATTTGAAACCCATCGAAAATCGCTGATTGCTTTCTTCTTGCTGCGCACAGGTAATCAGGGAGATGATCATTGCACCCAGTGCAAGTCCATGTTTAATCCAATTCATATTCTGCAGCGTTGATAACGGCATTGCTACCTTGATCAATGATATAGGCCACAACAGTCATATTCTCTCCTTTCCAAGAGGTAGGCAAAGGATAGGTGAAGCTTTGTGTAAACACGCTGCCTTGAGCAGGTTTGCTCACTACAAAATTTCCCATGGCTTGGGTAACGGCATCTCTCAAAACGTGTTTGTGTTCGTATTCCAAAATCTCAGAAGGCGTCTGGTCATAATCCTCCTGCGCACTGATGAGATGCGATTCTACAAGCAAAACGACCAAGGCGTAATTGCTTCCAAGGGCTTCATTAAATTGTGAGGCCGTATGAATGTTGATGACATTGTCTTCTGCGACAAAATCTGCTTGCAACTGCACGGCGGCTTTTGGGGTTTCATTTTTGGCAGATTGAATGATGTCGCGCCAAGAGTTGGGATTGTCGGCATCCAACCAAACAAAATTTGAAAGTCCACCTTGACGGTCGATTCTGGCACAAGGATTAAATCCACCTTGCAATTGTCCCCAGTATAGATTACTGACTGCATTGCGGTAGTCTGTATCAAAAGGCGGTGCGCTTACTTGAGCCAATGACCCAGCATGTACGGAAACAATGACCATTCTTTCTCCAAGAACACTGTCCAATTCATTCAACAATTTGGTGGATTTGGGACAGAATCCACAAAGATGTCCCGTGAATTCTTCCACCAATACATTTTTGGTTAATCCCGCTTCGTATGCAAAGGAAGGAGCAGCACCGTACTTTTCTTCCATGTAACGGTATTTGACATACGAGTATGGGTTTTCCAATTGATCACAACCACTCCATATAAGGGCGGCTGTGGCAAGGGATAAAAATATTTTTTTCATGATTAAAAACTGCTGGTGATACTGATTTCAAATCCATTGGTTGCAGGCACAGCACGGCAGACGCCACCGATGCAAAATACACCTTCTCTTCTTTTTCCGTATCCCAAGGTGATGCGGTGAGGACCATTGATGTAACCCACAGTTCCAAATAGATAATTTATTTTTCTTTCTTCAATAGGATTTCCTTTGTTGTACTGATTGACAATTCCAATATTCCAGTGCGGACTATGGGTGTACTCTACAACAACCGTTTGCCAATCGCCTTTGTCTTGCTTGGTATGCAATTCTTGCAATTCAATTCTTATGTAGTCTTTTTTGGAAAGTTTGTATCCCATATCCAAGACAGAGATGTTGGCATACACCATTCCTTTGAAATCATTGGTAACGGGAGTGGCAAGCGTATTGAATTCCATGTAGTAGAATGTGTAGCCGACATTGAATTCTTTGGTGATTTTTCTCTTGATGTCAAAGTTGAAGTCCCTCACATATTTGGTTTTTCCAAATCC
>CALJKR010000036.1 GCA_937974555.1 uncultured Flavobacteriales bacterium | reverse complement strand
CCTTTTTAATTCAGTCAAGGATTGACTGAAATTTTGATTTTCTCGATATGGAATTTCGTCATTCAATATTTCACGTACTGTGTCGGTTTGATTCAGTAAAATCATGATGGATTGATCCCATTCGATTGGAGTTGAATCAAGCACTTGTACATATCGGTTAACCTCGGCTGATTTACTAATTCTGAAGTTTTGATTCAATCCATCTTTGGTGGCAACCTTGTTCTTGTCGGCGAGCATCAAATAGGAGGAGATTTGCATGTCGGGAAGACAAGATTGAATTACATGTTTCTGAAAGGCCAGATCAAACAGGTAAGGTTTCCATTCAGCACGCAATTTTCCAGTGGATGTGATAATGGTCTTTTTGTCGTTGTTGATGTCATAGGATTTGGCTTTGACTTCAATCAGCTGAATGTGGTTCCCTTGTTTGACAATGATATCGGAACGAACAAAAAGCCCTTCGAAAATAAATCCAGCCTCGAATAATACGATGTTCTCATTTGTACTGAGTAGATGCATCGTTTGGTTATGCGGTTCGGAATATTGGAAATAACGGGATTGAATGAAAACGCCTTGGGGGAAATGTTGACGAGCATATTCTTCAACCTGAAATCCACCCTCAGCAAGAGATTCCAAGAATGGGTCATTCTCTTTGACACTGATATAGTTTTTATCCAGTGCAAAAAATAGTTTATTTGCACATTCCAGGCCCAATTTGAATTTGGATTTTGAGAGCATTGGTTTTGTGGGATAATTGATTCGATTACCAAATTTTAAACTTTGCTCTTTTTGCATCATTGTATAACCTAATTCCGTTAAACAGTGTAATGTGTTATTATTGCTCATGGGATAGATTTAAATAAAGTCGCTCTGCTAAATTTTCAATTTCATTTTTCTTGGCCAATGCGGCTAGCCAATTGCTGGGTATGTTTTCCTCAGTATAATAAATGCCTGCGGCGGATCCAATGACAGCAGCGGTTGTATCCGTGTCATGTCCCAAATTGATGCCGGTCAAAATCGCACTTTTGTAAGTGTCGGTATTAAGAAATGTCCAAAGTGCGGCTTCCAGCGTTTCAACAACATAACCGCCGCTTCTGATCACAGTTCTGTCTATATCAGCAATATTGTGTTGAAGAATTCGAAAGAATAACTCCCGTTCTGATTGAGGTAGGGGATGATCATCGAAATATTTGTTCACTTTTTCTCGCATGTTCTGATAGGCTTGTGTTTTTTCAATACCTGCGATAATCTCTTGCAAATAGACCAGCCAAATGAAACAAGCGATGTGAGAGCGAATGTGTTGGTGAGTAATGGAAGATACCGCTTGAACATGACTCCAAAGCATCGATAGATCTTGTAATTTAGGATCCAATGCAAGTGGGGCAATTCGCATGAGCGATCCATTTCCATTATCTTTCTCACCAGTTCCGCCAGCTTGAACAGCGGGTGTGCCATTCAAAATGCTTTGCAATGCGATTCGGGTTCCGATTCCAATGTCAAATACTTCGCCATCCGCTGACCAGTATCCTTTTCGGTACCAATCACACATTTTATTTCCGAGCGCTACTATATCTAGGCCCTCTGCCATACTTTCGGCAAGACACATGGTAAGTGAAGTGTCATCCGAAAATGTTCCGGGAGGCTGTTCATAGGTTCCCCATCCTGTAATGTCTGTCATTGGATTTTCATCCAAATGTGCACGTGACATAAATTCAACGGGAACACCTAGGGCATCTCCAACTGCCACCCCCAACAATAGGGATCTGGTTTTCGATAGGTTGCTAAAATTGTTTTTTGGATGCATATCGATTTGTTTTTTAGTTACTAAAGGGATGAATGATTATACTGGAAAGGTAGACCTCGGTTTTGCAATCCAGTTGCACTATTGGTTTTTTCTTTTCATGAATTCGGCAATGTCCCAACATAGTTTGGACATTTTACTGAGGCTACCCATCTGCAGTTTTTCTTCAAGCAAATGCAGTTGTTGCTTTTGCGAATCGTCTAACTCTTGCGAAATGAGGTCCAATGTAAACCGATCCTTTCTCTGTGCCATCCGTCTCCATAAATCGATTTCGTCCATGGGCCATTGCGTGATCTGTTGTGCTTCTCTCATGATGTCCTCCTGATAATATTTACTCTTATGGGGTTCCATTTCCTTCCAGTTCACAATGGAAAATGGAACAATTTTGATCCACGATTTTTCTCCCTTGAAAAAATCCTTGAAAAAATCTTCTGCTTTCTGGACAAATTCATCGTTCACAACCAATTGTAACTCGGTTGGGTAATTTCGAGTTCGAGCCAAATACCGCTCTGGCAGCCCCACATGTCTAAAATTTTTCAATACATCCACACCAAGAAAGTGCTGAAAGCTTTGAAATTGTAAAACTTGAATATCCCCAAAGTGCCATCCAATATCTTGCTCTCTGGAATAATTGGTCCATAGCGCGATAGCATGCCAGTTGACCCAATGTCCAGTATCTTCTAACAATTGCCATTCTTGTTGGGCCAAGTCCTTTGGAATTTCAAAATGATTCGCGGCATGGAAAAAACTATATTGTATATCTTGAATTCTATCCAGAAGCTCCACCTGCTGGGCATAAATGATATCAGGGAAATGGCCCATGAGATGTTCGAGGACAGCGCAGAACCAAACATGATGCGTTGGGTAGTTGTTGTGATACAATTGATAATTGGCGCCTTTCTCATCGGATGTTTCATCGAGTTTTTTAAATATCATCGAAGCACCGTCAAAGGCTGTCGTAGAAACTTGAAACTGCACCAAGTTCAAATTGTCGGAGAGGAGGGTCAGCAACTGTTCGGCTCCCTCAACAATTTCCAAGTCAGAATGGGGACCTGTGTATTCCGGATAGCGGAAGTACCATTTCTGATCGACACAGGATTTTTGAAATGATAAAATTTGCATGATGATTTAATCTATAATTTGAATGGTGATGGTGTCAAAAGATTGTGCCTTGGCCTGTTCTTGTATCCAACGATATCTGCTGAGCTTTTTGTCATTCCACAATTTGGTTCCACTTCTTACTTCTTTTCTCAATCTCGGTTGGTTCTTCACCAAGTCGATGATCTTGGATTCATCTTTTTTATAGCCAATAACAATGCAGCTACCAGGTCCATCTGGTATTTGATTCAACATTTCTTCAAATGCTTTTCGGAATGAAGCACTGGCCTCTTGAACAGGCATCGAAAATTGGGTGATTCTGGTTTTTATCATGATTTGTTGTTTACGATTGAATAAAGGTGAATGAGTGTGTATAAGCGCTGAGCTTCAGTTCAAGCCCAAGCAGAGAAACAATGTTCTGACTTTTACGGGCGCCAGTCCTGGAATTCCTTCCCCTTCGTCCATGGGTGTTTCTTCCCAAAGTATCGGGGTAGATATAGAGGAACTGATTTTAATGATTTTCCGTGAACCAGGAATTGGATCGTTAACTGAACGTTGCGCAAGAAGAACATAGAAGCATTGTTTTTCATTATTCATGGATTTTAATTTTACATTTTCAAATTTTTAGGCAATAAAAACCCGGGCCATCCCATGGGATAGATTTTTAAGTTCCGGGAAAAATTGTTTTAGAAGACGAAGGAGGTATTGTAGGTGGTCATCGATTTAAATATAATATAAATCGATTTTTTTGTCAAGTCTTTTTTTGAGATGGATTCAATGGGTAATGGCAATTTTCTATGATTTATCAAGGGTTTGAAGCGAGGAAAAATAATTTTTAAAATGGAAAGTTTAGGTAATCGTGGGAAGTGTATCGATTCAATCATGACTCAAAATTACCAGCGCAACTGGCAAAATGGTTGCAACAATCAGGGGAGGTAGTTTTTTAAATGGCCTTCCAATTTTTCTTTGATCTTTTCCTTAAGACTTTCTGGTGCAATTACTTTGACATGATGGTCCATCATCAGGATGATGTTCACCAATTCATAGGAGATAAAAGCGCGCAAATGAAAAATAGTCTTGTCTTTTTTCACCTGATGCATCTGTGTTTCATTGATTTTTCTCTGAATCAACTCATCCGCCCATTTGTTGTCGGTTACCTCAATGGTCACTCGCTCTGGTTTTTGCTTCAGTTCATGATGTATTCCAGTGGAGAAGTAAAAATATTCTTCCATGCTGAATTGGTTCAAATGCTCGGGTATTCGCTTTTGTATGGTGTTGAGTGTTGCGATTCTTGAAATACGGAATATTTTAATCTCTCGATCAGCATCATTAAAGTCGAAGGCAATCAAATACCAAAGGCCATTGTTCTCCTTGATTCCCAATGGACACAATTCGTAGGTCTTGCTGTTTTTGGTCTTATTGGTATAAACGATTTCAATACATTGTTGGTTAGCGGTATATTCATACAATGGATTTAACCATTGCGCGTCTTTCTCGCTGTACAAGGTTGTTTGCACAAATGCACGTTGCTCCGATACTTGTGGCATTTTAATGTTGAGCGGATTGTACAATTTTTGAAGCAATGCATTCAGTTCTTCTTGTTTCTTCTTGGTGATGGATTTCTTGGCTTGTTTCAAAAGAAAGGACAAGCTGTTGAATTCCTCTTTGGTAATTCCCGAATTGAATATCGACATGGACAATTCTTCATATCGGAATTTACCGCGGTCTCTTGTAATTGATATTTTGGAGCCAAACAGGTCTTCCATATTGGCAATGTCATTCCTGAGATTTCTTTCTTTACTGAGTTTGATGTCCCCATTTCTTTTGGTCACACTTTCCCTTTCTAGAATCTCATTCAGTTTCTCATTCAAGGTTTTGATGTTGTAACCCAATGGATTGCGGAGCAATTGGTCCAAAATTATCCAACGGCGCAATTGCTCTTTGTTTCCGGAGTTTCCGGAGTTTTTTGTTTTCGACATAATAGCAAAATTATAAAAAGTGCAACAGAATTGCAACTTTATTTTGTATAATTCAATAAACGCTCTTCTATGATCAATCCCAATTTTCTTTCTTTCATTGAGGCTGTTGCCTCTGTGGGTATTAAAACCTTTTTAAATACCTACAAGACTAATCGCGAGTACAAGCGTGATATGCTTCGCTTTCAGAAGGTTGTTCAAATGGACAATGATCGCGATGCATGGATGTTTACACATGTATTATTGAAAACTTTGGCCGGAGAGGAAACTTCTTCCAATCAAATTTTAGAAGATTTGGATTTGGGTATTTCTGATTGGGCCTGGATACACCCCGCCTTGGAGGAATGGGATAAGCGGGGATTGATTACCTCGACAAGAAAGGACGGATTTTTATTTGAAAATATTAAGGTTCCTTCTGTGTGGTTATGCCGCTTGTTTAATGGAAGCGGAGTGAAAGACGATCAAAGTGATTTAGAGCAGTTCTTTGGCGAGGTAGAGATTTGGACCGATGCAGTGCGCAATGGTGTGCTTTCGATTGCGTATGTTGAGGAGAAGGTAGATGCTTGGATGCATAATCATTCGGAATTGGATTTTGTAAAGCGATTTCAGCATGAATGGAGATTGGATACCATGCAAAGTATCGTTCTATTGCTTTTAGTCAATCAGCGTTTTAAATACCAAAGCGGGATTACCACTGAGGTACTTTCTAAAATGATGGGCGGCGATTTGCGTGGCAGATGGATTTGGAAGAACCAGCTATTTAAAAAAGAAGGTCGACTTCATCAAATGGCTTTGATCAAGCAAAATGAAGAGGCAGATTTCTTTATTCCAGCTGAGTGGCATGCTACTCAAAAAGTTATGAATCTATTCTATCCGGATTTGGATTGGCCCGATTTGGAATCGGAGAAACCATCCACTTTCGGTAAGTTGATAAGCAGCGCAACAATAGCAGAAGAGAAATTGTTTTACAATGCTACCGAGGCCAATCAGCTAAAGGAAATAAGCAAACTTTTGGATGATAAATCGTACCATCGGATTTCGGGTCAATTGAAAAGGAAGAAGTTGGGTAGTGGCATTACGGTTTTGCTCCATGGCGCTCCCGGTACTGGAAAGACCGCGGCTGTAATGCAATGGGCCAAGCGGCACAATCGCGCGGTTTATATGGTAGACATCAGTCAAATCAGGGGCAAGTATGTCGGCGATACCGAGCGCAATGCCAAAGGGATTTTTAACGAGTATAGAGAATTGGCCAAGTCCATGGATATCAAGCCCATTTTGTTATTCAATGAAGCCGATGGATTGATCGGAAAGCGTGTGCAAGTGGAGAAGGCCGTGGACATGACTTTGAATGCCATGCAGAACATCTTTTTGCAAGAGATGGAAGACTTTGAGGGCATATTGGTGGCCACCACCAATTTGACCCAGAACATGGATAGCGCATTTGAGCGAAGATTTTTATGGAAGGTAGAGGTCAAAGTTCCCGGTCGCGATGTTCAAGAGCCCATGATGTGGAATGCCTTCAAAGGAGAGATCAATAGAAGTGTTGTCAAAGAATTGGCCCATCGATTTTCATTAACGGGAGGGCAGCTCACCAATGTAAGAAGGAAGTTCTTGTTGGGTATGATTGCTACTCCGCGTAGAAATAAAGCTGCATTCCTTGAGATTTTGATTCAAGAAGAGTTGAATTACAATACAAATGGGACGAGGGATAAGATTGGGTTTTAGCATATCTAATCATTAAAATGAGCTATTTAAAAAAAGCAAGAACAAAACGACATGAAAAGATTAGTCATACATCCCAAGGATGAGAGCACTGTATTTTTAAAAAAGGTATATGAAAGATTGGAGAATATTACCTTGATTGAAGGAGGCATTGAGCATTTACACAATTTAGATCGTTTGATCGAAGAACATGAACAGGTCATCTTTTTAGGTCATGGAATGCCATTGGGATTGTTGGCAGTTGGACAATTTGGATTTCACACATTTGTGATGAACGGCGCTCGGGTTGGTCCATTGAGGGAAAAGGACAATACCATTTTCATTTGGTGTTATGCATCGGATTTTGTTCGTTCACATCAGTTGGGAGGTTTTGCCACGGGCATGTTCATTAGTGAGGAGATAGAGGCTTATGCCAATGGGGTGGAGTGCACAGAAACGGATATTGAGATATCCAATAATGCTTTTGCAACAGCACTAGGTGAAGCTTTACAACGCAATCTCAATACTTTGGAATTGTACAACCACGTTAAGCATCAATACGCACCTCTTGCAGAGACCAATCCTGTTGTGAAGTACAATTGGGAGAGGATCAACGTTTTTAAAAAATGATTTTTTTGAGTTTGGGTTTAAGTATTCACAATAATTGATTCTACCCATGGTATAGATGCAAGATTTCGCTCCTTATTTAAAGTTCACCTCGGATTAACTTTTAAAAAAATAAGCAAATTACCTATGTATTCGAATGGCTCGCAATTGATTCAAACGAAAAACTGTGTGCGTCAATTATCATTGTATGAAGATGTAGATTTTAACTTGGACTAATTACAAACAAAGTCAAGCAAATCATAAGTTATTCACGCAAAAACGGTTCTATTGGAAAAGAACGGCAAGCCCAATCAAGCGATATTCATGGAATGACGTGAGCGAAATAATCGGAGCAAGGGGTATTTGGTGAAGGCAATAAAATCGCTATAATAAGTTGTTCGCAAATTCAACCAAACATCAAGTTAAGTAAACGCAAATAATAATAAATATGTCAAAGAAAATAGCACAGATTCTGCTTGAAAAGCTCGAGCAAGAAACGAGACGCAGCGCTTTTTTAAATTGTCTTCAGGGATTTTCCTCAGGCATTCGGTTGGATGTTACAAGTCTCAATCAACTGAATCCTTTTACTGCCCGTGACGTATTGCGTGAATTGTTCCATAAAGAATCAACTGATATTGAAATCTCGCTCTCCAATGAAATGCTTAATGATTCTGTAATGGATCAGTTCAATTATTCTGTGGCATCGAATGAACTCGACGATATATTTAGAAAGCTGCATGCTAAAAGTTCGGATTTGTTCAAAGAAACAGGACAGTACAACACGTACATCGGTTTTCCATTGCTCAGTCATTTTGACCCATTGGATGAAACCAAAAGTTTTATTGCTCCGCTGATGTTTTGGCCTATCACAATTGTTCCAGGAAAAAACTTTGATAAGTGGCACATTCATAAAATGGTGAATGGAGAAATTCGACTCAATTATGCTTTGAAAAATTGGTTGTTGGATAATAAAATGCGATTGCCAGAGGAACCGCCTCTTTATAATCTTGAAACAGGTAATATTTCTTACACAGAATTGGAAAGCTACTTGGTTTCTGTCGCGAACATTTTTAACGTACCAGGAAAATGGCAGGAACAGTATTTTGTTGTTGATAAAATAGGTCCAGAGCCTATCCGTTATGGAAATTTGAAAAGTTTTAATTCAGATAAACACCGCATTGGATTTGAATTACACTTGTCCGCTGTAATGGGTATTTTTCAATCTAATAAAGAAGGAATTATTCAAGATCTAAAGGCTTATCTAGGACAGCAGGATTCTTTGGATTTGGAGCCATCAGGTGAAAGTCTTTTCCAAGATTTTCCATTTTCTTTGGTTGACCTAGATCCTGCGCAGTGGGCTACGCACGAAACCATTGGCAGAGGAGGGCATGCAGTTGTGCACGGACCTCCAGGCACAGGAAAGTCTACAGTGCTAACAGCTATTGTATCAACAGCTCTTGCCAATAACAGGCGAGTATTAATGATAAGCGAGAAGAAGACTGCCTTGGATGTGATTGCCAGAAACTGGATGAACTTGGTTTCAGGAATACTCATGTCACGATAGCCAATGTTGTCGATGGAAGGCGTGAGCTAGTGACAAAGGCAAGGAATATACAAGATGCATCGGTCGAGTGGAGGTCTCAAGCTCCGACGGATTATTCTACTGAGAGAAAAAAATGGGCGCATTATCAAGACAAGTACAATAGATATGTGAATGAACTGAACGAGGTGATGTTGAATGGGATGCGGTTCGAAGAAATGATGCTTCATTATTTGCGTTTTAGTATTGATATTGAGCAATTGCCTGTATCTGATTTGATGTTCAACCGCTTGCAAAACAATGCAGAGGAATTTCATTTTCTATTGGAGTATTTTTCATTGAAGCATGATCATTCTTGGTGTGATTTCATTTCATTCTGTCAAAGAAATCGTTGGCCTGTTGACATTTGTAGCGATGAGCAGTCCTTCATTGATTTTCGGTATGGAAAATTGAGTTCGATTCGACATGAAATACAAGTGTTAATAAAGCAGGAAATGATTTTGCAGGAATTGATTCCGCTGCAGGAAGATCATGATGCATACATGATTGAAGGAGCATTTAAACGTAATGTGAAGAGGCTATTTTCAAAAAACAGACGTAGGCATCACCATTTTTATAGTCAACTCCTACGCTGGAATGCTGCCGCTGCTGAAATTCTTGACT
>CALJKR010000035.1 GCA_937974555.1 uncultured Flavobacteriales bacterium | reverse complement strand
CCT
Organism: uncultured Flavobacteriales bacterium; assembly: GCA_937974555.1. Lineage (GTDB taxonomy): Bacteria > Bacteroidota > Bacteroidia > Flavobacteriales_D > Sanyastnellaceae > CAMCTV01. The sequence goes on along the minus strand of CALJKR010000035.1, from coordinate 26,619 downwards.
AAAAGACAACAAGGTTTTACTTTCGATCAGTCTGCTTGGGTACGTCCAAGTCTTGGCTATTGGATAAGAATGACTTCCTGATGTCACTTCGCTTTATCGCAGTATTAGCACTCTTTGCTGCTAACCACCTCTATTCTCAAAGTACAGACAGCTTGGGAATGGATGATTTTTCTATTCCACAATGGCAAGACTGGGAAAGCAGTGAATCCGCCAACTGGTGCATCTCCATTCACGCCCAAGACTTAAGCCCTTTGCTTGAGTTGCCATATGTCAAGCAATCGGATATCACGGCCATTCAATCGTATATCCGCAGCAACGGAAAATTAATGCACGTGCACGAATTGTATCAAATTCCCTCATTATCCGACTCATGCATCCAGCAGCTGATTCCGCATATCATGGTTAATGGAAAACCCATCATTGGTCAACGTAAATCATACATCGCCATGCGGTACAAAAAAACATCCAGCGGAATACCTGTGCTGAAATTGCAATCCCTTTTTCAGGTTACACCACACCTGGTCATTGGTGGACAAATGCACAACGGCTATATGCAGTACAGGAAAAATAATATGGAGTGCATTGTTGGAGATTTCTCACCAATTCTCGGACAAGGATATGTTGGAAGCTCCCCCACCATTGGAAACTTAGGATGGGGATTTACTCAGATCATTAAACCCGCATTGCGCATCAAGCCTTACACCTCCAGTATTCCGCTTCAACAATGGCGGGGAATTGGAATCACGCATCAAACCAAAAAATGGAAGTGGCTATTGGCGATTCCCGGAACCCTTACGGAAAAAGAAAAAATCATAGCTACTCAATTCAAAGGAGAACGACATATATTTTCGACTGGAATTTTACATCAAAAGCATGCTCGCTCTTGGGTCCAAGAGACTATTCCCATTGGAAATCATATGGTGAGCTACGAAGGAGTATTGGAAAAACAATATGCCAAAAATGGTCTATCCGCGGTATTCGTAATCAACAAACGCATCAAAGCCAAATGGCAATCTCAATGGGAGAGTAACGCCACATCATGGTTCGGCTATGTCGTACATATTGGCATTTGCGAGTGGACAATCAGAAAAGGCCATCTATTTCTGTTGGGCATGACAACCGAGCAAATGCGACAAACAACAGGTCACATTGAATTCCATCAAAACAAAAAAATATTGACACAATATGTCTTTGAACCTTTTCGGTATGCCAAATTCTATATACGATACCAACTCAATTATGCGGATAGCATAGACTCCCATTGGAGAAGCGATCATGTTGGGCAGCAACTGCGAACAGATGGATTTTGGAAAGCAGATGAAGATTGGACATTCCACGCCAGGGCAGAGGTTCACGTGGTGAACGGACTACAATCAATCTTGGCATTTCAGGATGCAGAATGGCATCCCATGGGTAAGCCGTACCGCTTATCTTTTAGGTATGCCAATTTCCACAGCTTGAATTGGGACGGAAGAATTTATGCCATGGAAAAAGAGACTCAGGGCAGTTTTTACATTCCCGCTTACTCGGGGTCTGGGGAAAGAATCTATGTCTTGGCCCAATACAAGCATCCACATCTTCAATTGCAATGCAAGTGGGGTTGGTGGTACAAAAGACAACCTGAAAATATCCCCGTAGATGTACAGATTTTCGTTAAACTTACTTTTTAAAAAGAAATGTGATCAACTCTTTAACCTTGGATTCGTAGGTAATGGATTCCTGGTAGACTTGTCGTCGAATTGCATTTGAAAACATTTTTTGTCGCTCACTAAACTGCACAACTTTCTCCCATGGAATTTCACTATCATCATTGGCTATGATCAAATTCCAATCTGCCAATGCAGGATTTTGTAGTATCCCTGTATCTGTATATCCCAATAAACAAGGCAATCCCACCCGCCAGTAATCTCTTACCTTCAATGGACAAGCCTCTTGCATTTTTTTTCTGTGCAAAGACAAAGTCCCAATACCCAAATGATATCGATTCAAAGTATCCCCCAAATCAGAGCTTTGAATGGCGGGTAACAAGAATATTTGAAACGATTGTGATGATACCTTTTGAAGCTTTTTTACCAAGTTGTCAGGTAATGTTCCATAAATATCCAATTGAATCACTTTAGAATCTCCTTTGTACGATTCGACACTTTTTATGATTCGCTCGATTCCTTGCCAATAGTCATAAGATCCTATCAACATGATCATTTTTAAATTGACCTCATCTACAACGGGGTTTTTTACATCAACCAATGAACTTAAAGGAACGCAGTTGGGAAGAACAAATGTTGAATATTGGCTATATATCGAGTGCAATTTTTTTTCCAATTCGAAAGTCACCGAAATTCCCCCTTTTACATTTTGAAGACAAGCCTTTGCCCAGCGCGTCTCATCTGTACGATTGGCCACCCAAGTATTCCAAGTGTATATCCACCAAGACCGACTTAGAATTTTCTTGAATGAAATGGAATTTGACTTCCAAGCATTTCGTTGCAAAAACAAAGCTTCTGTGATTTCATTGGTATTGTGTTCCAAGACCATTTGCGCTCCCCACTTTTGTGTCAATTGAAATAGAGATGGAGAGGCAAAAGGATAGCGCAACCACACAACATCGTCTGAAAGTAAGTTCTTCTCCATCCACTCATCAATCACCTTCCATTTGAGATTGGGCGGGGAAGGTATGACTTGAACACGCGGGTCAGGGCTACAATGCCCTGGGTGTGTAAAAGCAATCAAATGAAGATCAATGATGGGCTTAAGACTGTTATAAATGGCCATATACTTCTGATACACCCCAGATTGAGGTTGTATCAAATAATGCCCAATGTGAACAATAAAAAGCCTACCCATTCCAGTTGTTTAGAATAAAATCATTGATGGTTTGCAGATGGATTTTATCGGTATAATGTGCACGAACAGCGGAACGACCTTCACTCCCCATCCTTTCACATCCCGCAGGATCATTGGCGAGTTGTACGATAAAATCAGCCATGGATGAAACGTCTCCTTCACTCACCAAAAAACCATCTACGCCGTGGCGCACTACATCCTGAATTCCCGCATGACGTGTACTTACAACAGGCATTCCAACGGCCATGGCCTCAACAATCGAAACAGGAGTCCCTTCTCGATCTCCCTCATGAGAAGTAACGGAATGCTGAAGAAAAATCTTGGCTTTCAACATGCACTGCAGAACTATATCATGGGATTGGTGTCCAAGAAATAGGATATTCTTTTGCAACTGGTTGTCTTCAACATATTGCCTACAAACCGGCATCAGTGGTCCATCACCAATAAAAGTGAGTGTTTCTGAAAGGCCGTCTTGAATGGCCCGATGAAAAGCCTGAATGGTAAACAAAGGTCCCTTTTTATCCACCATGCGACCCACTGCAACAAAGCCTTTTCTCTCACTCGGCAAAGGCAATTCCAAAAATTGGGTGTGACAACCACAAGGTGAGTATACAACATCCTGCGCAGGAAATCCCCAAGAAATCAACGTCTCTCGCATCTCTTTGGATACAGCGATGGCCTTGGCTCCATGGGCAATAATTTGTTGATAATGTGCTTTGTGCTTTGAAACAGTGGGTTGATGATAAACATCATAGCCATGAAAATGAACCAATAGTGGAATTTTTAATGCATTAGCTACGCGATATACCGCGCTTGCAGTGGGTCCATATTCAGCAAAAATTAAATCCACCCGATGTCGTTTCAACGACTTATATAATGCAAATTCAGACCGAGATAATCCATGTATATCTCCTTTGATTTTAAAAATGAAGCGATCAATCAATCCCAATATTAATTCCTCGTTTCCCTCTGAAAATCGGGGCATATAGCCTCCAAAATATGGAACAACAATTCCTTCCAAACCCCTGATATTGGCTTGAATAAATGAACTTGACTTCTCAAATTCATCTGGTGAAATATGTGCTATAACCCTTTCCTTCTTCATCCTCAATTTCTATTTGTCTCACTCCAATTTACCTCAAATTGTAATTGCTCCTCTTTCCCTAATAATCGCCAATCCAAGGATTGAAGATTGGGATATAGCTTTTTTTCTTGATCCACCTGATCCTTTTCCATAGGAAACATCAAATGCACATGAATATTCATGGGTCCAAAAAAATCTTTGAATTTGCAATAGTCCGCAAGTTCGATAAAAACAATATGAGGAGTGAAAGACTCCATTTTATTTTTGATTTTGCGCTTCCAAATCCATCGATTCCAAAATCCAAATGATTGAAACAATCTTACTTTTTTCCCTTGAAAACACAGATCAGCATTTTCATCAATATGGATATTCAGTATTTCGGCATCCAAACGCATTCTGAAATAGCGCCACTCCCATGACAGAGATCTTGAATCATCAACAAAAAAAAACAAAGGCTTGGGCAATGACAATTTCCATGTACCCTTGGCTTGAGCCAAATGCGATTGAATTAAAAACCCATATTTGTCCCAATGATTGTGCTGGATTTTTCCCTGCATCAAACGATGCAAGAGAACCCTTCTGTCGTCAAAATTATTTCGATGAGCTTCCCCTGCCGTTAAACTCGTAGAATGAATTCTATATACACTCCATTGCTCATCTATCCCCCTGAATCTTCCAAACTGTGCATGCCAAACGTACATGGCCAAATCCACACTATCAATCTTTTGAAACCAAAGGGGTCTGCAAAAATGTTGATTTCGAAAAACAAATGAACTGGTATGAAAGGGTGCATATTGAGCAATAACATCACCCAAATTCATGATCTGCTGCATCGTCTTTTTCATTGGCTTTAATACCCCATCCTGGTATAAAAATGAAGTATTGTGATAACAGCCCGCAGCCGAATCATCACCCTCTAAAATATCAATTTGCCTTTGCAACTTATCCAAACTACACCAATAATCGTCCCCTTCTAAAAGCGCAGTATACTTGGCCCCTGAGGCAACGCACGCTTCAAAAACACGATTGGCATTTTGAAAAACACCCTGGTTGGTTTGACCATCGAGTAACGTTATTTTTTCTGGAAATTTATCTTTCCAAGATTGACATCTTTCAAAAGTACCATCCGAAGAACCATCATCTCCGATAAACAATTGAATGGGAAAAGAAACTTTCTGATTCAAAACCGATGCAATGGCTTGGTCAATATAATCGTTGTGATTATAAGTGATCATATAAATAGCCACCAGCGGAATTTCTGTCATATCAAATTCTTTACGGCATATCCAAAACCTTGTTGACCAAATCCATTCCCATTGTAGAGCATGAATTGTTTATCTCCATGAATAAATACATGACAGTATTCATACATGTGATTGTCCCAATCTTGCGGAATGGAATTAAAAATATCAAATTCAAAATCTGACCATACATCCGCATCCAAAGAATTGGCGCGGCCTATTTTATAACTCATCGCTTGATCTTCTCTGTAATTCCTGGCCATTCTGTGGGAAAAGAAAATCTCATAACCCCCTTTGTGTTTAACTACACATGGTCGTCCAATGCTTTCCACTCCGTCAGTGTAATCCACCACTACGACCCCAGGTTTGGTCCAATTTATTCCGTCAATAGAAGTAGATTGTCTCACCAGATACAGTGGTTCTTTCCTGCCCAAATGGTCTATCCAACCCGTGCAGGAAACATAAAACATTCGCCATAAATCATTGTCTTGAATAACAAAAGGCGCCGTATTAAAAAACGGCTCTTGATATGATCGATCCAAGAGAGGACCATCCGACGAGCGATGGAAAGTCTTTCCCCCATCATGGCTGATAGCTAACCCAATGGACAATCGATATGACACTGTTACTTGGGGGTTCCAGCCGATATAATACATCCAAACTTCGTCACCATTTCTGACAATTGAACTCGGCATAATCCCATTGTCATCAAAACTTCCTAAAGGACCTCGATCAAAAATAGGTCCTACAATCTCTCCTTGTAATTTCAGCGACTCACCATCTACAATTGCATCGATATAGAATGGTTGACTGCGTCCAGCTTCATCTCTTGAACTAAAATAGATTCTGTAATAATCCCCTTGGAGATGAAAAGCAAATGGAATGGACGCATGAGACAATAATCCTTGATCTTTAAAATCTTGAATATCCAATAACAAACCCTTTTTCCTCCACATATCAATAAACTTCAATGGCTAATTTTTCCTGTTTCTTGGCTGGCATTCCCATGTAAAAACTACCATCCTCTGTTGACTTTGTGATCAATGCACCCATGCTTATAAGACAACCTTCTCCTATCGTCGAATAATCTCGTATGGTGGCATTCACACCAAACCAAGCGCGCTCTTTAACATGGCAATGACCGGATAGTACAACATGTGACGTAAAGAAAACGTGATCTTCTATTTTTCCATGATGCCCAATATGATTTCCACTCCACATAACCACATTGTTTCCAATGGTAGTAAAAGGTTGAATGGTATTGTCTTCTAAGATAAAACAATTCTCTCCAATAGAATTTCCGCAAACGGTTGCTTTGGACGAGATATAACTGATATATGAATAGCCCATGGACTTACCCATCAGATAAACATCTCTGCGCAGAGTATTCATTTTTACTCCTGTCATTGGAGCAAACAAAAAGTATTGATCAGGAGAATAATGTTGTAACAAATCCTCAAATGGCACTACTGGCAGATCATGAAAAGAATTGATTTCCATGTATGCACGATGAACAGTAAAAGCCACCACTGTATATTCCGAGTCATGGGTTAAATACCACCATGCCAACTCAGCCGTGTCCTTAACCCCAAAAATGACAACTTCCTTTTTCATATCAGTGTATATTTTTTTAATTCCTCTTTGAGAAAAGATGCATCATATCGCATCATCAAATCTAAGATAGAAGCATAGCGATTATCAACAGCCAATTCTTCCATCTGAATAAAATTCAAATGAATGCCATTTTGGTTAAAATCTTCCTTGTCATACAATTCCATCCCTCCAATCGCATTCACATAATGGTTGGAATCGAGCTGTCTTACAATAGACTTCAATCCAGCCTCTCGCTTTAGATCCAAATCGTTAAAAGCAAAAGAAGAAGGGACTATGGTGGTTTTGATATCCAGATAATAGCAAATTTGCTTGATAATATCCAAATTCCATTCTGAAATACTTACCTCTCTTTCTACCAAGGTAGGAGCCAAAACCTGTTCTTCAATGGTAGCGTAGTAGGGTGATTTGGCATACAAATGATGAATGGTTTTTTTTAGATTGACAAGATATCGATCAGAAAAATCAACCATGACCTCCGTGCAGTTTTTATTCTGACTTCCTCCTTTTACTTTTACTTGTATGGCTGTTTCATTCTTTAGTACATTCCTTGTCATGTAACTTCTTTTCATGAAGGATACATGATCAAGATTGACATAAACATCAACAGCATCAATCAATTGAAAATATCCCAAGTACGGGAAGAAGTAGGGCTGCATGATGGCTACCGACTTCATGCGATTTCATTTATTGTCGAGCAAATCAATGCCAGTGTTGCCTCCTCTATTCCCACATACAAAGGCAAGCACAATATCCTTTGACTAATTTCTTCTGAAACTGGACAAGAATCGCCTTTGACATAAGGAAGCAGATTCAAAGAGGGATTAAAATATCGACGCGGAAAAATAGACTGGTCGTTTAAGGCTTGTAAAACTTGGAGCATTTTTTCCTCCTTCTCAAACCAAATGGGAAAATAAGCTGCGTTCCAATCCAATCCTTCTCTTAGTTTTTGCGTCTGAAAACCTTCAAATGACAAATGGCTACGGTAATATTCTACGGTAGATTTTCTTGATTCCAGAATAATTTCCATATCCTCCAAAACACAGAGGCCCATTGCTGCATTGAGCTCGGATATTTTGGCATTGATCCCCACCTCATCAAAGGATTCAGGCGTGACATGTCCAAAATTATGCATTCTAAAAGCCCGGGTTAATAAAGTCTCATCCTTGCAAAACAAAGCGCCTCCTTCTGCAGTATGAAATATTTTGGTGGCATGAAAACTACAGGATGACAAATCACCAAAATTAAAAATGGATTGACCTTGGTATTTCACATCAAAACAATGTGCGGCGTCATAAATCACCTTTAAACCATGTCGATCTGCAATATCCTTAATTTGCTCTACATGACAAATATTACCAAATACGTGCGTGGCTAAAATACAAGTTGTTTTGGGTGTAATCGCAGCTTCGATGAGTTCAGGATCTATGGTTAAGTGTTGGGGATGAATATCCACAAAAACGGGCGTACAGCCTTCCCAAACAATAGAAGAAGCAGTAGCCACATAGCTGAATGGCGTTGTGATCACCTCACCTCCATTGGCCAAAAGCTTAAGTGCAATTTGCAATGGAACTGTTCCATTGTTCATCATCACCAAAGGGGCACTTGATAGTCGCTCTTGAATTTTGGCTTCCAACTCCTTGCACAAAGCGCCCCGATTGGTCAGCCAACCACTCTCCCAAATTCGCTCAACGACACTTTGAAAGCGCGTATGATCCGGAAAATATGTCTTGGTTACAGGAATCATGATCGATACCAATTAAACTGTGGGCGAATGTCACCGGGCTCTCTGCCCATATAGGCTCCCATGAGACGATCCCCATCGGTGACCAAAAAACTCATCACATCTTTCTCAATCAACAATGCTTTTTGGGATTTAGAAATAACAAATAAAGACAAGTAGTAAGTTCCCGATTGAAAGAAATAGGCGGGAATTTCACAAGTAATTTTATTCTCCCCAACCGACAATGCTATATCCCCTGTACCCATTGAGAATATGGGCTCTCCGCTTTCATTTAATACATGATACGCAATATGGCTCACCTCCGGAGACAAAACGTCAAAACGACTTTCAATTAATATCTTGTGCTTATCCAATAATAAATCATCTTGGTCATTGGGATCATTAGAAATCTTGATCTCTTTCAGCGCAAATTGATCATTTCTTACAAAATCAAATTGTCTGCACAATGCGCTTTCAGCACCTTTGCTCATGTAGTGCTTAACGGCATCACCGATTTGACCTTGGAATACTTTCTGTCCATTCTCAATCACTATCCCTTTTTGACAGAGGGATTTTACTGCGGCCATGTTATGACTTACAAACAGCACCGTTCTCCCTTGACCTTTGGCCACCTCATCCATCTTTCCCAAACATTTCTTTTGGAATTCCATATCTCCTACAGCCAAGACCTCATCGATAATTAAAATCTCACTTTCCAGGTGAGCTGCTACCGCAAATGCCAACCGAACATACATGCCGGAGCTATACCTTTTTACAGGGGTATCTATGTATCGCTCTACGCCAGAAAAATCAATAATCTGATCCAACTTCTGGGTTATTTCTTGCTTGCGCATTCCAAGGATAGCTCCGTTTAGATATATATTATCTCTTCCAGTAAGTTCTGGATGAAAACCCGTTCCTACTTCCAATAATGACGCTATTCTGCCCTCAACACCAATCTTCCCTGTAGTGGGTTGTGTAACCCGGGATAATAACTTCAGCAAGGTCGATTTTCCTGCCCCGTTTCTGCCAATGATGGCCATTGTATCTCCAGCATTGACCTCAAAGTCAATATCCTTCAACGCCCAAACGTAATCACTACTCCCTTTTACCGCACGGTTATTAACCTCACCAATTTTCAAGTAAGGATCTTCCTTTCCGCGAATGGTATGCCACCAACGATTTAAATCAGCAGTCAAGGATCTAGAATTTACCAATCCCAAACGATACATCTTGCTGATGTTTTCTGCCTTGAGTACAATCCTTTCTTCCATAACTAAACCGTATCCATGAATGATTTTTCTACCCGGTTGAAAAGACTAATGGCGATAATCAACATCACCAAAGCAAACGAAAAACTATAAGCCAACATGCCCCATTCAAAAGCACCTGTTCCCAGAAAACCGAATCTAAATCCTTCAACAATGCCGGTCATCGGATTCAATAAAATCACCTTCAATAATTTGCCTTGAACCATGGACAACGGATAAACAACAGGAGTGGCATACATCAAAAGCTGAACACCAAAGGTGACCAAGTACGCAAGGTCTCTGTATTTGGTGGTAAAAGAAGAGATGATCATGCCCGCGCCCAATCCCAACAATGCCATGTTTAACACCAACAAAGGCACCAAAACGATATGCCAGGAAACATGTGGTGAGTAAGTGGTGAAATTGGTATAGTAAACCAGCATGCATAAGAAGAACACCAACTGAACGGAGAACTTCATCAAGTTGGACAAAACAATAGAAATGGGAATAATCAAACGCGGAAAATACACTTTACCAAAAATGCTTGCATTTTGAATAAATGCATTGGAAGTGGAGGTTAAAGACGTCGAAAAATAATTCCATAAAATAACCCCACTCAAATAAAACAGCGCCGGTGGTTGGCCGTCTGTTCCCAACTTAGCCACCTTATTAAAAACGAAAGTGTAAACCAAGGTTGTAAAAATGGGTTGTATAAAAAACCAAATGGGGCCTAAAATCGTTTGTCTGAAAGACGCTTTGTAATCACGTTTAACCAGCAGAAGTAATAGGTCACGATAGCGCCAAACTTCTTTCAAGTTCCATTGCCACCATTCTGTTTTAGAGGTTATTTCTAAATCCCACTTCTTCATTGCATTGATCTTTCATACCCAACCTAAGCCCAAGTACAAAGTACAAATCCACAAAATGAGGATTTTCAAATTTCTAAATACTGGTTTCGGTTAAAAACAAATCAGAGAGAATGGCGTCCATCACCATCCATCCCCTTGGTGTGCAAGATAGGGTATTTTCTTGGAAGCGCAAGTATTGAATCGATTTCCATTTGTCTACAATGAAATCAAAATCAGAAGGCAAAGAAAGACCAAACTTCTGTTCCCATTCTACCACATTAACTCCTTTTGAAGTGCGCAATCCCGTCATCCAAAATTCATTGGCCTTTTGCACAGGCGTCAAAGTCTCCCATTCATATGCCCCATTTCCCTGATTCTCTATCCAGGCCTTACTGTACAAGGCATTATTGGCAATATTCATTTTTCGTTTTCCAATTCCATCATAGGCATGGGCAGAAGGACCAATGCCCCAAAAAGGAACGCCTTGCCAATAACTTGAATTGTGTCGAGAATACTTTCCGGGTTGGGCATAGTTGGATAGTTCATAATGCTCCATTCCGGCGGCAGTAAGCTGATCATGTAAGAAAAGAAATTGATCAACAATCTGTTCATCTTCCATGGGCCTATATTGAGATTGATCCGTGAAATGAGCCAGTGCCGTTTTCTCTTCTATAGTCAGTGCATAAGCACTTATATGGGGTGTTTGATAACCCAAAAATTGAGCAATATCTTCTTCCCAAGACATCCGCCTGTTCATCCCATGGCCGTAGATAATATCCAAAGTAATATTGTCCAATCCTGCATCTTGAAGTTGCTTAATAGCAGTATCCGCTTGCTGAGCCCCATGCGCACGGTTCATCCATTGCAATACGTGATCATCAAAACTTTGGACCCCCATGCTGAATCGATTGATGCCCATCGATTTCCATTCTTGAATACGGGAAAGCGAAACATCATCCGGGTTCACCTCAATCGTCAACTCAGGATTTCCATCCCATCCCATGTATTTCGCCAAATGATCAATCCACTGACCCAAAAATTTTGGATCTACAACGCTGGGAGTTCCTCCCCCAAAATAAACCGTAGACACCGGTGTATCAGGAAATTGAGAACAATACCATTCCAACTCCTTTTGCATACTTGACAATATCGTAGGAATATTTTTCAATTGAGTAGAAAAATGAAAATCACAATAATTACAAGCCTTTTTACAAAAAGGAATATGAAAATAAACGCCTAACAAGTTAATTCTTTAGTTTTGCGATATTATGGCAAAAGCACAAATTGAGGGCAAAGAATATTCAGTAGAGTGGAATGAAAATTTCACCAAAGCAATTTCCGATTCTATAACCTTGGATTGCAATGGCACCCAAAACAGCCGAGTTTTTCAATTTTCTTGGGCAGGAAAGACCTATCGTGCAGAGTGGATTAGCATCGACAAAGAGAGCCAGGAAGCCAAAATAAAAGTCAATCAAAATATTTACACGGTAAAGGTGGTTGAACCCATAGATGAAATGTTGAAGTCTCTGGGAATGGGCACGAGCAATCAGAAAAAAATGAAAGAACTGAAGGCTCCCATGCCGGGTCTGGTATTGAAGTTAATGGTTAAAGCTGGAGATGTAATAGAGAAAGATATGCCCTTGGTGATCTTAGAGGCCATGAAAATGGAAAATGTCATCAAGGCTGCCGGCGTTGGCATCATCAAAGAGATTAAAGTTATTGAAGGGCAGGCGGTTGAAAAAAGTACAATCATGATCGAGTTTGCCTAAAGCAAGGAAGTATATTTGTCATAATGAGAAACCTCCTCACTTCCATTTTTGTATGTCTATCCATTTGGGCAGTGGGACAATCATGCGAATTAGCTGGTGATAATCCACTATGTGCACAAGCTGCTCCTGTCAATGCAGACATGATTGCGACTCCTTTTTCCTTTGGATGTATGGACGTCAGCATGTCGTTTTTTATGAGCATGCAAACAGGAACGCAAGGAGGTCAAACCCAAATTACTTTGGTAAGAGACGATTGTGATTACATTTTTGTTGATCCCGTTTCTGGAACTGCTCAAGTGGCCTTTGATACCGTTTATATGAGTATCATTCAAGTTGATCCCAATGGCTCACCATGTGATCCCTCAAGCTACATTGGTCAAATCGGTTGTTACATCTTCAAAAATGATGTACAAACTTTTAATATCAATGCGCTGCCTGCCTCCAGTAGCTTTATCGTTGTATTGGGTTCCAATCACCAAGGAATTTTTGGACCTTGTTCTATTCAAGTTTCTGCATCTGGTCCTCCTCTTGAAATTGCTGCTGCTACCTCACCGCTCTTTATTTTTGCAGGACAAGAAGCCTACTTGTATTGCGGCGGAGCAAATACTGATGCCAATTACAGCTGGAATCCAGAAGAGTTTGTCAGTAATCCCAATGGTCAAAATCCAACTGCTTTTCCAACCGAAACACAAATATTCACCGTTGAATCCAATATCGGTAGCTGCCAATTGATGGACTCCGTCCAAGTGAATGTCGGCGTGCCCATTGGATTTGCCAATGCCATTTCCCCCAATGGAGATGGAGTAAATGATGATTGGATTATCGACGGTATTGAGAAATTTGAACGTGCAGAGGTCAATATTTATGACCGTTGGGGTCAGAATATTTTTCGATCCATTGGATATGCCACTCCTTGGAATGGAACCAATCGCGGAAAAAAACTCCCAACGGGTAGTTATTATTATGTGATTGAACTCAATTCACCTGTGGTTTATATCACACCATTCACTGGCTATATTTCTATTTTACATTGATGATGAATACAAAAAAATATAGCCTACTTTTTGGATGTTTCATCTTGACTTTGGGATTGTTTGCGCAGCAACAAACCCAATATACCAATTTCATTTTCAATTATCAGTTCATCAACCCTGCGGCTACGGGTTATACCACCTGTACTGAATTCAAGTCCAATTACCGACAACAATGGTATGGAATTGATGGGGCTCCAAGAACCACCGGTGCTCTGGTGCATGCACGTCTCAGGGCCAACAAAAATGCGTTTCAGGGTATAGGTGCGATCGTAGAATCAGACCAAAGTGGCGCATTTGGTTCTACTTCTTTCATGGTTAACTACGCTTACCATACCCGAGTTTCCAAAGGGTATAACCTTGCTGCTGGAATTGGTCTAGGTTTCCATCAAATCAGAGCCGACTACACCAAAATTAATTTTGCCGATCCGCTGGCAGAAACAGTCATACAAGGCACCGTAAGCGATTATATTTTTCCCAATATCAACATGGGTTTTTGGTTGTACCGTGGGGATCGTTTTTACGGACTTTCGATTAGAACCTTGCCGGGTAGAGCCATTGACGGACTTACCAATTCAAAATACCAAACGCACTACAACATTACCTACGGAAAATACATCAAAATCAGCAAAGACTTTGCCTTCAAACCCAGTTTCATGTTCCGTTGGGTAAGAGCCACTCGTCCCGCGATTGATGCCCAAGCTTTGATGACCTATAAAAAACGTTTTAGCATTGGTTTTGCTGCGCGAAATGGTCACGGAGTAAGCGGTATCCTTAAATTTGATATCATGAACCAAATCAGCGTATCCTACGCTTATGATTTGACACTCAACAAGCTTAGATACGGATCATATCATACCCATGAACTAAGCATCAATCTCAAGACCTGCGCGGTAATTGGTCGCGAAAAACAACTTTGCGCGGCTTACGAGTAAACAATGGAGTTAAACATTGAAAGCTTCAGAGATTATTGTCTCTCCTTACCCTTCACTGAAGAATCTACCCCATTCGACGAACATACCCTGGTATTCAAAGTTGCCGGAAAAATCTTCGCCATGTGCGATATCTTCGATTTTGATGGAATCAATCTCAAATGCAATCCCGACTATGCTTTGGAATTGAGAGCGCAATATGCCGGCATAATCCCTGGCTATCACAGCAACAAAAAACACTGGAATACCGTGCAATTGAACCAAGACGTTCCTGATGAACTTGTTTGGAAACTGGTTCAACATTCCTATCATCAAGTGGTATTGGGATTGCCTAAAAAAGTGCAAGCCCAAATCTTAAAATAACTCACTTTTGATATTGAATAACTCTTTAAACCGAATCATTTATGCATTCGTTGACCGCGTATTTTAGTCTCAAGATTAAAGTATGGAAAATCATTTCATTCCCCTTCAAAGCCTAGCCCAACAATTGGCTGATCAATTAAACGGCCTATACAGTGGTAAAAACAAAAAAGACTCTTTGGAGCAAATGGTCAATCACTCCCGAGAATTGTATGAAAGATTGGTTGTCTTAAGACACAAAGCATACGAGCAAGAAGTGCAGCCAGTAAATGAAACTCCCATCGCGGATGCCATTGAGTTAGAAATGCCCACCATTAGTTTGGATTTAGATACCCCCGTTTTTGCCAATACCTCCAACCCCATTCAAGAAGAAAAGGTAGAGGAAACTTCGTCGTTTGTATTTGAAATGGATTCTGAAATCGAACCAATAGCAGAATCTGCCGTAGAGTCTGAAATGGAGATGGATACTCGTCAAGTAAATTTGATGGATATGATTGAAGAAGTAACCCAAGAAAAAACCTCGCCGGCTGCCGATAACAATACGCCAATCATCTCCCTCAATGAAATATTGGCACAACAACAGACACAGCATACCATTCTAAAAGCGCTAGAAAAAGCGCCTATCGAGGATCTGAAAAAGAGCATCACCATGAACCAACGCTTTCAATTTGCTCGTGAACTATTTAAAGGAGATTCAGAACAATACGAATTGAGTATTTCTGAACTAAATAATGCCCCAGCAGAAAGAGCCTTCGAAGTCCTTGAAAATCTAAAACGCAAATGGAGTTGGGATACAACTTCCATTGCATACATTGAATTGGAAGAGTTGGTACAACGCAGACACGCCTAATGAAATTGGCATTGGTCCCTACTCCCGTAGGTAATTTAGAGGACATCACTTTACGCGCCATTCGGTACCTCAAAGAGTGTGATTTCATTCTATGTGAGGACACCCGTTACAGCAGTAAATTATTGCAACATCTGGGGATATCCAAACCCTTGATGAGTTACCACCAAAACAATGAGCACCAAACCCTGGGTAAGGTGATTCAGAAAATACAATCCCATTCTCTTACCTGTTTAATCACCGATTCAGGTACGCCAGCGATATCTGATCCAGGCTTTTTATTGGTTAGAGAATGTATCAAGGAAAATATCGAGGTAGAATGTCTTCCTGGCCCAACGGCATTTGTCCCAGCGCTTGTAGTCAGCGGCCTACCTGCCGAAAAGTTTGTCTTTGAGGGATTTCTGCCCCACAAAAAGGGTAGAGAAACCCGAATTAAAAAAATTGCCCTTGAAGACAAAACGGTTATACTCTATGAAAGTCCACATCGCCTTTTAAAGTCACTCGAACAACTCACCCAATTCTGCGGCGCAGAGCGAGAATGTGCCGTGGTTAGAGAAATCTCCAAACTTCATGAAGAGGTTTTTAGAGGAACTTTAGATCAAGCACGCCTTTGGGCAGAACAATCTGCACCCAAGGGTGAATTTGTTCTTCTAGTTTCGCCCGTTAAGGATTAAATTCGCGCTATGAACGCGCATTTATCTCCAGAAGAAATTGTAAGAAGAGAAGCTTTACAAAAGTTACGTCAATTGGGTATTGACCCATTTCCAGCTGCAGAATTTATCACCACAACTACCGCTCATGAGGCCAAGGCCCAATATGAAGAAGGAAAAGAAGTAACGCTTGCTGGACGTATCATGAACCAGCGGGTCATGGGTAAAGCCACTTTTGGTGATCTTCAGGATGTATCAGGTAAAATTCAATTGTACTTGAATGTAGACGAAATCTGCCCCGGAGATGACAAGACCATGTACAATGAGGTAATTAAACACCTCGTTCATTTTGGCGATTTCATCGGTATCACCGGAAAACTATTCACAACCAAAATGGGGGAGATATCAGTCAAGGTCTCGCATTTTCAAATTTTGGCCAAATCCATTAAACCGCTTCCCGTAGTAAAGAAAGACGCGGATGGAAATGTATTTGATGCCTTCACCGATCCCGAATCCCGTTACAGAATGCGTTATGTGGATTTGGTTGTCAATGAAAACGTCAAAAAAACCTTTTATACCAGAACCAAAATTGTAAACGCCATGCGTCAGTTTTTCAATGACCATGGGTACTTGGAAGTAGATACACCCGTATTACAAAACATCCCCGGTGGTGCTTCTGCTCGTCCATTTATTACACACCACAATGCCCTGGACATTCCGATGTATTTGCGCATCGCAAATGAGCTTTATCTCAAGCGTCTGATAGTGGGTGGTTTTGACGGTGTGTATGAGTTCTCCAGAAACTTCAGAAATGAAGGAATGGACAGAACCCACAACCCTGAATTTACAGTAATGGAAATCTATGTGGCTTTCAAAGACTACAACTGGATGATGACCTTTACGGAAAACATGTTGGCCCATGTTTGCATGCAATCTCTGGGAACCACGGAAGTAAACCACGGAGAGAAAATGCTCAACTTCACCCCTCCTTTCAAGCGGGTGACCATGACCCAATCCATTATTGACTTTACTGGATTTGATATCACCGGAAAATCAGAAAAAGAAATATTTGATTTTTGTAAATCCATTGGCTTAGAAGTCAACGAGTCCATGGGAAAAGGAAAATTAATCGATGAGATTTTTGGAGCCAAATGTGAGAAAAACTATATCCAACCCACCTTCATCACAGATTACCCGGTAGAAATGTCACCCTTGTGCAAAAGACACCGAGAAAATCCCGAATTGACTGAGCGTTTTGAATTGATGGTCAATGGAAAAGAGATTGCCAATGCCTACAGTGAACTGAACGACCCCATCGATCAATTGAATCGATTTGAAGAACAAATGAAACTCATGGAGCGTGGTGACGACGAGGCCATGTTCATCGATCATGACTTCATCCGATCTTTGGAATATGGCATGCCGCCTACCTCAGGTATGGGAATTGGCGTTGACCGCTTGGTTATGTTGTTAACCAACAATGAATCCATCCAAGAGGTATTGTTCTTCCCTCAAATGCGTCCAGAAAAACCTGTTCACGGTCCTGACCTCAATGCCTTTAAAGCCATTGGTGTTTCAGACGAATGGGCTGAGCACTTACCCAAAGCTGGATTTCTTGATCTTGATGCATTGAAAAACGCTAAACCTACAGCCATTCATCAGCAATTGAATGGATACCGCAAAAAGAACAAGTTGGAAATATCTGCCATCCAATTGACAGATGTTGAGGCCTGGATTGCAGCCATCGGATAATCCCGAAGGTCAATCAATTGACAATTTAAAGTTCGTAATTAAAAAATCCCATTCGTGGGATTTCCTTTTTCAGCGGGTACTTTGTACAAAATCATGAAAATGAAGAGTACAAAATTCTTGTTGGGTGTGGCACTTTCTGTTGCCTTTGTTGCTTGTGTGCCAAAAAAGAAATTTACTGAGCTGACTGAAAAAAAACAGAAGGCCGATCAAGAAATTGAACAACTGCGTAATCTCAATGAGAAGACCGAAGCCAATAACAAAGAATGTACAACCAATCTGAATACGGCTAAAAAAGAAATTGCCAAGTTGTCTCAAGACACTACCAAGTACGGAAAGGAAAACCGAAACTTGCGTGATCAAGTGGATAATTTGAGCACGTTAAACGATACTTTGTCTCAAAAGATGAATACTCTCCTTGTAGCATCAAGCAAAGAAAACAAGTTGCTTTTGGAAGAATTGCGCAGAAAAGAAGCTGCATTGAAAGTGAAAGAAAATGAAGTGAAGGAAAAAGAAAATGCCATAGCAGAAAGAGAAGCTAAGCTGCAAGACTTACAACGCATGATGGCTGCGAAGGATAGTGCTGCTCAGGCGCTGAGAGCCAAATTAACCAAGGCCTTAGAAGCCTTTAAAAACAAAGGATTAACCGTAACAGAGCGTGACGGAAAAGTATATGTCAGTATGGAAGCCAAATTACTTTTTGCTTCCGGAAGTACTGCTGTCGATGCCAAAGGTCGTGAAGCTCTTTTGGAAATCGCGCAAGCCCTTCAAGACGAAAATGAAGTAGAAATTATTGTTGAAGGACATACCGATACGGACAAATTAAACTCCTCTGCCATTCCAAGGGACAACTGGGAATTAAGCGTTCTTCGCGCAACGGAGGTTGTAAAAATCATGAGCGAAAACTCTACGGTTAAACCTGAAATTCTTTCAGCAGCCGGAAGAAGTGAATATCACCCCATTGATGCCAATGACAAGTCTAAAAACAGAAGGATTGAAATCATCATTCAACCCAGCATGAAAGAGATTTATCAGTGGATTGAAAAGAACTAACGTTTGGGATAAACCACTTTACGCATGGCTGTTTTTCTCGGGTGCATGCGGACTTTAACTGGAGTGCCCACTGGAAACATGGGCTCTCCTGTGCAATATTCCTCTGCTCTAAAGCGCACAATTCCTTGTAAATCTTCGTAAGAAATCATGGGGTGAAATTGGCGTTCCCCTTTGACCGAAGCTTGGGCCCAATTGTCTATTTTTCCTTCGCGCTCTACATAAGAAAAACGCATGTAGATCTCATCCTTAAAACGAAAGATCACATAGGCTCCAACAACAAGACCCAATATCCAAGCGGGAAGGTATTCGCTATTCATCTCTTACTTTTGCTCACAAAAATAAACCTTTTGTCCAAAACGACTTCATGAAAGAATTAAACGGCATCGTGATCCAAAAAAAAATGATTCGAGATCAGCTATGCCTCGTTAAAATTTTCTCTGAGAGTAATGGGTTACAAGGTTTTTGGTGGAAAGGTTCATCCAAAAAAGGACCCAAGTTCGACCTATTTGATGTGATCCAATTCCAAATCAAAGAAGATCAAAAGGACCAAACACCATGGCTAAGAAATCCCAATGTGCAGCAGCATTTGTTCCACTGTCGCATAGACCCTGTAAAAAGCGCAACGTTGCTTTTCTTTCAAGAAGTGTTGCACCATCTGATGGAAGAACATTACCAAAATCCTCCATTGTATCACTTTTTGGTTCAATTGACCCAAGACTTGGATGAAACGGACCAAGTGCAATCTTTTCACTTTGCCTTTGCCGTGGGATTAATGCGCGCCCTGGGGTGTTGTCCCGTAGTCCCCCAGGACAATCCCGATTGGTTTAGCATGTACGAAGGACAATTTGGAAAAGGGTATAATCCGCCCGGACTGCATATCACCAGTGCCAATGCACAACTCCAACTGTTTGTTCACATACTCAAACATGATTGGGAAGTATTGAATCAGCCGCAATTCACAAGCAGTCAAAAAAGGAGTCTGCTTCGCGATGCCATCGAGTATTTGTTCATACAAATGGAAAAAAAATCAACGATTCAAAGCCTAGAAATTTTCTATGAGCTCTTCCATTTGTAGATTTACAACATGATGTACTCATTTGGCGAAGTAGTAGGCCAGCACAAAGTAAAGGAAAGACTTTTACGCAGCGTTCATGAAGGACGGGTGCCCCACGCCATGCTGCTCAATGGCGCCGAAGGCCATGGGGCCATGGCACTGGCGATGGCCATGAGCAAATATCTGTTGTGTGCAAATCCTACAGATACCGATGCCTGCAATGCCTGTACATCATGCAAAGCCATTCAATCTTTGCAACATCCTGACCTTCATTTTTCATTTCCTTTCTACAACAAATCATCCTCTGGCAGTGAACATACACTATCGGATGACTTTGGCGAAGATTGGAGAGAAATGTTGTTGTCCACTTGCTATTTCAATACTGAGTATTGGATCAGTAAGATTTCCAAAGAAAATAAATTACTCAACTTTCCTGTACACGAAGCCAATAACATCGCAAGAAAACTATCCTTAAAATCATTTTATGGAGGCAAGAAAGTGATGATTATTTGGATGGCAGAAATGATCAAGGAAGATACCGCCAACAAATTACTCAAGTTGCTTGAAGAGCCGCCGGCAAATACCATCTTTATTCTTGTAACGGAAAGCACTGAGTCCATGTTGGCCACGGTTGTGTCACGCGTGCAATCCATTCAGATTCCAAAAATTGACGAACCCATCCTTACCCAATACCTCACACAAATTGGGATTGATGCGGAGAGAGCAGCTCTTTCATCCGCTTTTGCCAACGGAAATTTATGGAAAGCCGTGCTCTTTGCTCAAAATGAAAATTTCAACCAAGGATTGGATGAAGCCTTTCAAACTTGGATGCGGATGTGCTACAAGAAAGATTTATTTCAACTAACCGAAATGGGAAACACCTTCCATTCGTGGGGTCGTGAAATTCAAAAACAATTCTTTGAGTACGGCCTTGAGCAAGTGCGTCAGAACCTGCTTAAAAATTATGTCGGCGAAGAAATATTGCACATGACAGACAGTGAGAAAGCCTTTGCCGAAAAATTCTCCAAATTCATCAATCACTTCAATGCAGAAGATTTGATGAATGAGCTCACTGATGCGGCTTACCACATCGGCCGAAACCTCAATGCCAAATTGCTATTTTCCCATCTCAGCATCAAGGTTCATCACTTGTTGAGAAGGAATCAATACGCCAATTGATTCATCCGTTTTTAATGCTTACCTTAGCGCAATCCGTCACCCTTTGTGATGGGTAAGAGAGATATGGGATGTAGTTCATGTTCAACAGGAAATAATGGTGTTCCCGCAGGTTGCAAGAGCAATGGTTCTTGTGGCACTTGTGGTTGTGATAAAATGAGTGTCTTTGATTGGCTTACGGGTATTCCATTGCCTGCAGGACAAAAGGCTTTTGATATGGTTGAAGTTCGTTTTAAAAACGGACGCAAAGGCTATTACAGAAATAGTCAATTGGAATTGTATGTGGGCGATGTTGTGGTGATTGATTTGAATCCAGGACTTGATGTTGGAATCGTCTCTTTAACCGGAGAGCTTGTGAAAATCCAGCTCAAAAGAAAAGAGGTAAAAGACAATTATGAAATCAAAAAAGTAATTCGCAAAGCCAACGAAGAAGATATTGCCAAATGGCAACAGGCGCGTGGCCAAGAGAATAGCACCATGATGGGTGCAAGAGAAATTGCAAAACAATTGAACTTGCAAATGAAAATAAGCGACGTCGAGTTTCAAGGCGATGGCACCAAAGCCATATTCTACTACACGGCTGAAGATCGTGTCGACTTCCGAGAACTCATTAGAAAACTCGCTGAGCGTTTCAAAGTAAAAATTGAAATGAAACAAATTGGCTATCGCGCAGAGGCCGGTAGATTAGGTGGTATTGGCAGTTGCGGTCGTGAATTGTGTTGCAGCACTTGGTTAACCGATTTCCGAGCCGTTTCTACTTCAGCAGCGCGCTATCAGCAACTTTCTTTGAATCCAGGTAAGCTTGCTGGACAATGCGGAAAATTAAAATGTTGCCTGAACTACGAACTCGACCAATATGTTGAGGCAGTGAAAGATCTACCCCCCACACACGTAAGATTGCGTCTACCCAAAGGAACAGCCTCGCATTTTAAAACCGATATTTTCAAAAAAATCGTTTACTACACATTAGACAACGAACCAGGAACTGCGCCCTTTGCATTGACCACGCAAATGGTCTTTGAGATTATTGAAAAAAACAAGAAGGGAGAAGCCTTAGAAATTGGCGAAGAGATTTACTTGTCAGACAAAGAAAAAGAGAAAGAAGTAGAAGTTGGGTTTGCTCAAGTGGTGGGCCAAGACAGCTTAACCAGGTTTGATAAAAGTAAGAAGTCCAAAGGCAACAACAAGTCCCGAGGACAACAAAATAGAGGCCCACAAACGGCTGCTCCCAAAGGAGATCGCAAACCCCAAGGAAATAGTGGTCAAAATCCCCAAAACCCAAAACCCAAAACCCAAAACAATCCTGCCGAACAAGTAAACAAAGGAAACAACACGCCCAAACCAGAAGGAGCAGGGAACAAACCCAAGAAAAAATTCAATGGGCCAAGACCCAACAAAGGCCAAAATCCAAAACCTCCTCAGCAAAATCCAACCGCATGAACCGGATGAATATTACTCTCTTGGTGGGTGTTTTTATTGGAATGACTGTCTTTTCCAGTTGCGATGATGCCCATGTTTTTGAGCAATCACAAGCCATTGAACAAGCCAACTGGAATGCAAATCAACCGATAAATTTTGAGTTTGATATTCAAGATACCGTATCATTCCACAATTTTTATGTTACACTTAGAAACCAAGAAAGCTATGCTTATTCCAATATTTTCTTGTTTGTTTCACTGGAATTTCCCAATGGTAAATTGAGCATTGACACGATCAATTGCCCGCTTGCAGACGCAGAGGGACATTGGTTGGGTAGCGGCCTTGGGGATTTATATGACAACCGCATTATCTTCAAAGAAAGAAAGAAATTCCCCATGGCGGGACATTACAGAATTTCGATTCAACAAGCCATGAGAACAGAGAACTTAGAAGGTATCGCGGACGTTGGGTTCCGTTTGAGTAAGTTACAATAAATTACCTAAAATTTCCGCTGCAGCAGGCTTCAGCAATGATTTGTTTTTATTGGCCAATTGTCCACAAGCTGCATCGATATCCTTTCCTCTAGATCTTCTAAGATTCACCACCATATTGCGCTGCAAAAGGTACTGGGTAAAGGCTTTCAGGCGTTCCTCCGTGGTTTGCTGATACTCGCCACCCACGATTGGATTGTACTCAATGACATTGATTTTTACAGGAAGTCTTTTGCAGTATTCCGCCAAAGCTTTGGCATCCTCTAAACTGTCATTGAAATCTTTAAAGATGATGTACTCAAACGTGACACGGTCACCTGTTTTTTCATGGTAATATCGCAATGCATTGGCCAGGACTTCAAGGTTGTTGGTTTCGTTGATTTCCATGATTTGGTTGCGCTTCTCGTCCGTAGCCGCGTGCAGCGAAACGGCCAAATGAAATTTAACCGCATCATCCCCCAACTTGGCAATCATCTTAGCAACACCCGCTGTGCTAACGGTAATGCGCTGTGCAGACATCCCCAACCCTTTTTGACTGGTGATATATTCAATGGATTGCAATACATTTTTATAATTCAATAAAGGCTCACCCATTCCCATGTACACAATGTTGGAAAGGGGAATGTTGTATCTACGTTCAGCCTCCATTTTCAAGTCGTACACCTGATCAAAGATTTCTCCTGCCGTGAGGTTACGCATCATTTTTAAGCGACCCGTAGCACAAAATTTACAAGCCAAACTACAACCTACTTGTGATGAAATACATGCCGTCATGCGCTTGGGCGTTGGAATCAAAACGCCTTCAACCACTTTATCACCATCCACCTCAAAAACACATTTCATGGTGCCGTCGTTGGACAGTTGTTCGTCTTTTCTTCGCGCAGTAGAAAATTGAAAATCACGTTTCAAGGCCTCTCGCAATTCATGCGACAAATTGGTCATCTCATCTACGCTTGTAGCTCCTTTCTTCCACAACCACTCTTGAATTTGCTGCGCTCTGAATTTTTTATCGCCGATGGACAGCACCCATTGCAAAATTTCATCCGACGTCAACGCACGCAAATCTCTTTCTACCATAACTTAAGCTTGCTTTTTGAATACAAAACGATACTTCACCACTTGCCCAACAGATTTGTTGCCGGACTGCATATTGTACTCCTTTAACTTAGACAAAACATATTTGGCCAACTCCTCATTGGTTGCCGCCATATTGACCACTTTCCACTGACCCTTTTGATCAACTTTCATTACCACTTCAACCACACCTTCATGGTTTTTGTGGGTAAGGTTTTTGGTAACTGGTTTTTGATCTTCACCCAAACCAGGGTCTACCTCGGAACAAGACCAAATGGATTGAAATTCATTTACTCCAGTTGCTGCCAATTGACAACAAGTTTGCGCTTTCTGACATACACGTGCAGAGCCTGACCAAGAAACCTGACCACAACTGGTCATGATGGCCAATAATACGATGATAATCATTCGTGCACGCATGGAACAAAGGTCTATCTTTTTTGGCAACATCCGTTAAATTATGTTGGGTTTGTGTTTTCTTTAACGTTAATTAAAAACATTAAGAACGAAAATCGTGCCCATTTATTCGTTATTCGCAATATGGTAAAAAAACTACTTTCTCTGACTTGGGTTGTCATGGCAATGAATGCAGCTTTGGCCCAAGAAACCAGCCCCGTATGTGAAGATCAAAACCAGAATTTCTCCAATCAAACCCATTGGAATGGAATGGATCTTTATGTTCCTTGGTTGGGTGATGCGGATGGAAACAATGCCAATATATCGCCTTGGTTGGAACAAAACATGAATAAGTCAGCAGGAATAAGGATCAACTTTATCGAAAAAAAATTCCCTTTTACCAAAAACGGAAGTGGCATATACACGGGTCTGGGATACAGCTTTGAAAGCTATGCTTGGAAAAAAAATATCGAGCTCAGATACAGTGATGCAACTGCAACCAACATGCTGACGTATTCATATCAGCCCGATAATGATTTTGAAAACAATGAATTGCGCCTATCCAAATTGACTGTGCCCATGATGTTGGAATTGAACTTTGGTAGCGCAAATAAACCGCAATTCCACGTCGCGGCAGGTCTTCTTGGACATTGGAGATTTGGAATAAAATCCTATCAATCTTATCACAACCAATTTGGCGACTTTTTGGTAAAAAATAAAACCGATTTTGGTATTCGATCCTTTGCTTCTGACTTTTCTGCTTCGATAGGTTATGGCAGAACCAAGGTGTTTGTGACGGTTCCCATGCAAACGTTTTTCAAGACCAACGTCACCAATCCGATATACAATTTCAGCGCTGGATTTACAATAATGTCTTTTGATTCCAATGAGCGAATCGAAAAAAAGAAAGACGAAATCATCAAGCGCTGGAAGATTTAACCGTTAGGTGTGGGTTATTCATTTTCTTATCCTACAACTTTAAAAAGTTTGAGGTATATTTGAACGATGTTCAAAAAGTGGTTTCTATGTTGGATGGGGATGTGGGCTCTTGGAGCCTTTGCTCAATCATTGCCACAATACCAAGAACTTTATAAGCAAGAAAAGTTTGCTCTGGTATCCCATGACATCGACTCCCTCTTCAAATGTTGTCCCCAAAATGTCGCAGGCAAAGAGGATGAATGGCGTTTTCTCCTGGCCAATGCCCAAATGAAAACCAAAGCTTTTGACAAAGCCAAAATCAACTACGAGGCCATTGGTTTCAAATCTGAAGATTACGGGCTTAATTATGGCATTTGCTTATTGAGAAATCAATTGTTTGAGCCTGCTCTCCCTGTTTTAACCGACTATTATAACAATCACCAAGAGGAATACAAAGCCATTTATTGGCTAGGTGAGTGCTATTATTATTTGCAAAAACCCAAAGATGCCCTGCGCATTTTACAACGTGCCGTTGATTCTTATCCAGAAGATCCCGACGCGTATTATTTGATGGGGATTATCCACACTGAGAGAAATGAATTTGAAAAATCTTTCATTTACTTTCAAGCCGCTTACGACACACGTCCTACTTTGCTTTCAGCCAAGTTCAACATGGGAATGGCCAAATATTACGCCCAACAAATGGAAGCTGCTGAAGAGATTTTCTCTGAACTAGCGCTTGAAAAACCGGAGAATCTTGCTGAAGTATTAATGCTTTTGGGAGAAATTCGTTATCGCTTTCACGACGAAGAAGGGGCTTGTGAATATTGGAGGGAGTCTTCCAACTATGGAAATGACGAAGCCAAAGGTTCTTATCAAAAAGTTTGTATCGACAAAAAGGGAAACCCCAAATTCGTAAAGAAGAGTTTCATCTCTTTCTAATCAATTCCATTCCAACACTTGATTCCAATTGGCTCTGATCACGATGGGCTTAGGAAAAACGTGAACTACCTCCGCTTCTCTTTGATTCTTCCAATCCATTCCATCCCAAAATTCCAAATGCGTTATATCTTCAACAACACGCAAGGTATATGTCCCT
>CALJKR010000034.1 GCA_937974555.1 uncultured Flavobacteriales bacterium | reverse complement strand
TTGTCGGTTGCGGTAGCATCGTAGTTACAAGCGGTAACGTCCGTACAACCTACTACTTCCAATTCATTACAAACCCCATCTGCATCGGTATCGTTGATACAAGTACCTGCACATGTCAAGTAAGATTCAGCTGGATAAGTACAGTTTCCGTTGTCGGTTGCGGTAGCATCGTAGTTACAAGCGGTAACTTCCGTACATCCTACTACTTCCAATTCATCGCAAACCCCATCAGAATCAGTGTCATGAATACAAGTACCCGCACAAGTCAAATAAGATTCAGCAGGATAAGTACAAGACCCATCTTCATTGTTAGCTGCAGAATTGTAATTGCAAGCTGTCGCATCAGTACAACCATCGATGATGCAGATTTCATCCGTTCCATCACAGTTTTCATCCACGCCATTTCCGCAAATCTCAGTGGCCTCAGGATAGATTCCCGAATTGACATCATCGCAATCATTGGTTGCAAATACACCACAAGCATTCCACTCATTGGTTCCGAAACCATCACCATCTGCATCTACATAGGTAATCGCAGTATCATCGCAATCATCCGCATTATCTACATATCCTGCAGGAATAGTACAAGCAAATGTTACATCTTCCGCACTTCCAAAACCGTCACCATCTGCGTCAGCATAATAGGTTGCTGTTACATATTCATCAACCTCACCGTCACAATCATCGTCTTGCTCATTGCAAATCTCTTCCATGGGTAACACGCAAGAACCGTCATCCTCTGTCGCTTCGATATTGTAGTTACACGCGGTAATATCCGTACATCCAGGAACAACGATACAATTCTCATCAACAAAACCATCACAGTTGTCATCCACGCCATTGCTGCACAATTCAGTCGATTCAGCAGGCGTAACGTTTACAGTCAAAGAAAAATAAGATTGATTACCTGCAAGGTCAACAGCGGTAAAATCAATGACTGTTGTTCCAACAGATATAGATGAACCATTCTCAATGCTCGAAGTCAAAGTATAAGAACAAGCTTCAGAAACAGAGAGGGCAAATTGACCGTTGCTTTGGGCAGGGCCTCCAACAAAAACTTCACCATTGGTGTAAGGGATACCAGCATCGCCATTGTCATAATAATCATTGAAGTTGGTGTACAAATAGTTTCCACCATCATAGATATCTCCACTTCCATCATCAATACCAACTGGGTAGTTATTATTGTAATCGAAATCAGTGTCAATATCGATGGCATAGTAGCTACCGTTGTTCAATACGGTTGAATTCACTTCATTAACAATACCGGGCATTGCCGCACTGATTCCATTCAAATCAAACTGACCATTTGGAGCCAAATAGGAACCAAAGCCATTGGCCACTACTTGAGCTACTGATTGAACAGTTGCAAGATCAAAAGCAGGATCGTTGTCATTAGAAGCAAATAAGTAATAGAAATAAGGTTGAGGGTTTCCTGAAAGATTCTCCATGATCAAATTGTGATCACACAATTCAGAGTCATAAGAAATAGAAACGTTGGTTTCCGTAGAAGGGGCAAACCACAATTGATAGATCATCGGATCATTCTGATTGTAATCGACAGTCTGTCCGTAATAAACTTGAAAATCTGTACCATTGGTGGTAGATACAGTGAAGTTTCCTTGCACCATTTCACCATTGCAATCGATACCTGAGTTTCCTTTGACACCCAGGGTGTTCAAACCACTACCACCATTGATTGCACTGTAGAAAGTACCCTCATGTTGATTGGTCAAATAAGTAGACCCTGAACCAAAGGCATTGATTGGATTCAAAAGAATATCCCAGCTGATGATGGTATCACAAGCATAAGCAGGAAGAACAATGTTCAATTCCGAAACATCTGCTGCAAGACCAGGAGCATCATAATCCACTAGAGTCTCAAAATAAGTCCAAAATCCTTGGTTGTAATTTTGGCCATCATTCATGTTACCATAAATTTCAACCCAATCTCCTTGTGTTTGAAACGCCACTTGATAATTGTAAGCTGTGCCATAATAGGAGATACCGTTTTCCACGATCAAAGTATCGTGAGAGGACAAAAATGTAATGTTCTCATTGGGAACCGCATTGGTATTGTATGATTCCAAAGAGCTTACAGACTGCGTTACGCCGGGTGTTGCAAAAGCATACACCACTTCAAAATTCCCAATAGAATCGCCACAAGTGATGGAACTATTGTAATTGACGTTGAAGATTGGATAACACTCACCAAAAGTCAACAAAGTAACCAAAGTGTCCGTGTTTCCCAATGGATCGGTTACCACTGTAGTAGCTGTCGTTGAGCCTTGCAAACCTGCTGCATCAAAATAAATGTAAGCGCCGGTGTCCCATCCATCAAAATAACTCGGTACAGAAGACTGAACAAAAGAAGGATCAGCAAATGTGGTTACAATAGTCATGTCGCTGGCAACAAAGCCAGGTGCACTATTGAATCCAATGTAAATATCAAAATCAGTACATGCATCATTGTATAAATCTGTAGACCCCCACAAATCCAAAGCAGGAGGACATTCGCCAAAATTCATATCAACAACCAAAGTATCGGAATATCCCATTGTATCCGCAACAACAAAAGTCAAAACGTCAGAACCGACAATATCATTGGGGTTGATCGTAAATGAAACTTCGGAACCATTGAACATTGGAAACACATTACTCAAATCAACCAATCCGTTGGCACTGGTTACAGAATAAGTCATTGAGCTAGGATCAACACCAAAGTCCTGATTAACTTGAGTGTAATACGTAAAATCATAACATGCGTTATTGTACAAAGAAGTACTACCCGTGAAATCCAAAGGATACTGAGGTTCAACAATAAATGAAGCGTAGGAACCGCCATAGTATTCAACATAAGCGATTTCGACAGTAGAAGTAGGGGTCAAAGTTCCTGTCCAAACCACGTTGTTGTATGCACCATTGGCGCAGCAACCGGTAGACCATACCAAATTTCCATCCACATAAACATACAAATCATCATCCCAAGATGGAATGGTGATGGCATAAGGGAAATCAGAATTTGCAAAACCCTGTCTTTTGAATCTTAAAGAATGAAGCTCGTTAGAAACAGAGCATCCCATATAATTCACAGCAGATGATGGAGTGCCTTCCCAACCAAAGTCAGACTCTGTGTTGTAGGCATTGCCTGTGCGAACATAGTAACCTTTGTAAGTATCAAAATTGGTTCCTTCGAAAACATAAGCATTCCAAACTCCATCACCCCACACACTTGGGTCACCTGGAGGACCTGAAATAGCTGCATTATTATCATCACAATCCAATGAGTTGGTGACATATCCCGTAGGCTGTTCACACGCATTACTGATATTGTTGGATGTTCCAAAGCCATCATTGTCCCCGTCATAATAGAACAATGTGGTGTAGACACAAGAGTTATCGGAAATCAAAGCATTGGGATTGTAATTACAAGCACTACCATCCATACAACCTGGGAAAACCTGATACATGACAAAAACACGACCGATAGATGAACCCAAGATGGCTTCAATCACACCATCACCATTAACATCAAGAAATTCAAAATTGGCATTGTACCAAGTAGGAATAATAAATTGAAACTCCGCAACGCCGTATTGAGGGGCGATAGCCGATCCTGTATTCTGGAGGTAATAAACTTCACAGTTGCTTTCAGTAAAACCAAAAATATCTTTGTCTCCATCATTGTCCCAATCATAGAAAGTCAAATTGGGGATATTCCAAATACCTGAAGTATGAGCAGAGATATCCAATCCGTTGGGATTGGTAGTAGCACTTTCAAACAAAGGAGAACCTACAGTACCTGTATTGGTCAAGAGAACAACATCATGAATATCTGAAGAAGCGTTGTAGACACCCGCAACCAAATCTTTCAATCCATCACCATTGTAATCAGTGATAGTCAAAGATCTTCCTCCTTCAATCAAATCAGCATAAAGGACAGTATGAGGAGAAAATGCAGGTGCCGTGGCGGTACCCGTATTTTCCCACATCATGATTCCATCCACATCCGCTGAAATGGCCAAAATGTCCAAGTCACCGTCGTTGTCCATATCCCACAAATCCGTATGAATCATGGACGCTGGTGTAACCAACCCATAAGGATTGTCACCAGAATAGGTAAAAGAAACGTTGGGCGAAGTACCGTTGTTAATCCAAAATCCAATACCATTCGATCCCCAATTGTTGCGCATTCCACGCACGTAATCTACAAGACCGTCGCCGTTAATATCCCCTGGAGAAATAAAAGATTCATCTGCATAACCTGCAAATTGATCCATCCCCATGGCAGGATCCCATGAAGGAAAAGTGAACTCAAGGGTAGGTCCCGTGAGTATCTGGGCTTGCACCGAACCCATCCAAAGGATGGACAACAGCACAGCCGCCATTAATTTTTTAGAAAAACTCATCATAAATTGTGTGTATTTGCAACAAAGGTACGGACTTACCCGACTGATAAAAGTCAAGATTTTAACAATCTCCATATAAAATCAAAAACCCCAACTTTCGTCGGGGTTCTTGGTTCACATTACCTAACAAATTAACCTAACCTAACTTATTCAATATTGTCTTTGAACTGATTCTCAAACATCTTCTTCAACTTACTCAAGGAGTCAAATATTCCTCCCTTGGTAGGTTCTGCTGGGGTCTCGTTTACAATTTCTCCTACTTGGTCATTTTCTACTTCCTCCGTCTCAACCGTAACCTCAGCTACTGTGTCTTCTACTACAACATCTTCGATCTGCTCTGCGATTGTTTCTTGGAACAAATTCTTCTGCATCTCTTTGTTGTCGTAGGTCATCAACAATCCTACACCTGTAGACAAAATGGGGGTCAATTTGGTTGTATCATCATGCGAAATTGAAACATGAGAATTGGGAGAACCAATGCGACAGTGCATGCCTGTGTGATACTCTACCAATTGCTTCATGTGTCGCAATTGTGCTCCACCACCGGTCATGACGATACCGCCAATCAATTGCTTGGAATAGCCAGAAGATACAATCTCGCTGTGCACATAGTCCAAAATTTCTTCCATTCTGGCTTGTATAATCTGGGTCAAGCGAAGCGTAGAAATCTCTCTTCTGGGATGTCCCGCCAAACCGGGGATAGCAATCACTGAATTTTGTTTCACCGCTTCCTCTAATGCATAACCGTGGTTTACTTTCAATACTTCCGCATATCTTGGCAATATATAACAACCATTTCTGATGAAAAATCTGGCGAGATTCTGATGCTAATGAGTGGTATGATTGGTAAAAAAGCAATTTCTACTTCAACCGAAGAATTACAAAACAAAACGATTGACAATTTAAAAGCAGATGTCTATTTTGATGGAAATGAAATTAGGGTTGAACCATTTTTGCAATGGAAGATCTTCACAACCCTCGATAAATTTTTCTTTAAATTCATTCCAAGTCTCGTTCCTAGTTGTACCCCAACAACTGAACCAAGCATAAGAATAGAAACTAAAATAAGATCAATATTATGATTAGTAATGGCATGAAAGAAAGTTACAAATGTCATAACAAAAATCATCACAAATAAAGATGTTCCAGGAACAAGCT
>CALJKR010000033.1 GCA_937974555.1 uncultured Flavobacteriales bacterium | reverse complement strand
TTTAATAGGATGAATAAATTGATATTGGCTTGTTTAATGGTTCTCCTCATCTTGGGGACATCTGCATGCAAAAAGGATTATCCGGATGATATTCCAAAATGGTTGAAAAAGAAGGTGCGTCAATTGGAACGACAAACCAGCTTTCATCGGGGGAATAAAAATGGTGGGGCAATGATCATCGATGAGTGGACCGATGGGAGTGAGGTTATCTATATTTTCCATACGGGAATTCACTTCTGGATTAGTCTAATCGTTTATGATCAGGACGGTAATGAGCAGTGCAATACGAGTGGTAATTTTGTGGGTAGTTGCGGTGAACTGAACGATTTGTCCAAATTTAATCTCACTCGGCAAATATGGAAAGAAAAACAAGGGTGGTAAACATGAACTAAATCTAGTAGGATGAATAAATTGATATTGGCTTGTTTTATGGTTCTCCTCATCTTGGGGATATCTGCATGCAAAAAGGATTATCCCAAGGATATTCCTGATTGGCTGAAAGACAAAATAAAGGAGTTGAAAAAAGAAACCCGTCGTAAGAATGGTTGCGGAATGGGTGGTTGTGCCAGTATACATGAGTTTTCTGATGGTTCAGAAACAATCTATCTTTGGGATCCCGCTACCTATACGGGTACTGGATTTATTTTCTATGATTATGAAGGCAATTTTTTGTGTGAGAAGGGAGATTATCGAAGCGGACCTTGCGGCGATATTTTGGAATTGTCAAGTTTTGTTTTTATTCGCAGAATATGGAATGAGACCAATTTCTAATTCCTTCTCGCTAGTCGGAATCGCCCCTACTGGAGCCCCAAATTAACTTTCATACAGCGCGCTGCTTCCCTTATAAAGTCTGCACGCAAACGAACCATTTTCCATTTCACTTGATTCGAAAAGAATTCAAAATCTCTTTGCCTTCTTTTTCAAATTCTGCGTAACTACTGGCTTCTGTGGTCAGCGTCAAGATGTACAATGTGCCATTTTTGTAATACAAACTTTGTAACCACTGCAAATGCAGTTGCCCCATGTCTCCGGAGTACACCAGTTCATAGTATTCTCCGTTTTGGTTGTTTTTAACCGAACTGGAAATGATTTTTGAATTGCCCAATAGCCTGGCAATGGAGGCCTCAGTGCTTTGAATGATGGCTTGCAAATCCATCTCTGCCGGATTAACCTCCTGCATGATCAGATTTATATTCTCCCTAAAATCCTCCTTTTTCTTGGGGTCTGCAGCTGAATACAAAATAAAGGTGGTGCCCATGGATTTGCTTTCATCCAATTGATAGGTGGTTGGAAAGACAATGGAAAATTCTTCTTTATCCAAGGTGTTTGTGCTTTGTGCGCCAACCCACTGGGTCAACAAAACAAAGAAAAGGAGGGTGATGGTATTTTTCATTTTCAAAAAAAAGACCGGTTGCCCGGTCTTTGATATTAACTAAACAATTGATCCATGACTTGTTTCATTCTGGCCTCATGCATTTTGCTGGATCCTGCAGCAGGAGAGGCTTGCGCAGGGTAGGCCACGACATCGATGTTGGTTTTTCTCATCATGCGCATGATGTAACTCCAAGCGCCCATGTTTTCTGGCTCTTCTTGTGCCCATACCAACTCCACATTTTTTCCGTACCCTTTGAGGACTTTGTCCAAGGCTTTTTGTGGGAAGGGATACAATTGCTCCAATCGCACAAAGGCCATGTCTTTTACTTTTCTCGCCTCTCTTTCTTCACACATTTCATAGTACATCTTGCCTGTGCAAAGCACTACTTTTTTCACTTTCTTCTTGTCTACGGCGTTGTCATCCATGACCATTTCAAAATTGCCTTTGGCCATTTCCTTGATGCTGCTCACCGCTTTGGGGTGACGTAACAATTTCTTGGGTGTAAAGACAATCAAGGGCTTGCGGAAGGGTTGCTTCACTTGCTTGCGCAACAAATGGAAGAAATTTGCGGGTGTCGTGATGTCACAAACCTGCATGTTCTCTTCAGCGCACAATTGTAAAAATCTCTCCATTCTGCCCGAACTGTGCTCAGATCCTTGTCCTTCATATCCGTGCGGCAAGAACATCACCAGACCATTCATGCTTCCCCATTTGTCCTCTGCTGCCGCAATGAACTGATCAATCATGATTTGTGCACCGTTATTGAAATCGCCAAACTGCGCTTCCCAAATGGTTAATCCATTGGGGGTTCCAAATGCATATCCATAATCATAACCCAAGACACCGTACTCACTCAACAAAGAGTTGAAAATGCGCAGCGGGGCTTGCTTTTCTGACAATAAATTTAATGGGATAAATTCTTTCTCTTGGTCTTCGTCTGTCTTCACAACCGCATGACGATGTGAGAATGTTCCGCGTTCCACATCTTGACCCGAAATGCGGATGGGATGTCCTTCTTCTAACAATGTGGCATAAGCCAAAAGCTCTCCCATTGCCCAGTCCAGCTGATCATTTTTGATCATGTTGATGCGGTCTTCAAATACCTTTTCGGTTTTTCTGAAGAACTTTTCGCCGCTAGGTAAGGTGGACATTTTGGTTCCCAACTCTTTCAATTTCTTTTCAGCAACTGCGGTTTTAGGTGCAGTGTCGAAATCCTCAGCTGTTGCAAAACGGACGTCTTTCCAAGTTTCTTCCAAGAAGTGTTTGACAAATGCCTTGTTCTTGGTTTTGGCTTTGTCCAAGCTGATGTCCAAATGTCCTTCAAAAGACTGGCGCATTTCCTCTGCTTCTTCTTGCGTCAAGTTGCCCTCTGCAATCAACTGCTTTAAGTACAATTCACGCAGGCTCAAATGAGAAGCGATTTGCTTGTACAAAGAAGGTTGCGTGAACTTGGGTTCATCTCCTTCGTTGTGGCCGTATTTGCGGTATCCCAACAAATCGATGAAAACATCCATGTTGTATTTTTCACGGTATTCCAATGCCCAGTGCATGGCCGTGATTACGGCTTCAACATCGTCTGCATTGACGTGGAAAACGGGACATAATGTGGTTTTGGCTACATCGGTGCAATACGTTGAGGAGCGCGCGTCCAAATAATTGGTGGTGAAACCCACTTGGTTGTTGGTCACGATGTGAATGGTACCTCCAGTTCTGTAGCCATCCAACAGGGCCATTTGTACCACTTCATACACGATGCCTTGTCCGGCTATCGCTGCATCTCCGTGTACCAAGATGGGAACAATTTTCTTTTCGTCTTTGATGTAATGATCAATCTTGGCGCGTGTCAATCCTTCTACTACAGGATTTACCGCCTCCAAGTGAGAAGGGTTGGGGCAAAGGGTGACGTGGACATTGTGTCCATTGACGGTGATGTCCCTTGAATAACCCAAATGGTACTTTACGTCACCGTCCATGTTGCCTTCAAATTCAACACCGGCAAATTCACGAAAAACCTCTTCTTGTGGTTTTTCCAGGATGTTGGTCAGTACATTTAATCGACCA
This sequence comes from uncultured Flavobacteriales bacterium, assembly GCA_937974555.1. Lineage (GTDB taxonomy): Bacteria > Bacteroidota > Bacteroidia > Flavobacteriales_D > Sanyastnellaceae > CAMCTV01. The sequence goes on along the minus strand of CALJKR010000033.1, from coordinate 65,068 downwards.
CGGTGGGCCATCCCGATGACAAACTCTTCGATTCCCATCTCCGCTCCTTTTTTCACTACATAGTCCATGGCCGGAACTACAGCTTCACAGCCTTCAACGCTGAATCGCTTTTGTCCCACAAATTTCTTGTGGATGTATTGCTCAAACAAAGACGCTTTGGAAGTCATATCGAAGATATTCTTCTTCTCTTCTTTGGAATATTGGGGTTTGTTTACCGCTTCGATCTTCGATCTCAACCATTCTACACGCTCTGGTTCACGGATGTACATGAACTCCACACCGATGCTTTGGCAATATGAATTTTCCAAATGCGCAATGATGTCTTTCAATTTGGCATCACCCAAACCCACATCAGTTCCGGCGTGGAAAGTTTCTTCCAGATCCGCAGCAGTAAGGCCAAAATTCTCAATGGCCAGAGTGGGGTTGTATTTTCTGCGTTCACGCACAGGATTGGTCTTGGTAAACAAGTGACCACGGGTGCGGTAGGCGTTGATAAGGCTAATCACTTTGAATTCTTTGGAAGTTACCGCATTCATGCGGCTGCCATCCGGAAGAACAGGGTAGCTTTCGTTTTGGAATTCAAATCCCTCAAAAAATCTTTTCCAAGAGATGTCCAAGCTGTCGGGATCTTGCTTGTATTGTTGATACAATGCGTCTATCGTCTGGATATCCGCATTTCCCAAAAATTGATCTGAACTCATGCTTTATTTATCTGCAAATTCGCGGGTAAAGATAAGGTCAGATAAAAAGGGGTGGTCTATATTTTTTCAGAAAGTTCTAACCACCGCATCTCAAGGGTATTCAGCTCTTCAACTACCTTGGATAGGGCTTCTGAGACTTGGATGAGTTTATCATGTTGATCCAAAACTGTTTGTAACTCCGCTTCCAAATATCCTTTTTTCAGTTCCAATTCAGGCATGCGCTTTTCAATCTGCTCCCATTCATATTTTTCTTTGAAGCTGAGTTTTTTGGCTGAACTGTTGGCTGGTACTGCCATCTCAGTAGGGGAAGTCGTTTCTTCTTTTTTCTTGGTCGCGGTTTGGTCTTGATCGTCTCTAAATTGCTGATAAGAACCCAGGATGTCTTTGACGTTGCCTTGACCGTCCAAAACAAACAAGTGATCCACCAATTTGTCCAAGAAATAACGGTCATGGGATACAATAATTAAGCATCCTGGAAAAGATTGCAAGTACTCTTCTAACGCCGCAAGGGTGAAAACGTCCAAGTCGTTGGTAGGTTCATCCAAGATCAAAAAATTGGGATTCTTCATCAACAAGAGCAACAGTTGCAATCGTTTCTTTTCTCCTCCGCTCAATGCATCCACGTAATTGAAGTGCATGTGTTTGGGAAATAAAAATCGTTCCAACATCTGAGCGGCCGTGATGGTTCGGCCTTTGGTTAGTGGGATAAATTCTGCGATATCACGGACGGCCTCAATCAATCGAAGACCCTCTTTTAGGGGTTCCATGTTTTGGCGGTAGTAACCCATCACCACGGTTTCACCGACCACAACCTTTCCTCCGTCGGGCTCTTCATTGAGGGTCATCAATTTGAGTAGCGTCGTTTTTCCTGCGCCATTGGGTCCTACAAGTCCCACTCGTTCGCCGGTTTTGAAAACGTAATCCCAGCCGTTGAGGACCTTTTTCTCTCCCCAATGTTTTTTTACGCGGTGGAACTCCACGATTTTACTACCCAAGCGACTCATATTGATCTCAGGCGAGAGCTCTTGTGCTTCGGGACTTTTTCTTACCGCTTCTTTTAATTCGGTAAAACGATCCATTCTGCTTTTGCTTTTCACCGTTCTGGCTCGCGGCATGGTGCGCGCCCAAACCAACTCCCTTCGGAAAAGATTCATCTGCTTGTCTTGTGTGGCTTGTTCAAGGGCTTCACGTTCGGCTTTCTTTTCTAGGTAGTAGCTGAAATTGCCTTTGTATTTGTAGAGTTGACCATTTTCCAATTCCAGAATTTCGTCGGTGATATTCTCCAAGAAGTAGCGATCATGGGTGACCATGAAGAGCGTCATGTGGGAACGGGTGAGGAAGTTTTCTAACCACTCAATCATATCCAAATCCAAGTGGTTGGTTGGCTCATCAAGCAGTAAAAAATCGGGTTCTTCAATCAACACCTTGGCCAATGCCACTCGGCGTTGTTGCCCACCGCTCAATTGCCCTGCTGGGGTATTCCATTGGTGCAAATCCAAAGCCCCAAGTACTTGCTTCATTTTGGCTTCATACTCCCAAGCCCCAGTGGCGTCCATTTTGGACATCGGTGCATCCAAAGGCAGATCGTGGGCCAAGGCGTGTTCATACTCCGCGATGGCCTGACTCATGTTGTTTTTGGCTTGCAATACATTTTCCAAAATGGATTTTTTAGGATCCAAATGCGGATTCTGTTCCAGGTAGCTCACCCGCACTTCCTTGTTGTAAATCACCTTGCCCTCGTCTGGCGTATCGATGCCAAAAAGGATATTCATGAGTGTGGTTTTTCCAGAACCATTTCGAGCCAGCAACGCCACTTTCTGACCTTTCTCAATTCCAAATTGCAGGTTATTGAAAAGTTCACGAACGCCAAAACGTTTGGATAGGTTTTCTACCGAGAGGTAATTCATTTTACAAAAATAGGTCATTGAATTACCTTCGTCGGGATGAAAAATTTTCGATTGCTCAAAATGTCTCAAATGACTGCATTGGAATGGCACCGTGTTTTGGCATTGCGTGCACAGGTATTTGTGGTGGAGCAGAATTGTCCATACCAAGATCCAGATGGAAAAGATGTGGTGTCCTATCATTTGTTGATGGAGAGTGGGGAAGAATTGGTGGCTTATGCCCGGTTGGTGCCCCCTGGAGTGAGTTATCCGGAAGCGGCCATAGGCAGAGTAGTCACCTCACCATCGGTACGAAGGACAGGGTGGGGCAGGGCTTTGATGAATATTGCCATCGAACAAACAAAGAAACAATTTGGGACCAATGAGATTTGTATTTCTGCGCAATCGTATCTGTTGAAATTCTATCAGGATTTGGGATTTGTTGCAGAGGGTGAGGAGTATTTGGAAGATGATATTCCACATTGGAAAATGCGGTGGAAGGATTCCGAGGCTGATCTTGGAGGATCTCTGGACCGATAATTATTCGCCCTTTGGAGGGCTGATTTTGCTTATTTTTGCGGTCAACTTATGGCACAGATAGAATTACTACTTCCCAAAATGGGAGAGAGTGTTGCTGAGGCAACCATTATCAAGTGGGTGAAAAAAGAAGGTGAAGCGGTGAAGGCCGATGAATCCATTATTGAAATCGCCACTGACAAGGTCGACAGTGAGGTTCCTTCTCCTGAGGATGGTACTTTATTGAAGTGTTTGGTGAAGGAAGGGGATGTGGTTCAAGTGGGCCAGCCCATTGCGATTATTCAAACAGGTGCCGCTGAAGCTCCCGCTCCTGCTGTTCAGGCTCCTGCCGCTGCTCCCGTAGCTGCTCCTGTGACAGACATTCCGTTTGTTCCCGCAGCAAGCGGTGAGTCCATTGTTTCTGGGGACCGTTTTTATTCGCCATTGGTGAAAAATATGGCAAAGTCAGAAGGGATATCGCAGGCCGAATTGGATGCGATTCCAGGCTCTGGACAAGGGGGTAGAGTGACCAAAGATGATTTAAAAAATTATTTGACTACCCGTGGTCAAAAACCCGCAGTCGCTGCTCCAGCGCCTGCTGCTCCTGTGGCCAGTGCGCCAGCTCCCGAAGCAGCCCCAGCCAAAGAAGCGCCCAAGAAAGCTTCCATCAGTGTTAATGGAAATGATGAGATTGTGCAGATGGACCGCATGCGCAAGTTGATTGCCGATCACATGGTGATGAGCAAACAAGTTTCGCCTCACGTAACCAGTTATGTCGAAGCGGATATGACCAATGTGGTGCAATGGAGAGACAAAGTGAAGAAGAATTTTGAGGTGAAAGAAAAAACAAAATTGACTTTTACACCCATATTTATCGAAGCAGTGGCACGCGCAATCAAAGACTTCCCTGGAGTGAATGCTTCCGTTGATGGAGATAAGATTATTTTGCGTGGCGATATCAATATCGGAATGGCAACCGCATTGCCTTCTGGTAATCTCATTGTTCCAGTTATCAAAAATGTTGACCAATTGAACCTGGTAGGCATCGCCAAGAAAGTTAATGATTTGGCGGATCGAGCAAGAAACAACAAGTTGACACCCGATGAAATTCAAGGTGGAACTTACACCTTGACCAACGTGGGCTCATTTGGAAATGTGATGGGAACCCCCATCATCAACCAACCCCAAGTGGCCATCTTGGCGGTGGGCGCTATTCGCAAAAAGCCTGCGGTTATCGAAACACCAGCGGGTGACTTTATCGGCATTCGCCACATGATGTTCTTGTCACACAGTTATGACCACAGAATCGTGGACGGCGCTTTGGGTGGAATGTTTGTGAGAAGGGTAGCCGATTATTTGGAGAATTGGGATGTAAATCGCGATATTTGAGTACCTTAACAACAAAATCATCCGTATGGATACGTTGAAAAAAATAGTTTTCATTTTTCTTTTGGTTTCATTCGCTCCCGCGATGATGGCTCAAAAAGAAACGCCCGCTAGCTTCGAAGAGGCCAACACTTTGATTGAAGAAAAGTTGTGGGACCAGGCGGTAATTGAGTGGCGCAAGCTTTTGGTGAAAAAGCCATTGAATGCCAATTATCATTACAAGCTGGGTCGATGTCTAATGGAAACCAAAGACAAGAAAGATGCTTTGGAACATCTTGAAACGGCATGCGGAAGTGGTAAGTTCTCTAAGAACTATGATCCATATGACGAGTCTGAAGAATTGCCACCTTTTGAAGCCTTGGCTTATTTGGCCAAAGCCCAGCATTTAAACAACAAGCCTGAGGATGCCTTGGACTCGTATGAATTGCTGAAAACAAAAATCTCAGCAAAACATATCCTAATGGCTGATTTGCCTCGTCAACAAGAAATGTGTGAAGAGGCCAAGCTTCAGTTGAAGTCTCCCAAAAATCACAAAATCGTAAGCCTAGGCAAAGGCATCAACACAGAATTTAAAGATTTCAATGCCGTTGCCCCCAAGGATTTGAGTATTTTGTATTTTAGTTCCAATAGAGAAAGGTCGGATTCGAGCAATGCAAGATTGGTGGATCCTGAGACCATGGCCTACCTGGATGATATGTACATGAGTTTCCGCGGCGCCTCCAACAAATGGGGACCGGCGGAGTTGATTAATGTCAACGCCAATGTTTCAGATCGCATATGTGCAGTTTCTGCAGATGGACATTCTTTGTTCATCGCCAGAGGCCCCAGGGACGACTCTGAATTTTTAATGTCCATGTTGGTGGGTGAAACGTGGATTGATCCCATTCCATTGAGCTCTACGATCAATTCCTCTTTTCAAGAGATGGACATGACCGTAACACCTGATGGAAAGACCATTTATTTTTCGAGTAACAGACCCAATGGTTTGGGAGGATTTGATTTGTATCGTTCCAACTTGCAGAAAAATGGGGAGTGGTCGGAACCTGAGAATTTGGGTGAGTTGATCAACACCAAGTACAATGAGCTTTCTCCCTCTATTGGTGGAAATGGAAAGATCTTGTATTTTTCTTCTGAAGGTCACAACACCATGGGAGGATATGACTTGTTTTCCTCACGTATTGAGAAGAAAGGAGTACTGGGCAATGCAGTAAACGTGGGATATCCATTGTCTACAACGGATGATGATTATTATTTCCAGGCGATTCCCGTGTCCAGAAAAGGTTTCATTACTTCTTCTAAAATTGGCGGAAGTGGCTTGCAAGACATCTACGAAGTAACCTTGGCCAGAGATCCAAATGAAACGCCGGTTATCCTCAAAGGATTTGTGCAATTGATGGCAGGAAAGACCATGCCAGCAGGTCTAAAAATATTGGCCAAGGCCAAGGATGAAGATTTGAAAGTAGAGGCCAATTTGGAGTCGAGCACCTTTGAACTTAAACTTCCACCATGCGCCAATTACAATGTACAAGTGATGCAAGCAAAAAGTGTGTTGCATGAATTTACTGTGGATGCTTGTTGTGACGAAAGCATGATGTCCGTAGAGCATGAGTTCTACATTTTCCCGGTAACCAAGAAGCAACCGGTGAAAGCAGATTTGGCGGCAAAGACAACGGCCAAGAAAGTTGACGAAGATCCAGAGAAAGCTGCAAAGAAGGCTGAAAAGGAGGCCAAAAAAGCCAAGGAGGATGAAGAGAAACGATTGAAGGAGGCCGAGAAAAAGGCTGAGAAGAAAGCCAAAGAAGCAGCCAAGGAGGCTGAACAAATGGCGAAGAAAATAGAGAAAGCAGAGAAGCAAGGATTGGCTGCACGCCCAAAACCTGCTGGTGTAAAAGAGAAGTTGGCCCCAACCCAATATTTCTTCACTTATGGCATGTTCAAAGTGAATTTAGAAGACATGGGATTGTTTGTTGAGGAAGTGGCATTGCTTATCGAGAAAAGGGGATTGGTAGAAATTGATGTGTACGCTTCCTCATCCAAAGTGCCACGTTCCAATAAGAAGAGCAATGAAGAGCTTGCGGAACAACGCGCATCAGATGCGAAGGCGACCATAAGAAAAGAATTGGAGCGCATGGGTTATGTTGAAGGAATCCATTTCAATTTCAGAAAAATCTCTTGGGGCGTGAATGGTAAAGAATTTGCCAATGATGCCAAAGAGAATATGAAGATTTATGAAAAGTCTCAATACGTTGAGCTTTCAGCAGAAGGGTAAGTAACAAATTTGTAATATAAAAACCCCCAGAGATGGGGGTTTATTTTTGATATGAAGTACAATTTTAATTTAAAGAAGCCGTTGGCATTTTTCGATTTGGAAACAACGGGAGTGGATGTGGGAAGAGACCGAATTGTGGAATTGGCCATTGTCAAAGTGATGCCCAATGGACAGGTTCATAAGATGCCCGCTGAGGGTCAAGACCGATTGGTTTTTAATCCTGAAATACCTATTCCTATCGAGTCATCCTTGATTCATGGGATTTATCAGGAAGATGTTCGCAACGCACCAACTTTTCGCGAGTTTGCACCCAAACTGTATCAGTTTTTATTTGATTGTGATCTGGCAGGATTTAATTCCAATAAGTTTGATTTGCCTCTTTTGGCTGAGGAATTTTTGAGAGCGGGAATTGATTTTGATGTGGATGGAAGGAATTTGATTGATGTTCAGGTATTGTTTCATCTGATGGAGCCCCGTAACTTATCTGCAGCCTTGAAATTTTACACCGGTAAAACGTTGGAAGATGCGCATGAGGCCATGCCCGATGTCGTGGCGACAGCAGACGTCTTAAATGCGATGATCGAACGTTATAAGGACGCTACTATTGAGACAGCTTCCGGGGAATGGAAGCCCGTTGAAAATGATATGGAAGTGTTGCATCAAACCAGTGAGCGAAAGAAGAAAATGGATTTGGTTGGGCATATCGTGCTCAATGATCAGAATGAACCCATTTTTAATTTCGGTAAGCACAAAGGAAAGACTGTAGAGCAAGTCTTTCAAATGGAACCTGGTTACTACGGTTGGATGATGCAAGCTGATTTTCCATTGTACACCAAGAAAGTCCTGAAACAATTGAAAGAGCAATATTCGTGAGCAAACGAATTGTAGTTTTGGTATCCAATGATTTAACCTATGACCGCAGGGTAGAGAAGACCTGCGATGTGTGGGTGAAGTCGGGTTGGTCATTAACCCTGATTGGGGTGCGAAAGTCCGATAGTCAGCCTCTAAATCGAAACTACAATACCCTACGATTGTCCACTTTTTTTTCCAAGGGTCCCTTGTTCTATGCGGTCTTGCAATGTAGGCTCTTCTTTTTTCTATTCTTCCGCCGTTTCGATGTGATATGGTCCAATGACTTGGATACCTTGTTGCCTGCGCGATTGGTGGGTTGGATGAAACGAACTCCTGTAATTTACGACAGCCATGAGTTATTTACTGAGGCAGAGGGATTAACGGGTAGGCCGGTGGTGAAGTCCATTTGGCGTTGGATTGAGTCCCAGTGCTTTCCAGGATTGCAACGTGTTATGACGGTGAATGATTCCATCGCAGCGATTTTTAAAGCGCGATATGGAAACCAAGTGCAGGTGGTGAGAAATGTCCCTACTGAGAGTAAAGCCTCGATTGATGGTGTTGCCGTGGATTTGCCCGATGGAGATAAAATAATTTTGCAGGGTGCCTATATCGACCCCGACCGTGGGGGTGAAGAATTGGTTGAAGCCATGGCCTATATTCCGCAAGTGCACCTGTTGGTTGTAGGTAGTGGAAGAGCCATCGCTGACATGAAGGCGTCGGCTGGGGCAAATGTCACTTTTCTGGATCGCGTGCCGCATGAACAACTCAAAGCCATTACCCGCAAATGCCTTTTGGGATTGAGCTTGGACAAACCGACGCACGACAATTATAAATTTTCATTGCCCAATAAGTTGTTTGACTACTGGCAATCTGGAATTCCTGTATTGGCAAGTCCCATGGTTGAGGTTGAAAAATTGGTTTTGAAATACAACGCGGGTCAAATATTGCGGAGTTGGTCACCCAAAGAAATGGCCAATCAAATATTGGAAATGCTGCACAGTGACGATTACGCCACTTGGAAAAAGAATGCCGTACAGGCAGCCCAAGAAAATACTTGGGAAAGAGAGGTAAGGGTCATTGAGCAGTGGATTGTTGAGCTTTCTTAGCCGTTGGATTTTAAAAACCGCTTTAGTCCAATCCAAGGTAGATTTAAGGCATAGAGCCAAACAGGTAAGGTTTCCTTTTTCATTTTTATCTCTTCCGCATACAGAGAATCATTGAAATTTTTAGAGATTCCCGTGGCCTCACAATGGGCGATGATCAGGGAAGATTCCAACTTTTTTAAAGTAGAACGGTGCAGTTTAATGTGAAATTGGTAATCGCTTAATACCCGATAATGGGGATTAAAGCAATCCAAGGAAAAGCAATCTTTGTGATACAATGCCCCTTGCTGGTGTACTGAATTCTTCCAATAAATTCTCCAACTAAACTTCGAATGGAATCGCAGAGGTACCCATTTGTTTTGGATATTTTCATTGACAATATCCCCCGTAATTACCTTGTATTTGGGGTCAAAAGCATAGGATATTAATTTTTCGAATACCTGTGTTTCTGCCAAGTAGTCATCAGCGCCCATCAGGTAAATCCAATCGCCATGGGCTTTCTGGATACCGCGGTTAAAAGCATCATATATACCGAGATCTTTTTCTTGGATCCAGCGAATTTGATTTTTAAATTTTTGAAGAATCTCGCAAGTGGCTGAGTCGGTAGAAAGATTGTCTTGTACAATAATTTCAACGTTTTGGTGGGATTGAGACAAGACCGAAGCAAGGGCCCGTTCTAAAAGGGAACCGGCATTAAAACAAGGGATTATGACACTGATCAAGGTCATCGGTTTTCTGCACGGGTTAGTGTATTGCCTTGACACACCCATACATCACCATTGAATTTTTGCATCGCGATGTAATCATGGGAGGCCATGAGTACCGCTGTCCCTGCTTGGGAGATTTGATACAAAAGTTCTGTAATCTCCAAACTCATTTGGGGATCTAAATTCCCGGTGGGTTCGTCAGCGATGATCAATGAAGGGGTATTGAGAAGGGCACGAGCAATGGCCACGCGTTGTCTTTCACCACCACTGAGCTGATGGGGTTTCTTTTCGCTTTTATCATGTAGACCAACACTTTCCAAAGAACTTTCAATTCTGCTTTTCATTGCAGCCTCAGCCTTCCAACCGGTGGCTTCCAACACAAAAGCCAGGTTCTCATAAACGGTGCGATCACTCAATAGTTCAAACTCTTGAAAGACGATTCCTATTTTTCTTCTCAAAAAAGGAATGTCCTTGCGCTTGATGGTTTTCAAATCAAATCCACAACAATGGGCCTCCTGGGCTTGTATGTCGTGATCAGCATACAAAGTTTTTAAGAAACTACTTTTACCGCTACCACTTTTACCAATCAAGAATACAAATTCACCGGGTTGAATATCAAAGTTGACATTCTCAAGAATGGGAATTTTGGATTGGAAAATACTTCCATTTACGATTTGGACAATGGCTTGACTCATGAGGTGAAATTAGAAATAAAAAAGGGCCGCATCCCATGATGCAGCCCTTTTTATTGACAATGTATTTTCTATTACTTGATGAGATCTTTTTTCTTCAATTTGCTGTTCAGAATAACCTCACTTACGATTACTTCCATGTTTTGACCACCGGCAGCGGTTTTGATGCGTGAAGGAAATTTCAAACCATCCACCTCTTTGTACTCCAGAATGGTGGTTTCAGAGGTTTCTGATTTTTCACCTTGCTTTTGAACCGTGACTGTTTTTACTTTCAATCCATTGGCTACGTCGTAGTAATCAGTGGATGAAGTACCAAAAGAATCTACGTTCTCTACCACATAGACATCTTTTCCGTTCATCACTTCAATTCCTTTCAATGTGGATGTTATGCCATATTGAGACAAGTGGGTCTCGGCCATCAAATCACATTGGATTTTGGCTTGTTGAATAGCCGCTGCATCCGCTTCGATGTTTTGTCCCATCTGTGACATTTTCAATTCGGTACCATCCCAAGTCTGAATCATCATGGGATTGTTGTTCATGGACATAGTTACCTTCAATGCCTCATTGGGGATGATTTGTGTAGTCATGTCCAATTTGGCCATACCCAAGTCCAATGTCCCCTTTTGAACCACAGATTTTACTTTGCTTAGTTTTTCTGTCCCACCGGTTGCATTGATGTAATTGTTCATCACGGATTCTACGGTGACGCCAGCAGGTATTGGCTTCATCTCCACATAAACTGAACCGTCGGGATTGAACTTCAAGATTTTCCCATCTTTGTCAAAAGGCAACAAAGTTTTCTCAATGTCCTTATTACCTACAACCGTGATATAGGCATTGTTGGGTAGAAGAACGCGAGCGGCCAAGGCCATTACGTCTTGGGCAGTAACCGCATTTAATCTCTCCAAATAGGTTTCATAAAAGTCTTTGGGTAGGTGATAGCGTTCGATATTCTTCGCAAATCGAGCGACAGTTTGTGGACGCTCCAGAGAACGAGCAAACTGACCCATCATGATGTTTTTGATGGTTTGTAAAGTTTTGTCATCTACCAATTCTGTGGTTAATCTTGAGATTTCATACATGAATTGAGTAACAGAGCTATCAGAAACCTCATTTCTTACGCTTGCACCAGCACTGAAGTAACCGACAAAATCATCAGCAACAATTTCTGAATAGGCGCCATATGTGTAGGCTTTGTCTTCACGTAAATTTTGCATCAATCGGGTTTGGAAACCGCTACCGCCAAGGATGTTGTTCAATACACTGGCCACCAAAGCGTCAGAAGTAGCAGGCAATAAATCGATGGGGTAAGTGATATCAATAACCGATTGAACAGCTCCAGGAACAGGAACAAACACCACTTCATTTCCAGCAGGAACTTTAGGAGCCCTGACTTTCAATTTGGGAACATCTCCTTTACTCCAAGTACCAAAGTATTTGTTGGCTTGCGTCTTGGCTGTTTCCAAGGTGATATCTCCAACGATAACCAAATACGCAACATTGGGACGGAAATAAGTGTTGTAATAATTGACCAAATCTTCACGAGTGATATTCTTCAAGGTTGCTTCGGTCATTTGCTCACCATAGGGATGATTTTTACCGTATTTCACCATGTTTCCAATACGTGAAGAAATGGAGTTGGGGTCGGTTTGTTCAGAGGCCAATCCGCTCAAAGATTTCTTTCTTTCTTTTTCCAATTCGCTCTCTGGAAAAGATGGATGAAGCAAAACATCATTGAAAATATTCAAAAGTGTTTCGCTATGCTTGGTCAAGCAATCAGCGTAAATACCATCAGCCGAAGTAGAGAAATTGGCGCCAATGAAATCAACGGCAGAGCTGATTTGGTCTTTGGTTTTACTTTCAGTACCCGCGCTCATTAAGCTTCCCGCAAGTGAGGTATAGCCTGCTTTATCACCTTCTTTGATGGGATCCAAATCCAATTGAAGAGAGTAAGAAACCGTTGGAAGTTTGTGGTTTTCTACAACAATCACCTTAAGACCATTGTCCAAAGTGAAAAGTTGGTAAGCACCAATTTGAATTTTTGGAGCAGGACCAGCGGCAGGTGCCTTGCTTCGATCAATTTTTTGAGCTGCAGCTCCCAATACCAGAGAGAAGCAGATTAGGGATACAATATATTTTTTCATGGAAATTCAAGATTATTTTTCCAACAATGAAGGATCGTGTTCAAAGAACAAAGTCACTCTGTTGTCTGGGGTGTAGTATTTTTTTGCTGCTGCCATCAAGTCTTCTTTGGTGACTTTCATGTAGCGTTCAATTTCGGTATTGATCAAGTTGGTATCCCCATAGTAAGTATGGTAGTTGGCCAAGCTTTCAGCAATACCCGCCATGCTTGAGTTTCCAGAGATGAAATTGCTTTCAATCTGATTTCTCAACTTTTGAAATTCTGCGTCGGTGATGGGTTCGTTCTGAAGACGAACAAATTCGTCATTCACCGCTTTTTCCAACTCTTGAACGTCGACGCCCATGTTGGCTACTGTGTATGACAAGGTCAATCCTGGATCCTCAAGATTAAAAGTAAAGGCACCACTGAAGATGGCCAATTCTTTTTCTTCAACGACGCTTTTGTTCAAGCGAGAACTCGTACCATTGGAAAGTAGTGTATTCAACATGTCAACGGCATAGAATTCTGGTGTGCCTTGCGCAGGAATGCGGTAAGCTTGTACCATCAAAGGCAATTGATCTTTTACTTTGATTACATCGCGTACTTCGCCTTTGGGTTCAGGTTTGAAAACAGGACGTTGTATGTCTTTTCCTCTGGCGATGGGACCAAAATAAGCTTCAATCCAACGTTTGGCTTGCTCCGGTGTAAAGTCTCCGGCGATGCTCAACGTTGCATTATTGGGAACATAATACATGTGGTAGAAATCTACAAAATCTTGGTCTTTGGCCGCGTTTAAATCATCCAATGATCCGATGGGCGCCCAAGCATAAGAGTTATTCTTGTAGGCGCGTTTCAACGTTTCAGGAAACAAATTCCCGTAAGGTTGGTTGTCATAACGCTGACGCTTCTCTTCTTTTACTACTTCACGTTGCGTCTCAATTCCCTCTTTTTCCACTTTGGCGTGCATCATGCGCTCGCTCTCCAACCATAGTCCCAACTCCAATTGATTGCTGGGCAAAAGGTCATAATAGAAAGTTCGGTCTTGAGAGGTATTGGCATTTAAACCACCACCGGCATTTTCTACATATTTGGAATATTCACCACGACCGATGTTTTCAGTTCCCTCAAACAACAAATGCTCAAAGAAGTGGGCCATGCCCGTACGTCCTACTTGTTCGTTTTTGGATCCCACGTGGTACAATACGGTCACGGCCACGATGGGGGTGCTGTGGTCTTCATGTAGAATTACATGAAGTCCATTTTTGAGGTCATATTCGGTAAAACGAATATTCTGGGCAGAGGCTGAGCTGACGGCTGTCAACAAACCCATTGCCAGGACAAAAATTTGTTTCATCAATTTGAATTTTTTAAGTGTAACAAAAATAAGCGATACCCACCCTAACGGGGGGTGAAAAGTTGCGGATTTGGATCTGTTTGGATTTATTGGGAATTAGTGACCACCTCCTTTGACGGGCTCCAATTCCAAGCCTTGACTTCTTAATATTTGTGCTGCACGGAAGCCATAGAAAGCCAAATAGGCAAAACAAGCGACTCCTACCCAATATGAAGTTTGAATTCCAATGCTGGAGACCTCCGCCAATGCGCCTTGCGTGACACTGATAAAACCGCCACCCATGATCATCATGATTAAGTATCCTGAAGCCTCATTTGTTTTGGCTCCCAAGCCTGAAATAGCCAGTGTGTAAATGCAAGGCCAGAGGGTAGAACAGAACAATCCGACGCTGATGAAGGCGTAGGCGCTGGTCATGCCTTCGCCAAATATTCCAACAGCCAAGGCCAATATACCACCCAAAGAGTAGATCATCAACTGCTTGGATGGATTGCCTTTGCTCAGGTAATCGGCCAATACCAACAAGGCGATGACTCCAGTATAGGGGAAAAATACCGTGACATCCCGTCCTGCAATGGCGTTGCTAATCAAGAAAACCATGAACGCTCCGTAGGGCAATAAAAAGCGGAAAAGCATTTTTTGTTTGTCACTTTTGGCAAACACCATACCTGCCGAGGTCCAACGGCCAATCATCAAACTGGCCCAGAAAAGTGAAACGTAGGGCGCGATGTCACTTTCCTGTACATGTAATTTTTGTTTCATGAATTCAGGCAGATTGGATGCGGTGGAAACTTCAACTCCGACGTAAACAAAAATGGCTACCATACCCAACACCAATTGGGGATATTTGAAAACGCTTTTTTGATTGTCCGTATCGGATACATTTTCGCTGTTTTCAATTTGGTCTGGAATGGAACTTTTCAAAAAGAAATAGGCGGCTGCTAAAAACGCAAGTCCCAAAATCAAATACGGTGTTTTTACAGCACCGACATCCAAATCGTTGTTGGCACCTACTTGACCAAAAAGCGCAAACGAAACAATCAAAGGTGCAATGGTTGTTCCGATGTTGTTGATGCCCCCGGCCAAACTCAAACGATTGTTTCCTTCAGCAGGATTTCCGAGCACTATGGCCAATGGATTGGCCACGGTTTGCTGCAATGAGAATCCCAATCCTACGATGAATAAACCAGAAATGAATAATCCAAAAGCGGTGTTTTTGGCCGATTTAAAATCCAATTGGGCTTGTATTTTGGTTTGCTCATTTTGGTCATAAAAGTCCAAAGTCAATTGCCCAGTATGCATCATGGTCATGCGATCATAGTAGGCCACCAATTCCTCTTGGTATTTGGTTTCAGCGTTGACGTATTGTTGTGCTGCAGGGTAGAACATTCCTGTTCCTACAGCGCTAATGGCCAATCCCAAGGCCAAGCCTTTTCTATAGCCGATGCTGGCTAGTATGTCTTTTTTTCTGATTTTAGAAATGACAACATATGCAATCGAACCCACAGTGTACGCAACATAAAAAGCAAAGGAAACCATTTGCGATTGTGTTTGACTCAAGTCCAGTGCTTTTCTAAAAACAGGAATCAAGATGTCATTGCCCGAAGCCACAAAGCCCCAGAAGAAAAAAACCAAGATTAGAGCGGTAAATGCTCTTTTTTGTTGTGCGTTCATTATCTTTCGTTTATGATGCGTAAAGCGGGTTATGGTACACTTTACAATTTCTTGCAATATAATAAGAAATTGTTTTTTTGTTTAGGACTGATTTGGAGTTTGGGAGCATGTCAAATCCCCAAAGGTTTTATTCGGAATATGGAAGGGAAGTGGTCGGGACCAACTTCAGGTGAAGGAGTAGGGTTTGAAGAATGGAATCCAGCCGATTTAGAGGATGAAGCTTTTGGTTTTGCTTGGGTCATCGAGGATTCCGATACTGTTTTTAAAGAGAAATTTGCACTGGTGAAAAAACAAACGGGATATGTGTACATCGCCTATCCCAATATGACCCAAAATCCAACAGAATTTCAAATGAAAAAAGTGGGTAGAAAATATTTGGAGGTCGAGAATTTAAACCACGATTTCCCCCGAAATATCCAATACCGAATTCAAGGAGATTCTGTTGAAATTATCCTAACGGGGGAGTATGAAAATCATGAGGTAGGCGAAGAGCGCTATTGGCTTAAAAAGTGCAATCACTGATTGGGACCGATATTCATTTTTTCAGCATAATATTCACAGAAATCTCGCATGGTGGCCGCCATTCGATTGTCACCGGTGGATTTTTCAAAACTATCAGAGAGGGTCAATAGGGTTTGATGAACAAAAAATTTCATTTCGTCCACTGTCATTTCTTTGGTCCACAAATCAATGCGCATGGTGTTGCGCTCTTGCTTGTCCCAAAAACCCAATATCATGGCTTTGGCGTCTCTTCTTTCTCCTGTTTCTGACGCTTCCCAAGAGATGTTTTCTGCCACTTTGTTGGCGTCTAGTTCTATGTCGATTTGAATGTTGGATGTCTTGCTCATGTCTATATTTCTGGTTTAAATGCGGAAAGAATTTTCTGATGATTTCTTTCTTTCCAAAGTTGTTCTAATGTGATTGTGGGATTTTTTTCCATGTAGGCGGCTACTATTTTCCAGCCCATCCACAATCCCAATTGTGGAGAGGATTTTTGCGGCAGATTGCCGGCGTTGGTAAAAGGAGCCTCGTTGAACCACTTGTAAATTTCTTCTTTACGCGTCCCAAACATAACTTCTTGTCTGGCCATCTCTTTCCAAATGTTTAATTCATTTTCTTTGGCCCATTCCCATTCACTTTGGCTCCACATCATTTTGGTGGTGTCATGAACTTCAGGCAATACAATGTCCATTGCATACATCAATTTTCCCGCGTAAATAAGGGAACTGAGGAAGTCATTTTTTTCGGGAGGAAGGCTGTCGTATTGATTGTATCGGAAGCTCAACCAATTGAAAAGTGCATTGGTTACCAGGTAATGCGATTGCATGTTTTTCTTCTTGTAAAGCGGAAAGCGGTCGTTGGGAAATTCATTCACCAAAGGATCAGGATATAGATAATAATCCAATCCAATAAAAAGGTTTTCGTCTTTGGCGTAAGAGGCGGCAGACAGCCCGCCATTCATATAAACCAGCTTTGGATTTTTTTCGCGAGGGAGTTGCAGCTTGACCTTAGAAAAAGCCAACGCAAATTCCTGATTGTATGTTTTGATTTGCTGGGGGGTATGTTTTTTTTCAATGGCAACTTGCAAATCTTTCATGTCTTTGAATTTGGCAAATTCCTGCAGAATTCCCCAGGTGGCGCTGTCTTGACAGCTTCCCATGCGCATGATGTCTTCCACATACAAACATGAAATTCCGTTGGGAAGTTGTTGAATAGACTTGGAAAATCGCGAATCAAAAGGGGTGTGAAATACAACGGAATCCAGACGGGTATAGTGCATGGGTTCTATCTTTTCTTCTGGGATTTCTACGTTTTTCCGAGGGTCGTTGTGCTCATTGCAGCCCGCGCCCCAGAGGAAAAGCAACAGAAGTCCAACAAATAGTTTTTTTGATTCCCAATTCATGATTAGCTTAGCCTTGCATTTGCAGTGCAAGTTAATTCATTAAACGGAAACACATGAAAAAAGTAATGCTTTGTCTATTGGCTACGTTGGCAATGACTGCTACCCAAGCCCAAATTTCAGGTTATAAAATTGGAATTAAAGTGAGCCCCAATATTTCTTACATGAAGAGTGAAAATGGGGATATTACCATTGATAAAGCCCCATTGAAGTTTGGATTTGGCTTGGTGGTGGACAAGATGTTTGCCGAGAAATATGCCATCGGAACGGGTGTGAATGTATACCGTGTGGGAGGTAGAACACGCTACATGTATGAAGAAACGGTGAACGATGTGTCCTCTATCTATGATTTGACCCGAGATTACAAATTGACCTATGTTGAAGTTCCATTGACTTTGAAATTGAGAACCTCTCCAATTGCGGGAATCACATATTGGGGTCAGTTTGGTGCAGGGATCAGTTATCTATACAAAGCGTACGGAGATGATCAGGTTCAAATGAAATATGATAATCAGGGAGCGGGTGGAGCGTATCGATCCATTAATCGCGACATAGTCACTGACAACGGAAACGAGATTCAAAAGGAATTGATGCCGGTTCGTGCCAGTATGATCATTGCCGCAGGAATTGAGTATCCCATTTCGGGCTCCACCGCCATCATGGCGGGGATTACTTACAATGGTGGATTGATCAGCACTTACAAGTCCAAGGATGAAGTGGTAAAATTGACCAGTGGCAACCCCACCTTATCATCGGATAGTAAATCAGTTGAGACCACGGGTCGCAACATCGCAGCCAACTTGATTGAACTCAACGTAGGGATTATTTTCTAATGCGTTTATTTGAAGTAACGGAGCATCTGGTGTCTTGGTTAAAGACCTATGCGCTGGATAACAAGCAAAAGGGTTTTGTGGTTGGTGTCAGTGGGGGAGTAGATTCGGCTTTGACT
The DNA here is from genome assembly GCA_937974555.1 of uncultured Flavobacteriales bacterium. GTDB lineage: Bacteria > Bacteroidota > Bacteroidia > Flavobacteriales_D > Sanyastnellaceae > CAMCTV01. The sequence goes on along the minus strand of CALJKR010000033.1, from coordinate 46,960 downwards.
TCGACTTTGTGCGCCATGACAGGGCTGCCCACGTTCTTGCTGGAAATGCCCATTCATCAACCCGCTAGCCAAGTGACTCGGGCACAAGAGCACATGGCCCAATTGCAACACAGGTTTGACAATGTATCTTCCGCTCGTGTGGATTTGACCCCAAGTTTTGATGGGATGACTGCGCATTGGGAGAAGTCTAACGATCCGCATGTCATGCATTTGACATTGGCCAATACCCGATCCAGATTGCGTATGTTGACATTGTATTATCACGCAGGATTAAGAGGTGCATTGGTCGCAGGTACTGGAAATAAAATTGAGGATTTTGGTGTGGGTTTTTACACCAAATATGGTGATGGAGGTGTCGATATTTCACCCATAGCGGACTTGACAAAAACAGAGGTCTTTGCCCTGGCGCAACATGTGGGTGTTCCGACCAGCATTTTAAGTGCACCTCCTACTGATGGTCTTTGGGAGGATGATCGCTCTGATGAAGATCAAATGGGAGCCACCTATCCAGAATTAGAATGGGCCATGGACTGGTTGGAGGCCAATGGAGTAAAAGAAAATGGAAAGTGGATCTGGAGTGATATTTATGCTACTTCTACCTTGCCGCGTCAACAGGAGGTATTGCGAATTTACATGCGCATGAATAACGCCAACCAGCACAAGATGCAGCCTATCCCCGTTTGCATCATTCCAGCGGAATTGAAAGATTAAACGCGTATTCCAACGAGGAGAATATCATCGGTTTGTTCTTCTTCTCCTTTCCAAGCTAAAATGATGTCCTGGATTTTTTCCTTCTGAGCATCACAGTTTTCAATGGCTACCTCGGTCAGCATTTCTTTCATTCTTTTTCGCATGAATTTTTTATTGTTAGGACCGCCAAATTGATCGGCATATCCATCACTAAATAAGTAAATCATGTCCCCATCTTGGCATTGGAATGTATGGGAAGCAAATAACCGGTGCTCTTTGCTTTCTATGCCAATACTTCTTTTTTCACCCTGCAAGATGATGAGTTCACCTTGGCGAATAATGTAAATAGGATTTTGCGCTCCGCTGAACTCTAAAATCAAAGTTTTTTGATCCAATGAGCACAACGCAATGTCCATTCCGTCTTTGATTTTATCGTCTTCATCAGAATGAAAAACAGTACTGGCAATTCGATTGACTTGATTTAAAATTTGTCCGGGCTTGGTGTAAACCTTCGTGACATGGTTCAGTGCATTGTGTGCGACCAAACTCATAAATGCACCAGGAACACCGTGTCCAGTGCAATCGGCTGCCGCAAAAAGGGTCTTGTTCCCTTGGTCTTGAACCCAATAGAAATCGCCACTTACGACGTCCTTGGGCATGAACAAAATGAAGTGGTTGGGGAATAGTTTTTTTATGGTTGATGGCGATGGTAAGATTGAGTCTTGTAATCGCTTGGCATAACTAATACTGGATTTTAGATCAGCATAGAGTTTCTCAATCTGTGATAGTTGTTGCTCGCTCTTGTTTTTTTCTTTGGTTAACTCTTGGGTCTGTTCGGCTACGCGCTCTTCCATCGCATTTCTGTATGAAAATAGATCGCCTTTCATTTGCAGTAGGGCTTTGCCCATTTCATCCTGATCAGAAAGAGGGGTGAAATCTGTATCAAAATTTCCCTTTCCCAATGCGCTGGCGAAATTCCGTGTTTTCTCAAAGCTGCCGATGAGTTTTTGAACCGCTGATCCCATATCGCCAATCTCATCATTGGAAATAACTATTTGCTCGTTGCTATAAACACCAAAGGATAATTTCTTCAGTATCCTCCTCATTTTGCGAATGGGTTTGGTGATGGACATGCTCGTGAGGTAGGCAATGCCAAAGCCCATGAACAAAGTCAACGAACTCAAGGAAGCCAATAAAAGATAGAGATTATCAAACGAGTCACTCATGATGGCGCGCTCTCGTTTGATGTGAATATGAAAATGATCCAATTGATCTCTCAAGAGGTATTGCAGTCGCAATATTTTTTTGGGTATGCCTTTGCCTTCTAAAAACAAGTCTTCGGCTTGAATCACTTTGAATGGGTCGTTGTAGCTGTCAAAGGAATTGAGGGTTAGTCTTAATTCGCTGTAATGATGATTGAGGGTATCCCATTCCTGTTTTATCCAGGTTGACTCCATGCGTTGCTCCTCATTCCAATGATTTTTTAAACTGTCAATGATATGCAATTGCGCAGGGATGGTTTTGTCTATCAACTCAATGAACTTTCGTCTTTCAATGTGATCCTCATTGCGCTGAACAAATGCCCATTGCTTGCTTAATTCCAAAGACTCTTCAATGCTCAGCAGGAGATTTCTACATGCCGCCAATGACGGCAAGTGAACATTGTTTAATTGGTCGTTTACTTTTTCCGCTTGGGTCAATGTGGTTTGAACCAAGTAAAGCGCGACCAATAATATCGCAATAAAGGAACCAAAGCCCATGAACAATCGGGCGGGTATGGTAAATCTAAATTTACTCATTGGGGTAGAGTGATTGCGCTTCTGCTTTTAGTCTTTTAAATTCATCTTCATTTCCCAAGGAGCGATGAATAAACATCAGGGCTTTGTATTGTGCGGCATTCTTGGGACATTCTTGGAAGGTGTTTTGTGCAAAAGGCAAGGCTTGAGAAAATAGGCGCAAAGCATCTTCCTGAATTTGTAAGAGTTGATCTATTTCTGTATCGCCATCTATTTTTTTGATTTTAAATACGCCGATGTTGTAGTACAAAATGGCCAGATTATGCAAGGACTCACAATCCGTTGGATCTTCTTTTAATATCTCTTGATACAGCGCGATGCAGTGTTGGGGACATACCAAACTGGTATCGCTTTGTTCCCAAAATTCATAGTAACGTTCGGCTTTTTTCTTTTTGAACTCGATGTACAAGGACCCCACGGGTTGTGGTTCCTTTAATTTTTGATTCCAAGATTTGAAATAGTCAAAAGCAGCATCGGCTCCCGTTTCGTTGCCCATTTGAAATCCGCGGGCCTGTATCAATGCATCGTTGTAATAAGTACTCACGATATACCTTTGGGCATAACGAATATTCTCCTCCAATTTGGTATCGGGTCGGAGTCCCAAGGATTGATCAAATTCTATCATGGCTTGTTCACGCCATTGAAATTGTTTGTCTTTGAGAGGGTTTTTTTTGTATTGTTCTTTGTACAAGTAGCCCATCGTAAAATGTGACCAAGGATCTTTGCTTTCTTGTGGTAGAACCGTTTTCATCTTTTGCAAAGCCAGCTCGATGTTTTTATCTTTTTCATACTGTTGTATAACCTGGTCTGTCAATGGATGTTGACCCCAAACGGGGTATACCTGGAAAAAGAATCCCAGCACAAACAAAACGACCTTATTTACTGATTGACTTTCCATTGTATGATTTTTACCCCAGCTTGGATTTGGTCGTCATTCATGGCCACCTCATTCATTTCATAGCGCACGCTTCCGTTGATGAGTTTAAAATTGATGTGGGCACCACTATTCAAGGCGCCTTCCCAATTGCTGACCAGCAAGGTAGATTTGTTTTTTAGTGCTTTGGTGTACAAACTCCAATCTGATTTTTTTGATTTGTCAATGAAAACAAGCTGGGCCTGATCCAACTTGGTTTGGGCATTGGCTTCTATAATTTCTATGGGTTGTTTTCCAATCGATTGATGACCGTATTTTAGTTGGAGATGCTCATACACAGCGTGATTGCCGATGATGCATATTTTAAAACTACCGTTTTTCATATTGGAAGGCCAATTGCTGTTATTGGCGAATTGAAAAAGAAAATTGGCTTCCATCATGGCGTGGGTATCGCTCTCATCAATCTTTTGCGCAAAGATGAGTGTGGACAAAAAAGTCCCCAGTAAGAACATGGAAATTTTAAGAACCCACTTGGCCATGTACGAAAATAAGATTTTGGCTGGTGTAAAAAGTACACCGTCCGTCTTTGTATGAACCTTACTTTGTTAATGGCGATCAAGAAAAAAATCGCGAAGCAGCATACGCTTTTGGGATTTCGGCTCCATTTTCCAAGTGCTCTGCCAATAGCCAGGCCATGTAGGGCGCGTTCAAGACACCTTTGGTTCCCATTCCATTAAAAATCACATGTTGAGGAGACAATGGATGTCGACCCAAGATTGGAGAACGATCATGTACCGTGGGTCTGTGTCCAACGTAGGATTTGGTGACGGTTATCTCTCCTTGGAATTTGTCTTTTAGATTTTGAACCAAGAGATTTACGGTATCTGGAACCACCGCGTCGTCATGCACATCCCATTCATAGGTAGATCCCATCCTCCAATGTTGTTTGCCCAGAGGCAAACAGAAATTGCCGTAGTGATATACCCTGTCGGGATTTAATTCTGCTTGTTTAAACTCCACCACATGTCCTTTGTTGGGGATAATTTTTACGGCATCCCAAAGTTCAGGGGCGGCGGATAAACCTGTACACCAGATGACACAGTCATTTTCTGATAGTGGATTTTTTTGGAAGTATGTTTGACTGTTTTCGGCATGATAGGCATGCTTTTCTTCAAAATAATGTCGCACGGATTGTAGGAAGGTTTGGACATCCAACCAGCCAGAATCATGGACTTTTCCCCATCCCAAAGGGGCGTCCCATCCCGGAAATTCCAATTCTTCTTTTTCAATGAGCGGTTTCATTTTGTCACTCCCCATTTTTTTCTCCCACAAGAATTCATAGTCAGCTGTAGGAAGGATTCGAGCGATAGGAATGGGGTGATAGAAATGCGCATTTAACACAACTTCCTGTTGGGTGTAAAACCCTTGGAGATGATGCAAATACAAGTGGATATCTTCCAAAGCGGTTACCCGTTTAAAAGAAACTGGATTCCATAATCCCGCAGCCTTTTGAGAAGCAGAGGGAAGGGAGGGGTCATTGACCATGACCACCTCCCAATTTCTTTGAACCAAGGTAAGTGCGATGATGGACCCCGCAATTCCTTGACCGACTACAATGGCTCGCGGCATTTATTGAATGACGTTAAGACGTCGTCCTATTTTGGTAAAGGCTGAAATGGCACGATCAATATGTTCCGGTTCATGAGCAGCTGAGAGCTGAACACGAATTCTGGCTTGTCCTTTGGCAACTACGGGGTAGAAAAATCCAATGACATATATTCCTTCTTGTAACAATGCGTCTGCAAAGTCCTGTGCCAATTTTGCATCATATAGCATGACCGGAACAATGGCGGAATCTCCATCCTTGATGTCAAATCCTGCAGCTTTAATGCCCACTTTGAAGCGTTGAATATTTTGCTCGAGTTTATCGCGAAGCGTAGTCGTAGAGGACAACAAATCGAATACCGCAATTGAAGCTCCTACGATGGAAGGAGCCAAACTATTGGAGAATAGATAAGGTCTACTTCTTTGGCGCAACAATTCGATGATTTCTTTCTTTCCAGTGGTGAAGCCACCCATGGCACCGCCCAAGGCTTTGCCCAAAGTTCCGGTAATGATATCCACACGACCCAAAACATTTTTTAATTCGATGGTTCCCCTGCCGGTTGCCCCGATAAAGCCAGTGGCATGACATTCATCCACCATCACCATGGCTCCGTATTGTTTGGCGAGATCACAGATTTTATCCAATTGCGCTACATATCCGTCCATTGAAAAAACACCGTCCGTAACGATCAACTTGAAACGTGCACCTTCTGCTGCTTTTAACTGCGTTTCTAAATCCGCCATGTCATTGTTCTTGTAACGGAATCGTTGTGCTTTGCACAGACGCACGCCATCAATGATGGAAGCGTGGTTTAATTCATCACTGATAATGGCATCTTGGTCGCCCAGTAGGGGTTCAAAAACACCGCCATTGGCGTCAAAGGCTGCGGCATAAAGAATGGTATCTTCAGTATGTAAAAACGATGCAATTTTTTGTTCTAACGTTTTGTGTATGTCCTGCGTTCCGCAGATAAAACGGACGCTGGACATTCCAAAACCATGGGTGTCAATGGCATCTTTGGCCGCTTGTAAAACCATGGGGTGGCTGGATAATCCCAAGTAATTATTGGCACAAAAGTTCAACACCTCATTGCCTTCTGTGGTTTTAATCACCGCATCTTGTGGAGTGGTAATGATTCTTTCTTTTTTAAATAATCCTGCCTCTTGAATGGATTTTAATTCCGCTTGCAGGTATGCTTGCATAGGATAGCTCATGACAATTGCTTTTGGGCAAAAGTATGAACGAAAAGGAAGGAATGAAACGGAAAGAAAATTTTAAATCATCAGCTTTTCACAAGCTTGTTTGGCAGCCATTTGCTCGGCACTTTTTTTAGAAGGACCAGATCCAATTCCTGCGACATCCCCATCAATCAGGGCATGGATGGTATACAAACTTCCCCCTTGGTCTTGACGGTGATGGATTACTGGAAAAGTGAGGGTTATTTTATTTTTTTGTGCCCATTCATGGAGCTTGCTTTTGTTGTCAATCTCATCATGCAGGGTTTCTGTGAGATGATGACGGATAAAAAAGTTAAGAACAGTCAGACGAGTGGCGTTGTATCCTTTGTCCAAATAAATGGCGCCAATCAGGGCTTCCAAGGCGTTACCAAGCATGCTTTCATGCAGCTCTTGCTTCCCCAGTTCCACTTGAAGCAATTGACGAACCCCAATTTTATCTCCTATGCGATTAAGATTTTCTCTGCGTACGACTTTGCTTTTCATCTTGGTCATTTCTCCTTCGGTTTTATCGGGATAATGATCAAAGAGGTAGTGAGCAAGAATGGAATCGATGATGGCATCTCCGAGGAATTCTAAACGCTCGTTGCTGTTTTTGATCCCGGGTGCCAATTCTTCTGCGGCGCTTGCGTGACGCAGGGCCTGATGATAAAGAGAAAACTTTCTTGTAGAAATGCGAAAGGCACTTTTCAGAAAACTGAGAAGTGCCTTGTCATTAGAATCTATTTTTTTAAAAAAGGAGATCATTCCATTTTTCGGAAAACGGCTGAGGTATTGTGCCCGCCAAATCCAAAAGTGTTGCTCATCGCAATACGAACTTTTCTCTCTTGGGCCTTATTGAATGTGAAATTCAATTTGGGGTCCAATTCAGGATCAGGATTCGCAAAATTGATGGTAGGAGGAACGATATCATTTTTGACGGCCAATATCGTAGCAATCGCTTCAATGGCGCCGGCAGCACCCAATAGGTGACCCGTCATTGATTTGGTACTGGAGATATTGAGATTGTAGGCGTGTTCACCAAAAACCGATTGTATCGCTTTGGCTTCTTGAACATCACCTAGTGGAGTGGAGGTTCCATGCACGTTGATGTAATCAATGTCAGACGGGTTGATGTTGGCATCCAAAAGAGCCGCACGCATCACGTTCAATGCTCCCAATCCTTCTGGATGTGGGGCAGTGATATGATAGGCATCAGCGCTCATTCCGCCGCCAATAACCTCTGCATAGATTTTAGCACCTCTTGCAATCGCGTGATCGTAAGATTCCAAAATCAAGCATCCACCGCCTTCACCCAAAACAAAACCATCTCGGGTCTGATCAAATGGACGGGATGCAGTTGCAAAATTGTCATTGTTTTCAGATAAGGCCTTCAGGGCATTGAATCCACCAACACCGGCTTCTGTAATAGCCGCTTCAGAACCACCGGTTACAAAGACGTCCGCTTTACCCAAACGGATATAATTGCAAGCATCAATGATGGCGTTGTTGGAAGAAGCACAAGCAGATACCGTAGTGAAGTTAGGTCCACGAAAACCATATTGAATACTAATGTAACCAGAGGCAATGTCTGCAATCATCTTGGGGATGAAGAAAGGATTGAAACGGGGCGTTCCATCTCCTTTGGCATAATTGAAACACTCTTCTTGGAAAGTGTACAATCCGCCGATACCTGAACCCCAGATAACACCAACGCGATCGCGATTGATTTTTTCTAAATCCATTCCCGAATCTTGAATCGCTTCTTTAACCACCACCATGGCATAATGTGTATAGGGATCCATTTTGCGCGCTTCTTTGCGCTCAATGTGGTCCTCAACATTGAAACCTTTTAATTCGCAAGCGAATTTGGTTTTGAATTTAGATGCGTCGAAACGGGTAATAAGATTAGCCCCGCTAGTTCCAGCTAGCAGGGCATTCCAATACTCGGGTACCGTATTGCCTAGTGGCGTAAGAGCGCCAAGGCCGGTAACAACGACCCTTTTTAATTCCATAAGGAAAGGGTAATAAGTTTTTCTTTAATTACTTGTTGCTTTCGATGTAATCGATGGCTTGACCAACAGTAACGATTTTCTCTGCTTGGTCATCTGGAATAGCAATTCCGAACTCTTTTTCAAATTCCATGATCAATTCCACGGTGTCCAAAGAGTCTGCACCCAAATCATTAGTGAAGCTTGCTTCACGCTTTACATCTGCTTCATCCACACCTAGTTTGTCTACGATGATGGCTGTTACTTTCTTTGCAATTTCTGACATAATGTCGAGGTTTTAAAAGGTTAAACGCGGTCAAAAGTAATATTTTTTGCAATACGCGGACAATTTTTTTTTTCTTGGTCACTTTTTCTTCAAATCTTTGGGCCATGAACAATGATGATCGATATGCCAGACAGCGCGTCATGCCTGACTTGGGAGTGGAGGCGCAAGCGTCTTGGGCCAACGCCCATGTGGCCATTATTGGTATGGGGGGATTGGGATGCGGCGTTGCCATGGCTTTGGTATCTTCCGGAATTGGTCGGTTGACCATCTGCGATGGTGATGGTGTAACGATGTCCAATCTTCATCGTCAGTGGCTTTACGACGAGCGACATTTGGGCCAATCCAAAGTGTTGGCTGCTGAAAATACGCTCAAGCAAATGCGCCCAGATATTCAAATTTATGGGGTGAATCAATGGTTGGATACACAGGTGTTGAAGGATATTGTTGATTCAGGGATAGATTTTATCGTTGATGCTACGGATCAAATAGAAACTAAATATACCCTTGATGCTGGATTGAAATCAACCACAATTCCATGGGTATTTGGTGCAGCGGAGCAATGGGAAGGACGGGTGACTACTTTGAATTTTCCCGATGCCCAAGGTAGACGTTGGTATTTGAGTGATTTTTATGGAGAGAACAATCGGGGTTTTATGCTGGGCTCTTGTTTGCAAAGGGGAATTTTACCCCCTGTTGTTCAAGCGGTTTCGATGTTGCAGGCGATTGAAGTGCTGCGCGCTTTGGCCAATCTGATGCCCAATTACGTGGGAAGGATGTTGATTTGGGATGCTGGGACAGGTACTTTTTTATCGCCAACACGACAAACATCTGGAGCCAAGCCTTAAATTCGCTTGATCATAGAACTAAGGAATGCGCTGGTTGGTATTGACAGATGGAATAAGCCCCTTTGAATTGGGTGGCATGCAAAAGCATAGCTACAATCTTGTGAGACAATTGGTGCTTCAGGGGGAGTCTGTTACTGTGGTGCATTGCATCACCCACAAAAAAGTTTTGCCAGAAAATGCGGTGGTTCAAGAGGGACTGGGTTTGGTGGGGTCATCTTTGGAAATACTCACATTGCGTTTTCCGGATTTGGGAAGTCTCCCGGGTCATTATATCAAAGAGTCTTATGCGTATAGCAATGCAACTTTTCAGAAGTTGAAAAGTAGGGCGAAGGAGTTTGATGTGATTTTTGCCCAGGGATTTTCTGGATGGAAATGGATAGAGCAAAAGAAACAAGGGGTCAAATTGCCGCCCATTGTAAATCATTTTCATGGTTTGGAAATGTTCCAAAAGGCATTTGGCTGGAAGAGTAAATTGCACCAATGGATGTTGCGCGGTGTAACCCGCTGGAACATTACACATGCGGATGCCACCGTTTCATTGGGTGGTAGAATCAATGAACTTTTGTCCAAACAAGGAATTGCGCCAAACAAAATACTGACACTTTCATCGGGTATTGATGAATCGTGGTTTGTGCCCCTACCTGTTGAAAGATCTCAGCAAATTAAAATGTTGTTCGTGGGTCGATTTGAGCGACGAAAAGGCTTAAAAGAATTGATCAAAGCCTACAAATCATTGGCGCAAAATCATGCGGAGATTCAATTGTCCATTGCGGGTCCTATTCCAGATCACTTAAAAGACAAGCAATCCGGCATCGTTTATTTTGGGGCAATCAATGATGAAGAGCAAATGAAGCGCATCATGGATGAACACCACGTTTTGGTTGCACCCTCAATATCAGAAGGTATGCCTACCGTAATTCTTGAAGGAATGGCCAGAGGCATGGCGGTGGTTTGCGCCGATGTCGGCGCCAATCAGGTGATGGTGGATGATCAAAACGGCTGGCTGATGAACCAAGTGACCGTTCCTAAGCTCATTGAAGTGTTGAGAGAAGTGCAGCGTGCAAGCCCTGAAATGATCAAACAAAAGGGCATGGTGTCATTGAATAGAGTGAAACAAAATTGGGGCTGGAGTCAGGTAGGGCGAAATCACATGGATACCATCAACCGTTGGTTAATTCAAATCAATAAATGAAAAGGCTTGTACTGATTTTCTTATTTGCCAATTTGTTTTTAAGTGCCATCGTACTTTTCAAGGTTCCTTTTGAGTTTTATGTGGGGTATATCGCTTACCTCTTTTTGCCCTATTTCTTTTTCAAATTAGGTCCTCCCAAATTTGCCCTTATCACGTTTACTGTATTGTTTATTGTTGGGGTCATTTTTGTCCAATTGGGATTAAATACTTTTAGCCAGCTGATTAAAGTAACCATGGGTTTCTTCTTGTCGGTGGCGTTCTTTGAATTTGTATTGAAGATTTTTGATGAAGATGTGTCGGAGCTTTTCAAATTTTATATGAAATCAGCGTTTGTCGTAAGTGCCATCGGGATTATGCAAGTGGTGACGCAACGTGTGGGTTTTGCACCCGGTTATAATTTTGGTTGGATACTCAACAAATGGGGGGTAATCTACGCGGAAGGAGGAGGTATCCGAATGAATTCATTATTCTCTGAGCCGTCTTATTATGCCTCAACCATGGCACCAGCTTTTTTTATTGGGCTGTACAACTTGGTGAACAGAAAAGATCCAAAGTTTATCACCTTAAGACAAAGTCTTGTGATTCTTGCCGCTTATCCTTTGACACAATCGGGTGTAGGGATGTTTGGTATCTTGATTTCGATTTTATTGCTGGTTTTAAATTCAGGTTTCTTGCGTTACAGTTTCTTAATTGGACCCATGTTGGCCTTTGGATTTAATTATGCTTATGACAATAATGAAGAGTTCAGAAGCAGGGTGGATTCTACGTTTGAGATTTACAATACAGGAAATATTTATTCCTATGACATTCATGGAAGTAGCTTTGTATTGTATAACCATACACATATTGCAACAGAGAACTTTAAAGAAAATCCCATTTTTGGAACGGGATTGGGTTCGCATGAGACCGCTTTTGACCGCTTCTCTTTGACCAACATGTCAGGGGTGGTGGATATTGAATTTAATAAGGCCGATGCCAACTCCATGGCGCTTCGCTTGATGAGTGAGACAGGGATTGTGGGCTTGGTATTTTTTGCCTATTTCTTTTTTTCAAATTGGGTATTGAAAGGATGGACATTGCAAGATGATTATTGGTTGATTAGTAATGCTTGTTTCTTGATTATTGCTTTGCAGTTGTTGCGTCAAGGCAATTATTTTTATTGTGGGTTTCCTTTTTTCTTGTGGTTGTTTTATTACACCAAAAAGAGGAATTCAAACGACAAGAAAGCGATGACCAAGGAGAAATTTAAATTCCAAATCAATGCATAATTCTCCGCGACCCAAAGTGCTCTTTTTGTTTCGCGAGTTGGCGGGATATTTTATCTCCTGCTTAAAGGAATTGGCGAATCAAAATATTTGTGATGTGGAAGTGGTGTATTGGCCAGTGAATGCCGAAGCACCATTGGTTCTTTCCCAACTGCCGGGGATTATTTGGACCAAGCGTGAGGATTGGGATCCGATGGAGTACAAAGCAAGAGATCAGCGTGGGGAGTATAGATGTGTGGTTGTCTCGGGTTGGAGTGACCCTGGTTATAATGCCTTTGTTCAAAGCAAGGGTCTTTCAAAAAGAGTTTTGGCTTTTGATACCCAATGGCAAAACACAATGAAAATGCGTTTGGGTAGTTTTTGGATGCGATGGAAGTGGCGCAAGCATTATAATACGGTTTGGGTTCCTGGGGAGCGCCAAGCGCGATTGGCACGGGCCATGGGATTTGCTGAAGCTGAAATTGCGACGGGTTTTTATGTTGCAGATTTGCAAGGAATCGAAATTCAAGATAAAGATCGTGATAGCAAACCATGGATCATCGGCTGTGTCGCTCGTTTGGTTCATGAAAAAGGTTTTCCTGAATCCATCGAGGAATTGGTACCGCTATTGAATCAAAATCCACATTGGGAAATTCATATTTGGGGCACAGGTCCATTGAAGGAACAAATGCCCAAACACCAACAGATACAATACCAGGGCTTTGCCCAACCCGAAAGATTGAAAAAGATTTGGAAGGAGTGGGATGTTTTTATTTTGGCTTCGCGATATGAACCTTGGGGAGTTGCTGTCCATGAGGCAGCGGGCGCTGGCTTGCCGTTGATTGTCTCCGATGCCGTTGGTGCTGGAGATGATTTTGTTGTGCCAGGGGTGAATGGTTGGATAATACCCAACGGAGATTTTTCCGCACTTGGAAATTTTCTCAAGCAAGCGGATGGAATGTCCTCGGCCGATCGAAAACGGGCACGTGAAGTATCTTTGGAAAAGGCAGGGCTGATCAATCATCAGCAATGGTGTAAAACGATAAAAAATTGGATCGATTAAAATGTGTGGTATTGTAGGTATAGTGGGTAAAGACAATTCTGAGCAATATGCCCATTGCTTGGAGGTGATGAAGCAAGCCATTCGCCATCGGGGTTTTGACGATCATGGATCCATTCATGTCGATGATTGTTACCTGGGCCATCAGCGATTGTCCATCATTGATACCAGTATGGATGGCCATCAACCCATGGAAAGTGTAGATGGCGATATTGTTGTTGTATACAATGGTGAGATCTACAATTTTATTGAGTTGAAACAGTTGCTTCGGAGCAACTATACTTTTAGAACAGAATCCGATACCGAGGTCTTGATTGCGGCCTATCTCCGATGGGGGGTGGAATTTGTACATTATTTAAATGGCATGTTTGCCATAGCGCTTTACGATAAAAGAAGCCAAGAGCTCCTATTGATTCGCGATCGTTTGGGAGAGAAACCCTTGTATTTTTTTGAGAAAGATGGAACCCTGTATTTTGCTTCTGAAATCAGGTCGCTTTTGTCTACGGGTCAGTCTTCTTCTACGGTTGATTCCCAGGCTCTGATTCAATATGTCACCTATCAAACGGTTTGGAATCCATTGACTATCGTAGAGGGAATTTATTCTTTGATGCCAGGCGAATACAAAATTTGGAAGGATGGAGAGTGGTTGATTCAAGAGCAATATTGGCAGGTAGGGGATATTGATTCTTCAAACGAAAAGCGAAGCAAGGCAGAAGTGGTGAAAGAGGTTCGTTCTCATTTGGATCGAAGTGTGCAGTGGCGCATGCGAAGTGATGTTCCATTTGGTGCTTTTTTATCGGGTGGAGTTGACTCTTCAGCCGTCGTGGGTTTGATGTCCCAATTTTCGGTGCAACCGATTTCAACTTTTTCCATTGGGTTTGAAGAAAAACAATTTGATGAGTCCATTTACTCCAATGAGGTTGCAAAGCGATACAACACCAAACATCATCCGATACAACTTACCACTTCGGATTTTTTTGATGCGGTGATGCCGGCTTTAGAAGCGATGGATCACCCTTCTGGTGATGGAGTGAATAGTTTTGTTGTTGCTCAAGTAACGAGGGCGCAGGGTATAAAAATGGCTTTGTCGGGGTCAGGTGGTGATGAGGTTTTTGGTGGCTATCCCCTTTTTAAAAGAATGCACGATTCCCGATTCATCAGGAAGTACATGCCTCCCATTACTTTTCAAGGTCCAGTAATAGAGAAATTGTTGGGCAAGCGTTGGAATAAAATTCAAGTGAACCGTTTGTTGCCTTTGCTGCGATCCAAAGATCGAAGCGATGCCTTGTTGTTTCTTTCGGACCGAAAAATGATAGACGAGCGTTTGATCGAGGATTTTGTGGGAGCATCAGCTTGGGGTGTGACACCTCAAAATGCTTGGAAGGATAGGGACCACGATCACCTGTATCAAAGTATTTCAGCTGCGGAGATGTCGGCTTACATGTCGCATATTTTGCTTCGCGATGCGGATCAAATGTCCATGGCGCATACCTTAGAAGTGCGGGTTCCCTTGATTGATCATGAATTGGTGTCTTTTGTTTTGGCACTTCCAGACGAATATAAAATGGGACAATGGGACAAACAGCTGCTCATTCAGGCTACCCAAGATTTAATTCCAGCATCGGCATACCAAAGGAAGAAAAAAGGTTTTGTTTTTCCATGGGAATCTTGGATGAAGGGCCCGTTGAAAGGCTTTTGTCAATCGGAGCTTGAGCGTTTATTTGAAATACCCATTTTCAATGCCATTGGCTTGGAAGAGAATTGGAACCGTTTTGTTCAAAATGACAAATCGATTCCGTGGAATTATTTTTGGCATTTGGTGGTATTGTCGCATTGGTTAAAAAGAAACAATGTCAGATTCTCCTAGAATATTGATTTTTTCTGATTGGTTTTCGCCTGGCTTTAAAGCGGGTGGACCCATTCGGTCGGTTTCCAATTTGGTTCAGCTTCTTGGAAAAAGGGCGTGGGTGATCACCAGTGATCGCGATCTAGGTGATGACGTTCCTTACACGGGTATACCGCGCAACCAGTGGGTTGAGCAACCCAACGGAGCGCATGTTATGTATTGTGCGGATGATGCGACGGGAATTACAGTGATGAAGAAGGTTTGCCGAGATTTCATTCAGGATGCGTGGTTTATGAACTCCATGTTTTCGGTTACATTCACACTTAAACCCATGCTTTGGAATCGGCAAATGGCTGGAAAAAATAAGTTGATATTGGCCCCAAGGGGTATGCTGCATCCAGAGGCCTTGCGCATCAAATCGTTGAAAAAGCAGTTGTTCTTGAAATCAATGAAGTGGCTTGGTTTTTTTAAGCGGGTGGTCTGGCAACCAACAAGTGAGGAAGAAGCGCATCACATCAAGAAGTATTTTGGAAATCACTGTCCGGTTCTTTTGATGCCCAATATTCCTACGTTTCATCCTTTCAGAGCTCAATGGCCAAAGTGGGAGAATAAAAAGTGGGTGATGATTTCGAGGCTCAGTCCTGAGAAAGGTGTTTTGGAGGGGCTTCAAGCTTGGTATGACATCCCTCAGTTGAAGAGCATCGAATTAAGAATTATTGGTCCCCAAGGAGACCAAGGCTATTCACAACGCATCCTGCAATTGATTCACGACCATGCGGATTGGAATGTGCAATATGCAGGCCCGATGTCTCCGGAGATGTGTTGCAAGGCGCTTCAAAGCGCACATTATTTGTATTCGCCAACCCGTGGAGAGAATTATGGTCATGCCATTGCGGAGTCCCTGCTGATGGGGGTTCCTGTAGTTGTTGCCAATACGACACCTTGGAAAAACCTGGTTGAGAAAGGTTGGGGTTGGGATTTTGCTCTCAGTGATGCATCCTTTAAAAAGGTGATGATGGATGTTTTATCTGCTGACGAATCAAGTTATGCGGACAAAGTCCAGCACTTGCTTCAATTCAGGAATCAAGAAGAAGCGCGTTGGAGAACCGATGTTTTGGACCGTCAATTATTTGATGAAGTTTAACGGTAGGTTTACATTCCTTGGCGTAATATTGTATCGTAAGAATTCCCATGAAAATTGTTGTTTTATCCAGAAATCCTAAGCTTTACAGTACTTCACGTCTGGTAGAAGCAGGGCAAGCCAGAGGACACGAAGTAATCGTGCTAGATCATTTGAAATGTAATTTGGTGATTGAAAAAAAGAATCCCAAAATCATTTACAAGGGTCAAGAAATCAAGGACGTTCAAGCCGTGATTCCAAGAATTGGTGCATCGGTTACTTTTTACGGAACGGCGGTGGTGCGACAATTTGAAATGATGCACGTCTTTACGGCTGTTGAATCCCAGGCTTTGGTTCGCTCTCGAGATAAGCTGCGCAGTATGCAGATCCTTTCTAGAGCGGGATTGGGTTTGCCAAAAACCATCTTTACCAATTATAGCAAGGATGTGGATCGCACATTGCAAGAAGTGGGTGGTGCTCCGGTAGTGATTAAATTGTTGGAGGGAACCCAAGGTTTGGGTGTTGTATTGGCAGACAATGAAAAAGCAGCGGTTTCTGTTATTGAAGCTTTTAATGGATTAAAGGCGAGGGTGATTGTTCAGGAATTTATCAAAGAAGCCAAAGGAGCTGATATTCGAGCGTTTGTGGTGGATGGGCAAGTGGTAGGTGCCATGATGCGTACTGCGAAGGAAGGAGAATTTAGAAGTAACCTTCATCGTGGTGGAACCGCGCAAATTATTGAGTTAACCCCGGAAGAAGAAATTACCGCCATTAAGGCTGCCAATGCCATGAAACTGGGAATTGCTGGTGTAGATATGCTTCGAAGTGATCGTGGGCCGTTGATTATTGAGGTCAATTCCTCTCCTGGTTTGGAGGGAATCGAACAGGCCACAGGAAAAGATATCGCGACGCACATTATCAAGTACATCGAGAAAAATGTCTAACTAAAAAGTATTCAGGTTGATGTGACTCACATCCACCAAGAATTTTTTTCCGATTGTCTTTCTTCCCAAGAGTACTGGATATTTCATGCCAGAACGATTGGTTAAAGTGACTTCACTTTGGATGGTTCGTTGTCCAATTTTTATCGCGGTTCTGACGCAATAGCGCTCCTCTGTTTGTCCAAAGGAATTTTTAATGATTCTTTTTTTGAATTTGTCAAAAATAACCACATGGGCTTTTTCCTGATCTTCCCAGGTAAATGTTACTTCTAAAATTGTTATTCCGTCTTTTTCCTTTTCGATATAGCTATCGCAATGCACGGCGGTTCGGAAAGCACCGGTATCAATTTTTGCTGGAATGAAAAAACCTCCCCATTCGGGGAGGTGTATCATTTCTCTTCTTCCAATGATGTCCATGACTCAAGATGCCAAACAAGATTTAACCATTTCACTGATGGCTTTGCCATCGGCCTTTCCGCTCAATGCTTTGGAGGCAACCCCCATAACTTTGCCCATATCACCGGGACCGGAAGCGCCCACTTGTGCAATGCATTCACGGACCGCTTTTTCTAACTCTTCTGCGCTCAAAGGTTGTGGCAAATAAGCTTGAATGACCGTTGCTTGCTTTTGTTCCTCTTCAACCAAATCCTCACGGCCTTGTGCTCTGAAAATCTCAATGCTTTCCATGCGTTGTTTGTTCAGTTTGGTTAGGATAGCCATGACTTTATCATCGGTAACTTCTGATGAACCATCTTTGGTGGCTTCCAATAATATTTTTGATTTGATATCGCGCAAGGCCATTAATTTTTCCTTGTCACCGCCTTTCATGGCGGTCTTGATATCCTCGTTGATTTGATCTGCTAAATTCATATTGTTATTTTTATATCAATCCAAAGTGTTTAACGGCCATTTCCACGACATTGTCACCAATAGCCAAAGACGCAGTGGCAGCGGGGGAAGGCGCATTGAGCACGTGAATGCTGTGATCCGTGTATTCAATTCTAAAGTCGTCACGGGTATCCCCATCTTCGCGAAGTAAAAGCGCTCTAACTCCTGCACGGCCAGGTACAATGTCGTCCATGGTCAAATCGGGAATTAAGCGTTGCAAAGTCTTTAAAAACAATTTTTTAGAAAAGGCCCTGCGGTATTCATCCAATCCGTATTTCATATTCCCCATGAACAATCGCCAAGTTCCAATGTAACTCAATGCATCAATGGTATCGCGCAAGCTGAAATCTGTTTTTCCGTAACCTTCTCTTTTGAATGTGAAAACCGCGTTGGGACCACATTCAATAGAGCCATCTGTCATACGTGTGAAGTGCACACCCAAAAATGGAAATTCAGGATTGGGAACAGGGTAGATGAGGTGCTTTACTTTGTGTTTGGCGTGTTCAGCCAATTCATAGTAATCACCGCGGAATCCGACTACTTTTTCTTTCAAGGCAACACCATCTTTTTTTGCCAAACGGTCAGCCTGCAAGCCTCCACAAACAATCAAGAATTTTCCTTTGTATGCAGACTTGTTGGTCTTGACATTGGTCCATTCTCCATCACGTTCAAATCCCAAAACCTCCTCTCCCAAATTGACTTTGCTTTTGTTTTGCATAGCAACACCCAATTCGCACATCACCTCAGTGGCTCTTCTAAAATCGATAATGCCCGTACAACCGACGTGCACACCATCAATCCCTTTTACATGCGGTTCAATTTCTCTGATTTGATCCGGACTTACGCGTTGCATCCCTTCTATTCCATTGGACACACCGCTTTGATATATTTTCTCTAAAAAACCCAATTCTGAGGCATCTGCAGCCACGATAAGTTTTCCACAGATGTCATGGGGGATATTGTATTGCTTGGCAAATTCTACCAATTCACGTCGGCCGTTGACACAGTTCACTGCTTTGAGTGAGCCGGGTTTGTAGTATATACCACTGTGAATGACGCCGCTGTTGTTTCCTGTTTGGTGGTCTGCAAGGCGGTTTTCTTTTTCAATCAATAGGATTTCCAGATGGGGGAATCTGCGCTGCATTTTGTAGAATGTTGCGGCTCCAACAATTCCTCCTCCAACAATGATGATGTCGTATGACGTGGTCATGTTAATATTCTTTTCACAAAAGTAAGGTAGGCACGCATGAAATGATTACATTTCAAGTATGAATCCACGTAAGAAAATTCAAAATGCCTGGGGCATGTATGATTGGGCCAATTCCACCTACAACTTGGTCATCAGTTCCGCGATTTTTCCCATTTTTTATGGCGCGGTTACTTCTATTCGAAATGAAAATGGCGACATCATTGATGATCGTGTCCATTTGTTTGGCTTTACACTGAAGAATACAGAGGCTTTGTCCTACGCTTTGGCCTTTTCTTTGGCAGTGGTCAGTGTATTGGTTCCCTTGCTTTCAGGCATAGCGGATTACTACCACATGCGCAAGCGATTCCTTCAAGTTTTTTGTTATATCGGCGCCGCTTCTTGCGCTTCGCTTTATTTCTTTGACCCGGCGCATTTGGAAATTTCGTTCTTGAGTATCATGCTGGCATGTATTGGCTTTTGGTGCTCCTATGCCTTTGCCAATTCTTTCCTACCACAAATTGCGGACAAGGACGAGCAAGACAAGGTGAGCGCAAGGGCTTATTCCATGGGGTACATCGGGAGTGTGAGTTTATTGATTATGAACTTGATTGCCATCAAGGGATTTGGCATGAGCGCCCGTTGGAGTTTTGTTAGTGTTGGGGTTTGGTGGGCAGGCTTTGCTCAAATCACTTTTTATCATTTGAAAGAGGAAGTTATTCATGTCAATGATACCCAATCGACCTGGAAAAAGGGATTTCATGAATTGCAAAATGTTTGGAAGCAAATGTCCCATTCGCCATCATTGAAGCGCTATCTGGTGGCTTTTTTTGTATTCTCAATGGGTATTCAAACCATTATGCAAATGGCCGCTTTTTTTGGTGAGAAGGAGATCAATTTGGATTCTTCTCAGTTGATTGTGGCGATTGTTTTGGTTCAGTTAATAGCCATACCAGGTGCTATTTTATTTTCTTGGGGATCCAAGAAATTGGGCAATATCAAAATGTTGATGATTGCTTTATTGATTTGGGTGGGTGTCTGTGTATATGCCTTTTATGGTGTCACTGAAGTGGTTACGTTTTACATCGCAGCAGGGGTTATCGGTTTTATCATGGGGGGTACCCAAAGTTTGGCTCGCAGCACTTATTCCAAGTTTTTACCGGTCACCGATGATACTGCATCTTTCTTCAGTTTTTATGATGTGACAGAAAAGTTGGGATTGATTATTGGCCTGTTTTCTTTTGGATTTTTAGAGGGCACTTTTGGTACCATGCGTGCGAGTATCTTGGCGTTGGTTGTCTTTTTTATCTTGGGATTTTTACTTTTGCTTTTGGTTCCAAAGGAGGAGAAGTTGAAGCATTAAATGCATCATCCTCTCTGCGCACTTTGCGACTTCTTGGTGTTCTTTGCGTTATTTATTTTAAACGCAATGCGCGCAAAGTTTGTCGCAAAGTTTGTCGCAAAGGACGCAAGGCAGACAATATGACATTCACTGTTTTCTTTGCGCGCTCTGCGCATTATTCGTTTCCTTTGCGTTAATGAATTTTAGTCAGAGATTTTGTTACCTCATCAACCTTTCCAAAATCACCATCGTCTCATCAATTTCTACCTTCGTGGTGTAACGACCAAACGAAAATCTTACACTGGCCTGTCCCGGACGCAAGGCATCGATAGCAGATAACACATGTGACCCTTTGGTTGCGCCGCTGCTGCATGCACTGCCTCCGGAGGCACAAATGCCCTCCAAATCCATCAAGAACAAAAACATATCGCTGTTGCCGTGCGGAGGAAATGTGCAATTTAAAACGGTATACAAGCTTTCAGTGGATGCGCTGTTGCCATTGAATACAATTCCAGGAAAGATATGCTCCAATCGTTCTCTCATGTATTGTTTCATCGAACCGATGTACTGTTGATGCTCTTCCAATTCGGCATAAGCCAACTCAATGGCCTTGGCCAATCCTACAATTCCAGCCAAATTCTCAGTTCCGCCGCGCAATCCGCGTTCTTGGCCTCCTCCAGTGATGTCCGGCATGACCTTAACGCTTCGGTTGATGTAAATGAATCCAACGCCTTTTGGGCCATGAAATTTATGGGCAGCTGCATTCAACATCATGACGGGTGTCTTCTGCAAATCAAAGATGTAGTGCCCCATGGTTTGCACGGTATCGCTATGAAATAGGGCGTTGTATTTTTTGCACATTTCAGCTACCTCCTGCAAAGGAAGTAGATTGGCTATTTCATTGTTGCCATGCATCAATGTCACATAACAATTGGCATGGGTTTGAAGTAACTCTTCCAAATGATTCAAATCCACGCTACCATTTTCAGTCAAATTGACAAAATGCAATTTTGCTTTTCCTTGCTGATCCAATAACTCAGCGGTTTTAACTATGGCGCTGTGCTCTATGGGTGTGGTGATGATGTGCTGACACCCCATGTCTCGAACAGCAGCGTGCATGGCCAGGTTATCCGCTTCGGTTCCGCCGCTGGTAAAATAAATTTCACTGGGCTGACAGTTTAATGCTTTGGCAATGGTTCTGCGCGATGTTTCAATTGCGGTTTTGGTTCTTCTGCCCAAATGATGGGTGGAGGAAGGGTTGCCATAGTGTTCCGTCAAATAAGGAATCATCGCCTCAAAAACTTCAGGTGCTACTGGCGTTGTGGCGGCGTTATCTAAATAAATGCTTTTCATGAAAAGGAAATGTCGTTGATTTCTTGAATCCAGTCTTGTGCTTTTTGATCGGCCATTTCTTGTGTACCTGCTTCAGTATAGATGCGGATGATGGGCTCTGTATTGCTTCTGCGCAAATGAACCCAATAGTCTGGATAGTCTATTTTAACTCCATCAATCAAATTGATGTTTTCATTTTTGTATTTGTCGGCCAAAGCTTTCAGAATTTGATCTGAAGGTCGAGTGGGATCCAAATCCACTTTTTTCTTGCCCATGAAATAGGCAGGGTAGGTTTTTTTCAATGCGGACATCGTCATTCCCATCTCCACAAAATGGGACAAGAATAAGGCGATTCCAACCAGGGCATCGCGACCATAATGAAGTTCTGGAACAATGATTCCGCCATTGCCTTCACCTCCTATAACGGCTTGCACGGCTTTCATTTTCTCTACTACATTCACTTCACCCACGGCGGCGGCAAAGTATTCACCTCCGTGTTTTTCTGTCACGTCCTTCAATGCACGAGTTGAACTTAAATTGGAAACGGTATTTCCTTTTTTGTGTTTAAGTACATAATCTGCTATTGCAACCAAAGTATATTCCTCTCCAAACAAAACGCCGTTTTCATCAATAAAAGCCAGGCGGTCTACATCGGGATCTACTACGATTCCCAAATCTGCATTTTCACTCTTCACACGTGCACAGGTTTCTACAAGATGCTCGGCCAATGGCTCCGGATTGTGCGCAAATTGCCCGTTGGCTTCTTCGTTCAGCACGATGATGTCTTCAACCCCAAGTGCACGCAGTATAGCTGGAACAAAAGTGGAACCCGATGAGTTAATTCCATCAACGACTACTTTTAAACCTCGCTGAGCGATGGCTGCCTTGTTTACCAAGGGCATTTTTAAGATGGCATCGAAATGAAAATCGAAGGATTCTATTTTTTGGATTTTACCCAAATCCATTACCTCAGCAAAGGCTACTCCTTGTTCACCCCAAGCCAAGACCTTTTGACCTACTTCAGCTGAAATAAATTCTCCTTTTTCGTTGAGGAGTTTCAGGGCATTCCATTGGGCGGGATTGTGACTGGCTGTGAGAATGATACCGGCTTGTGCCTTGAAATGAACCACCGCCATCTCAACGGTGGGCGTTGTACTCAAGCCCAAGTCTATGACATGAGCGCCCATGCCCACCAATGTTTGTGCAGCCAGGGTGGCTATCATTTCTCCGGAAATCCGGGCGTCACGACCCATGACGATGGTGATGTCTTTTTGATTGAATTTTTCTTGATGTACCGCACAAAAAGCAGAAACAAATTTGACCACATCCAAAGGCGACAAGTTATCACCTGGCATTCCGCCGATGGTTCCTCTAATTCCAGAAATTGATTTTATCAGTGTCATATCTAATGGGTAAAGATAAACACGCATTGGGTTGTGATTGAAATTCTTTACCTTTCGAGAATGAAATGCATGGACTATCGGTCTTGGACTTTGGGCTTGATTGCCTGTTGGACCTTTGGTCTTTTTGGGTGTCATCCAGGTGGACAAGAGTCGGTTTATTCCAAAGATTGGGAGGACATCGTCAAGCGAGATACCTTGTCGGTGTTGATGGAAAATAGCGCTTCTACTTTTTACAATTACCAAGGGGTTTCTCAAGGTTTTGATTACGAGTTAATGAAAACTTTTTGTGATGCAAATCATGTGGCTTTGAAGGTGGTTGTTATGGACAACGTGGATTCGATGTTTCAGAAACTGATTCGCGGTGAGGCGGATGTTATCGCATCCAATATCACTCAAACACCGAGTCGCAGTGAGCAATATCTTTTTTCTACACCACTTTATACTACCAAACAGGTGTTGGTTCAACGTTGGGCAGATGAAAAATTGGAGCGTAAATATCCTGTGATTCGGGATACCACCCAACTGGATAGTTTAACCATCAGCGTGCATCGATATACCTCATTTTTTGAACGCTTGACGGCCATGGAAAGAACAATGGGCATGGATCTCGATGTAATCGAAGCCCCAGGCAAATATTCGGCCGATGATTTGGTGCGATTGGTGGCCGAAGGCAAAATTGAAGCCACGGTCACTGATGCAAGTCTCGCAGGGATTTTGGTGGAAGAGTATCCCAATTTGCAATTTGAATTGCCCATCACTGTTCCAGAACCCATTGGTTGGGTAATGCGAAAAAACGCCAGTCAGTTAAAAGAAAAATT
This sequence comes from uncultured Flavobacteriales bacterium, assembly GCA_937974555.1. Taxonomy (GTDB): domain Bacteria; phylum Bacteroidota; class Bacteroidia; order Flavobacteriales_D; family Sanyastnellaceae; genus CAMCTV01. The sequence continues at coordinate 23,286 of CALJKR010000033.1, read as the reverse complement.
GGATGAATGGTTGTCCAAAGAGCGGGTGCAGATTTTGATCAAGCAATTGCGAAAAAAATATTTCAAAGCCAATACAACGCATGTCGCTTTGTTTCATGCCGATGTGATCATGCCCAAAATCAAGGGAAGTCAAATTTCACCTTACGACAGTTTGTTTAAAAAGGAAGCGCAAGTAATTGGTTGGGATTGGCGCATGCTGGCGGCTTTGTGTTACCAAGAATCCAATTTTGATCCGGATGTAGTTTCCTCTCATGGCGCATTTGGTCTCATGCAGTTGATGCCTGAAACCGCCGCCAAGTTTGGTTGCGATTCTACTGATTTGATTGCAGGAAATATTCATGCGGCTGCCCAATTACTGAAAGAGGTGGATCGCGCTCTGCGCAAGCGGGTGCCCAATCAAGAGGAGAGGATGAAATTTGTTTTGGCTTCTTACAATGCAGGCCTGGGTCATGTCTTTGATGCCATGGTCATCGCCAAGCACCTCAATATGCCGGATACCATATGGTTTGGCCAAGTGGAAAATGCTTTGTTGATGAAGTCACAGCGAGAGTATTACACGCTCCCGGGAACGAAATCAGGATACTGCCGCTGTCAAGAGACGTATCATTTTGTGGACAGGGTATTGAGTTTTTACGATCATTTTAAAAAGAAGGTCAAATGAGTAAATGGTTATTTTTTGCCTGTGCCTTGATTTTAATGGCATGCGACAAAAACAAGAATGAATGGAAATTGGAAGGCGTGATTCGAGATGGATTAACCGGTGATGTTATGCCCTTGGTGGATGTAAAAGTAGAAGTGAAGAAAATGGTATCAGGGGTTTACAATGATATCGTAGAAACGGCTATAGTGGGTGTCTCTGAATCCAATGGCCATTATGAGTTGGTTTGGGATAGAGATAATATTTCCTATCTGCGGGTGACAGCGCAAGAGGATTTATATTTTGATGCCATTGTAGAAATAAGTCCAGACGATTTAAAGCCTGGTGAATTTTACACCCAAAATTTAAACCTTACTCCCCGAGCTGATGTTGAGGTTTTGATTGGTTCAAGTGATCCCGCTGCAAACGTTAAATTGACTTTTTATTCAACCGATCCATACTGCACTTGTGAAGATGATGGGGCATGGCAAATTGCGGGAAACCAAGATACCACCATTCACTGTATGGCCTCTGGGGGGCAGTGGATCAGGTATAAAATAGACGCCTCAGGTTCCAATGGGGTTTTTACGCATTGGGATAGTTTGTATTGCCAACCCTTTGTCGTTACACCTTTGACTTACATTTATTGAACATGAAGAATAGAAGAAATTTTTTAAAGACTTTGGGTGCATTGTCTGTTTTGCCCATGTTGTCTTTTATGCCTGAAAAGAAAAAGTCAGGAGAAAGATATAAAAAGGGATTGGTGATCAGCACTTGGAATTTTGGACTCAAGGCCAATGCGGCGGCGGCTTCTGTTTTTGGTGAGGGCAAGAAGGCGGTGGATATGGTAGAGGCTGCAGGTAGAGAGATGGAATCTGATTTGACGGAGTTGTCCATTGGATTGGGTGGTTTACCGGATAGAGAAGGACATACCACCTTGGACGCTTGCATAATGAACCATGAAGGCAAGGCAGGATCGGTTTGTTTTTTAGAAAAAATCATGCATCCCGTTTCTGTGGCAAGGGCCATTATGGAAAAAACCCCACACGTGATTTTGGTGGGCGAAGGAGCGCAGCAGTTTGCAACTGAAAATGGTTTTCCAAAAGACAATTATATCAATCCAGCGGCGGAAAAAGCATGGAAGGAGTGGTTGGTGAAGAGTGAGTATAAGCCGGTGATTAATATTGAGAATCACGATACAATTGGGATTTTGGCCCAGGATGCAGATGGAGATTTGAGTGGGGCTTGCACCACCAGTGGATTGGCGTTCAAGATGCGCGGTCGCGTGGGAGATTCTCCCATTATCGGAAGTGGATTGTATGTAGACAACGAGATAGGCGCGGCAACCGCAACGGGTTTGGGAGAGACCATTCTCCGTTCTTGCTCATCTTTTTTGATTGTGGAATTGATGCGTCAAGGGCTTTCCCCTCAAGCAGCATGTGAAGAGGCCATTCACCGATTGGTTAAAATCAATGACGGGATTTTAAAAGTGCAAGATTACCAAGCTTGTTTTTTGGCTTGTAATACAAGTGGTGAGGTTGGTGCATTCAGTGTGCATCCCGGATTTACTTATGCCATTTGGCGCGATGGAAAACCAGAGGTTCTGCCTTCGAAAAGTTTATTGGGCGGATAAGAATTTATCCTGAACTTCTCCCAAAACTGTAGCGGGACCACCGTGATGCTCAAAGATCAAGGCGTTGGGAAATTTTTCGTTTTTCCAAGAAATCAATGCAGAGAAATCACTGGGGTTTACCGCTCCTGTAAATACAATCATGTCCAACTGTGTGGGTTGGTACTCCTCGATAATGGTCTCTACTTGGTCAAACCCACGAACCTCATATCCGCCTTTCGACAGAATGGTCTGTATATTCTCCACCATGTATTGATGTTTACCTAAGATCAGGATGTGCTTTACACTGTTCTCTTCCATATCCTCTTTTTACGCGGTGCAAAATTACGCGGTTTGAATCCATTTTTCCTTTTAATTTGTCAATCTTCACAATATTAACATGCAAAAATTGGCCATCTTTCGCCCTATTAATTTGATTATCATTGCTTTGAATATTGTGATTGTTGATTTTTTTATTTTCAATGATCGTCAGGATTTTCAAGATCACTTTATCCTTTTGGTTCTTAAGATTATCATTATGGTGTCTTTGGCTGCCTCTGGGAATGTGATCAATGATTATTTCGACCAGAAGTCGGATGCCATTAACCGGCCGGCGCATCAAAAGGTGGGCAGATCCATTTCCGTTCAAGGTGCGCTGCGTTGGCACATTCTTCTTACCGCTCTGGCTTTGGTTTTTTCTGCAGTTTTGAGCCTAATGACGGGGTATTTGCTTTTCTTCGTTATTGCATCGATTTACGCATTTGTGTTGTATATCTACACTCCGGTTATCAAGCGGATTCCTGTTTTGGGTAATTTGACCATCGCTGTATGCGTGGCATTCCTCCCCATTTGGACAATACTTGGGAACGATAGTCCCAATCCTGACCAATGGATTCGTATCATTTGGCTATGTCTTTTTGCTTTGATTTCCAATTTCATTCGGGAGTGGGTAAAGGATGTGCAAGATGAGGCGGGCGATCGACATCAGGGATACAAGACCGCTCCAGTGCGATGGGGCGTATCCTTGTCCAAAAAAATTATTCAGTTTTTGTGGTTGTTGATGACAGCTCTTGCCGTGGTTTTTAGTTACGAACACTTTTCATACACAACCTGTATTTTGGTGGCATTGCCACAGGTGATGGGATGGTTTCCACTGTGGATTGTTCGGGCACAAGGCGATTGGTCGCGAATTTCTTTCTTGTTAAAGCTGAATATGGTACTGGGAATGATGGGTATTTTGCTTAGCTAATAGCGCCGCGAATGATTTCTTCGAACATGCGATACAATAGGTGTGTGGGAAGTCCCATGACGGTGTAGAAAGAACCTTCCAATTTCTCAATCCCCACCAGTCCGATAAAATCCTGTGCACCATAACTTCCGGCTTTGTCAAAGGGTTGATGCACATCAATGTAGTATGCAATTTCTTCAGGAGTCAGGGTGGCAAATGTCACTTGGGCACAATCACAAGCTGTACGAGTTTGATCTCCTAAAATCAAAGTAATCGCGGTGTATACCTGGTGGGTTTGACCGCTGAGTGAACTGAGCATGGCCACTGCCTCTTCACGGGATTGGGGTTTGTTTAATGCTACGCCATTGTGCCATACAATGGTGTCACTGGCGATAATCAGGGTGTCCTTGGGGTATAGGTTTTCAAAGTGCCGGGCTTTGATGAGGCTCAGATAACTGGGGATTTGGTCGGCTTTTAATGAAGGATCAAAGGACTCATCCAAGTCAGCCGAAACAGCTTCGAAAGATATGCCCATGAGTTTCAAAAGCTCTCTTCTACGGGGAGATTGGGAGGCCAAGATTACCCTGAATTTTTTTAAGTCGTCCAAAATCATTGTGCTAAGTTATTGCGGCACTCCTTACCTTTGCACATGCACCAACAAATTTTAATTCTGGACTTCGGGTCCCAAGTTACACAGTTGATTGCGCGTCGTTTGCGCGAGTTGAATGTCTATTGTGAAATTCATCCTTGGAACAAGATTCCTGCATTGCATGATGGAATTCAAGGGGTTATTCTTTCAGGTAGTCCGTTTTCTGTTCATCAAGAAGGGGCTCCATTGCCTGATTTAACTGCGATTTACAATCAATACCCTGTACTAGGAATTTGTTACGGAGCACAATTGATGGCCACACACCATGGTGGGAGTGTGATGCGATCCACGCACCGCGAGTATGGTCGTGCGCTTATAGCGGATGCAACTTTGGATCATCCATTGATGAAAGGAGTAAGTGAAAACAGTCAAGTTTGGATGTCTCATGGTGACACCATTGAGACTGCTGGAGAAAATGCAGTTGTCTTTTGTAGCACTGCGGATGTGAAGTTTGCAGGATACCAAATCCAAGGCGTTCATCGCTATGGTGTGCAATTCCACCCAGAGGTCTATCACAGCTTGGATGGCAAGCAGTTGCTGAGCAATTTCGTGATGGATATCTGTGGTTGTACCGGAGATTGGACACCCAATGCTTTTGTGGATGAAACCATCCAGGCCTTGCAAGAAAAATTGGGAAGCGATAAAGTGATTTTGGGATTGAGTGGAGGGGTAGATTCTACTGTGGCAGCTGTTATTTTGCACCGCGCCATTGGGGATCGCTTGCATTGCATTTTTGTAGACAATGGTCTTTTGAGAAAGGACGAATTTGAGCAAGTGTTGGCGGATTATCAAGGGATGGGTTTGAATGTGAAAGGGGTTCGCGCTGCTGATCGTTTTTACGATGCATTGGCTGGTTTGGAAGATCCAGAAGCCAAGCGCAAGGCAATAGGAAAAACTTTCATTGATGTTTTTGATGCAGAGTCCAAGCTGGTTGAAAACGCCAAATGGCTGGGTCAAGGAACGATTTATCCTGATGTGATTGAAAGTGTCAGTGCAACAGGTGGCCCTTCTCAAACAATCAAGAGTCACCACAATGTGGGTGGATTGCCAGATTATATGAAATTACAAGTGGTGGAGCCTTTACGTACTTTGTTCAAAGATGAGGTGCGTCGTGTGGGTGCTAGTTTGGGTATTTCCGCACAACTTTTGGGCAGACATCCTTTCCCAGGGCCTGGTTTGGGAATCAGAATTTTAGGGGATATCACCGCCGATAAAGTGAGATTGCTTCAAGAGGCGGATGCTATTTTTATCAATGCACTTAGGGCGGAAGGTCTTTACGATAAAGTATGGCAGGCTGGTGTAATTCTTCTGCCGGTAAGAAGTGTTGGAGTAATGGGTGATGAGCGCACTTACGAGCGCGCAGTGGCCTTGAGGGCGGTTTCTTCTACCGATGGTATGACCGCAGACTGGGTGGATTTGCCTTATTCTTTTTTGGCCAAGGTGAGCAATGATATCATCAATCAAGTTCGTGGAATAAATCGGGTGGTTTATGATATCAGTTCCAAGCCCCCCGCAACGATTGAATGGGAATAATTTATACATTTGATTCATGCGATATAGCCTGCTGCTGATTTTCTTTCTGTTGTTTCAAATCGCAAACGCGCAGATAACAGCACCTGTCCAAAAGATTGATGGGGTGGAGTACTATATGCACAAGGTGGAGCAGGGCCAAACTTTATACAGTATTTCCAAGCTTTACAATGTGGGCGTGAAGGAAATTCAGAAGGCCAATCAATTGGGAACGGAAGGTATCCAATTGGGTCAGGTCTTGAAAGTGAGAAAAGGCGGAAGTGGTATGCCACATCCCACAGAGCAGCTGGTGGTGCCCGAGCAGAACAATGCTTATCTCAATGTCCCACAAGGATATCACTTGGTACGTCCCGGTGAAACGGCCTATAGCATTGCCATGAAGTACAAGATTTCTTTGGAGCAATTGTATGCTTGGAATCCTGGAAGCGAAGATGGCATTGGTGTGGATGATCAATTGAAAATTTCTGAAAAAGCACAGGCTCCCGAACAAAAACGACCAGCCAAAGTAAATACTGAAAAGTTGAAGGTCTATTTGTTGTTGCCTTTCTATACGGGAGTGCCAGACAGCGTCATTTCTGCCAGACAAAAGGTAATCCGTGAAACGGCATTGCAGATTTATCGAGGGATGATTTTGGCAACCGATACTTTGGCAGCTCAATCGGTAAAAATGGAAATTGAGGTGGTTGACTTTGCTGACAATGTGACTTTAGCCAAAGAGTGGACCCAGTCTGGAAAGTTCAATGATGCCGATTATCTGGTTGGACCGCTATTCAAGGAGTCTTTGGAGGTCTTTGCCCAATGGGCCAAAACCAAGGGTGTGTGGGTGGTTTGCCCGGTGCCCATCAGCAACAAAGTACTTATGGGCAATGATCATTTGATCAAGGCTTTTCCTTCGGATGTTTCGCAATGGGGAGCGACTGCCAGATACGTTGCCTCTAAGAAGAAGATTACGGTTCCCGTGTATTTGTATGCCGGAAAGACAGAAGTGGAGAAGAAAAAGGCAGAGGCTTTTAAAAGTTCCTACACCAAAACAGGTCTAAAAAATATTGTCGTTTCTGCCAATTTGGATTCGTTGATTCAAGTGGTGACCACAGCCAAGGATTCCACGGTTTTGGTTGCTCCTACCGCCGCAGGTGATGGAGTAAGAAAGATGAATAAAAAATCTACAGCACTAAAAAAATGCTGGGTGATTGGTTTGCCTGAATGGCAAGATATTTTATCAGAAGGCGATTACGATGAAACGGTAGCCTTGAATCAATTGAATTATTCTTTCCCAAAGGCCAATGAAGCAGACCTCGAAGATGAATGGGTAAGACCTTGGGTGAAGAAATACCATCGTCAGTTTTTTACGCATCCCAATGAATACGCCATGTGCTCATTTGATTTGATTCAAGCACTCGCGGATCTTCATCAAAAACATCAAGGAGATTTGGCAACCCAGGGTATCAATTATCAAGGGTTGTCCAGTAATATTCAATTGATTCAAGTGGGGAGAGGAAATGGCTATGAGAACATCGGTGTTTTGATGTTGCATGCAGAGAAGGGAGTGATTTCAAGAACAAAACCATAATGGAATTTAAAGAACATGTCAAAGCTTCTTTCCAAGAGGCTCAGTCTAGAATTTGTGCGGCTTTAGAAGCGGAGGATGGTAAAGGGAAATTTAGTGCGGAACATTGGGAGCATGCATCTGGAGGAGGTGGCATAACCAGAATCATTGTTCATGGTGATGTACTGGAAAAAGGGGGTGTCAATTTCAGCGCGGTTGAAGGCAATATTCCGGATTTTATGAAAGCACAGGTGCACGCAGAGGCTACCCGTTTTTTTGCTACTGGGATTTCCATTGTCATGCACCCTTATTCGCCCATGGTTCCCATTACGCACATGAATGTTCGATATTTTGAAACAGATGCAGGAGATGCTTGGTTTGGTGGTGGGATTGATCTTACCCCCATTTATGTTATTGACGAAGAAGCCCAAGAATTTCATCGCGGTTTAAAGGAGGTTTGTGATCAATTTCATCCCACTTTTTATGATCGATTTAAAAATTGGGCTGACGATTATTTCTACAACGAGCACCGAGAGGAAACAAGAGGTGTGGGAGGGATTTTCTATGATTATATCAGGCCTGATGGAGATATTACAAAGGAATTGATGCTTGCCTTTGCTTTGGCGCAAACCGAATACTTTGCTCGTTTCTATTCTTCGTTTATGTCCAGACACAAGCATGAAGTGTTTACAGAAGAGCAAAAGCAATGGCAATTGATTAGAAGAGGACGATATGTCGAATTTAATTTGGTCTATGATCGAGGAACCAAGTTTGGTTTGGTGACCAAGGGTAGGATTGAATCCATTTTGATGAGTTTGCCTGAATTGGCTTCATGGCATTATCAACACCAACCCCAAGCGGGCTCACCAGAGTGGCATACGCAAGAAAAATTAAAAAAAGGAATCAACTGGATAGCAGAATGAGAAGGATATTGATTTGGGTGGCCTTGTGTGCCTTCTATTTATCGGGAATCGCGCAAGTAAAATATGATTTTCAATCCACGCGGTCATTTAAACTAAAGGTCAATGGACATTGGGTCAATGTTATTCCCTGTCAACGATTGGTATTTGAATGGAAAACAGCGGAGAAGAAAAGTCAAGTGGTGACTTATTTTTCCGAGTTTGATTCGCTGTCCCAATCCATTATTGTTAAAAATGGAATGGAGCAAGCTTTTCAAATGCAAAAAGTAAAAGAGCAGAATAAGTGGGTGCTATCCGGCGAATCGCCTTGGACACCCTCTCCAGAAGAAGAGGCTTCGATGCCCAGTCTGGATAACGTATACAGCGGTGATCGCCATTGTCAAGATCCCATGAGTAAAGACCAGTTTGAACAATTTATTCAAAGTGTATCGGCTTCGCCATTGACGCATCAAAAATTGAAGACCATTTCTTTTTTGGCCGAAGGTATATGTTGTACTGTAGAGCAATGTGTTCAAGTAATGAATTTATTTGAATTGGAGGATGACAAGCTGGAAGCCTTGCGCACCTTGGCTCCACGAGTGTTTGATTGGGACAATAAAATAGAGCTCACCCAAGTCTTTTTCACGGAACGAGCGCAAGTAAAGGCCCAAGCCATTGTCAGTCAACCTTAGTTTTATTACATTTGTTCAACGTAAAAATAGTATCATGAGATTTCAACCCGGAGTATTAACAGGTGACCAAGTAACTGAATTATTAAATGATGCCAAGGAAAGAGGATATGCACTTCCCGCGGTAAATGTTACAGGAACCAATAGCATCAATGCTGTTTTAGAAACAGCGAGAGATTTAAACTCTCCGGTGATTATTCAATTCAGCAATGGCGGTGGTGCTTTTTACGGAGGTAAGAGCCTTCACAATGGTCAGCAAGAGGCTGCTATCGCAGGTTCTGTAAGTGGTGCACACCATGTGCATATGATGGCGGAATTGTACAAAGTGCCTGTAATTGTTCACACCGACCACTGTGCTAAAAATCTTTTGCCTTGGATGGATGGTATGTTGAGTCATGGCGAACGTTTCTTTGAAAAAAATGGAAAGTCATTGTTCTCTTCTCACATGCTTGATTTTTCGGAAGAATCATTAGAAGAAAACATCGAATTGTCTGTCCAATATTTTGAGCGCATGGCCAAAATGGGCATTACACTTGAAATTGAATTGGGTGTTACAGGAGGTGAGGAAGATGGCGTGGATAACAGCCATGTGGACAGTTCCAAATTATATACCCAGCCTGAAGAGGTGGCGTATGCCTATGAGCACATGTTGAAAGTTAGTCCTCGTTTTACGGTGGCAGCAGCCTTTGGAAACGTTCACGGTGTATACAAACCAGGCAATGTTAAGTTGCAACCCATCATCTTGAATAATTCACAGAAGTTTATCCAAGAGAAATACAATACCGTTGACAAGCCCATTCACTTTGTATTCCATGGTGGAAGTGGATCTACAAGAGAAGAAATTCGTGAGGCCATCAGCTACGGAGCAATCAAGATGAATATTGATACAGACATGCAGTGGGCGTTTACAGAAGGTATCCGCAACTATATGTCAGACAAGTCCGCTTATTTGCAAGCGCAAATCGGAAATCCCGAAGGTGCTGACAAACCCAACAAAAAATACTACGATCCTCGTGTTTGGTTAAGAGAAGGAGAGAAGACTTTTGTGCAACGATTGAAGGCCGCGTTTGAAGATCTAAACGCTGTCAATCGCAACGCATAACAGATATTCTTTACAAGCGGTCCATCTCATCTCTCAATTTGCCCAAGGCAATTTGAATGACTGCATTTTTGGTTTCCGATTCCAATTGGAAAATAACATTGCTTAATTCCAATGAGGTGGCCTCATTGCCGACATGATGAAATGCACTTTTGATGAGTTCCAATGTGCTGTCTTTGGCAAAACCTATAGCCTGCCAAGTGCTGGGATCTACATACAATTGAAGTCCGATGTTGTGCTCATATTCTTCACGAATACTTTTCGTAATCTCAAACTGCAATTGTGCAGCAGTTAATTGAGCCACGGGATAGCGCAATATCAAGCTGGTAGGCGTAATGCGTTCCAATAAAATGGTTAATCTTTCCAAAGCTGAAACACGCAATGGAGTCAGCGTACTTTTTCTGGCAATGGATTGTTGTAAAAGGGCATGTTGCTGCTGCCAATTCAACCATTTTTGAAAACCCATCCAAAATGTGCCCAGAGTTCCAGCACTGATCAATATTAAAATCCACCATTTTTCCATAACAATGCAAAGATGTAACTAATTTCGAAACATGACCCACAGAATTTTCATCTTGGTTTTTTTGATGCTTTCGCACTTTGGTTTTGCACAAACTTGGCGAAGAAATGCGAGCGTTCCGGTTCAGGTAGAAAATTATTTTTTAGCCAATCCTTGGATGGGTGGAATGAATGCACCACAATTTTCAAATATTGATGTGAATGGCGATGGTGTAAAAGATTTGTTTGTATTTGATAGACAAGGAGACAGAAAGTTGGTCTTTGTTCAGACAGCTGGATCTCCCGGTCAATCCTACTGGTACCATGCTCCCCAGTACGAAAATTTATTTCCCAAATTGAGTACCTGGGTATTGCTTCGCGATATGAATTGCGATGGATTGGAGGATATCATCACCAATTATCAATCTGGAATGGTTTTGTATATCAATACAACCGCTACCACTGGGACATTGTCGTTTGAGCCGTATGATAATTTGCAATTGCTGAAGTCAAATTACGATTTGGGAGGAGGTCCTTTCAATGCGCCGATGTATTGCATGAGTGTTGATGTTCCTGTCATAGAAGATATTGACGGAGATGGAGATATGGATGTGTTGACCAACACCGAATCCAGTACGGGCATTTATTATTATCAGTCTCAGCAAATTCAAAATGGAGATTGCAATACCCTGGATTTCGATTGTGTAAACCGTTGTTATGGTATGGTATCCGAGGCGGCCGAGAGTTTTTCCCTATTCATTGGAGATCAGTTTTCATGTCCTTTGAATGTAGCCAATCCCAAGTCCAAATCCTCCAAACACACGGGTGGAACTTTGGCTGCCATTGATCTCAATGGCAATGGGATTAAAGATTTGATCATTGGCGATGTGACCGAATCAAATTTGGCTGCGGTGTATTTGGTGGACACTCCACAAGGTCCCGATAGCGCTGTGGCTTACGCCAACAATTTCCCTATGTCACCTCCGGTTGACTTGCATTTATTTCCTGCTGCATATTACGAGGATGTAACCAATGATGGAGTTTCTGATCTGCTGGTGTCACCCAATGCAATTTATGGAGCGGAGGACAGAAAGTCCGCTTGGTTGTTCATCAACCAGGGAACCGAGAGTCAGCCCGATTGGGTTTTTGCTTCGCAAGATTTTTTGCAAAATCAAAGTGTTGATGTTGGATTTGGGTCACACCCCGTGGCCGCCGATGTCGATGGTGATGGTGATCTGGATTTATTGGTGGCTGCACGATACTATGATACGGATGCACTGTCCGCCAAATCGTGTATTCATCTTTTGCGCAACGATACCTTGGGTGGTCAACGACAATGGACATGGGTTAGCCAAGATTGGATGTCCATTTCTCAATTCAATTTTCAGAATATCTATCCGGCCTGGGGTGATTGGGATGGAGATGGAGATGGTGATTTGGTGTTGGGTGAATTGAATGGTTATTTGTACTTGGTTCGCAATACAGGAAGCACGTTAAATCCTGCCTTTGCTGCGCCACAGCAGGTGGCTGATGCCAATGGAGTAAATGTGGATTTGGGACAAAGTGCAACACCCACTTTGGTTGATTTGAATCAAGATGGTCTTTTGGATTTGATTGCTGGTGAGAAGTCAGGCAACGTTAATTATTTTAAGAATGTGGGTAGTGTCAATCTTCCTTCTTGGTCATTGGTAACGGATAGTTTAGCCGGAGCCCAAGCTTCCAGTTACCTGGGTTTAGATGGATACAGCGTGCCCGCATTAATTCCCGGGGACGGCAACACATGGAATTTGTTTTTGGGTTGCGAAAAAGGGTGGATCAATCATTATCAATTTCAAGGCAATTCACCTACCCAAGGTCAGCTGATGGATGAGCAATGGCTGGACATTAGAGAAGGTGACCGATCTTCATTGGTGTTTGGCGACTTCAGTGGTGAAGGCTCTTTGGATTTTATCATGGGACATTCAGGTGGGGGGTTGGCGTTTTATACCACGGATACGGTAACGATTTCTGTGTCTGAATGGGGTCCAGAAAAAGAATGGAAAGTATACCCCAATCCCGGTGACAACCAACTCACCGTTGGACCTCTTGGGCCCAATGAAGGATTAATTAAGATCTGGGATATACAGGGGCGTCTCATTTTTGAGGCAAATGCCTCGCAGGAGTGGGAGACCATTTCCAGTTCTTCGTGGAGTCTCGGATTGTATTGGATTTCAGTAGGTGGCGCCCGTGGTCAAACTGGCCGGCGTTGGCTGAAACAATGATCAGAATAAAAAACCCCAAGTGGGTTTTTTGTTTTTTTAGGTATTTTGTAATACCAAGTACTATTTATTAGATATATCTTTGCATCATCATGTAATGAAGTATGGATATAGAGAACGTACAAGCGCAAATGCGCAAGGGAGTTTTAGAGTATTGTATTTTGTCCATTCTGAAGAAAGGAGAGGCTTATCCATCGGATTTAATTGCCGCATTGAAAACTGCAAAATTGATTGTCGTGGAGGGAACATTGTATCCTTTGCTCACGCGACTGAAGAATGATGAGCTGCTACAATACCGATGGGAAGAGAGCGCACAGGGTCCGCCGCGCAAGTATTACAGCCTTACTCCACAAGGCAAAATATTTTTAAAGGAGATGCAAAAAACTTGGAATGAATTGGCCTTTGCGGTCGAGCAAATTACAAAACCATGAAAACAACATTAAGTATACAATTGGGTCATCGTATTTTTCAAATGGATGATTTGGCCTATGAGCGATTGCGTTTGTATTTGGATGGAATCGATCGGATATTGCGGATGGATACCCACAAAGATGAAATCATCACGGACATTGAATTGCGTGTGGGTGAGATTTTTGAGGAGCGATTACAAAAGAGTCAGCGAGCCATAGATCTTCAAGATGTATTGGAGATGATCGCGATTTTGGGTCAGCCCGAAGTTTTTGGAACTGACGCTTCCGGTGAGGGAGGGGATAATCAGGATACTACAAATCCCCCCGTCGATTTGGTTCAACATGAGTACAGAGAAATTTTCAGAGATGAGCAAGATGCCATCGTTGGAGGGGTATGCTCTGGACTTAGCCACTATCTCCGATGGGATCCCTTGATTTTGCGGGTGGTGATTGTGATATTGATGTTCATTTCTTTTGGAACGGCATTTATCGCTTACTTGATCGCTTGGGCTTTGATTCCCCCTGCGCGCACTACAGCTGAGCGTTTGCGTATGAAGGGCGCTGAAGTAAATCTGGAGAATATTCAGAAAATGGTCAAGGAAGAGAGTTTAAAGGCAGCTGAAAATGTAAAACGTTGGGGCAAGCAAATGGAGGAAAATCAGAGAAGAGGAGGTAGACCTTGGTTGAGTGGAGTTGGAAAATTTTTGGCCATCGTGCTCGGAGGTTTTGCTTTGCTATTGGGAATGGGGATTGCCATTTTGTTGATGGCCACTTTGGTCTTGGTAGATTTTCAATGGTGGGACAGCGAGTTGAGTTATACTGATGCCCTGTCCTTGTTGCTTCCAGATGGACAAGGGGTTTGGTTGACTTGTGGGTTGGTTTTTGTTTTGGCCAGTCCTGCTTTGAGTTTGATGTATACGGGTGTGCGATGGATTTTTGGTATTGGAGGAAAGAACCGTTGGTTTCATGGCATGACCACATTGTTTTTTGTTTTCGGTATGGGTGCATTGTGTTATTCCGGATGGCGCATTTCAGAAGAGTTTGATACACCAGCGACACTCTCAAGCAAGGAGGTTTTTACCAACCTAAAATCCGATACTTTGTTTTTGCATGTCAACGACGACCCCTATTTTTTGGGAAGAAGCAATACTTGGGATAGCAATGAATTTTTGGAGTTGTATACCGAGACATCGGATTATCGAGTGTATGGTGCGGGAATCGAAATGAAAATAGAAGAGACGGATAGGGCCCAGTTTTATTACGAGGTAGAATTTGAGTCACAGGGAAGTCGATTGGCTGATGCGGGAAATAACGCCAAGGCCATTCAATGGACATCTTGCATCGAAGGCAATGTTTGGAAAGTAGATCCTTTTATATTTACACCCAAAAGCGCTCCTTATCGTGGACAGAAAGTGAGAGTAACCTTGTACGTACCATTGAATAAATCGGTGAGTGTATCCAATCATTGGAATTGGGTGAGCTGGCAGGAGGAATTTAATGATCGGGTAATAACGCACCGGGATTCAGGTTGGGAGAAGTAAAAAAGAGTACCATGAGATTTGAACACAAAAAAAACCCGGTCATTAGCAATAGCGATTATATCAAGCGACAATTGCGATATGCAGGTTATACCGTAATCTTTGTGGTTTTTTCTTTGCTGATGGGAACCTTGGGATACCATTGGACAGAAGGGCTGGGGTGGTTGGACTCCTTGTACAACAGCTCGATGATTTTAACCGGAATGGGGCCGGTGAATATCTTAACCCACGATTCCAGCAAATGGTTTGCTTCTTTTTACGCCTTGTACAGTGGGGTGGCATTTTTAACCATGGCGGGCATATTGTTTGCGCCCATGGTGCATCGCATACTGCACGTATTGAATGTGGAAGAATAGCTTTCAACAGAAAACAAAAAAGCCCTCTAATGAGGGCTTTTTTGTTCATTAAGTGATCCCGAAGGGATTCGAACCCCTGACCGTCTGCTTAGAAGGCAGATGCTCTATCCAACTGAGCTACGAGATCAAATAAGAAAGGGACAACTTTCGCTGTCCCTTTTGTCGGGGTGGCAGGATTCGAACCTACGACCTCCTGCTCCCAAAGCAGGCGCGATACCGGGCTACGCTACACCCCGAACGGGTGGCAAAAGTAAAACATTTTCGGGATTACACAATAAAAAAGTAAAATTCTTTTTGTCACTTTGAAATTTGTTTCCAAAATTCTTTTGACTTACTTTTGCCGTCCTTCTCAAATGAGAGAGTGGTAAAGGAAAGGTGGGTGAGTGGCTGAAACCAACAGTTTGCTAAACTGTCGTAGGGGAAACCCTACCGGGGGTTCGAATCCCCCCCTTTCCGCTGAAAATGAAGGACCCCTTGGGTCCTTTTTTTTTTCACGAACAATTTGTAGTGAAAATCTCCAAAAGAGATTTGAATTCACACGTTAAACCCATTGCAAATTTGTTTGCATTTTTTATATAATTGAAACCTTTGATTCAATTCTCCCGTACTGTAGGGTGATAGAATAATATTTGAATAGAATGAATATGAAGTGGATTAAACAAACTAGCCGTGCTTGGCGCATTCCTATGGTGGTGCTGATGAGCATGCTAATGCAATTCAATGCTTTTGCGCAGGAATGTAATCCTGACGATTTGTACGATGCGATCGTGAGTGCGTATCACCAGAGTTTTGCTAAAAAGAGCGATGGGTCATGGTCAGCATGGGGGCAATTAATGGCTTCCAATGGTACCGGTGCAGTGCTTTCACCGCAAGATGTCAATGTGACCAACTATCCCAGCATGACAGGCACGCCATTGTTGGCTTCTACCGCAAGTGGTGGTAGCGGTGCAACGGAACAGTCTGTATTATTGACCACAACAGGACTTTTTGTTTGGGGTGCGGAAAATGTGATCGTTAATACCTCATTAACAAGTAGTGCAGCTTTTCAAGCATTGACAATTGGAGGAAATACCAGTGGTCTTCCATCCGGTGTTTTGCCAACTGACGTGCATCAATTGTTTGCCACGAGCGGGGCTTTGAGCATTTTGACCAATTCCGGCGCTTTGTACATGTTGGCAATCAATGGTTCAGCACATTCTGCTATGCTTGGCGATGCAACCGCAACGGTGGATCAAACATGGCACAGGGTAAAAACAAACTCCTCTACTTTTCTTTCAAACGTAATTGCAGTAAGGGGGCACAATGCTTCTTCTACCAAAGGAGCCATGATGGCTTTGTGTTACAATGGGGTTTCTTATTCTGCTTATACGTGGGGTCCTTCTACCTACTTGGGTGGTGGTGGCGCAACAGCTTCTTACAACTATGCTACTGCAATGACTCTTCCCTCTGGTACACCAAAAATGATTGGGGTAACTGGAGGTAATTCGGCTGCGCGAAATAACTCATATTTTGTATTGATGACCAATGGTTCTTTGTATTCGTTAGGAGCCAATGATGTAAAACAGTTGGGAGATTTCTCAACCACAGAGCGACTTTCATGGGTGAATGTGAAGCAAACGGCTTCGGCTAATTTTTCTGATGTTAAGTTTATTTCAGCACAGGAACATGATGCCAAATATCCCAGTGCGGCGATTATTACCAATGCCGGTGATCTTTATGTTTGGGGTGAAAATAACGGAAATATGTTGGGTGCTGCTGACGGCACCTATAATCCTTTTTTACCTGGTGGTTTTACCAGTGGAACCGATGTCGCCAAGTTTGTAGAAGTGGGTGGACATACCACAGTTTATGTGAAAGAAAACAGCGCCAAATTCTGCTATGTAGGTCACCGTACCAACGGCAGTATGGGTGATGGTACGTCAACGAGCACCAATGAAACAACCTTTAACTGTAGCGCAACCCCCAATATTAATATTTGTGGTTCGACTGGATGGGATTACGGCGACGCGCCCGTTGCTTATGAAAATGGTGGGGGTAGTAATCTGGCTTTTCACTTTTACGTTTCTTCTCCTAACTCCATCTATTTGGGTGCATCGGGTCCAATTTCCAATGATGATACGCCCAAGAATGTGGTGTTGGCTACAGACAATAATGGCTCTTTGGGTGATGGTACGGAAGAAAATAGTGTGGCATCTTTCCCTGCGATTGGTACTTCCGCCACTTCATACTCCTTCAATATCACTTTGAAAAATAGCTTGGGTTCCAATGCCAACCTTTATGTTTGGGTGGATTGGAATAACAATCGTCGATTTGAATCAACAGAAATTTACACCACCACTGTCGCCAGTAATGCAGCGATCCAAACCAAAACGGCTACTTTCTCTGGATTAACAGGCTTGACCGAAGGAAGAAGATATGTGCGTATTCGCTTTACTTCTCAAACATTGACCGATGTTGCGGGAACCACCAATTGGGATGAGCGCGCTTTGGGTTTTGCATCCGATGGCGAAATGGAAGATTTCAATTTGGTTATTGGAACTTTGACTGGAGCAAACGTTCCACCCACAACCTCAAATGTTACCCACTCAGGTGTTATTTTGGCTTCTGATGGTGCAATGGATATCGACAATCCAGTAGGTGCCGATTCTGATGGATCAGTGGTCGCCTACCGAATCATCTCGCTTCCAAGCAAAGGTACTTTGTATAAATTGGTAGGTTTGAGTTTGTTCAATGTGGCATTGAATCAAGCATTGACTGCTGAAGAAGCCAATAATTTAAACTACGATCCCAGCGGATTATCGGAGGGTGTTGATTCTTTTCAATTGGCGGCCATTGATGATGATGGTGCTGAAGATGCAACTCCAGCAACCTACACCATTAATATTTCTTGCAGTGCGGATACCGATGGTGATGGTATTTGTGATGCCAATGAAATTCCTGGGTGTCAAGACCCAACTGCATGTAACTACAACGCGGCTGCTACAGACAACAACGGTTCTTGCACATATCCTGCGCAAACGTATTTGAACTGCGCTGGCAATTGCATCAACGATACCGACAACGATGGTATTTGTAATGAGTTGGAAGTGCCTGGTTGCACCGATCCAACTGCATGTAACTATAACGCTGCTGCAACAGACGAAGACGCATCATGTACTTATCCCGCGCAAACCTATTTGAATTGTGACGGATCTTGTATCAACGATGCAGACAACGATGGTGTTTGTAATGAATTGGAAGTGCCTGGTTGCACTGATCCCACTGCATGTAACTACAATGCTTCAGCAACGGACGAAGATGCATCGTGTACCTATCCTGCGCAGACTTATTTGAATTGCGCTGGCAATTGCATCAACGATACCGACAACGATGGTATTTGTAATGAGTTGGAAGTACCCGGTTGTACCGATCCAACAGCATGTAACTATAACGCCGCTGCTACAGACAACAACGGTTCTTGTACCTATCCTGCGCAAACGTATTTGAACTGCGACGGATCTTGTATCAACGATACCGACAACGATGGCATTTGCAACGAAGTGGAAATTCCCGGTTGTACCGATCCAACAGCATGTAACTATAACGCCGCTGCAACAGACGAAGATGCTTCATGTACTTATCCCGCACAATCTTACTTGAATTGTGACGGATCATGTATCAACGATACAGACAATGATGGGGTCTGTAATGAAATTGAAGTTTCGGGTTGTATGGACCCAACCGCTTGTAACTACGATGCCGCGGCTACAGATGATAATGCAAGTTGTACCTATGCTTCTTTGGAATATTATGCGGACAATGATGGTGACGGTTTTGGGGCGGGTGATGCATCATTGTATTGCACAGATCCAGGCGCTGGTTACGTCACAGACAACACCGATTGCGATGATACCAACGCGTCAGTCAATAGCGCGGCAACTGAGGTTTGTAATTTGATTGATGATGATTGTGATGGAGAGATCGATGAATTTGTAACGACGACCTATTATGCCGATTTGGATGGCGATGGTTTTGGAGATTTAAACAATGCGACTGAGTCTTGCAGTTTACCAGGAGGATACTCTGAAAATTCAGATGATTGTGATGATAATTTATTGTCATACGAAGATTTTGACGAGGATGGCTATGGAACCGCTGTCATTGTACCTTGTGGTGCTAACAATTCATTGGATTGTGATGATTTTAATCCTTCGATATATGTTGGTGGATCCGAAATCTGCGGCAATGGCATTGATGAGAATTGTGATGGAGTAGATGATGTTTGTATTGTCAATGGATGTACCGATCCTTCTGCATGTAATTACAATGCAAGCGCCAATCAAGAGGACGGAACATGTACCTACCCAGCACAATCTTATTTGAATTGTGATGGAACTTGTATCAACGATACAGACAATGATGGAGTATGTAATGAATTGGAAGTTCCCGGTTGCACCGATCCTTCGGCATGTAATTATGATCCTGCAGCAACAGATGAAGATGCTTCATGTACTTATCCTGCTCAATCTTATTTGAATTGTGATGGATCTTGTATCAACGATACGGACAATGATGGAGTTTGTAACGAATTGGAAGTGCCCGGTTGTACCGATCCTTCTGCATGTAATTACAATGCAAGCGCCAATCAAGAGGACGGAACATGTACCTACCCAGCACAATCTTATTTGAATTGTGATGGAACTTGTATCAACGATACAGACAATGATGGAGTATGTAATGAATTGGAAGTTCCCGGTTGCACCGATCCTTCGGCATGTAATTATGATCCTGCAGCAACAGATGAAGATGCTTCATGTACTTATCCTGCTCAATCTTATTTGAATTGTGATGGATCTTGTATCAACGATACGGACAATGATGGAGTTTGTAACGAATTGGAAGTGCCCGGTTGTACCGATCCTTCTGCATGTAACTATGACGCTGCAGCAACGGACGAAGATGAATCTTGCGCTTTTGCATCCTTGACTTTTTATGTGGATGCTGATGGCGATGGCTTTGGATTTGGAGATGGTACTTTGTATTGCACAAATCCAGGTGAAGGATTCGCTGAAAACAATTCCGATTGTGATGATTCTAATGCAAACATTTCACCCAATGCGGAAGAAATTTGTAACCTGATTGATGATGATTGTGACGAAGAGGTAGATGAATTTGTAACATTCACTTATTATGCTGATGTGGATGGCGATGGATATGGAAATGCATCTGAAACCGTTGAGGCTTGTGAACTTCCAGAAGGTTATACGAACAACCAAGAAGATTGTGATGATGCCTTATTAACTTTCCAAGATTTGGATGGAGATGGTATGGGAAGCTCGATTCCCGATGCATGTGGTTCTGTCTCAAACGAGGATTGCGACGACAACAATGCCCAAGTTTTTGCGGGAGCTATAGAGATATGTGGCAATGATGTGGACGAAGATTGTGATGGACAGGATTTGATTTGCCCATTGGAGGGATGTACCGATACATTGGCTTGTAATTACAATCCTTTGGCTGAATTAGAAAATGGTTCTTGTACATACCCAGCTTCTTCGAGTGTGGGATGTAACGGAATGTGTATCGCTGATACGGATGGTGATGGAATTTGTGATCCCGATGAGATCTTGGGTTGTACCCATTCAGACGCATGCAACTTCAATCCAGCTGCAACGGACGAAGATGAATCTTGTATTTATCCAGAGCCATTGTACAATTGTGATGGAACTTGTATCAACGACACGGATGAAGATGGGGTTTGTAATGAGCTAGAGGTTATCGGATGTCAAGATGAGTCCGCATGTAATTTCAACGCTTCAGCCACGGATCCATCGGAATGTACGTATCCCAGTTTGCCTTATTATGTAGATGAAGATGGCGACAATGTGGGTGTAGGAGAAATTGTACTGTTGTGTGAAGTGCCAACAAGTGGATATGCCGATCATCCTGGAGATTGCGACGATACCAATCCTACTATCTATGCTGGTGCAATAGAATTGTGCAACGGAGTAGATGATGATTGTGATTCTGAAATTGACGAAGGTGTATTGTTGACTTTTTATATTGATACCGACGGAGATGGATTTGGAGATAACAATTCCTCTATTGAAGCATGCACAGCGCCTGAGGGATATGTAAATAACGATTCAGATTGTGATGATACTCAAGTAACGTATACCGATTTGGATGGTGACGGATATGGCTCGGAAGGATGGGTTGCTTGTGGTTCCTATTTCAATAATGATTGTGATGACAACAATGCTGGAATCAACCCCAATCAAACCGAGATATGCGGAAATGGTGTGGATGAAGATTGCTCTGGTGATGATGCGGTTTGTCCTTTGATTGTTGCGACCGATAATAATTATTTGGCCAATGAAGATGAAACAAACATCATATTGGATGTGTTGGTGAATGACAATGCAACAGCCACATCTATTCTTCCTTCAACTTTGGACTTGGATGTTGCCACCCCTGGAATTCAATCTACGGTGACTACTCCTGCTGGAACTTGGACTGCCAATGCCTCTGGTCAGATTGTATTCACGCCCAATTCCAATTACAATTCAATTTTGAATGGGGATGCGGTTCTTACTTACCAAGTGTCTGATGCCAATGGTGTGATTAGTAACGTGGCTACTGTAACTGTCGAGATTACTCCTGTTGAGGATAGCCCAATCATTGTCGAAGAAGTGATTGATTCAATTACCCCATTCCAAACACCAGTCGAAATTTGTTTGGATGCCCAAGAAGTTGATGGTCAGGATAATTTCATTATCAATGTTTTTGGTCCAAACAACGGTACAGTTTCTGGCCTAGAAGGAACCGATTATTGCTTTACCTATACACCGGATTCAACTTTCTCTGGATTGGATAGTATAGCAATTATGATGTGTGATAGTGGGGAAGGAAGTATTTGCGATACCGTTTGGATTACCATTGAAGTGGGATTGGGTGCTCCGATTGCACACAATGATGAGGCTTCAATAAATGAAGACGAGCTGATTGTTCTGAATGTATTGGACAATGATGATGCAGGAGATTTGGTGATAGATCCCGCTTCTGTTGATTTGGATCCAACTACTCCCGGTATTCAACAAACATACAGCAATGCAGATGGAGATTGGTCAGTAGATGGCTTGGGCAATTTGACTTTTGCTCCAACACTCAATTTCAATGGAAATGCGCATTTGTTTTATTCGGTGAATGATACAACGGGTGCTACAAGCAACACGGCTTTGGTTACCATTCATGTATTACCATTGAATGACGCACCACAAGTTTTGGATGAAAATCAAACGGTAGTTGAGGAAACCAATTTTGAAACGCCTGTTGTGATTTGTATCAATGTTCAAGATGTTGATGGAGACCTTGTCAGTATGACAGTATTGACTGGCGCCGCCAACGGAAACTTGAGTCAAGTGAATGATGGAGATTTGTGTTTTGAGTACACTCCAAACAATGGATTTGTCGGATTGGATTCCATTGCATTTGTTATTTGCGACAATGGGGTTCCGACCTTGTGCGACACCGCTTATGTATACATCAATGTAGTTCCAACAGCCCCTGTGGTCATTGATGACAATGGAAGTGTGAATGAAGATGAATCAGTGACTTTGGCCATATTGGAAAACGATGTGACCAATGGCGCCGCTTTGGATTTGAATACGATTGATTTGGATCCTTCGACTCCGGGTGTTCAAAACATCACCACAACCACCGAAGGAACTTGGAGCGTGGATGGTTCTGGTATATTGACTTTTGTCCCCGCTGCCAATTTCAATGGAGTAGCCAGCATCAACTACACAGTATCTGATGTCAATGGTAATTTATCCAATACAGGAGCTGTAGATATTGTGGTTAATGCCATCAATGATGCCCCCAATGGCCCAGCTACGGTTGTGGTATCTACACCATTCGAAACTGCGCTTGTAGTGTGTATCGATCCCGTGTTAGTGGTCGATATAGACGGCGATGATGTGACGATCACCAGTGTTGTGACGGATCCCGCCAATGGTGTTGCAAGCAACGTAAATGATGGGGACTTGTGCTTCACCTATACACCCAATGCCAATTTTACAGGACTTGATTCGATGCTAGTTACAATTTGTGACAATGGTTCACCAAGCCTTTGTGATTCAGTTTGGGTCTATGTAAATGTTGAAGGAACATCTCCCATTGCTACGGATGATTATGTTAATTCCAATACGGCGACAGTTAGTATCGATGTAGCATTGAATGACATCATTCCAGGAAATGTAGATTACACGGTTTCAATTGTTGATTCTACAAGCAATGGTACTGTAGTGATGAATGGATCATTGATTTCTTACACACCCAATTTTGGGTTCTGTGGAACAG
>CALJKR010000032.1 GCA_937974555.1 uncultured Flavobacteriales bacterium | reverse complement strand
ATGGACATTGTTGACGAAATGCAATACCTTGGTTTGGCCACCCCCGCTGCAATGCACCATTCCCTGAACCGCAGAACGGTTCCAATCCAATATCTTTTTAATCAAAGGGGCGTAGGTTCTGGTAGGAGACAATACCAGCTTTCCTGCATCCACCGGCACTCCATCGACAGGTTGCGTCAATTTTTGACTGCCCACATACACCACTTCCTGTGGCAGAGATGGATCGAAAGATTCAGGAAATTTGGTTTTGTATTCTTTATCAAAAACATCGTGACGTGCGGAGGTTAATCCATTGCTTCCCATTCCGCCGTTGTATTGACTTTCATAAGTGGCTTGACCATACGAAGCAAATCCGACGATCACCTGGCCTGCAGCAATATTCTTATTGTCAATGACATCGGCGCGTTTGATTCGGGCCAATACCGTAGAATCCACAATGATGGTTCGCACCAAATCCCCGACATCCGCGGTTTCTCCACCTGTAGTCTGAATACCAATACCACTGGCATTTAATTCCTTCACCAAGGTTTCTGTTCCTTCAATGATGGCTTTGATGACCTCACCAGGAATCAACTGCTTGTTGCGACCTATTGTGGAGCTCAACAAGATGTTGTCCGTTACGCCTACACAAAGGAGGTCATCGATATTCATAATCAGCGCATCTTGCGCAATGCCTTTCCAAACCGAAAGATCTCCCGTTTCCTTCCAATACATGTAAGCCAAGGACGACTTAGTCCCTGCACCATCCGCATGCATTACAAGCGCATAGTCCGAATCTCCGGTCAGGGTATCCGGCACAATTTTACAAAATGCTTGCGGGAATAAGCCTTTGTCCACATTGGCAATGGCTTGGTGCACATCCTCTTTCTGTGCACTTACTCCTCTGAGTTGGTATCGGTTAGAATCTGACATAAAAAAAGCAGCGGGCTAAACCCGCTGCAAAAATAGATTGAATATTTTTCTTTCTGTCTAAAACTTACGCGAAGTCTTTAACATTATGGTTTCTTGGGTGCTGGTTTTCCACCGGTTGTTGGAGCAGGCTTTCCACCGGGAGCTGGTTTACCACCTGGCGTTGGCTTGTTGTCCGTTTTGGTTGGAGCATCCGGCTTATTGGGATCGAAGTCTGTCGCTGTGATGCGGAAAACCGTTCTACGATTCAACTGATGTGCCATCTCCTTTTCCTCGTTGGTGGCCAATTTGGCGATGTACTCTTCGGTTAAGATATCACCCGCTTTGAATGAACCTTGGTCTTTCTTCATGGTCAAAGGTTGTTTTTCACCTTTACCTACGGGAACCATGCGGCGTGCGTCGATGCCTTTGCTTACCAAATAATCTACGCAAGTTTTGGCACGACCATCCGACAAGGTTTGGTTGGCTTCGTCGCTACCACGCGCATCCGTGTGGGCTTCCAACTGAATCTTCCATGTTTTATTCTTAGACAACAACTCAAATAGGTAGTTCAATGAGTCTTGAGAGTTTACAGTCTCCGTCATCAACAATTCCGTTTTGTTGTAGGGATACTGCACCAAAGGCATGTGGTATTCAACATCTTTTTCGATTGGAATCAAGAAATACTCTTTGGCAAAGTTGGTATTCTCCTTCAAGTTACGCGTTGAGAATCGATCACCGGGGATACCGATGAAATCGGTTTTGTCGATATCCACCATGTAGGTATTCTCCGCCAATACTTGGGTATTGTCCAAATTGAATGCACCCGATTTGTCTGTGTTCAATTTGTATTCAGAACCGTCCGTGCTCTTCACGACAACGCTAGCGCCTTCGATGGGTTCTCCTGTTTTATCGTTGTACACAAAACCTTGCATGGTGAACAATACAGGAACATCGCGGAATTGGTAGATGTCATCCTTTCCTTTACCACCGGGACGATTGGAAGTAAAGAATCCTGCAAACTCAACATTGTACAATTTCTTGGCGTTGCGATCCAAAATCAAAGCAAAATCATCGGAAGACGAATTGATTGGATGTCCCAAGTTGGTGGGTGCAGAGAAAGCCATGTCCTCACCTTTGGTTGATTTGAAGATGTCAAAACCACCCAAACCAGGGATGGTGTTAGAAGCAAAATACAAAGTATTGTCATCAATCCAAGGGAACATCTCATCACCGTTGGTGTTCAAGCTGCTGATGTTTTTGGGCGCGCCCCATTGATCGTTCTTTTTATCGTAAGCACTGTACCACAAATCCATTCCGCCTTTTCCGCCCTTCAAGTTCGATGCGAAAATCAAATACTTGCCATCGTGAGTCAAACAAGGATGACCAAATACGGTTGAGTCACCATTGGTTTTGTCAAACACGACCTTAACAGGCGCTTCAAATTTGTCATTGGCTGATTTCGCCATGCGAATTTCACAAGGATGATAAGCGCCTTCCTCGTACTCACAAAATGTGAAATACATCTCACCAAAATCCTTGGTAAAAGTCACAGGACCCTCATTGTGCATGGTGTTAATCACTTGACCAACAGATTGAGGAGTTCCAAATTTACCTTTGGGATCTCTCAATACCGTGAACAAATCCATGAAATCTTCCCCTGTTTTGGGGTCATTGGTTCCACCCATAGAAGCCTTACGAGAAGAAGACAAAATGAACATATCACCGTCTTTTCCTTTCTTGGCAGCATAGTTCATTGCGAAATCAAACTCTGGTGTGCTCAACTCTGAAACCAAATCCACTTCAATTTTGGACTTTTGATTTTTCAAATCTGCTGCGTTTTGACAAAGTTTGATGGCTTGATTACCCTTTTCGCGATCACCGCCATTGTCTTGGAATTTTTTAAATTGAACGATAGCGTCCTCGTACTTTCCTTGCATTTGAAGACAAACACCCCAATTGAAATGCAACATGGGATTGGTTTTACCGTACATCGCGCGGCCTGATTTATCATACCATTCAATGGCTTCTGCCCAACGGGTCATCATGCGATAGCACTCCCCTACATTGTAGTAGCTCTGGGCCTTCACAGTCAAATCTTTAATCTTTGGACCTGCAATTTTGTATTCCTCAGCGGCTTCTAGGTACTGACGAGTTGCAAAATAAGAATCAGCCTTTTTTAATTCCTTTTGAGACCATGCAACGGTGATGCTACATCCCAACAAGAAGGCCATTACAATTTTTTTCATTTTGATCATCTTTTATTTTCCAGCAGTTTGAACTTTTGCGAATATAACCAAAAACAAATAGAGACCCAAAAAGGGCCTCTATTTCTTTTGTTTCACTAACCTTAAAGCATTAATTGGTAAACAAAATCTCTCTCATTTTGGGCAAAGGCCAAGCTTCATCCTCAACCAACAACTCCAAACGATCTGCCGCCGCTCTGGCTTCATCCATCAATGGCTTGATACGACCTGCAAACAACTTGGCCTGCTTTTCTGTATCGGAAGCGTTGGCTTTGGCTCTTTCCATCTCTATTTGATCCACTGCCTTTTTCATGGCTGTGATTTCTTTGCTAATTCCTTTGATCAAGGACAATTGAGTTGAAGCTGCCTCTTTGAATTCGGCTGCGGTTAAAACGGTTTTCAATCCGCTTACGTTATCAATCAAATCGCTTTGGTAACGCAAAGCCGATGGAATGATGTGATTCACCGCCAAGTTGCATGTCAAAGCGGCTTCAATATCGCGTTTGCGGCTGTATGTTTCCATTTCGATTTCGTAGCGAGCATGAATCTCTTCCGCAGTCAAAACATTCAAACTTTGGAACATCTTCTGTACCTCTTTGTCTTTCCAAATGGCCAATGCACTGGGTGCATCGCTAAAATTAGAAAGGCCGCGTTTTTTGGCTTCTTTCACCCACTCCTCTCCATATCCGTTGCCTTCAAAACGAATGGCTTTGCTCATTTTAATCAATCGTTGCAATTCTTTTAAGATCGCCTCGTCTTTGTCATCCCCTTTGGCGATGCGGGCATCGACGTCCTTTTTAAATGCAATCAATCGATTGGCCACGATGGTATTTAAAACAATCATCGCATTGGCACAATTGGCACTGGAACCTACCGCACGGAACTCAAACTTATTTCCCGTAAAGGCAAATGGTGAAGTTCTGTTTCGGTCTGTGTTATCCAACAACACCTGAGGCAATTTCCCGATATTTAATTTCAATTCAATTTTATCTTGGGGGGTCATTTTACCCGCTTTGATATTTTTTTCCAAATCATCCAACATGGCGGACAATTGGTCGCCAAGGAAACAACTCATGATCGCAGGTGGCGCTTCATTTGCACCCAGACGGTGGTCATTTCCAACCGTTGCGATACTTGCTCTTAGAATATCTGCATTTTCATAAATCGCTGCAACCGTATTGACGAAGAAAGTCAAGAACTGCATGTTCGTCTTTGGGTTCTTACCAGGCTTCAACAAATTAACCCCGGTATTGGTACTCAAGGCCCAGTTGTTGTGCTTTCCACTTCCGTTAACACCTTCAAAAGGCTTTTCATGCAACAACACGCGGAACTGATGCTTTCTTGCCACTTTGTTCAACAAGTCCATCAACAACTGGTTGTGGTCATTGGCCAAATTGGCTTCTTCAAACATTGGAGCTACCTCAAATTGGTTGGGCGCCACTTCGTTGTGACGGGTGGTTACTGGAATTCCCAACAAATGAGACTCCTGCTCAAAGTCTTGCATAAAGGCCATGGCACGATCGGGAATCGAACCAAAGTAATGGTCTTCCAATTGTTGACCTTTGGCTGGACGAGCACCAAAAAGCGCACGACCCGTCATGGCGATGTCTGGACGAGCCAAGAACAAAGCTTCATCAATCAAAAAATATTCTTGTTCCCATCCCAAAGTGGTATTCACCTTCACCACATCTTTATCAAAATACTGACAAACAGCCGTAGCTGCTACATCTACTGCATGCAAAGCTTTCATCATCGGCATTTTGTAATCCAAAGCATGACCCGTATAGGAAATGAAAATGGTCGGAATACACAAAGTGTTGCCCACGATAAATGCGGGTGATGATGGATCCCAAAGGGTATATCCTCTTGCTTCAAATGTATTTCTGATTCCACCATTGGGGAAAGAAGAAGCATCTGGCTCTTGTTGCACCAACATGGTTCCTTCAAATTTCTCAATAGCACGTCCATCACCCAATGGCTTGAAAAAACTATCATGCTTCTCGGCTGTGGCGCCAGTTAAAGGTTGAAACCAATGCGTATAATGGGTTGCGCCTTTGCTCATGGCCCATTCTTTCATTGCGGAAGCAACGTGATCTGCCAATGAACGATCGATGCGAGCGCCCAAATTGATACACTCCATCAATTTTTCATAAACGTCGTCAGTTAAATATTCGCGCATTCTGAATGGCGAAAAAACGTTGGCTCCAAAATAATCAGACACCTTGGTGCTGGGGGCCTTTACTTCTGCAGGTTGGCGGGTATTCAACTCAGCCAATGCTTGAAAGCGAGTCATGCTCATAGGTAGTTTTTTTTGCAAATATAGAATTGCAAAAGGGTATGTCTCAAAAAAAAGACAAGTTTTTTATTGACTCCCCCCCCAATTTTTAGGGGGTCAACTCCGAAAAAATATCATTTTTTGGAAATCACCCCCTGTTTTTCGACCCACACACCCAAATCCAATTGAATTCGAATGAAATCGATAACCTCTACCGAGGAAACATTTTTGCAAACAAGAATACATTCATCCCAACTCATCGACACCCGGTTGATCTGCGCGATGAGAACAGACTTCCAATCTTCCTCAGTCCTTTCCCGTTGTTTCTTGACACAACCATCACAGATACCGCACGGCACAGTCACCTCCTCATCAAAGTATCGCGCGAGCACCTGCGAGCGACAACTTTCACTTCGAACATATTGCCACAACGACGACCACAAATGCAACGCTTTCTCCTTTCTATCTTCCAACACCGTTTGGGGAATGATGATGGATGCTGTATGAACACGCGACACCACCAAGGTAACCGAAGGCGATTGCAATTGCTGTTGATAATCGATCACCTTGCGACCCGCTAGGTTATTTAAAATCTTTTCTACATAAAGCACACTGGTTCGCATGGCTTTGGCCATTTCATGCTCATTGATCGACACCACCCCGTCATGGTTCACCCCGTACATTCTTAACAACACGTCAATCAATTGGGCCTCTGGATTGTTCATCCTTTGCATTTGAAGCAACTGCGCGTGAGAAAAAAGATATTGAACCTTGGACCGTTGGTAGGCGGCCTCGTTGAGCCGAATGAACTGGGCCCGTTCTAAAATTTGCAGGGCAGCAAAGAAAACCCGAACCGGCATTTTTAACCTTTCACTCCATTCATGAATGCGCAAATCAATGGATTGCCATTCGCCACTACCAATGGCCATTTGCATCGCGTCAGCAACGCAATTGTATACCTTGGCAATCTCTTCTCTTTGGGGAAATTGAAGCGTAATCTGGTCAATCCCTTCTTGGTATTCGGATTCATTGACCATCAAAAGACCATAGGCCTTCTGACCTGCTCTGCCCGCTCTTCCTGCTTCCTGGACATAGGCCTCTGGAGATTGTGGAATATCCCAATGCACCACCATCTGCACATCGGGCTTGTTGATGCCCATGCCAAATGCATTGGTTGCTACCATTACCCGAACCTGGTTGTCCAGCCATTCTGACATGATTTGCTTTTTCTGGAACACCGGTACACCCGCATGAAAAGCATGGGCTCCAATGTTCAATTTTTGCAACGCCATGGCGATCTCCTCCACCCTACTTCGCGTGGCGGCATAAACAATGGCTGAACCTTTGATGATTTGAAGCCATTGCAGCAATTGCCCCATTTTATCTTCGGTAAATTTCACCCCATACGCCAAATTGGGTCGCAGCCAATCCCCTGCAAGGCGAACAGGCTGATTCAAATGAAGCGACGCTACAATCTCCTCTTGCACTTTGGCCGTGGCTGTTGCTGTTAACGCCAACAGGGGAACATTTGGATGAAGCGCCCTAATCTGCGCGATCTCCAGATACGCAGGTCTAAAATCATGTCCCCACTGGGCAATGCAGTGCGCCTCATCAACGGCAATCAGCGTTGGTTTCATGTCCTTTAATCGCGCCAAAAAAAGATCATTCTTCAGGCGCTCCGGTGACACATACAGGAAACGGACATCACCAAAAACACATTCGTTTAAGATGTAATCTACCTCCTTTTTTCTTTGATAGGAAGTAACCATGAAAGCCTTGATACCCCTGTTGCGCAGGTCTTGCACTTGATCTTCCATCAAGGCGGTTAATGGTGAAATGACAATGCACAACCCTTGGCGAACCAAGGTAGGCACCTGATAGCACAGCGACTTTCCACCTCCCGTTGGCAATAAAGCCAATACATCCTTCCCTTGCAATACAGACTGCACAATTTGATCTTGCGGAGTGCGGAATGTATCATACCCCCAAATCTCTTTTAATATGTGCAATGCATCATTCACTTTACAAAGGTCATAAATTTGCCTCATGCATATCTATCACCCCAAAGATTGGTTCACATTTATTTTTAAAGTTCATAAAAGCGAGACTTTCAAAAAGCTCATTCCCATGATGATCTTTATTGGAATATACACCTCAATCATCATCTACGTTGAGTATGAATGGTGGCATTGGGACAATGATCCATTTGTAAAAAATCTAACCACTGTCCAAACCTTGTTGGGCTTTGTGTTGTCCTTGTTGCTTGTGTTCAGAACCAACACCGCCTATGATCGTTGGTGGGAGGGCAGAAAACTTTGGGGTGCTCTAACCAACAATGCCAGAACCTTGAGCATCAAGCTCAATGCAATTCTGGATAAATCCGATCTTGAAAACAGAAAATATTTCAGCAAGGGCATCGCCCTGTATGCCCACTCCTTGAAGCAACACCTCCGCTCCGCTGATTTGGAAATGGAATTGGACGAAGGATTCCATGGCGTTGATGTGCAACATCACATTCCCAATCAAATATCCTCTTTGCTTACACAAAGGATTTATCACTTGGAAAAAGAAGGGAAAATCAACTCCACCCATTTGTTGAGTATTCAGAACGAAATCAGTGAATTTCAGAATATCTGTGGCGGATGCGAACGCATTCGCAACACCCCCATTCCATTTTCATACAATGTTTTTGTCAAGAAATTTATCTTCTTCTATGTCATGACTTTGCCCTTGGGCTATGCCATTCATTTGCATTGGCTTTGCATCGGACTGTCTTGTATCGTTTTTTATGCATTGGCCAGTTTGGAAGTCATTGCAGAGGAAATTGAAGACCCTTTTGGCAATGATTCCAATGACATTCCGGTGGACATGATCGCCGGCAACATTTCCAAAAATGTGCACCAAATCTTGGGTGCATAAAAAAAGGCCCGAAGGCCTTTTTACTATTTACTCGTTTGAAAATTACACCAACATGGCCTTGGCCGCGTTGTAAATGCTCTTTGTATCCAATCCATACTTGGTCATCAATTGATCGGGCGTACCGCTTTCCCCAAAAGAATCTTTGACACCGATGAAATGAATGGGACAAGGGTGATGTTGCGCCAAAGTTTGCGCGACACGACTTCCCAGGCCGCCAATGATGTTGTGCTCTTCGCAGGTAATCACCTTGCCCGTTTTTTTGGCTGATTTCACGATGGCCTCTTCATCCAAAGGTTTGATGGTATGGATGTTAATCAAATCCACCGAAATGCCTTCGGCTTCCAACTGACGAGCCGCCTCTACAGCCGGCCAAACCAAATGTCCCGTCGCGATGATCGACACATGATTCCCTTCATGAATATGCCATGCCTTTCCGATTTGAAACTGATGATCAGGGGCGGTGAAATTGGTTACTTTGGGACGACCAAAACGCAAATACACAGGACCATTCATTTCAGCAATGGCCATGGTAGCCGCTTTGGTTTGGTTGTAATCACAAGGATTGATTACTGTCATTCCGGGCAACATCGACATCATACCAATGTCCTCCAAAATTTGGTGGGTGGCACCATCCTCACCCAAGGTCAAACCCGCATGGGAAGCGCAAATTTTTACGTTCTTGTGCGAGTAGGCGATGCTTTGACGGATTTGGTCATACACGCGACCCGTGCTAAAATTGGCAAAAGTTCCGGTAAAAGGAATTTTTCCACCAATCGTTAAACCTGCAGCCACACCCATCATGTTGGCCTCCGCAATTCCCATCTGAAAGAAACGCTCTGGAAAAGCCTTTTGAAAGGCATCCATTTTCAAAGACCCGGTAAGATCAGCGCAAAGCGCGACGACCTCGCTGTTATTTTTTCCCGCTTCCAACAAACCAGCGCCAAAACCAGAGCGCGTATCGTTGGCCGGTGACAATTCAAATTCTAACATGTTTTCTCGAATTAATAATCCCCTAAAGTTTCTTCTAACTGAGCCAATGCGCGAGACAACTCTTCGTCATTGGGTGCGACACCATGCCACTTGTGGGTACCTTCCATAAAGTCAACCCCTTTTCCCATGGCTGTTGTCATCAACACCATGATGGGAACACCATTGCGCGATTTGCTTTTGGCTTCATCAATGGTGGCGTTCAATGCCGCCATATCATTTCCGTCGGTGGTCAATACCATCCAACCAAAGGCTTCCCATTTGGCTTGGAGATTTCCCAAAGACAATACTTGGTCCGTAGAACCGTCAATTTGTTGACCGTTATAATCTACAAAACCAATCACGTTGTCCACCTTGTTGTGCGCCGCATACATGGCTGCCTCCCATACTTGTCCTTCTTGCAATTCCCCATCGCCCTGAAGTACAAAAACCAAATGGTTGTCACCATTTAATTTCTTGGCTGATGCAGCTCCAATGGCCGCAGACAAACCTTGACCCAGAGAGCCGCTTGCAATTCTAATCCCTTCCAGATGTTCATGCGTAGTCGGGTGTCCTTGCAATCTGGTATTTAGTTTTCTGAAGGTAGCCAACTCGGCAACTGGAAAATACCCTGAGCGTGCCAATGCACTGTAAAACACCGGAGAGATGTGTCCATTGGACAAGAAAAACAAATCTTGGTTTTTACCATTCATGTCCCATTGTGTGGGATCATGTTGCATTTGTTTAAAATAAAGAGAAACAAAAAGGTCTGCACAACCCAAACTTCCTCCAGGATGACCGCTATTCACCGCATGTACCATGCGAACGATGTCACGGCGAACTTGCGAAGAAATTTGTTGCAGTTCGGCTATTGATTTAGACATGTAATTAGGTTTTGACAAAATTAAAGGATGGACACGGGCCATTCAAGGTTTGTTCACGGTTTGTGTAAAAACTACACTTTGTCTGACATCCACAACTTCCACCACATGGATTTCATGTTGTCCCGTTGTTTTCTCTCCACATCAAAAGAAAATTCAAACGTCACGGTTTCCTCAATGTCATCACAATTGACAATGAGAAACTCAGGATTGGGTTCCGCAATCTTACCATTGAGCTGACGCATAAGTACCAAACACCGCTGCTCCATGTCCTGCTTTTGAAAATTGGTTTGACTCACGGTGATTAATAATTCCAAACGAATGATGGACAAATTGGAATAATTGACAATGACCTCATTGGTCAAATTTCGATTGGGAATAATGATGGCCTCCCCTTTCTCAGTCACCAATTGCGTATTGAGAATTTGAATTTCGCGCACTTGCCCCTTGGATTCGCCCACCAAAATATAATCGCCCACTTTGAATGGCTTAAAAAGCAAGATCATTACTCCACCGGCAAAATTCTGAAGTTCCCCTTGCAATGAAAGACCAATGGCCAAACCTGCAGCGCCGAGAAGAGTAACCAAACTTGTGATTTCAAATCCCGCGAGTCCTGCCGCAGTGATGAGAACAAACACCTTTAATCCAATGTTGGCGAAGCTTTTAAAAAAGGTGCTAAGGTTGGGGTCCAATGCCCGTCGGAGCATGGTGGCTTCTAAGATGCGCAATGTCCTTCCAATGACATACCACCCCACCAAAAGGAAAGTAATTGCACCGATGAGTTTGGGGAGGTAAATCCAAAACTCTTGCATCCATTGTTCAATCAATTCTTGCATAATAAAAAAAAGGGCCTAAGCCCTTGTTATTTGGTCAATGTAAATTTGTACGCCTGATCTATCCTGCGCACTTTGCCTTTGCTATCAATTACAACCAAATCGTACAGGGTACCTGCGGCAAATCCGGTTGACTGTTTTAAAATACCAAAGATTCTTTGGTCTAACTTTTCCTCCGCATTGCGCACTGCTTGAACGACAAGATCACCTTCGGCAAATGACAGACGATAATTCTTTACAGTCAACACCTCGCCATTTTCACCCAGTATTGTTGGATTGTTATTTAAGCAGGACATTTCCAGCTTAATCTCAGACTGCGTGTCCATATTTCTGTCACACCAAGTCAATTTATAATTCCCTTGGGCAAAGGCACCAAGTGAAAAGAACAAACCAATGATCAATCCGAGATTTTTCATATCGCGATTATTTGACTTCGGTTTCAACTTGTTTGGTTGGGCTAATTCCCGCCTTTTCCACACGCATTCTGCCTTGATCGATAGCCATCACGATATCGGTTTCGCCAACTTCCACGATCTTTCCATGAATACCACCTAAAGTCATTACTTTATCCCCGACTTGCAAAGCCTCTTGAAACTTTTTGGCCTCTTTTTGCTTTTTCATTTGAGGACGAATCATGAAAAAATACATGATCACAAACATCCCTCCGAACAT
The DNA here is from genome assembly GCA_937974555.1 of uncultured Flavobacteriales bacterium. Taxonomy (GTDB): domain Bacteria; phylum Bacteroidota; class Bacteroidia; order Flavobacteriales_D; family Sanyastnellaceae; genus CAMCTV01. The sequence continues at coordinate 57,112 of CALJKR010000032.1, read as the reverse complement.
AATCAATGTTCCTAATCCGCCACCTTGTTGTTGTAAGAATACCATCTTTTTTGTTTTAAATTCTGGGGCAAATCTAAGGCATTATCTTGTTCGTTCCATATGCAATTTGCCTTTGGCCTCTTCCTGTTTTACTCCAACCCCCACCACTTTGCCTTCGACAAATAACTGATAGTCCTTGGGGTCTGCATTGGTGGCGATGGCGATTGATTTCCTGACATCCCCAGTCTCTGCAGAAGCTTTATACTCAATGGAGATGGTGCCTGAACCTCCTGGAGCAATGGGCTCCTGCGACCAATCTTTTAAAACCGTGCAGCCACAAGTGGGATGTACATCGGTAATAAGCAAGTCCGATTTCCCCGCATTCAAAAACTGAAATGTATGTTTGACCGTTTGCCCCACGGCCAATATTCCAAAATTGAAGGTGCTGGAATCAAATTCCAATACGGGACCTGCATACTCACTTTTCTCCTCAGAAGCCGTTGCAGCAAAATGAATCATGTCTGAACTAACCTGCCCATTTTGCGACTGCCCACAAGCACCGAATAGGATGACCCCCAGGGCAAGAAAAGCAATTCTAACGCTCATCATAATATCCATCAAATTCGTTGGAGTCAAAATTTTCGTCATCTCCAAAACCATACTCATCATCGTCATCTTCTCCGTCCTCACCTTCACCCCCCAACTCATCCTCAACCCCATTGCCTTCAAACATCGCATCCATCTCTTTGGAATCTTGGTCTGGTGCATCTCCAAAAGTCAAGGCCAAATGGGGATAAGACTTTTCCGAATCCGTTTCTCCAATCTCTACCAACTCGACGTAAAATATCCACATGCGCAAAAAATCATAGACATAAAGCACCTTGTCACCCACTTGGTGCAGCATCTCATGCAACACCGCATTGTCCATGCTAACCACTCCATCGCCCATATCCATCAAAGGAATTTCCAATCCTTTTTCCCATTCTTCATTGCTCAAATAAAAACTGGCCATTTCACCATCTTCAAAATTGAAATGCTCCAAAATCGAACGATGAAGTTCTGAGAAGGTCGAATGGGTTGTCATTTCGATGTCTCTAAACACGTCCTCTTCTGTATCAACAATTACACGGAACTTGTACGTAGGTAGTACCTCTATATTCTTCTTAGCCATAATCAACAGTTTTTAATCGTTTCGATTGCCTCCAAAGGGTTGACGTGTTTGAATACATAATTTCCAGCCACCAATGCATCCGCACCTGCGGCCTTGAGCAATGGCGCATTTTCGCCATTCACCCCGCCATCAACTTCAATCAAAGTAGAATACCCGCCTTCTACAATCATGGCCTTAAGCTCTTTGATTTTATCGTAGGTTCTCTCGATAAATTTTTGACCGCCAAAACCTGGATTCACGGACATGATCAATACCAAATCCAATTCACTCAATACATCTTTCAAAACACTTACAGGGGTGTGTGGATTCAGCGCCACGCCGGCTTTCATTCCGTGTTGACGAATACTTTGAATGGTTCGGTGCAGATGCGTGCAAGCCTCATAATGTACCGTCAAGTATTCCGCGCCCGCATTTTTAAAATCTTCGATGTATGCGTCCGGATTCACGATCATTAAATGCACATCCATTACTTTTTTGGCGTGCTTGGCGATGGCAGCTGTAACTGGAATGCCAAACGAGATATTGGGTACAAAAACACCATCCATGATGTCGATGTGTATCCATTGGGCTTCAGAGGCATTTAGCATTTCAACATCACGCTGCAAATTGGCAAAGTCAGCGGAGAGCACGGAGGGGGAAACGATCATGGGTGTAAATTTATTCGTTTATTTTTTTTGAGCGATGACCGCTCGATCTTTTTTCTGTAAATCTTTTGTAACCTGCACTTCCCAGTGGTGGGAGTCAAACAGGTCAGCCACTTCATGGGCATAATTTTCATGGGTTTCAAAAATAACCATTCGGCAATTTTCTCCGTACGTATTTACCTGATCCACCATGGAGCGATAAAAAAGCAAGGGTGAATCATCGGGAACAAATAATGCCAAATGGGGTTCATGATTCAAAACTTGATTTTGCATTTCAGCTTTGTCTTTTTCCAATACATACGGTGGATTACTTACGATCACTGTCGCAGTGGCAATCCATTTCTCGGCATGGCGCATATCCGCTTCGACAAAGGCTACATTAGCCCTGTACTTTTCCGCATTGGCCTTGGCTACAACCAAAGCTTTCTGTGAAATATCCAGAGCCGTTACCTTGGCTTGGGTATGATGGGCAATGGTGATTGCTATGCATCCTGATCCCGTTCCCAAATCCAGAACATGATCATCTTTTTGGATATTGGGCATCCACGCCATCAACCACTCCTCCGTTTCGGGTCGAGGAATTAAAACAGACTGATCCAACTTGAAAACCAAACCTCCAAAATAGGCTTCGTTCAAAACATATTGCAAAGGCTCACCATTCAGCAATCGTTTGATGGCAAAATGGACTTTTAAAATTTCTGATTCTGAAAAGGTGCGATCAACCTCGATGAGTAACTGTGTAGTGCTTAAACCCAAAAGGGTTTGCATCATCCATTTGACTGTGGCTTTTCGCTCTCGCTCCTCCCAACCTTGCAATTTCAGCTCGGCCCATTGTATGATATCCTTTAGTCGGTTGCCCGCCAATTGACCATTCATCGACGCTTCTTTTTCTCAGGCAATTCTGACTTGACTTTGGTTGGAGCAGACTCTTTGGTATCGGCTTTTTGTTTCAATCGTTCGTACTCTTTGGAATTGACATTGGTGAAAACATCATAACCTTTTCCACTGAGCAACACATACCATTTTCCATTTTCTTGTTTCCAAAGAGAGCCCATCTCACCTTTGAAAAACTTATTTTGAAAAGCCGAAGGTGCAGGGATTTCCAACCAAGTGGAATCGCGGTGACTCTTGTCATTCTTGTCAAACACAACCAAAACCACCTCTCCAAAATATTGTCGCGTATAAGCCATTACTTGACCATCGTTTTTGATGAATTCAAGGTCGCCATAAATCATGGCCATATTTTTTCCACGTAGCTGAGCCAACTTACTTACACTGGCCTTCAGCTTTCTTTGATCCACATTCAATTGATCAAACGTCATCATGCGTCTGTTATCCGGATCATTTCCTCCTGGCATACCAATTTCATCGCCGTAGTAAATACAAGGCACCCCCGGTGTGGTCATGATGAAAGCCATCAATTGCTCCAGCTTGCGGTATCCTACGCTGCCTTTGTTTTGGATGTCTCTGGTCCAGCCAGCCAACTTGGCATCTTCATCAAATGCAATGCTTCCATCGGCATAAGAGATGAATCGAGCGCGGTCTTGATTGCCCGTGATATTGCCCATCAAATGGTGCGAACCGTAATAACGCATGGACTCTTTGGTCACTTTTTCTAAGTTCTCAAAAGTGGTGGTTTCCTTGGCAAACGCATCCACCATCGCGTCGTACAAATTGAAATCAAATTGGGCATCCAACATACCACTGCCTATGTAACTTTGGATGAGCTCGGGGCTGCCGTAGGTCTCACCTATTTGGTATAATGGTCGATCTGGGAATTGCTGTTTGGTTTTAAAAGTCAGGGTACGCCAAAAATCATTGTTGATGTGCTTGGTAGCATCGTGACGGAATCCATCGATTTCATAATTCTTCAACCAGTACATCGCAGTATCCGTCATGGCATTTACCACCAAAGGATTGGCAAAATCAAAGGTGGGAAGGAAAGTATCAAACCAGGTGGTCAATCGGTGTTCATCCCACTTTTCCGTATTCATTGTGCCGTCTGGCAAATACAATGGAGTGGTCCAATTTTTCTTGGATTTAATCAAAGGATGGTCTTGATGAACATGGTGTGCCACATAATCGACAATGATGTTCATGTCCCGATCGTGCACATGATTGATCAAAGTATCAAACTCTGCAGCGGTTCCAAATCGACGATCAACTTTGGTTAGCGCCAAAGGCCAATATCCATGGTATGCAGAGAATTTACTTCGGGTTCCCTTGTCCCACAATCCCCAAGCTCCCTCTACATTTTGACAAATGGGCGAAATCCACAAAGTATTTACTCCCAATTGGCGAAAGTAATTTTTATCAACGGTTTGGGTAATGCCCACCAAATCCCCTCCCATGGTATTGGCTTTGGGCTGGATGTCTGGGTCATTGGTAGGGAAATTATTTTCCTTTTTACCATCCACAAATCGATCGACCATCATGAAGTACATGATTTGTGCATGTGCATCTTGACGGGGCAAGGCGCGCGCTGACAATAGCGGATTTCCTTTCATCACGGGAACCAACAAATCATTGGTGCGTTTGCCTTGGCCGTAACCAAAAACACGCAACCAGCCATCTGCATCACTGGTAATGGGCACCACCGCCTTGTGGTCTTCAACCTTGGCTCGATACACCAACTGGTTATTGAAAAAAGCAACCAACTCCTCTACTTCACCTTCCACCTGCACTTGCACGTTGGCTCCTTGAACATAGCTTGTTCTAATTTTACCCACGGTCGCATTGGGCTTTCCGACTACCCAAATGTTATTTTTTCCACCCAAACCATTGTCGCGGGTAAGCTTGTTATTGGCATCCATTCCCTCTACATCATCCTCCCAAATGCGGTAGGGGTACTCTCCATCTGCTACTACAAACTCGATGGTCCAATCACCATTGGACCCCTGTTGCATCGGCGAAGCCTTTCTATTCCACCCATTCAATGAACTGGCAACTTCCACTTTCTTTACTTTTTTGGAGGTAGCCTTATAGGTCAATGTTTGTTTTCTTGTTTCCGAATTAAAAACAGGAATGGCCAAAATTTGATTTCCCAAATTCAATTCCAGAACAGCAATGGTTTGTTGCAACGGAGCCTCCAGATACAATTTATCGCCACGACGCGTAACCGGCTTGCCGTCCAGGGTCACCGTCTTGATTAACGTGGGTTGGGTATACAGGTCCGATAATTCAATTACATTGTTGCCATTCACCAAACGAATGGGCGAAATGGGACGAGCCACCGGTTGCATTTCAACCGCAGGCACAGGCTTTCCTTGCATAACCGGAGCAATTTGCCCTAGAAAAACAAAGGGCACCAACACCAGTGCCCAGGTAAAAATCAAATTATTTTTCATGCGTCTTTTCTTTCTGCTGCTAACAAAGTATTCATCAAGAGAGAGGCGATGGTCATGGGTCCTACACCTCCTGGCACTGGGGTGATGTAGCTGGCCAAAGGAGCCACTTCTTCAAAATTTACATCTCCGGCCAATTTAAAACCCGATTTTTTGGATGGATCGGGGACACGTGTAATGCCTACATCAATGACCACCGCTCCTGGTTTCACCATGTCTGCCGTGACAAAATATGGCTTGCCGATGGCGACTATCAATATGTCCGCTTGGGCACAAATGGATCCAATATTTTGGGTTTTGGAATGCACCACTGTCACTGTCGCATTTCCCGGTTGATTATTGCGCTGCATTAGCAAACCCATGGGCATTCCCACGATGTGTGAGCGACCCACCACCACACAATTCTTTCCTGTAGTTTCAATTTGATAGCGGCGCAATAACTCAATGATACCCGCGGGGGTTGCGGGTAAAAAGCAAGGCAATCCCAAGGCCATTCTTCCCACGTTTTCAGGATGAAATCCATCCACATCCTTTTTGTAGTCTACCGCCTGTAAAATGCGATGCTCATCAATGTGTCGTGGCAATGGCAACTGAATGATATAGCCATCTACTTGATCATCACCATTGAGTTGGGAAATTTTATCTAGGACTTCTTGTTCTGTGGCGTGCTCAGGCAATTGAATCAAAGTAGATTCAAAACCAATTTCCTGGCATGACTTCACTTTGCTTGAGACGTAAGTCATACTGGCCCCATCGGAGCCTACAATAATCGCTGCCAGGTGGGGTATTTTTTTACCTTGACTCTTGCGAGCCGCAACCTTCTCCGACAATTCATTCTTGATTGTCTTGGAAATCAAAATACCGTCCAGCAACTCCATATTATTTGATGCTATAGTTGGGAGCCTCTCGGGTAATGTAGATGTCATGGGGATGACTCTCCTTGATTCCTGAGTGGGTAATTCGTACAAATTGCGCTCCTTTAAGCGCATTTAAATCTTTGGCTCCACAATATCCCATTCCTGCGCGCAATCCACCAATCACTTGGTACATCACCTCTTGAACACTCCCCTTAAATGGCACGCGTCCAGAGATTCCTTCTGGAACCAATTTTTTGATATCGTCTTCTGCATCTTGAAAATATCGATCCTTGGAACCATGTTGCATGGCCTCCAACGAACCCATTCCTCGGTAACTTTTAAATCTTCTTCCTTCGTAGATGATGGTTTCACCAGGTGACTCCTCAGTTCCTGCCAACATGGAACCTACCATGATGGTCCAAGCCCCAGCGGCCAATGCTTTGGGAATGTCTCCGGTAAAACGAATACCTCCATCCGCGATAATCGGAACATCCGTTCCTTCCAATGCCTCAGCCACATTCATTACAGCCGTCAATTGAGGAACCCCTACACCGGCAATTACACGGGTGGTGCAAATAGAACCGGGGCCGATTCCCACTTTCACGGCATCTGCTCCTGCTTCAACCAAAGCCAATGCTGCAGCTCCTGTCGCGATATTACCCACCACGATGTCAATCTTTTCACCGTAGGCTGCTTTTACTTTTTTCAATGTTTCAATTACACCCAATGAATGACCATGCGCGGTATCAATGACCACCGCATCCACGCCGGCTTTCACCAATGCATCTACGCGTTCCATGGTGTCATGGGTAACACCCACTGCCGCGGCACATCGCAACCTTCCCAATGAATCTTTACACGCGTTGGGAAATTGCTTCAACTTCAAAATATCCTTGTAGGTAATCAAACCCAAGAGCTTTCCTGAATCATCCACAACGGGCAATTTTTCAATTTTCTTTTCTTGAAGAATAGATTCAGCGGCAATCAAATCCTTGGGTTTGTCCGTGGTGACAATATCCGTTTTGGTCATTACCTCTGCAATGGGGCGAATATTGTTCTTTTCAAAACGCAAATCACGGTTGGTCACAATTCCAACCAATTTCCCCTCTTCATCCACCACTGGAATTCCCCCAATTTTATACTCCGACATCATGGCCCAAGCATCGCCAACGGTGGCATCTTGGTTCAATGTAATGGGATCTTGGATCATTCCACTTTCCGAGCGCTTCACTTTTCTTACCTGTGCCGCTTGCGCTGCAATGGTCATGTTTTTGTGAATCACACCGATACCTCCTTGACGCGCCATGGCAATGGCCATTTCAGACTCCGTTACCGTGTCCATTGCGGCACTAACCACAGGAGCATACAACGAAATATTCTTGGAAAATTTTGAGTGGGTTGAAACCTCGCGTGGAAGAATTTGAGAGAAAGCGGGGATTAAAAGTACGTCGTCATAAGTAAGACCTTCGCCGACGATTTTATTTGAAAAATTGGACATGCCGTTGAATTTACGTTAGATATAAATTCGTGCAAATATAATCACAAAGGCCCGCCTCTTCCAAAAGAAAAAGCGGGCCTTTGCTACGTTGTTGTCTCTGCTTAAGGAACCAATACAGAATGCGTTGCGATTCCTCCGATGTAGTTCTTTTTAAATGATCGATTGTTCCAATTGTATTGGGATACCGTGGCATTACTCACATAATCTGGAACGGAGGTTAACCAAACATCTCCATTGTCATCTGCATCCACTGAATAGAAGCTACCCGCAATACAATCATCACAAATCAAATCACTGGTGTTGGTATAAGCGTCCAATCCACCATTGACAATCAATAGCTCCCCATTGCTGACATCCATGAACTTGGGATGGTCACCATCCACGCCCACTTGAATTTGTCCAAACGAAGAAAGGTCCGATTCAAATCCAGATAAAGTAGCGGCCGTGTGCCCCGTAACATTCCAGTTGGCATCATAGATAATCTCACCTGAACCCAAAACAAAGACCCTTCCTGAATTGGCTTCATACACCATATCCGATGGACGATCTCCGGTATACAAAGTAGATTGCAGTTGGAAAGTATTCAGATCGATTACCGATACCGTGTTATCGGTCAACCAACCGCCACTGTTGGCCACCCACAATTGGTTATTGGTGATCAACATTCTTTCAGGTCCATTGCCAACGGTAACATCCGCCACCCAAGCGCCATTGCTCAATTGATATTTGCTAACCTTTCCGGCCATGGCGCCCTGTGCGATGTACAAATAATCTCCCGAAACAACCACATCTCTTGGGTAGTCCAAATTGATAATTTCATATTGTGTTCGCATGCTCTTGGCACTGCCTACCGCCACTTTGTTTCCTCCGTTATTCACCAAAGCAAATTGATTTCCAAAGCGGATCACTCGTTGTAAAACATCTCCTGCACTGATTCCATTGGCGTCGAAAAATGGATCACTGTGTCGAGTTCCAATCTGATAAATGGTAATGGAACCATTGTTCTGTCCAAATCCACCTTCATTGATCATCCAAACACCGGTGCTGTAATCCAAGGCTGGTTCTGGTTCTGGCTCAAATGGATCGCAAGACACCAACAACAGCGCCATGCTTCCCAAAACATAGGCGGCCAAATTTTTAAAACTTTTCATTTTTCTGTGGTTTTTTTATTGATTTCTATTTTTAGTTTGACGTTCCATACCCTTCCCGGCAGGGCATATCCCTTGACTTCCTGGTATTGAACATTCATGAAATTGTCACACCCGAATTGCCATTCGCATCCTAAGGGCATTCCCATTACAGGTCCCCCCAGGGAAAGATCAAAAAGATTAACCGCAGCCAACATTGCACTTGCGTCCGATGTTTCGTTCATGCTTCGTATACCCACGTATCGCCAATTGCATTGCACATATTGACCATTCTTACGATAAACACTTTGCTCTGCACTCAGTCGCCATTTGGGCGAATATGGTAGCGATTCTCCCAATCCTTCAATGGCACCCAACTTCCAAGATTGATTATGCAAATACTGAATACTACCCGCACTTCGCCATTCCCAATTATGCGTTTTGTAATTCAATTTCAAATAGGTGTTGAATTCATTGGCCTTTACATATTTCCAATTTTCAGGTGTCCAGATGCCATTGGCTTGCGGAACCCATTGAATCCAATTGTCAACCACGCGGGTCGTAAAATCATGATCCAAAAACACCTCCAGCGAATTTCCTTCGGAAACGTTTTGACGCCAGCTCTGATTCAGTTTGTAACGCACACCCTTTCCCTTCTCTTGCAACAAATTCATGTTCCCACTTCCTGGCCAATAACGCTCATTAAAATCCGGCATTCTCTCCAAATAGAATGGCGAAGTTGAAAACTCCATTTCGTATCGATGTTGACTGTAATGCGCCCTAAAATCGACATTGTGGCGCTGGCTGTATCCTTGGCCGCTCCAATACTCCCATTGGTTCACCGCTTTGGCCGTCCAGATCCAATTGGATCGATACGCCGTCACCTGATGCAGGAGTCGTGCAGAAGGAATGTTTTGTGTAATCCCGTTATTGGCATTGTACAACACGTTCACTGCCCTGTTTTGAATGCGGATTTGAGAAGCCAATTTGTTGTTTCGCCAATCCCATTTGGCAAATACAATTCCCTGTTTCGAAAAAATGTCGGACTGGGTAGACAATTGTCCATTATAAAACTGCTGGTAATTCTGCTTATCCGACAATGCAAATGTTCCCAAAGACCATGACACCGCACCACCCATCCATTGGACATTCGTCTGTTTCCATTGAGCCAAAAAACGATGTTGTTCATCCATCTGCGTCTGACGTCGGCCTGCACCCTCCTGCCCTATGAGCGCCGGCAATTCTGCATCCCGATTCACGCGCCAGTAGAGCAATTGCAATTGCCGATTGTTTCCTGAAACTTGCCATTTCAACCACTGCGCACCCTGTTTTACATCGTTGTTTTCCTGAACAACATCGTGTACCATACCATAACCGGGCAAAGGGTAGGTAAATCGGTTGTCAAAAGATTGACTGCTCCACTTGGCCTCCAAGTAATGCTTGATCTCCTTGCCACTGCGTGGAAGCATCTGGCTAAAATTGTATTGCGCTTGCAGGCCTTGGGAGAAATTGTTCAAGGAAGAATATTCCGACCAATACAGCAACTTATTGGGTCTGGGGTGTTGCGAGGCAATCAATGCGACACCACTTCCAATTCCACTTTGACCTTGAGAATCAAAGGAAGGATTTTGATAATGACTAAATCCATCAAAGAAGAAAGTAGGCAGCAATGAAAAATCGGCCATACCCAGGGTCACCGCATTGAGTGAAACCCCTTCAAAATTGAGTTCAGTATGATCTGGGGATAAACCTCCGGACCGCAACATGCAAGCTGTGCCTGGAGGCCCATATTGAAATACCGCCATTCTCCCATCTTTGGCCATCGCCCTTCCCAAATCCGCGCCCCAATTGCGCCCCATCCAAATGGAATCTGCATAAATACTGGTATACCGCGAGCGCCAGACCTTAATTTCGATTAAATCTTGAATGTTATCCGTAAGGATAATGGATGAGCCCCTCGCAGAGGAATCTGCAAAATTTTGACCGTGTACCAAGCAAGCACACAACCAACTGAGGGCGAAAATTAGCCTGTTTTTAATCATCATCATGCGTAGAACCTCTTCCCGGATTCTATGGGCAAGTATGTTTAGGCAGGTCTTCTGACTTCACCCTTTCATTTTCTCAGCCTTCCCAAATTTCTTCAGTGGCTATTAGATGGAGAAAACTTCCTTTCGGAGGGTTTACAGCTGCGGGTACAGTTGGAGCCTTTCACTCCATTCCCTTTTCATCTTGTTCTTCAACAAGAACCTCAACGAGGCAAAACTACACAAAAGCATCGATTCACACTAACTTTACAAAAACAAATTTTATGAAGGTCATCCTTTTCTCTATTCTTTTACTTGCCTCTCAATGTCTTTTGGGACAACAAGAACTTTCAATCTCCACAAACATCAACGTGGACATCACCGCATTGGATCTGGCTTCAGCCAAAGCTGCATTGAAAACCTTTATCAGTGAAAACAAAGTTGAGATTAAAACCCAAAACGAAACCAAAACCAGCATCAGCCTAACTTTGGGATTGAATGCGACACAATATCAAGCCCTGCGCAATGCCCTTCCAGCATGGGGTTACATCAGCAGTGACATCATCAACACCATTGATCATCAAGAAGAAATTGAAGAGATTTTAATTGAAATTGATTTTTTGAAAAAGAAAAAAGCCAACTACGAGGAAGTGATGTCACAACATGAAATGAAGTCTGCCCAATTTGAATCACTTTGGATAGAAAAACAAAACATTGAGGACCGCATTTTCAATTTGGAGAAAAGAAAGTCTGCATTGCAAATCAACCAACTTCCCTACTCCGTTGACATTACCATTGAAGAGGAAATGACCATGCCTGAAAACAGCAGAGTATCCTTTGTCAATATGCCCGGGGTGGAATACTCCTATTTGAAAATAGAAAATCCGGTAGACACCATTACCGCCAGTGCATATCAAGGGTATTTCATTAAATATCTATTTACCAGAGGCAAAAGTTACGCAGGAGTGGGCGCATACAAATCAGTGAACACTCAACCAGGCGACTCTACATTTTTCTCAGAACTATTTGTCATGAATTTTGGACAAGACTTTTATTCTCGCCACTTGGGACGTGGTGAAAATAAGTTTGGAAACCTATACTCGGGTTATACAGTAGGCTACATGGCTGCCTCCAATGATGTGAAAAAGGAAGATATCTTTTATTTATCTCCTTCCATTGGTATCGAACTTTTTAAGAACAAATACTTTCTTTGGGACACCAAAGTCAATTACTTCATCCCATTTAGCTACAATCGAAACATGAGGGGCATTGGGTTTAACACCTCAATAAATTTCGTGTTCTAAGCAATATTGAAAAAGACCAAGCGTTATACCATCAAACACTAAAATGCTTATGGTAGATTCTACGCTTTCAAAAACTTCATCAAAAAAACAAAACATCCAACCTTCAGAAAAAACCATTGAGAATATTTTAAAATTCTCTGCGGCATTGAAATCCGTTGGAAAAACAAGCATCGGTCAAGTGGTTTTGAATCAAAACTAAAGACCCAAAAACAAAAAGGGGATTCAATCGAATCCCCTTTTTTTTATATCCTGCAAAATCTTATTTCAAAAGATTGGCCATTGCTCCACCAATTTCTGCTGGAGAGTCAACCACTGTAATTCCGCATTCGCGCATGATCTTCTTCTTGGCTGAAGCCGATTCATGTTCACCAGAAACAATGGCACCTGCGTGGCCCATTGTGCGACCCTTGGGTGCCGTTTCACCGGCGATAAAACCAACTACAGGCTTGGTTCCATGTTGTTTGATCCACATGGCTGCCTTGGGCTCCAACTCACCTCCGATCTCTCCGATCATGATGATGCCTTTGGTATCCGGATCATTCATCAACAATTGAACTGCCTCCAATGTGGTAGTTCCAATGATGGGATCTCCACCAATTCCGATGGCTGTTGTAACACCCAACCCCGCTTTGGCAACTTGGTCTGCCGCCTCATAGGTCAAAGTCCCCGATTTGGAAACGATACCTACTGTACCTGGCTTGAAAACAAAACCGGGCATGATACCCACTTTTGCCTCACCTGCGGTGATAACACCTGGACAGTTGGGGCCAATCAAACGCGCACCACGTGCAACCGCAAAGGTCTTGGCTTTCACCATGTCCGCTACTGGAATACCCTCTGTGATGGTTACAATAACTTGAATACCTGCTTCTGCTGCTTCCATGATTGCATCTGCTGCAAATGCCGGTGGAACAAAGATGATGGTTACATTGGCTCCCGCTTGTGCTACTGCCTCAGCAACTGTATTGAAAACTGGACGATCCAAATGCGTAGAACCTCCCTTTCCAGGGGTAACTCCACCTACTACATTGGTACCGTATTCGATCATTTGTTGCGCATGAAATGTTCCTTCACTTCCTGTGAATCCCTGAACAATCACTCTAGAATCTTTACCTACTAAAACGCCCATGGTTGATTTAATTTGCTGCGAAAATAAGAGATAAGTGAATGTTTCAAATCTTTTTTTTCATTTTTGAAACCTTTCTACATTAAATCCGTATACGACTGTGATGAGTCAAAAAAAGAAAGTTGCGATTATTGGCGGAGGTGTATCCGGACTGCTTTCCGCTCTCGAATTCCAAAAAAGGGATTGGAAGATCGATGTGTATGATCCAGACTTGCTGACAGGCAATTCTGGATTCGGATTTCTGTTGATGCCCAATGGAGTGAGTGGTTTAAAAAAATTGGGATATTGGAATCCTATCGAAGTTGCTTGCACACCAATTAAAAAAGTAAATATCCTAGATGATGACAACAACGCACTCAACGTGCAGCAAGTAGACAATATCTACGGCATCAGTAGACATCATTTCTTGGAAGCTTTGAGCGCGGATCTTGGTTCCAATGTTCATCGCATTCCGCAAAAAATTGTTCTTCAATCAGACCAATCCCTTTATTTAAATGATACCCTTTGGGACCATGAGGGTTATCAATGGGTAGTAGGTTGTGATGGCATACATTCTCAAGTGAGAAAGAAACTTTTTCCTGATGCGGAGATGATCGACGCGCCAACCTATGAAATCAATGGAAGCTACATGGACTTGGCTTTCACCCAAGAGCATGCGGGCAACCTGTATAAAATTATTTTTGACACTATGGGGATTGCCTTGGGGATACTCCCCTTGCATACCGGTCAAGTGATTTGGTTTCTGCAACTATCAAAAAAGCATTTCGGAACACCGGAAGAAAAAAATCTATCCTTGGCCGATTTCGTAAAACACACGGTTCAACATTTTCACCATCCATGGATACTGAATATCGTGGAGAACCATTTGGAGGGACTTTACCTTTGGAAAGGAAAAATTCTTTTGGGGGTTGATCAGTACATCCAAGACAAATACATTTTGTTGGGCGATGCTGCGCATGTTGTTTTGCCTTTTACCAGTCAAGGCACTAACCTGGCCATTGATGACATCGTATCTTTAACCGAAACCATGGACAAATTGGACAGTAAAGATGAGATTGCCATCCAGCATTTCAATAATCGAAGGGAGGCTTGCGAGCGTATTGCGTTTGAAGGGATGGAATATGCACATTTGTTCAGCAACAACGACAGTAAATTCATGATCAACCACATGCCGCTGGTATTTGACCAACTATGAGCCATTTAGATTCGATTCCCTACGACTACCTGAGAAAAAATGCATTCAACATGCGTTGGGCAGAGGTACCATCCGATGTCATTCCATTGACCGCTGCAGATACGGACATGCCCATTGCAAAAGAAATAACCGATGCCATTGTCGCAGCGTGTTCGCCTGGGCTTTTTCCTTATGGACCCAGTCAAGGTTTGGTTGGCTTCAGAACGGCCATTACCCATCACTACAATACCCGGAAAGAATGTCAAATTTCTTCATCACAAGTATTGGCAACCAACAGTGCAGCCACGGCGCTTCAAGATTGGTGCAACCACTTTTTAGTGTCTGGAGATGAGGTGTTGATTCCCGATCCGGTGGATTTTCTTTTGGGCTATTGTGCTGAAAAAGCGGGAGCAACCATCAAGCGTGTTCCGGCCCAAAAGCAATGGAATGAAGATCTGTGGCAGCGTGAAATCAATGAAAAAACCAAAGCGCTATTCATTTGCCATCCCCACAATCCCTTGGGCTTTCATTACGACAAAACTACCTTGGTCTCCATTGCTCAATTTGCTAAAAAAAACAACTTATTACTCTTGTCAGACGAAGTATGGAGCGATGTGATTCTTCAAGACCAATACACCAGCATGATGGCTGTATCTGAAGATTGCTGGGTGGTATATGGTCTATCAAAAGGATACGGATTGGCGGGATTGCGGATTGGCGCATTGATTGGACCCAATGAAAAATCCATTTTGGAACTCATGGACACCCAAGGATATCTCAGAACCACACAAGGTGTATCTACCCTGTCACAGATAGCCGCAGAGGCGGCAATGCGTTCTCCCAACGCCGCACAGGATTTTGCGACATTAATGAAAGCCAACATCGAACGCGCACACCAACGTTTGACTTCGGAACAAAGTTTTTTCAAATCAGAATGTCCCTCATCCACCTTTGTGATGTGGCTTCAACATCCTGAAAATTGGGACACCTTATCGCTAACGCAACAAATGGAGCGTGAAGCCAAAGTAAAGCTCGTGCCCGGCTTGGCCCAATGGTTTGGACCTGGGGCCAAAGGACACATTCGGATGAGCTGTGCCACCGCGCCTGAAGTATTGGAGGAAGCGTTGTCTCGGATTATTCAATGGGCCAATGCCCATGCAACTCCTGCCAACGTGTAGCCAAATATTCCTGCTCCGTCTGGCCTGGGGTAGGAATAAGTTCAGCCGAGACGTTTAATATCTTGTAGTCCATGAGCGAACTATATCCTGATCTAGAGGTTATTTTTTTTGCCCGACGCAGCACAAAAGCCATCGCGCCATCTTCCAAATGATTGATAATTTTTATGTTTTCGATGGATTCATTTCGTGGAAATGTAGGTTGTCCAGTAACCACCAAGCATTTCATATTGGATCGGCGCATACGTTCAATTACCTCATGCTCAAACAAAGTGCGTTGCATTTCTGGACCACTGATCACCGCCACCCAATCAAAAGTTTCATGGTTCTTTTCTTCGACATCGGAAAAACGAGAAAGCCAACCTTTCCACTCCAACTTTTCCGAATGGTGAACAGTCGAGGACAGTTTTCCTGAGAGCGCGTTTTCTCCCTGGCAATCGGGAATCCAAATCTTTTGAAATCTTTTCATCCGTTTCCAAAACAAAATCGAATAGGCGTTAGAAGCCCATTGGGGCATGATGGGAGACAATTGATGGGTAATAAAAATATTGGTTGAATCCGAACACCAAATTCCAAATCGATTGTCACTGATTATTACATCAAATTGAAATTTAGAATGGACTTCCTGCAACCATTGATGCTCCCTAGCGATGGCCCTTTCCCATCGTGGCCATTGCCAAATCCATTGAAAAAAATGAATCTTTTTGGGATAAAAAACTCCGTAATCTGGACAATCGGGAATGAAAGTAACATGCGGAAAATAGTTCTTGAACCACGTCCCGCTTTCTCCACTGCCGGAGATATAAACTTCATGACCCGCGTTGATCATTTCCTTGACAATGGGCACACAACGGGTTGCATGGCCCAATCCCCAATTCATCGGAACAATCAAAACTTTTTTCATTCGCGTCGAAAGTTCGACAAAATCACGCAATGCCCATATAAATTTGCAACATGGCGAAAGATAAATTGAAACGATGGGCAGAGAATAAAACATTTCCGCATGTTTTTGAACCTCCATTATTGCCCATCATCAAGGAAGGAAAAACCTTTATGCAAGGTGAGTGGCGTGAGAAATTTTTCAAAAATGACAATCCCTTGGTAATTGAATTGGGCTGCGGCAAAGGAGAGTACACGGTTCAATTGGCAGAAGCCAATCCTCACATCAACTATTTGGGAGTGGATGTTAAAGGACATCGATTCAATCATGGCGCGCGCATCGCCATCGCCAAAGGATTAAAAAATGTCGCCTTTTTAAGAACCCGAGTAGAATTTATAGAATCATTCTTTGGCCCCAATGAGGTAGACGAAATCTGGCTCACCTTTTCAGATCCTCAACCCAAGGATGAAACGGGAATCAAGAGAATCACCTCGTCCTACTTTTGGAACAAATATCGAAACTTTCTAAAACCCAATGGGACCATACACATCAAGCATGACAACCCCATGATTTATTGGAGCGCATTAGAGGAATTGGAAGCCACTCGTCACATTTTAGAGTCCCATTCCGCCGATGTTTATGGTGACTATATTCAAACCCAACCCGAGGAGTGGCAGCGTATTTTATCCATTCGTACTTTTTACGAAAGTCGTTGGTTGGGGGAAGGAAAGAAAATTCATTACGTTCGATTCCGAACCCAATTTTAACGGCGACGCATCCAATAAATCTCTTGAGTGGTATCTTGAAATACCACCTTCCATTCTTCAGAAATCGCAGGAAATTTTAGATAGTTGGAGTCCAATACCAAAACAGCTGTAGCCTTTTGCAATGAAGGTTCCTTCAATCTGAATAATTGCGTAGAATCTGCCAAAGTCCAACCTTCCTGTTGGATAAACAGCAATGAGCCATTTCTAGTAAAATCAGGCACCACCACCACCTTTTCAGTAAAAGGTAGAACACCATGAGCCTTGAGGTAGTCTGGACCATCCTTTAGCCGCTTACCTACCCAAGCCAAATTGGGTTCGTCGTGTCCGAATCGCCAACGTATCACTTTTTGATTGGCTTGCCATGAAGTGCATCCCAAAACAAGCAAAGTCAATCCCACCAAATACTGCGAAAATTTATGATGTAATGCTGACCAGAAACCATCAATAAACGCAGCGGCCAACCATATAAACCAAGGGAAAATATTCCAGGCATAATAGTCATGGTCCTTGAACTGTCCAAAGAAAAGAACGATGTAGGACAGCTCTCCCAAGCTCAGAATCCAAAAGGCATGTCGCACAAGGGTAGACATATTTTTCCAGCGCAAGACTACAATGGCCAACATCAATCCAATCCATCTCCACATGTCTCGCGCAAAATAGTCTCTGAACCAATAGCCCGTCATATGGTCCCAAACCACACGAATATCTTCGGCATCCATTTTCCAAATGGGGCGAGTTGAAACCAAAAAATAATCATCGTGGTGAGCGGTATTGAATTGAATGATGCGCCAACTCCAAAGGGCAACCAACAACAATGCAAATCCAAATGCGCCCAGGGCGTATCGCCATTCTTCTTTATTGCGTGGTGCAGAATGATGCAAAAACATCATGGTCCCCAAAAAAGCCACGGCATGAATGAAAAAGGTAGGTTTTAAAAGCGCACCCCAAGCGAAGAAAAACAAGGATAATATCACCCAACGGTTGTTGCGATTTTCCAAAAATTGAATGCCATAATACCATCCCATGATAACAAAAGCCCATGCAGGCGCGTCTGGTAAAAAATTAAACGCGTAATAGGAGAACACAACCGAAGTGAAAAGCATGAACATCATAAGCAAAGGCATCCATGCATTGCCTGCCCATTTTTTCCAAAAAAGAAAAACATGGATAATACCCAATAAAACCACCAGCCCATGCAGCCATCGCAAAATGGGAAAATAGATACCTGTGTATTGATAAATCTGCGCTGTCAAATAGTAAAACACCGGGAGCTCGCACGCCACATGACCATCATCAGAAGTTTGATTCAAGGTACCCGAATTTAAAAAGCCCTCTTCGCGCTCAAAATAATAAGACGCAAATGCCAAACCATCGGTTTGTCTGATGAAGTGAATACCCGATGGATCTTGGAAAGCCACCTTAGGGAATTCCATCGAAATTGCCCAAAAAACAAGAAACGCCAACAAGTATCTCATGAGGCTAAAATACAAGATGTTGGAAAGGTGTTCATATCGCAGAAAAAAAAAACACATTTGTCCGTGTTGTTCGGCGCTGACTTGCTAAATTTGACGCGCTTTAAGCACGTATACGAATTTATGAGCAACACATCACACCTTTGGGATTACTTTCCCATTGTTATCATGGCATTGATTGCCTTAGGATTTGTCGTAACCACGATGGTCCTTACACACGCTTTGGGTCCCAAGCGTCACGTAAAAGTCAAAGAGGAAGCATTTGAATGTGGAATTGAATCCAAAGGGAATGCGAGAACTCCTTTTTCTATCAAGTATTTTTTGGTAGCGATCTTGTTTGTTCTTTTTGACGTGGAGGTCATCTTCATGTATCCATGGGCCGTAAACTTTAAAGAGCTCGGTGTGTTTGGATTGTGGGAGATGTTCACCTTCATGGGATTGATGATCGTTGGATTGGTTTACATCATCCGAAAAGGCGCATTAAACTGGGATTGATAAAAAATAGATAGATGGAAACGACAGTAAATATTCATCCAGACCATCAGCCTGAGGGCCACGAGGGCACTGGATTTTTTGCCACTACTTTGGATAAAGCAGTGGGTTTGGCCCGTGCCAACTCGTTGTGGCCTTTGCCTTTTGCCACTTCTTGCTGTGGTATTGAATTCATGGCGACCATGGCCTCTACCTATGACTTGGCCCGCTTTGGATCAGAACGTTTGAGCTTCTCTCCACGTCAAGCGGATTTATTGATGGTGATGGGAACCATTTCCAAAAAAATGGCGCCCGTATTGCGTCAGGTATATGAGCAAATGGCAGAACCCAAATGGGTTTTGAGCATGGGTGCATGTGCTTCTTCTGGCGGAATTTTTGACACCTACAGCGTATTGCAAGGCATTGATCGCGTCATTCCCGTTGACGTTTACATACCGGGATGCCCTCCCCGCCCTGAGCAAGTTTTGGATGGAATCTTAAAGATCCAAGAATTGGCCAAAAAGGAAGGAATCAAAAGAAGACAAACCCCCGAATACAAAGCCAAATTGGCTGCATACGGATTGGAATAACACCATGAGCGCACTACACGACAAAGTATTGTCATCCCTGCAAAACCGCTTTCCTGAAGCGGTCACCCATTCGGGGGATGAAAGAGATTTTCCGGTATTTCATATCGAGAAAAAAAACATCTATGCGGTTTTAGAATTTCTCAAAAATGAAATGGGATTCACTTTTCTAACCACCATGTGTGGCATTCATTTTCCTGACCAAGGGGAACAAGAGTTTGCATTGATGTATCAATTGCACGCTCTGCAAAGCAATGAGCGCATTCGTCTCAAATGCTTCATGGCCAAATCGGATTTGGATGTCCCTACATGCACTCCCCTATTTGCTACGGCCAATTGGATGGAGAGAGAGGCTTTTGATTTCTACGGTTTCAAGTTTTCAGGTCACCCTGACTTGCGCCGAATCTTGAATATGGATGAGATGAACTATCATCCTTTGAGAAAAGAATATGCATTGGAAGATGCAAGCCGCGATGACAAAGAAGATAAATATTTTGGAAGATAATCATGAGTAAAGCCATTGATCAATTGCAATCCAATTTAGAAAAGGATTACACCACGTTAAACCTTGGGCCTACGCATCCTGCGACCCACGGTATCTTTCAAAATGTATTGACCATGGACGGTGAAATCATCGTGAAGGCTGAGCCTACCATTGGTTACATTCATCGAGCATTTGAAAAATTAGCAGAAAGAAGAACGTACAGCCAAATCACACCCATCACCGACCGCTTGAATTACTGTTCCTCTCCCATCAACAACATGGGTTGGCACATGACCGTGGAAAAACTAATTCAATGTGAAATCCCCAAGCGGGCAGAATACATGCGTGTGATCATCATGGAATTGGCGCGTATTGCGGACCACATTGTTTGTGATACGGTCATCGCGGTAGATACTGGAGCCATGACGGGTTTCTTGTATCTGTTCCAATGGAGAGAGAAAATTTATGAAATCTACGAAGAGATTTGTGGCGCGCGTTTAACAACCAACATCGGCCGTATTGGTGGAATGGAACGTGATTTTTCAGATTTGGCTTGGAAAAGAATTCATGCGTTCTTGGATGAATTTCCAGCTGCGCTCAATGAATTTGATAAGTTGGTGACGCGTAACAGAATTTTCATGGATCGTACGGTGAACTGCGGTCCAATCAGTGGCGAACGTGCCTTGGAATATGGATTTACAGGTCCTAACCTTCGTGCCGCGGGCGTTGACTATGATGTTAGGGTAATGAATCCTTACTCTTCTTACCAAGATTTTGATTTCAAAATTCCTGTCGGTACACAAGGCGATACTTTTGATCGTTACATGGTACGTATGCAAGAGATGTGGGAGAGTTTGAGCATCATTCGTCAAGCCATTGACAAGATGCCCAAAGGTGATTTTCATGCTGAAGTACCTGAATTTTATTTGCCAGAAAAACAGGACGTTTACAGTAAAATGGAAGCTTTGATTTACCATTTCAAAATTGTTATGGGAGAAACAGAAGTTCCCAAAGGCGAGATTTATCACAGTATTGAAGGAGGAAACGGAGAGCTCGGATTTTATTTGATCAGTGATGGTGGTCGCACGCCTTTCCGTTTGCATTTCCGCAGACCTTGTTACATCTATTACCAAGCTTATCCAGAAATGATTGAGGGAGGAATGCTCTCTGATGCCATTCTTACAATGAGTAGCATGAACGTAATCGCTGGAGAATTAGACGCATAATCATGGAAAAGAAATATCAATTTTCATCAGAAACCCTTGCTGTTGTTGAGAAAATCATCAAACGCTATCCTGAGGGAAAACAAAAATCAGCGCTTCTGCCCGTTCTACACTTGGCGCAAGCCGAGTTTGATGGATGGTTAAGCCCTGAAGCCATGGACTACGTGGCTGAAGTGTTGCAAATCACGCCCATTGAAGTATACGAAGTGGCTTCTTTTTATTCCATGTACAATTTAAAGCCCGTAGGAAAATGCCTTTTGGAAGTTTGCCGCACCAGCTCTTGTTGGTTGATGGGTTCTGAAGACATTGTCAAACACTTGGAAAATAAATTGGGAATCAAAGACGGTGAAACCACTGCGGATGGTCAATTCACTTTGAAAACCGTTGAGTGTTTGGGCTCATGCGGCACTGCCCCCATGATGCAATGTGGATCTGATTTCTATGAGAATTTAACCTTGGAAAAAGTAGACAACCTTCTCGAAAATCTGAAAAAAGATGGCGAAAGAAGAGTGTATACCAAGGATCAAAAAGTAAGCATGGACTAATATGGGAAAGAAATTATTACTTGAGCATATTGACGTACCGGGCATTCAGACCTTGAATGTATACCGTCAAAAAGGAGGCTATGACACTTTGAAAAAAGCGTTGTCCTCGATGTCACCAGACCAAATTGTAGAGGAAGTAAAAACCTCTGGCCTTCGCGGTCGTGGTGGCGCAGGATTCCCTACAGGAATGAAATGGAGTTTCTTGGCCAAGCCGGAAGGAGTGCCTCGTTACTTGGTGTGCAATGCTGACGAATCAGAACCCGGCACTTTCAAAGACCGATATTTGATGGAGCACATTCCCCACATTTTGATTGAGGGAATGATTCTTTCCAGTTTTGCTTTGGGCGCTCATACATCGTATATCTACATCCGCGGAGAATATTTTTATGTTGCACGAATTTTAGAAAATGCAATCCAAGAAGCTTACGATGCTGGATTGTTAGGAAAAAATATCTTGGGCAGCGGCTACGATTTGGATCTTCACGTTCAAGTGGGCGGTGGTGCCTACATCTGTGGAGAAGAAACCGCATTGTTGGAATCATTGGAGGGCAAGCGCGGTAATCCACGCATTAAACCCCCATTCCCTGCCATTGCTGGTTTATACGGTTGCCCCACGGTGGTGAACAACGTAGAGACAATTGCAGCGGTAGTTCCCATTGTGAGAGACGGTGGAGAAGCATACGCCAAAATTGGAATCGGAAAATCTACAGGAACCAAATTGATCTCAGCCTCAGGGCATTTGAACAAACCCGGTGTGTATGAAATCGAATTGGGACTGCCTGTTGAGGAATTTATTTACTCAGAAGAATATTGTGGTGGCATCAGAAACGGTAAGCAACTGAAAGCCGTTGTGGCAGGAGGATCTTCGGTTCCCATTTTGCCTGCGCATTTGATATTAAAAACAGCTGCAGGAGAGCCCCGCTTGATGTCTTATGAAGGCCTGGCCGATGGCGGTTTTGCGACGGGCACCATGTTGGGCTCAGGCGGATTCATCGCCATGGATGAAGACACGAGCATCGTGAAAAACCTTTGGACATTCTCACGTTTCTATCACCACGAAAGTTGTGGTCAATGTTCGCCTTGCCGCGAAGGAACCGGATGGATGGAAAAAATCTTGCACAAAATTTTACATGGCCATGGCACATTGGCTGATGTTGATTTGCTTTGGGACATCCAAGGAAAAATTGAAGGAAAAACCATTTGCCCATTGGGAGATGCCGCTGCTTGGCCTGTAGCCAGTGCCATCCGCCACTTCCGTCATGAATTTGAAGAGTATGTCAAAGCCGGACATTCCATGAAGGATGTTCGCCACTACTACAGACTCAACCATATACCAGAACCTGCGAATTAAGAAATATGCCAAAAGTTACGATAGACGGAATTACAATTGAGGTCCCCAATGGCACTACCATTTTGGAAGCTGCCAGAATGATCGGACCTGAGGTGGCACCTCCCACCATGTGTTATTATTCCAAATTAAAAACAAGTGGAGGTTATTGCCGCACATGCTTGGTCAAAGTATCGCAAGGTTCTGAAAAAGATCCTCGTCCCATGCCCAAGCCTGTGGCTTCATGCAGAACGCAAGTAATGGATGGAATGGTTGTCGAAAACAACACCTCTGCAGAAATTCAAGAAGCCCGTGCGGGTGTCGTTGAGTTTTTGTTGGTGAACCACCCATTGGATTGCCCAGTATGCGACCAAGCCGGAGAATGTCATTTGCAGGATCTGGGATACGAGCACGGCAAGAGCGAAACCCGTTTTGAATTCCCTCGCCGTGAATTTGAACGCCGTGACATTGGAGATAAAATTCAATTGCACATGAACCGTTGTATTTTATGCTACCGTTGCGTAAAAACCGCGGATCAAGTGACCGATTGTCGTTCACATGGGGTATTGAATCGAGGCGAAGTTGCAGAAATTTCGACTTACATCGAAAAATCCATTGACAATGACTTCTCAGGAAACGTCATCGACGTATGTCCTGTTGGTGCATTGACCGATAAAACCTTCCGTTTCCAAAGCCGCGTTTGGTTTACCAAACCTGTGGATGCACATCGTGATTGCGACAAGTGTTGCGGACACGTTCGATTGTGGTACAAAGGCGATGATGTTTTGCGCGTTACGGCCCGCAAAGACCAATGGGGAGAAGTTGCAGATCACGAAGGAAAAACCGGATGGATTTGCAATACTTGCCGCTTTGATAAAAAGAACACCTCTGATTGGGTAATAGATGGTCCTTCGCAAATCAGCCGTCATTCCGTTATCTCTGCCAATCACTACAATAGCCTAAAAGCATTGAAGGTTTCTATTGATCGTCAGAAGGCTGCATTGCCCCATGGTGAAAAAGTGGATTTGGGACACGGAGCATTAGACCCTAATAACGAAATCAAATAAGCCATGACGGATACAATGTTGATTTATAAAGTAATTCTTTGTGTGCTTGTGTTTGCGGTATCATTGGGTGCTGCAGCGTACATGACATGGGGAGAAAGAAAATTGGCCGCTTGGTTACAAGACCGCGTAGGCCCTAACCGTGCAGGCCCCTTGGGACTGCTTCAGCCCATTGCAGATGGAATTAAAATGATCTTTAAAGAAGAAATGATCCCCACCCATTCCAATCGATGGTTGTTTATTTTGGGACCTTCTTTCTTCATGCTCTGCGCTTGCATGACGGGCGTTGTCATTCCATGGGGCGCTGGATGGCAAATGGGCGATACCCTATTCCCCATGCAAGTCACCGACATCAATATCGGTCTGTTGTATTTATTGAGCGTCGTTTCCATCGGAGTATATGGTGTGATGATTGGCGGTTGGGCTTCAAACAACAAATTTGCTTTGTTGGGAGCCTTGCGTGCTTCTTCCCAAATGATCTCCTACGAAGTGGCCATGGGTCTGGCTTTGATCGCCTTGGTGATGATGACCGGAACTTTAAGCTTGAAAGAAATCGTTGCCCAGCAAGATGCAGGATTTGCCAATGTGGTGTATCAACCTTTGGGTTTCATCATTTTCTTGATTTGTGCCTTTGCGGAAACCAACCGTGCGCCTTTTGACTTGCCTGAGTGCGAATCCGAGTTGGTGGGTGGTTACCATACTGAATATTCTTCCATGAAATTGGGATTCTATTTGTTCGCCGAATACATCAACATGTTCATCAGTTCCGCCATCATGGCGTCGCTTTATTTTGGTGGATATAACTTCCCATTCCAACACGAATTGGGATTGGATGGCAACCTTTTAACGGCCGTTCAAACCGCGGTCTTCTTTGGAAAAATATTCTTGTTCATTTTCTTGTTCATGTGGGTACGTTGGACACTTCCTCGTTTCCGCTATGACCAATTGATGAATTTGGGTTGGAAAGTATTGTTGCCATTGGCCATTGCCAATATCATCATTACCGGTTTTGTTATGTTGTTTACAGGAAAATTAGGATAAGATCATGCAATTAACCAATCGATCTATTCAGGTTGTAAAGAAAGAATTGACCCTTTCTGAGCGCCTTTATTTCCCCGCGATTATCAAAGGGATGCTCATTACTTTGAGCCACTTATTCAAAAGAAAAGCCACTGTAAAATACCCCGACCAAGAGCGTGAGTTGGCGGCCGTTTATCGCGGACAACACGTTTTGAAACGCGATGAAGCGGGAGCCGAACGCTGCACAGCTTGTGGATTATGCGCAGTTGCTTGTCCTGCGGAAGCCATCACCATGGAATCAGCAGAACGTAAAAAAGGCGAAGAGAACTTGTACCGTGAGGAGAAGTACGCCAAGATTTACGAAATCAATATGTTGCGTTGCATCTTCTGCGGTCTTTGTGAGGATGCATGTCCCAAAGAAGCCATCTTCTTAACCGATCGCATCGTCCCTTCTAGCTTTACCCGTGGAGAAGAAGTATTTGGCAAAGACCTTTTGGTAGAAAGCCTGACCGAAAGAGTCGACGTAACCAAGCGTCAAACTCCAGAAGTATTGTCATTTAAAAATGACAAGAAACACAAGCACAATCAAACCTACTTAGACCGTAAAAAATAATATGCTTACAGAATATGCATTTTGGCTATTATCGTTTATCGCTGTATTCAGCGGCATAGCCACCATCATCAGTAAAAATCCGGTCTACAGTGTATTGTACTTGATTTTGACCTTCTTTTCCATCGCGGGACATTACTTCTTGATGAATGCCCAATTTTTAGCTGCTGTTCACATCATCGTGTATGCAGGGGCCATTATGGTTTTGTTCCTTTATGTAATCATGATGTTGAACTTAAATCAACTGGAGGTTGAAAAACGCAGCAACATTCTAAAAATGTTGGCCGTTGCCTCTGCGGGATTGCTTTTGGTGATTCTATCAGGAGCCGCGCACACCGCAGACGCGCTTCATGTAAATCCCAACAAAGTTTCCCCTGCCGGGATGGTCGAAGATTTAGGAATTGCACTTTACAGAAACTACTTGCTACCATTTGAATTGGCTTCAATTCTATTCTTGGCTGCAATGGTAGGCGCTGTTTATTTATCCAAAAAGAATTTGAACGAAACGCAAGCATAACATGGAAATCTTACACAATATTTATATTCATCATTATCTGGCGCTAAGCGTTGCGCTTTTTGGTATTGGCATTTTTGGCATCTTATTCAGAAAAAATGCAATCATCATGTTCATGTGCGTTGAATTGATGTTGAATGCGGTTAACCTTGCTTTGGTTGCTTTTTCTAAAATGCATGGAGATACAGACGGTCAAATTTTTGTCTTCTTCATCATGGTTGTTGCTGCTGCCGAAGTAGCCGTTGGACTGGCCATTTTGATGATGTTGTATCGCAATATTCATACAACAGATACAGATTCACTTAACGAATTGAAAGGATAATCATGGAAAAATTAGTTGCCCTTATTCCCCTCTTCCCTGCACTTGGATTTTTATTCATCACCTTTTTTGGAAAAAATTTAAGCAAGAATACCGTTGGAGGAATTGCCACCGCCATGACTGCCATTTCCTTTGGATTGGCTGCTGTTGTATTCTCTACACAGCTCCATGCAACAGACGCGGCCATTGTCAAAGTATTGGATTGGATTCACGTGGGATCTTTTCAAGTCGACATCAGCTTTATTGTTGACCCGTTGAGCAGTCTCTACATTCTCTTCATCACCGGAGTGGGATCGTTGATTCACCTTTACTCCATTGGATATATGCACGAGGATGAAGGATTCAATCGATTCATGTCCTACTTGAATTTATTTGTTTTCTTCATGTTGCTTTTGGTATTGGGCGATAACCTCCTCATGTTGTTTGTGGGTTGGGAAGGAGTTGGTGTTTGCTCTTTTATGCTGATTGGTTTTTGGTACAAAGACCACGCAAACAACGATGCTGCTAAAAAAGCATTTGTAATCAATCGCGTGGGTGATTTGGGATTGTTGTTGGCCATGACCTTGATTTTTATCCAATGTGGATCATTAAACTACAATGATTTGATGGTTGGCGGAAGTGGATTGGCTTCTTTGGGATCGATGACCACCATGGTTGGAATTTTATTGTTCATCGGAGCCATGGGTAAGTCTGCTCAATTCCCTTTGCACACTTGGTTACCCGATGCGATGGCAGGTCCAACGCCCGTTTCAGCTTTGATCCACGCAGCTACCATGGTGACTGCTGGTATCTATTTGGTTGCCCGATTCAGTGACCTATACGCCATGAGCGAAGTGGCTTCTCAAGTCATCACCTGGGCGGGAGTGATCACGGCCATCATGGGAGCATCGATAGCCTTGACACAAAACGATATCAAAAAGGTACTGGCCTACTCTACCGTGAGTCAATTGGGCTTCATGTTTGCGGCTTTGGGAATGGGCGCATACAGCATCGCGGTTTTCCACGTAGTAACCCACGCCTTCTTCAAAGCCTTGCTTTTCTTGGGATCCGGTTCTGTGATTCACGCCATGGGCGGCGAACAGGATATCCGAAGAATGGGCGGTTTGAAAAAACACATGGGCATTACCTATTGGACATTTCTTATCGGAACCATCGCCATTGCTGGTATTTTCCCATTTGCTGGTTTCTTCTCTAAAGACCAAATATTGGCGCATGCCATGGAAAACAACACACTGGTATTTGCCTTGTTGATGTTGGCAGCAGCTGGAACTGCATTCTACATGTTCCGAATGTTTTATCTGACCTTCCATGGAGAATTCAGAGGAACGCATGAACAAGAACATCACTTGCATGAATCACCTTCGACCATGACCACCCCTTTGATCATCCTGGCCATTGCCTCAACAGTGGGAGGATTCATGGGATTCCCGCACGCCATCGGCGAGTCATTGCACATTCACCATTGGTTGGATCATTTCTTGTCTGGCACTGTGGTAGCCGCACATTCTCATTTGGACGCAACAGCAGAAATTGCGTTGGCCCTGATTTCCATGGCCATTGCCGCTGGTATGATTTACTACGCTTACAACCTGTATATCCAAAAAGGAACAGCTCCCTTGGAAGACAATGAAATATCGGGAGGTATGCATCGCTTGCTTTGGAAGAAATATGGTTTCGATGAATTGTATGACAACCTGTTTAGAAAACCCATCGATGCCATCGCCTCTGGATTACACCATTGGGTGGAAGACAAAGCTTTGATGAACATAGTAGATGGAACTGGACAGTCCGCCAAAGGGATGGGTAAATTGTTCCAATTCCTTCACAATGGTCAAATCATCACCTACCTACTGGCCTTGGTTGCTGGATTAATCGCTATTCTATTTTTGATTTAAGAACTATGATTGCATTAGCTATATTTTCTTTGCCCTTGATGTTGAGCCTATTGATGTTCAACAGTAAAACTGAGCAAACACCACGAATTCCTTTGATCGGATTGATTATCACCCTAGGAATCGCCATCACAGGATTATTCCTTCAATCCAAAGGCACCCCAGTTCATTTTGATTTGGCGTTGATTCCTTCGATTGGTTTTCATTTCAACTTGTACCTAGACGGTTCATCATGGACCATGGTCATACTTACTGTATTGGCAGGCATCGGCATCCTTTATGTTCAAAGCCACAAGACCATCACGCATCCCAATCGTTTTTACGCTTGGAGTTTGATGATGATTTCAGCCATGCTCGGCGCTTTCATGGCGGGTGATGCGTTGTTATTTTATATCTGCTACGAATGGGCATTGATCCCTATTTTCTTCTTGATTTTAAAATGGGGAAATGGCGAACATTTGGGTAAAATCACCATGCGATTCTTTTTGTATACGCTATTGGGCTCTTTGTTCATGATGTTGGCTCTTTTGTATGTACATCAAAGCATGGAAACGCCATCGTTTGCCATGCAAGCCATGTGGGAAGCTGGAAACGCCTTAACCGGATCTCAACAAGGTTGGGTATTTGCAGGTTTGTTTATTGCCTTTGCCGTAAAGATGCCAGTATTCCCCTTCCATTCTTGGCAACCTTCTACCTACGACCACGCACCCATCCAAGGCACCATGTTATTGGCTGCAATCATGTTGAAAATGGCCACTTTCGGTTTGGTTCGTTGGGCATTGCCCATGGTTCCTGTCGGAATTGCAGAACATGGACAATGGGCAGTTGTATTGTCTGTTATCAGCGTAATCTACGCTTCATTGATGGCGATGACTCAGAAACGTTTAAAATTGATGATTGCCTATTCATCCGTGGCACACGTCGGGATGATATCTGCTGGACTTTTGTCCAATACCGATCAAGGTACTGTCGGTGGTATTTTTGAAATGTTCTCGCATGGTATATTGGCTGTCGCGATGTTTGCTGCTTATGAGATGATTGAATCTCGTGTGGGTCATGATCGCATGGCTGAAATGGGCGGAATTAGAACAGCCAATCCTCGCTTTGCCTTTTTGTTCTTTATCTTGGTGATGGGGTCCGTAGCATTGCCATTCACTTCTGGATTTGTTGGAGAATTCTTATTGCTTCAAGGTCTTGCACACTTGGGATTTGGGTATGCACTTGTTGCGGGCTTGTCCGTCATTTTGGGAGCCGCCTACATGTTGCGTGGTTTCCAAAAAATGATGTTGGGCAATAACACGATTGCCTTCGCCGCATTGACCAATAGAGAAAATGTGCTTTTGGCATTCTCGGTCTTCTTGGTAATCCTATTGGGTATCTACCCACATGTAATTCTTCAATTGATTCAAACCGTTTAATCGTAACACAATGATTATTTTATTAATATCTGCATTATTGGGTGTCGCCTTATTGGCCTTAGAAATATTCAAACTGAGGGCTTTCATGATGCCGTTGATGTTGTTATCATTCATGGGTATTCTCGCTGGCACCGTGATTCAATGGGGAATGTCTGAAAATATTCTCAATCAAAACATGATGATGATGGATGCCTTCGCTTTGAAGAGTATCGCTATACTGACTATTCTTGCCTCTTTTTGGCTTGTATTGCAACATAAAAATATTCAAGCCACTGGCAATGGGGCTGATCTTTATGCGCTGATTGCATTTAGCTTTTGCGGTGCATTATTGATGACCAATTTCACCAACATGGTGATGTTATTTTTGGCAATCGAAATTTTATCTATCCCATTGTATGTTTTGGCCGCAAGCAACCGCGGCAATCGCATTTCGAATGAGGCGGGATTCAAGTATTTCCTATTGGGTTCAGTAGCATCGGCTATTTTACTTTTTGGTATCGCTTTGATTTATGGTGCAACAGCCAGTTTTGATTTGTATGTCATTCATGATTTCATTGCAGCCAACTCTACCAATTATTTGGTGCTTACTGGAATGGGCATGATCTTAACGGGTTTTGCTTTTAAAATCAGTGCTGCTCCTTTCCACTTTTGGGCACCCGACGTATACCAAGGCGCTCCTACTCCCATCACCGGCTGGATGGCCACTGTGGTTAAAGGCGCTGCCATTTTGGGTATGTACCGTCTTTTTGCTGGCGCATTTGAATCCGGCTTGGGCTTCTTCAATGGCGCCATTGCTATCATGGTCATGTTGACTCTCATTATCGCCAATGGTATGGCTACTTTGCAAGCCAATGTAAAACGCATGTTGGCCTTTTCTGGGGTTTCGCACGCCGGATTTTTGTTGGCCTGTATTCTGATTCCAGGTTTCAATAGTCAACCCTTGATGTTTTATGTGTTGAGCTATGGCATCGCTTCTCTGCTCTCATTCTATGTGATCCAATCCGTTGGTCAACAAATCGGAGAAGAATTGCATGCTTTCGATGGCCTGGCTCAAAAATCTCCTTTTACCGCAGCCATTATGAGCTTGGCCTTGCTATCCATGGCAGGCATTCCTCCCTTGGCTGGTTTCTTTGGTAAATATTATGTGATCAGTGGTTTGATGGGACACTATACTTGGTTGACCATCATCATGATTCTTACTTCAGTGGTTGCGATGTATTACTACTTGAAAGTGATATTTGCCATGTACGGAAAAAACAACAATGGGCATGATTTTGCTGATGGAAATCGTTGGGCATTGATCTTGGGTGGCATTGCATTGATCGCTTTATTTGCGCTCAGCACGTTGATCTAATGAGAATATTTCTACCATTGGCTTTTATCCTCGCCGCATTGTTGGCGTGGATCTATTTAAAATGGATTAGAAAAGATCCCAATCAAGCCAAGGTGGTTCTCCAGTGGGGTATCCTATTTACAATTCTTTGGGCCGTATTGTATGCCCTACTATTGTCGTAACCGGTCACTAATATTTCTCATTTTTTTTAAGTGCTCAATTCCCTTTAAATTAGTGCATCATGATTGCACCTCAAAAAACCGAAAACGAATCTGAGAGAATCAAAGCACTACAATCGTATCAAGTGCTTGATTCCCTTCCTGAAAGAGAGTACGATGATATAACACTGATTGCATCGCAAATCTGCGATGTACCCATCACACTCATCTCTTTGATAGACGAAGATCGACAATGGTTCAAATCCAAATTGGGATTAAGCGCTGAAGAAACACACAGAGACATCTCATTTTGTGGACATGCCATTATCAATCCAGAACAACCGCTGATCATCGAAGATGCCACCAAAGATGATCGCTTCGTAGACAACCCATTGGTCACAGGCTCTCCCAATATTGCTTTTTATGCCGGTATTCCTTTGGTCGACCATGACGGTTTTGCTCTCGGGACGTTATGCGCTATTGATGCCTCCCCCAGAAAATTATCCGCTCAGCAAATAGAGAGTCTCAAAGCGTTGGGCAGACAAGTGGTTCAATTGCTTGAGCTAAGAAGAAGTAAAATAGAACTGGAAGAAAAAAATGAATATCTCAACCGATTTACTTCCATTGCCGCACACGACATCAAAGCGCCTATTCACAATATATTTTTTCTATCACAATTGCTGATTGAGGATACCCAAGAAATCCTATCTGAAAATGATTTGGATTTACTCCAGAAAATTCAATTCTCAGCTGAGAAAATGACCCACTTGATCAATGGATTGTTGGAGTACAGTCGTGATCATGATCAACCTCAAAAAAACTTCAAATCGATAGGCATATCCGATCTGGAAAGCGAGGTGAAAAGCATGTTGCTTTACGACAAAACGTGCTCAATCGAATTTACCTCTACCCTTTCTGAAATTCAATCGCACCCTATATTGTTGACACAAGTACTTACCAATCTGGTATCCAATGCCATCAAGTACAATGACAAAGAAAATCCAAGCGTCTCATTGCGCTTTTCTGAAACAGAGAGCAACTATTTGATTGACGTAAAAGACAATGGTCCGGGAATTCCTGTTGAGCAATTTGAGAAAATATTCGAACCTTTTGTCATTCAAGCGGCCAAAGATCGTTTTGGCAACAAAGGGCATGGATTGGGCTTGGCGACGGTAAAAAAGGCCATTGCCTCCTTGGGAGGAACGATCCGAGTATCCTCCATTGCTCAAGAGGGAACTACTTTTCATATCGCACTACCCAAGCGGTAATTAACGCAATTTTCCGGCGTTTCTAATATCTATTTTTTTTCTTTCAAATTGCAGAATAGCGGGAATCACCTCTGCGGGTGTATCCACAACGCGCCAGATTTCCGATTGATCATCGGACATGAATTTCTCCTGAACAGCCAATTCCATCCATTGCTTAAAAAGATCGTAATAGCCTTTGGTGTTGAGTATCACGATGGGCGTGTCTATCTGTCCCAATTTTTTAAGCGTGATAGCCTCAAAGAGTTCTTCAAAAGTCCCAGTCCCCCCGGCCAATGTGATAATGGCGTCCGTCCCTTCTAAAAATTTGGCCTTCCTTTCATGCATGGTTGCCGTATAAGTAAAATCAGACACTCCACGATGTCCCCATTCTACTTCGTTCATGAATTGAGGCATGATGCCCTTTATTTTTCCTCCTTGTGCCAACACCTCGTCAGCCAATTTCCCCATTAATCCAGAACTACCACCTCCAAAGACCACTTGTATGTCGTGCTCAACCAATAGCCGAGCCATTTCCTGGGTTGCCTCAAAAAACAATGGGTCAATCTGAGCGCTTGAAGCGCAGTATACACAAACTTGCATTTTCAATCTTTCATCAAATCACGAATTGCCACGGAAGCCACTACCGCGCCAAATGTTGCAGGTATATAGGATATGGTGCCATAAGCGGACTTTTTATAATTGGAACCATCCGTCAGCATGATGCTGTTGGGATCTGGTATTTCGTCACTGAACACAGCCTTGATGCCCTTGCGTATGCCGACCTTTCTTAAACGTTTTCTGATCTGATGGGCAAAAGGACAATTGTATGTTTTGGAAAGATCCACCACATGCAAACGGGTTGGATCTACCTTCCCTCCAGCCCCCATGCTGCTGACCATTGGGATTTTACTCTCATAAGCCAATTGCATAAAAGTCAGTTTGGGTGTTATGCTGTCAATGGCATCTATGATGTAATCGGGTTTCAGAGCCAATTGCGACGCCACCACATCTGGGTTGACAAACTCTTGGATAACAGTGAGCTCGATCTCAGGATTGATCTCCCGAATGCGTTGCGCCATGATCTGCACTTTGGGCACACCATGATTGGTGGCCAGGGCGGGCAACTGACGATTGCGGTTGGTGGGGTCTACCACATCACCATCAATGATGGTCATTTTCCCCACGCCGGATCTGGCTACAAACTCCGCTGCAAAAGAGCCTACTCCACCCATACCGACTACCATTACGTGCTTCTTTGCCAATCGATGCAATGCCGGTTCTCCAACCAAAAGTTGCGTTCTGGATAACCAAGAAAAATCTGTCATTCCCATGGGGCAAAAATAAACAGGAAGCCGGGATTACCACCCCATCAATTCATTTGAATCAAATGTCCATTCGGGGGTTTGCAAAGGTGCCTTTTCGGCCTTGTACCAAGGACTCAATTGGGGGTGGTTTTCATTTTTCAAAAGGTGCATTTGTTGGGCAGGCATGTAACTCTGTGCCACCATAAACACTTTCTCTCCCCGCGCATTGCTTGCTACGTCCACCACCAATACTGCATGTCCTGGCGATCCCCCATAAATCCAAACATCGCCGGGCATGATCTCTTCAATGGACTTGGGCTTCAATTCCTTGGACAAGGAAAGTGTTCCGGCATAATTGAAAACCACTTCCATGTACTTCATGAAAATTTCATGACTATCACCAGGTTCATGCGTCTTCACCCATTGGGTTTTGTTTCCATTGACCTGCAATCGATATCCTTGCATCCACTTGGAATAGGACATATCAAATCCATTGGTCAAATGAAAGTGAATTTCTGATTTTCGATTTTGAGCATACAAATACTCGCCACGCATGCGCATCACGGCGTCGGCACATTGCTGCAAATCTCGGTTGCCCACGGACAAATCAAATACTGCCTCATGAACTGGATTCGATTTAATGACACCATTGTAAAGTTCAACAGGAGAACCATCAGGCAATAGCGGAAACTTTCGTAAAAAGAATCCAAAAGAATCCTCACTCTGCGCCACTCTCTGGAAACCGGCCGGCTCCGGGAATCGCTCCAAAATAGTATTCCCGCTTCTATTGCTCTCTGTAGAATGGACAGCAAACGATTCTAACGTTGCTGCAGGCTCATTGGAATATGGGACATGAAGTACCCACATGCCCAAAGTGGCCATGGAAATTATGAGCAAACAACCCAATATCCACTTTTTCATTTTCTCGTTATTGATTCAATATCATCAGCTTTTGGGATAATCCATTGCATTGAAAAAGATAATAACTTTCGTCCAATTCATGCCAATCCCATTCCATTCTTGAAGCAGCCAAGTTGCCCTTTTTAACAACCCTACCAGACAAGTCCAATAACTGAAATTCTCCTCGAATATTGCCTTCAAAAATCACCCGCCCTTGGCTGGGATTGGGGAACAAAATCAAGGTTGATGAATTCAACTTCTCTTCCACTTGTACCACCTCGCAATTGGTCGATTGAAAAGTTGCGAAGGTGAAAGTCCAATCCCCTGTGCCATCTGGACAACGTGCCCAACTGGTATCAATGGGTATATTTTGCAGAATCACCATGTCTAAAATATCCCCATTGGCATCGGATAAATACAATGTATCCGCGATGCTATTCAATCCAAAATTGCAGTGGGGAACACCAGCTTCATAACGGTCATCGGCCCATACCATACGCCGACCATGGGCGGGTACAAATTGGCTTTCAGCAAATGCATACTTCAGCAATTGATTTGCATCGTCCGACAAATACAATCCTGCCAATGACACGACAACATCGGAATTGTTCTTGATTTCTATCCAATCCGCATAATCCCCAAAATTATTTTGAACTCCAGAGGCATTATTCGCAAAGCACTCATTAATCACCGGATATGCCGCACTTTGAAATACCGCATTCAAAGTGTAAAACTCATGCTCCGCCCGCTGAGGAGAAAACATTCCGGCATTGCTGTTTTGCGCGTAGAAATAGTATTGCATCTGTCCACTCGCCATGGGCAATTCAATTCCAAATATTCCATCACCCGCATTGCCATCTCCGTGCAGACCATCATCCCACATCGCGTACCGAACAAATGCCTGTCCAGAATAAAAACGACAACCCATATAAACTTCGTTGGCATTCCCTACAACCACTTGCATTTGCATGGTATCTCCTACTTCTACCGCAACAGGAGTAACGGGCTGTATATCGGGGACGCTGTAATTCCACTCTGTGGTAGTTGCCAGATAATTGGCGCGGGCATCCATTAATGATTGAATCCCCGGAATCTGATAAGTACCAGAATTGGCATTGGTACTGAGACCATTTTGGAAAGCGGTGTAATCAAAAAACAAAAAAGGATCTCCAGCTACCTGGTCATCAATCAAAGCTTGAAATTGATTGGCCCATGTCACATACAGCCCACTTTGAATCATTTCTTCAACCATCGTTTTTAAGTGTGCCCAATACATTTTTTTGTACGTGGGATGCGACTGAATCCATTTGATCAAAGGCCAGTAACCATCTGTAGCATGGGCATTGCCGGTTAGGTTTTGCATATCCGCGATGGTCAAAGCTCCCATGCTTGTGCCACCGCCACCGATGTAGGGGAAACCTCCAAAACACATATTCAAATCCCATACGATGGGGTTAAATCGTTGTGCTCCGTCTTTGTATAGATAATAATTCTGAGCAAATACCCCCATGTAGCTGTCTAAATTCACCATGGCATTGTCAAAAGCCAACATCCAAATCAATCGATCCATGTCCATCATCTGGGGCAAAGCTTCTGGATGATTGAGGATGCTATCGCACAGTGATACAAGCTCATTCCAACCTGTATTCGATTTCAATTCATAATAATTGAAATAGGAGGTGCTGTCTCCATCGATATATTTTAGGTTTGACTTTGTACTGGGGCTGGGATTCAAAACCGGATTGCATTTGATGAAAGTTCCCTTGCTGAATTCAAAATGCTCAGAGCAAAAAGCCTTGTCGATGGTCTCCGTATTGGAATACAAACCCAGCCATTGATCGTTGATATAAACCGAAGCAAAATTGGCCTTGGGCACTTCCATATATTCACCCAAGATGGAATATGCCAACACTTCACGAATCATTGAGGGATCCAAGTACTGATTACTCAACTTGATGGTTTTTACCCCTTGATAATCTTGATTGAGGTATTCATCCAATGCAATATTCAATGGGTTCTTCACATACGTAGAGTCGTATGAACTGTTGCCCTTGTATTTAATGCCGGCCTGCAAAAGCAAGGCCCCATTGATTTTAATACTATCCGCCATGATGTATCCATCCGCCCCCCACTTGGCTGTATCCATTTGATAATCCCAGTTGGGTTGTCCAAAATAAATCCGGATTTCCTGAATGGTATTGGTATCAAAAAAACTTTGGGCACTAAGGCCCAAAGTCAAACACATCATGATTCCTAAAACAAATATTTTTTTCATCGTACCACGCTCCATTTTTTAATCTGCTTGATCTTGCCTTGGGCATCTTGAAATTGTACAATATACTCTCCTGTTCCCAAATTTGAAAAATCAGCTAACCAGCTATTTCCTTGAATCATCGCTTGGTGCTTCAATTGCCCCTGCGCATTCCAGATTAAAATTTTTCCACCAGTCATGCCCCTCCATGTCGCATTAAATTCTCCTGTCGAAGGATTGGGATAAATGTTTCCAAAGAGTTCGTCATTATTGTTACTGACCCCAACAGGATTGGCGCAAGTCTGGGCACATTGATCAAAACATACCGGAAGTAAAACGGAATCGGATTGCAATTGGATAGATCGCAATTGATTGACAAAACAACTGTCCATTCCCAACTCCTGTCCTTCCATGGATTCCCCATTGACAAATAGATATTGGTGATTTCCCAGGGTATCATAGGCAATTACCTCATAGATATCCGGCACAAAACTGTACATATACGTTTGCGTTAAATCCCAATTTTGAAAATCTCCGATGACATGCACCCCTTCAGAAGCAACCGCGATGGAGGTAGGCATCTGAACCAAAAAGCGCATCAAGTTAAATCCCCTGGGTGCGTTGCCGCCAAAAACAATAGCGCCGATATCGGTTGTATCATTCGCCAATGAATCAATGTAAATCCAGCGGTTATCGATAAAATCATAGCCCACACGCGAGGGAACAGGAATAAATTCGGTTTCATACGATTGATCGCCATTGATAAAACGATACTCATACTTTCTAAATGCTGGAATTTCCACAACGATAGAGAATATAGTAGAATCCGCATTGGGCGTCATCAAAACCGTATTGGGCTGCCAATCGCCATTGATAAAACCAGCTTCGTCCTGAAAGTCGCCCATCACATGCACTCCCAAAGCACTGATGGTTTGGTCTGCCATATCCACTGAAAATCTCACTTTTTTGGCTGAAGCCGAAAGGGACAGCAACCCCAAGACCATTGCAAACAAATATTTTTTCATGTGCTATTTTTTAATCACTCTTTCTACTCCCACGGCTCCTTGCATATCCACCCACTGAATGAAGTAAACACCTGCGGTCATGTTTTTCATGTCCACAGTATTTCCTCCTGTTTGAGTGCTGATACAATTCCCCAAAACATCCAATACCACAATGGATTTTACCTTTTTACCTGTGATGGTCACTTGATCTTGACATGGATTGGGATACAACACCATGGATTTTTCAAACTGTTCTTCCAACGTGGTCATCACAACATTGACGACATCCGAAAGATCTGAGTTGCAGGCACCCGCCTCGACAATGGCCACTTGATAATCTCCACTCACCAAAGCTGTATAGGTTTGGGCATTGGCCCCTGCGATAGGCGCTCCATTCAAATACCATTGATAACCTCCACCCGCAGAAGCCGATAGTTCAGAACCATTGGCCGTTACCGTAGGCGCGGCCGGTGTTGTTCCTGCAATAAAACATGCGGTATAACGGTGGGCTTGCGGTATCGTGCCGTTGATGGTCTTGCTCCAAAGAACCGTACCACTGGCATCTGTTTCATAAATCAATCCTTGCTGCGCGATGCAAATCATCATATTGCCATTGGGAAATTGCTCTGAATTACCCATGTTGTTGGTATGGCCATTGCAATTTTGACGATAAGTATAGGATGCTGGCAAAAACGTGGAACCCGGAGTAAGATCAAATCCAAACCCATTGTCCGGTGTATCAATAACATCGATGCAAGAAACTTGATTGGATACGCCGTTGTTATTAAAACCAACCAAGTGACCTGCGTTGGGACATCCTGCAGGAATAAAATGTGCATCATGCACCACATTCAAAATGGTCGTCCCTAAACCTCCATAGGCCGAAGGATTTCCCCAACGATATAAAATATCACCCCCTTTGCCGGAATTTCCACCCGCGTGGGTCGCCGCCTCTGCGGTTGTTGTGCTGTGATCAATCACATAAATCTCATCCAAGTTGTGTGAGCTAAAAGTAATTTGATCCAATTCAGGGTTGTAATCAATGCCATTCATGTGCATCCAATCCGAAGTCTGCGCAGAATTCTGAAAATTGATATCCCATAATTCAGGATGCTCCAACGTCGAGGTAACATAATTGGCTCCTGTTGGGTTAACGGTTTGACACAAATGATCAAATACCTTCCATTCCCACACTATATCTCCTGTATTTAATCCAGTAGGTTGTACCTCAATGATCTTCTCCAACCACATATTGTGATTGACGCTGCTTCCCGCTGCAGTCATCTGAGCCGCTGTATAAACATCATAAGAGATCATCAAAACATTCCCATTGGGCAATGGACAAATGTCATGATGCAAACAATAGGTTGAACTGGAATATACATAATCCCAAACCACATTGCCGTTCCAATCGCTGATCTGCACAGCCCCTGTCATTCCGCCTCCATTCAGAGAATTGCCCTGGTTGGAAATGGTGCGAATGATATTTCCTCCTTCCAACATATAGGATGAATATCCTGTCTTCTTGTTCGTTGCAAATGTCCAGCTGTGGTAAGTGGTTCCATTGGTATCCAAAAGCGCTGCTGCGTTGGAATTTTGGACACTGTACAAAGTGTAATCACCCCATTGCTGAGCACTTAATAAATGAGTAACAAATAAGCCTGCGAAAAATAAAATAAACTTCATGATCAATTGGTTTTCTATTGGACGATACTAATCGCCTGAACCCTTAAATTTACGACTACTTGATTGTTAAAACTTAAAATTTAACTTTCCGGCCGGTCCAAATTGGTAGGAGATTCGAAAATATTCTTCTTCCAAAAGATTCAATCCATAACCTCCCTCATGTGCCAAAACACGACCACCCAACGCATGGGTCACCATAAGTCCTGCGCGGGTCAGCGCACTACTCTCTCCTACTTGCGCTCCGATTATCACATGGATTCCTTTATCAATTGCCGCTTGAGCCAAAGCAATACTTCTTTGTATTCCGCCGCACTTGGAAACACGCAGGTTGAGTACCATGCGTTCAGGGATCTGGACCTTGTCCAAATCGGCAAGCTTCACCACGTGCTCATCGAGTATTATTTTGCCTTGGATGGCTTTGGTTAAAACATGCAACTCATCCCAATTGGGAACTGCCAAGGGCTCTTCAATCCCCACCCATCCCTCAGGCAACTGAAGCAGATAGTTCAAGGCTTCCGCAGCGCTGGTCCACATGTTGTTGGCATCCCAACGAATAAAAGCCTGGGGACATCGCTCCAAAATATATTGCATTCGCTCACTATCCAAGGTTGGATTACCATTGACTTTGAGTTTGAAATCCTTCATTTCATTTTTCAAATGCCAATCACATAGCATCGACCACGATTGCGGTGATGCGTCACCCAGAACTGCGGTATAGGTGGCTTCCCCTTGACCGTGCGCAAATCCCAACAATTGCGGAATCGTGGTCTCCGATTTCTGGGCCCATAAATCCAAAAAAGCCATTTCCACTGCGCACCATGCGGATAAGTTCTGATCGATTTCCGATGCATGCGCTTCCGCCCATTGATTCAATTGTTCAAGATGCCCCATGGCCAACCATTCGGATGACCATTGATTAAAAAACTGCATGCAGCTTTCTTCCGTTTCTCCAGTCACATAGGGCCGCGGACAACCTTCTCCCTCCCCAACCCATTGGTCCTGGATTGCTTTTACCCAAAAAGTAGATGTCTCACTGCGCGTTGCCGTATTGTGTTTAAAGGCTACCTTGAATGGAATGTGCAAGGTCGATGCGGTCAGTTTTAATCTATTCGGCATGGCTCAAATCCCATTTGTATTGATCCATGTATTGCAACATGACCATTTTAAACTGTCCTTCCTTCTGTCCAGCATCCACCGCTTGCCGTTTGATATCGGCAAATGTTCCTGAAGGCAAATAGCGAATTTCAAATGACTTTAGTCGCCCGCTGGCTCGCTTTTCATCATACTCCACATTGCGCGCTCTCAAAGCATTGTCCATAATAAAAGCGAGCTCATCTTTGGTTTGGGTAGGAATCTTGTGCCACTCGATAAATCCCACATATCTAGAATTTTCTACATTAGCAAGCACTTGATAAAAAATGGCGTTCCAATTCATGGATTGAAAGGCATCCACCACTTGACTCTCATACAGTTTTTCCCCCGTAATGTTACATGCACCATTTCCCTTTTGTTGAAATACGATCAAAGGACACTGATTGACAAATCCCGTTACCCGCAAAATATCATTCATGTTGTAACGGTATAAACCTGAGGCTGTCGTCACAAATACATAATAATCCTGGCCTTCTTTCAACTCATCCAACAAGATGAAATCGGCTTGTCCATTTTCCCATTTGTCTTTTTCGACAAATTCAAAAAAGTGATACTGAAAGGTGGGAATCCCCGATTGGTTTTCAAATTGATAGGCTACACTGCCTCTAAACTCGCTGCTCAAATATCCCAAATCAGCCACCTTGATTTTTTCAGGCATCAATTTTAACGCGGCTTTAAGTGCAATACCACAACTGCCGCAAGTCCAGGTGACAAGCAAGCGCAAATGCGGCCACACTTGCTTTATTTCAATCTCATCTTGAGAAAAAATCGATTCCAATTCAGCACATCGTTGTCGCGAAGGGGACAACAATTCGGAAATTCGATTGAATAATTTGGGCTCTATTTGCTCCGCAACACCCATGGGCTTTCCTTTTCTTAAATCGCGAAGCAATTCATCCTTTCGCAAATTCAACAACTGATTCAATTGTAAAAAGGTGGAAGGATTGGCACTTCCCAAATAGGTAATATCCTTGTGCTGTAGGGCCAAAAGCAAGATCAAATAATATTTTACAGAATAGTCTTTTACTTCAAAAACGGAATGAGGCAGTACATATTTCCGTTTCACCAGTCGAGGCATGTTCTTGTAGAAGTGACCACTGGCAGCGCCTATGGGAAGTCCGTATGGACTCATGTTTTCAATTGCTGGGCTAACAATGCCCATGATATGTCCCTCAAACGCCTCAGGAGCATATTCATATTGCAACCAGGTGGACAACTGCTGGGTGTATTGCAATCCATCCAAAGTATCTTGCGTGACCGGT
Source organism: uncultured Flavobacteriales bacterium (assembly GCA_937974555.1). GTDB lineage: Bacteria > Bacteroidota > Bacteroidia > Flavobacteriales_D > Sanyastnellaceae > CAMCTV01. The sequence continues at coordinate 14,799 of CALJKR010000032.1, read as the reverse complement.
ATCCATTTGGGCTGGGCAGTACTGCCACTGGTTTGATTGAACATCACCATCGCGTCATGCATCAAGTGACCTCCTACGCCGCTCTCCGCCTGTGCAAGAATCCAACTGCGCAGTTCCTCATAGGTGTTTACCGGTACTTGCCGCTTGTAATCCTCGTAAGAATGTATCTCGCTAAAATGGTGTTGCTTTCCCCATTGGGTGTTCGCATTTTTTGCAATCAATTGCAACAACAATGCCTCTTGCTGATTACGAATGTCCCGTGTATCCCGATCCAACTCGGTGCTGAATCGTTTTTTATTTCGTGACATTTTCCAACGCAACAAGAGGTTCAGCACTCCATGCTCCCATGAAAAAGGCAATCGATCCTCTTTGTCTAAATTACCAATCAATGGAGCTACCATCTGACCAGACAAATCTTCTGGATATGCCGAATTGTAAACTCCCAGTTCCTGTACCTCGCGATTCTTGGGATAGAAAAAACTTCCAAAAAGTACATCCCACAACATGGTATCACTTCCGTAATTGGCATTGGATTCATGGATCAGTTTGGAATGGTGCCATCGATGCAATTCATTGGTACTAATGACGTAGTTCAACCAACCAAATTTCATGTGAATATTGGAATGACGCAAAAACCCATTCAATCCATACAAGACCAAATGCAAAGCAATCACCTCTTTGGCGACACCCAAACAAATAAAAGGTCCCACCTCAAAAATCAATTGGAGTATTTTCTCCACAGGATGTACTCGCGTGGTATTCAGCCAATATAATTTTTTCAAAGCATGATGTACGGCATGCAATCGCCACAGCACGGGCACTGTGTGACACCAACGGTGTATCCAATATCGAAAGAAATCAGATATCAACATCATCAGCAACGCTTGAGGCACCAATCCCCATTGGTGCGGCCACAAACCGTGAATCAATTGAAAATCTTGTGGGATCCAACGCAATGCAAAAACCAAAACCAACGCTTTAAATCCTTTGGGAATGATAGTCTGAAACAACAATAGATGGGCTGTATCCATTTTCCAATCCTGTCCCAGGGGCTTCCATGCCGGATCGTATGGAATGTATCGCTCTAAAAAATAGCAAGCCAACATGATGTAAACCATGGGCAATGTGGTGGCCAACTCCAAATAAGTATTGCCCATGCTCAAGGTAAACAAATACATAACCACCCCTGAAACCATTAACCAGGGATAGATCAGCCATTGTATCCACGTTTTAAATTCACTTGCTTCGTTCAAACTCGCTCTCATTCTCATTCTGTTTCCGTTTCTCATTCTGTTTCCAATCCTCTTTCTACCATGGCCATAAAAGTTCGTCCAAAACGAACCGCTGGTGCTCCATCCATGATGTTGTGATCAAAATTGAGTACGATACACCACTTCGAAACTGTTTTCCCTTCAACCTTTTGATGATATGAAGATCCAGCAGCCAACATGCAGCTGTATGGGCCTATGGGTACAGGATACATTTGGCGATTGCGGATGGTCATGCCCAGGGTGGTGAATGCCACGGTTCCCAAATTCGCTTTCCATTTGAGGGGATCAGCCAAAGCCCTGCGCATCAAAAACATGCGCATAAATTTGGGCAAAGAACGCAACCATGTTGATTTCTTGGCCTGATAGATTTCATGCATTTCTGCCTCATTGGCCCATTGCAATTCTTTCAATATCTCGTCGTAACTCTTATTCTGAATTCCACGGAATATATAAGGAACAGGCACTTTTATTCCCGTGGGTGTGGTTTTCTCAAAGATCATGGAAACATCCACATCTTCAAATAAATACAACTTTTTCTTGTACAGCCGCGCTTGCATTTCGGGATGCTGTGCAATCGAGCGCCCATAACAAAACAGCAAATGCGCCAATTGAAAAGTCACGGTATGCAGGCGCTCTTTGCGCTGCGCTATCTGCTCATTGAGCTTGGTAATGTCCACCTCAAACATGGCTTGTGCATGATTCCTTCGGTTATCCAAATCCAAAAAGTCGACAATGTCATTTCGGTAAGCGGGCCAGTCTTGCAAGGTATATTTTGGGTTCATTTTTTTCTGGGTGTAATTTGTAAATGAATGGATTCCATGGGTTTCAATGTCACCAATGGCAAGAACTGCATGGGCTCATCTGCATGCACTTTGATGTGGTATCGATGATACAATCGCATGACGACCATTTGTATTTCAATCAAGGCAAAATGCTCTCCGATGCAACGGTGTTGCCCCAAACTAAAGGGCATATATGCAAATTTATCGCGCGCCTTTACTGCCTCTGGCAAAAAATGCTCGGGATAAAATTCATTGGGTCTCTCCCAAAATTCAGGATGGCGATGCACACAATAGATGGGCACATTGATGGACTGCCCTTCGGCTATTGCAAATCCCATCATCACATCGGCTGCCTTGGCTTTTCGCCCAAATGCCCAAACGGGAGGATACAACCGCATGGCTTCCTGTATCACCATCTTGAGGTAAGGCATTTGATGTAGGGTCTCTCCTTGAATTTCTCCGCCATCAAAAACCAAATCCAACTCTTCCAACATTTTCTGTTTCACTTTGGGATTCCGATCCAAAGCATACACGATCCAGATCAATGCCGCTGCAGTGGTGTCATGCCCCGCAACAAACATGGTCATGACTTCATCTTGCAAGGCCTGATTATCCATTGACTCGCCGGTCTCTTCATCCCTTGTGGTCATCAACATTTCCAAAAGATCATTGTACTTTTGGGAGGTCTCCAATCTGCGCTCCTCGATGATCTGACGTATCAATGTTTTTACTCGATGGATGGCTGCCTTTCCTTTCGACTTTTTTCTAGAAGGCAAGGCCGATAAAAACTTCAAGGCATTAAATCGCTTGGAAGTCATGTACACCAAAGCATCATGTAAATCATATTGCACTTGACCAAAATGACGCTGGTCTGGCGAATACAATATACTTTGTGTGAGAATCTGCAGGGTCAACACATTCATCGATTGTTCCAGATCCACTTCGGTTTTTCCCTGCCATTCCTGATCCATGAAGTGCAGAATCGACTCGTCCATTTGTTGAATCAATCCCATCATTTGCTCTCTGGAGAAAATGGGTTGGGTCAAACGACGCTGCTTGCGCCATCCATCACCCTCGGTAGTGAGCAATCCCTGTCCCAATAATTCTTGCAAAAAAGAGTATGATTTTACCCGCGAGTAATTTTTGGCTTGATTAACCAACAAGTGCCGAATCGCCTCAGGATGATGCGCCACAATATATTCTTTGTGTAGGATTTTAAAACGAAACACAGGGCCCATCAACAAGGCGTGTTGACTCAAGAAGGACAAAGGATCCTTTTTGAATTTCAGATAGTGTCCCAAACCCCACTGCGCGTGAGGTGCCAAGGGAGGAAAATGGTGGATGTTTTCCATAACAATAAGGAGGAAAGATAGAAACTATTTACAAAACATACAATTTTTATTGCACCTCAACTTTCTGGGCATTGGATTGTTCTTTTAAAAATATGCGTCATGTCTAAAACCATTCTTATCGCTGGAGCCAGCAGTCTAATTGCACAAAACTGTATTGCGATGTGCCAACAAAAAGGGTACAATATCATCGCTTTAAGTCGCCAAACCCTTCATATTCCTGGTGTTGAGTGTCACCAGATCACTGATTACCAAACCGCCTCTCTTCCCTCCATTGAAGAAGAATTGCACGGGATCGTTTACTTTCCAGGGTCAATTCAATTGAAACCATTCGGCCGTGTGAGCATGGAAGATTTTAAATCAGAAATGGAAATTCATGCCTGGGGCGCCGTGGAGGTTTTGCAGAAATATACTCCTCTGATACCCAAAACAAGCAACGGAAGTGTGGTATTGATTGGAAGTGTCGCTGCCAAGATTGGCATGCCATTTCATGCTTCGGTCTCGATGGCCAAAGGCGCTATACACGGTTTGGCACTGGCCTTGGCTGCCGAATGGGCTCCACGCATTCGAGTGAATGTGGTGGCTCCGTCTCTTACCGAAACACCGATGGCCGAACGGTTGATTAACACACCTGAAAAAAGAGAATTCATCGCCAAGAAAAACCCCATGGGTAAAATTGGAACACCAGACGACATTGCCGCTGCAGTAACCTACTTGCTCTCTGACGATGCGCAATGGATAACAGGACAAGTGATTTCTGTGGATGGTGGGATGTCAAACCTGAAATTATAAATGTCCCTACTTCCTGAAGCGAATGTCGTTTGGCTCAAGCGTGATTTGCGACTTCGCGATCACGCTCCCCTGCAAGCTGCAGCTTCGGAAGGTATTCCGGTGGTTCTGCTGTATATTTTTGAACCCCTCCTCATCCAAGCCCCAGACAGTGATGTCCGTCATTGGCGCTTTGTTTGGCAATCCCTGTGTGACCTTCAAGCGCAATTGAAACCTTACAATGCTGCGGTGATGGTTATGCATGAAGATAGCTTACACGCTTTTCAAATGCTCCAATCTCACGTGCAAATCAAAGGGGTATTTTCTCACCAAGAAACCGGCAACGGAATCTCCTTTGATCGTGACAAACAATTGTCACAATATTTTAAAGAACATTCCATCCCTTGGCGCGAGTTTCAATGCAATGGGGTGATTCGCGGATTAAAAGATCGCGCATCCTGGGATGAAGCTTGGAGGAATTTCATGATTCAACCGCCCTGCGATGTCGATCTGCAATCGGTTCAGTTTTTAAAGCTCGATGCATTCCCTGTGATTCCCGCATCTATCCCGAAAGAATGGATGGAGGAGGCAAAAGCATTTCAACCCGGAGGCGAGGTGTATGCTTGGAAATACCTGATTTCTTTTCTCCATGGCCGTCACAATACATACTCCAGCCACATCTCTAAACCTTTACTTAGTAGAAAAAGCTGCAGTCGCCTTTCGCCTTACCTGGCCTATGGCAACCTGAGCATGCGCCAGGTGTACCAAATGACCTTGGTCCAAATGAGCCAATCCTCCTACAAGCGAGGATTACAAAATTTCATTTCTCGATTGCACTGGCATTGTCATTTTATACAAAAATTTGAGTCCGAATGTCGGATCGAATTTGAAAATTTCAATCGTGCCTACGATCAAATTGAAAAACCAAGAAATCCGCAATTCATTGAGGCTTTTGAAAAAGGAAAAACCGGTATTCCCATTGTGGATGCCAATATCCGGTGTCTGATTCAAACGGGATATACCAACTTCCGCATGCGCGCCATGCTGGTTTCCTTTTTTTGCTTCAATCTTTGGCAAGATTGGCGCGATTTGCATTTCCTGGCCAGACAGTTTTTAGACTACGAACCCGGTATCCATTATCCGCAATTGCAAATGCAGGCAGGTACCACAGGGGTCAATACGTTGCGAATTTATAATCCCATTAAAAATGCACTCGAACACGACCCCGATGGTGCCTTTGTTCGGCAATGGGTGCCCGAATTGGCCGATGTGCCCCTGCCCACCCTGCATACGCCGTGGCTAATGACGGAAAGCGAGCAAATCCTATTCAATTGCAAAATCGGCATGGACTATCCCAATCCGATAGTGGCTATCGAAGAGTCACAAAAATTTGCTACCCAACTGATGTGGGGTTTTAAAAAAAGCAAGGATGCCAAAGAAGAAGGCGCGCGCATATTGAAAACCCACGTCAAGTCTCGCCCCGTCAAAAAGAAAACATCCAAAAAGAAATGACACAACCCAAAATACTTCGCCTCATTCTCGGTGACCAACTCAACATCCAACACCCGTGGTTCTCAGGTGACCAATCGCCATACACCTATGTGATGATGGAGATTAAAAGCGAATCGCTGTACGTCACCCACCACATCCAAAAAATCATCGGGTTCTTCGCCGCCATGAGAAGCTTCAAAATGGAACTCGAAGCGCTTGGCTGCAACGTGAAATATTTTTCAATTTCCGATGATGAAAACCAGCACGACTTCCAAAAAAATATCCAAAACATTCTGAATCAAGAGCCTTTTGTAAAATTGGAATACCAATTCCCGGATGAATACCGATTGGATGAACTATTGAAAAAAATGTCCCTCACTGTTCCCATTGAAAGTGTAGACAGCGAGCACTTTTATACAGAGCGCAACGAACTGGCGCAAATTTTCAAAGGGAAAAAGCAACTCTTGATGGAGAGTTTTTATCGGCAGATGCGCAAAAAACACCGAGTGTTGATGGATGGAGACCAACCCTTGCATGGCCAATGGAATTTTGATCATGACAACCGAAATAAAATTCCAGCGCAGCATGTTCCGCCACCGCCATTGCTGTTTGATCACCAGCTAACAGATTTACTTCAAGAGATCACCAACGCACAATTACCGAGCATCGGCCAAGTGGATGCTGCACATTTTTCTTGGCCCATTTCAAGAAAGGAATCATTAGAACTTCTCGAATATTTCGCCACACATCTCATCGATCAATTTGGAACGTTTCAAGACGCGATGACTCCCCACTATTGGAGTCTTTATCATTCGCGCCTTTCCTTTTCGATGAACATCAAACTCCTGCATCCGCAAGAGGTCGTCAACCGCATTGTCATAGAATACCATCAACGTCCTGAAAAAATTGCCTACCATCAAGTTGAAGGATTTGTTCGCCAAATTTTGGGCTGGCGAGAATATATGCGTGGCATTTATTGGATGCACATGCCGCAATTTGCAGATAGCAATTTCTTGAATCACGATCGTGAATTACCTGCTTGGTTTTGGAATGGAAAAACCAAGATGGCTTGCCTTCAACACAGCATCCAACAATCTTTGCAATACGCCTATGCCCATCATATCCAAAGGTTAATGGTTACAGGTAATTTCGCTCTGCTCGCGGGCATTCATCCTGACCAAGTGGACCAATGGTACCTCGGCATATACATTGACGCCATCGAGTGGGTGGAAATCACCAATACCCGAGGCATGAGTCAATTTGCCGATGGCGGTATCGTAGCCACCAAACCCTACATCAGCTCCGCAGCCTATGTCGACAAAATGAGTCACTATTGCGGCAAATGTTTCTACAAGAAAAGCGACAAAGTAGGCGACAAAGCTTGCCCTTTCAACAGTTTGTATTGGCATTTCCTATTTCGACACCAAGAGAAGTTTGCCAAGAATCCCCGCATGACGATGATGTATGCGGTGTGGAATAAAATGAAGCCCGAAATGCAGGTAAGCATCATCGCGCAAGCAGAAAAATATCTACATCAAATCGAACAATTATGACACCCATTCTATACTGGTTCAAATCTGACTTGCGTCTGCATGACAACACAGCTTTGCACTTGGCACTCACTACTGAGCGCCCCATTGCCTTTGTATATGTTTTTGACCCGAATCATGAAAAAACCACACGTTGGGGTACCCAGAAGATGGGCATGCATCGCAAGAAATTTTTAATTGAATGCTTGAGCGACTTGCAACTGCAACTTGAATCATTTCAAAGCAATTTGCACGTTCTTGAAGGACCCGCAGAAAAAGCCATTCTTGAATTCTGTAAAGCACATCAGATAGATACCGTTTACACCCTAAGAGAATTTTTCCCTGAAGAAAAATCACAGATTGAAAAAACCAAGCAAGCGTTGAGCGACCATCACATCAGCCTACATCAAGCTGGGGATCGTACTTTGCTTCGCGAAGTTGACCTCCCCTTTTCGCTGGATAATCTGCCTGATGGATTTACTCCCTTTCGTCACAAGGTCGAAAGCAATTGGAAAATGATCGACCTCCATCCCGCCCCAACCCAAATCAATGCATGTCATTTGGCCGCAATCCAAGAGACTGAAATAAAAATAGAAAGTGTTCTTCAAGACAACAGGACAGCCATCCCTTTTTGTGGAGGAGAAACGCAAGCACTCCACAGACTGGATCAGTACTTATTTCAAAGTCATGGCATCAGCCAATACAAAGAAACCCGCAACGGTCTTGTGGGCAGCGAATACTCTTCCAAGTTCTCTCTGTGGCTTGCGCATGGCGCATTATCACCCCGAATGATTTATCACCAAGTCAAAACCTATGAGCAGAAGCATGGAGGAAATGAATCGACCTATTGGATGATATTTGAGCTTTTGTGGCGCGATTTTTTTCACTTCGCGATGCAAAAAACGGGCATCCAGTTGTTTCAATGGGCGGGACTGCAAAGTCCAAGGTGTGCCCCCATACCATTGGATAAAGCCAAGTGGAACAATTGGAAAAATGGCACTACAGGACAACCCTTCATTGATGCCAACATGCGTGAGCTCAAGGCCACCGGATTCATGAGCAATCGAGGGCGTCAAAATGTAGCCAGCTTCTGGGTGCATGAGTATGCGCAAGATTGGCGTTACGGCGCAGCCTATTTTGAAGAGCAATTGATTGACTACGACCCTGCGAGCAATTGGGGAAACTGGGCCTACCTGGCAGGCGTTGGACACGACCCAAGAGGTTGGCGACAATTCAATATAGCCAAGCAAGCGCAGCAATATGATCCAGATGACAAATATCAAGACCTTTGGTTGACCGAATGATTCGCGCGATATTCGCGACACAAAACAAGAATCATGAGCGATAGCAACTTCCCCCCATGTCCCAAGTGTCAATCTGCCTACACTTACCCCAGCGATAATTTATTGGTATGTCCAGAATGTTTTCATGAATGGAGTCCTTCTGAAGAAGCAGAGGAAGCAGCCGCTGCCGCCGCATCCAGTCAGGTATTGGATTCAAACGGTACACCTTTGGTCGACGGAGACAGCGTCATTGTCATCAAAGATTTGCCCGTAAAAGGTGCACCAAAGCCCGTAAAAGCCGGAACCAAAGTCAAAAACATCCGCTTGGTAGATGGCGACCACAATATCTCTTGCAAAATAGATGGATTTGGTTCCATGGGCTTAAAATCAGAATTCGTTCGGAAAGCCTAAATATCAAATTGAAATAAAGTACAAAGGCCCTTTCGGGCCTTTTTGTTTGATCATCAAGTGTATTTCTGTCCCCAATGGTACAATGACTCTATACTGGGCAGAAGCTTTTTTCCTTTATCCGTTAAATCGTATTCCACAGTTGGCGGGACCGTGGCATACACCTTTCGCGTAACAATCGCATTGGCTTCCAAATTCTTGAGCTCCTTAACCAGCATGCGTGTATTGATACCTTCAATCGTCCTTTCAATTTCCTTAAAACGCAACTTGCCTTTGGATAAAATATAGATGATGGGCATCGACCATTTACCGCCTATCACATCCAAAACATCTTTCAAACTGCACTTGTATGGAATTTCCTGAATTTTTTTTTCTTTCATAACTACCCATTTTCATTGATTGCTTTACATTGGGTTACTACTGTACAAAAGTGTAACTACTTTCAAAAGTAAAGTAATAGAACTAGATTCGCCAAAAATTAAACAATGAAACTTTTAGAAACTGTCAAAATTGGGGACATCACGCTTCGAAACAGAATGGCGATGGCACCAATGACCCGTTCCAGAGCAGACTTCAACGGTGTGGTAAGTGATTCAACCGTATTGTATTATACGCAACGCGCAAGCGCGGGTCTGATTATCAGTGAAGCCATCAACATCAGTAGACGTGCTTTAGGCAGTCCAATGACTCCGGGGCTTTTTACCAACGAGCAAATAGAAGCATGGAAAAAGGTAACCGCTAGTGTCCATGAGAATGGAAGTACTATTTATGCCCAACTTTGGCACACGGGGCGTGTCGGTCATTCATTAGTGAAAAATGGCGATACTCCTGAAGCACCTTCAGCGATTGCCATTCAAGGACAACAGCACTTCACCATGGAAGGGTTAAAAGACTATGAGACGCCGCATGAATTGTCGCATGCAGAAGTAAAAGCCATCATTCAGGATTACAAGGATGCCGCGATCAATGCCATACAAGCCGGATTTGACGGGGTTGAATTGCATGCTGCATTTGGCTATTTGCCCAATCAATTTTTGGCGGATAGCGCCAATCACAGAACCGATGAGTACGGCGGGAGCTTGGAGAATAAAAATCGATTTGTCATAGAAGTCATGCAAGAAATGGTCAATGCCATAGGAGAAAACAAAGTCGCCATTCGCATATCACCTACCAGTACTTACAACAACATCATGCATGCGCATCCCGTTGAGCAGTTCACCCATTTGATAAACCATTTAAATGAGTTGCCGTTGTCTTATGTGCACATCATGAATGTACCATTTGACAGAGAACAATATCCCCACTATCCTGAAAATTGTATTGACACCTTTGGAAAAATATCCCGACATTCCGTTATCGCCAATTGTGGATACAACAGAGAAACAGGTGAGGCTGAATTGGAAAAAGGCATAGCCGCAATGATTTCCTATGGCACTTTGTTTTTGGCCAATCCCGATTTGCCTAAGCGATTCGAGCTGAATGCAGCATTGAATCAAGCCGACCGCGCCACCATGTATGGAGGGAAGGACCAAGGGTATATTGATTATCCTTTTTTAGATGAATCCAAATAAATCAGAGCACAAACAATAAAAAAAATATCATGAACAAAGTATTGGTCATCCTCACCATCGACTTAGAAAATTTACCCAGCAATTTTCAGGAGATTCTACAACAGGAACGTGCGGTAGTTGCACAATGGAAACAAGAAGGATTTTTGGAACAACTGTATTTACGTCCCACCAGGAACGGCGCCATCCTGATCTTCAAAGACAAATCAGAAGAAGAGGTTCATCATCTGATGACCACCCTACCCTTTTATGCATTGAGAAAATCGATGGAGGTGTTTCCGATGATCGCTGAAGGTTAACTCACTTTCCAATACAAAACTTACTGAAAATCGAATGCAAGATATCATCGGCGGAGACTGCGCCGGTGATGCTGGCCAAGTGATACAGGGTGTTGCGGATGTCAATGGCCAATAGGTCACTGGTGAGCTGGGCGCTCATGCCGCGTTGCACTTCCTGCAAAGATTGCAACGCCTGTCCCAAAGCCTCGTGGTGACGGGCATTGGTGACTATTGTGTCTTGACCTTGCAACTCTTCTTGAAAATGGGAACTGAGTTGGGCCTTCAATGCTTCTAATCCTTGCTTCTCCTTGGCGCTGATACGAATCTGTGGACAGGCTTCCCAGGCAATCTGGGTATCGGCCTGATCTTGTTTGTTGATGACCAACAATACATTGGACTCGGGTCTACGGACTGCCTGTATCTGCTTCCACTCTGCTTCCATTTGGTCTTGAGAACAACGTCCTCCATCTACCATCCATAAGATCATTTCTGCATGTGAGGCTTTCTCCCAACTGCGCTCAATGCCCATGCGCTCAATGGTATCCTGGGTTTCACGGATTCCTGCTGTATCAATCAACCGAAATTGGACTCCGCCCAAATGCAATATCTCTTCTACGGTATCTCGGGTGGTCCCTGCGATATCACTGACAATGGCCCGCTCTTCATTCAACAAGGCATTCAACAAGGTGGACTTCCCGGCATTGGGTGCGCCAACGATGGCGGTGGGTATGCCGTGCTTGATGGCATTACCCAAGCGAAAACTCTCGCGCAATCGAACGACTACCTTTTCTATTTCGGCCAACAATTTTTGCAAGGCACTTCTATCTGCAAATTCAACATCTTCCTCTGCAAAATCCAACTCCAATTCCAACAATGACGCAAACTGAATCAACTTCTCTCGCAGGCCATCGATCTCCTGAGAGAATCCGCCTCGCATCTGGTGCACTGCTTGCTTGTGCGCTGCAGCGCTCTCCGCTGCAATCACATCACCTACCGCCTCCGCACGACTCAAATCCAACTTGCCATTCAAATAGGCACGCATGGTATATTCTCCTGGTTGTGCCATACGACAACCCTGCTCTACCAAAACCTGCAACAATCGCTGTTGAATGTACCGCGAACCATGCACCGCTATCTCCACAACATCTTCGCCGGTGAAGCTGGCAGGACCTTGAAAATAAGTCAACACAGCTTCGTCCAAAATCTGATCCCCATCCATGATGGCCCTGAATTGTGCAACACGAACTTTGGTTTCATTCAAAGACTGTCGCACTATTTTCTGAGAAATACACAACGCATCGGGACCACTGATCCGCACCACAGCAATACCTCCGACACCCTGTGGTGTGGACAATGCGCAAATGGTTTCATGGGTTGAACTCATGCTGCAAAGATATCGCCTTACAGCAATGAATCTTCATTCATTTTATGTGACCTTCTCAGCCTTCCATAATCATGCGACTTCCATCTAGTAGAAACCCTACCATTTGACGCAATATTCAATTTTGATTTTGGCATTAATATTTTTCATCCAAAATTGAATCTAAACATCACCTGACCCCACGCATAAATTATTTGAAATCGACATAAATTATGTCCGTAGGGGCGAATTGACATTCGCCCCAAAAAAATTGCAGAATTTTATTTAATTGAAGTTCTATGCGAATGGACATTCGCCCCGAAAAATCTAATTCGCCAATCGCAAAGCGACGCCGAAATTCAAAAGAAAAAATGGTTTTGTGTTAAAATATAAAGCGTTTTCGGTGGCTGTTTGGGCATCTGCGTTCGAGAAATATCGGGGCGCCCGACCAATGAAATAACCTCCTTCCACAAATGTGTAATACGACTTGAAATGGTATTCTAAATAGGTTTTCAATTGCATTTCATTGTACCGAACATAGCCAGCATCCGGTGTATTGAAGAACGACCTTGTAAAGGAACGATAAGCAAAGCCAACATTCACAGCATCGGGAATCATCGTGTACTCTACTTTCAACATGTTGGGCAGTAAAGCAATCATTTTCCAACGTTCATTGATTTTCCAATCCCAGCCAATCAACGGAATGACAAAGGGCCCAAAGGCCTCCCGATTGACAAATACGCCCATCTTCCAACGGAGTTCAGGTCGCAGTGTTTTGGTGGCCAAAAAAACACCGCCGTATTGCATTTGATTTTTCCAATCCGTTCCCTGTTGCCATGTTCCTGAAACCTTGGCTTGGGCCAATGCCAAATATTTCCATTGCGGTTTCTTTCTTGATGTCCAACTGTAACCAATGGGCAATGCCAAAGAACTCATTGTTTGGCATCCATTATCGCCAATGCTCTGCAGTCTTTCATAACCGCCCCTGATGATGATGGCGTCTTGATTCTTCCGCACTATGGGAAGCATGAAGTTGACAAATTGATTGTAGGTAAAGACACTGTCTTCACCTGATTTATCAGAGGCCCGATAAATCTGTTGATTGGCTGAAAACAATTCCGTGTAGAATTGAGAAAATACATTGGTGGTGGACAAAGCACACATCAACGCGATGATGAGTTTTTTTGGTGGCATAAACCAAATGTAACGAATTGCACCCAAAGACAAAACAAAAAATTGAGTTTATACTGTCATGGAGAAAATCGCGTCTGGGGTGGGTAAATGAAGCGGATCCAAAGTCATACAAACATTTCGAACAAATCCTTTGCCTTGGTCTGTCACCTCAATTTTTCCCTGTTGAAGGATAACCAATCCATCTGCAATTAACTCATTCCACAACATCTTTCTGTCCTCGATTAATAGATCCAAAAAAGGATCGTCTTCCCAATGGGTTTCAAAATGGCACATGAGCGATGCAATGTATCGACGTATTTTCAATTCATCTTCGCTCAACACATGACCTTTGAAATGTGCAAATTCCGACGCGTTTATTTTTGATACATAGGCCTCAACTGTTTTTTCATTTTGAGCAAATGCCGTAAATGAATCACTAATGGCAGATACGCCGAGGCCGATCAATAATGGGGTATTCGTGGTGGAATAGCCCATGAAGTTTCGATGCAATTTCTTTTGCTGAAAAGCATGAAAGAGCGGGTCTGATTGGAGAGCAAAATGATCCATTCCAATTTCGACATAGCCAGCCTCTTCTAATCTTTTTCTGCCCAAATCATACAATGCTCTCTTTTCAATTCCCGAAGGAAGATCAGCTTCCGTGAATTTTCGCATCCCTGGCTTTATCCATGGAACATGCGCATAGCTGTAAAAAGCAATGCGGTCTGGTTTCCATTTTAAGACATCATCAAAAGTCAGATTAATACTTTTCATGGTTTGCTTGGGAAGTCCATACACCAAATCAATATTCACACTGGAATACCCCAATACTCGGGATTCACGCATCACGCGATTAACATTCTCTGCAGGCTGGATCCGGTGGATCATATCCTGCACAATGGGATCCATATCTTGTACGCCAAAACTTACGCGAGAAAAACCCAATTCGCGAAGTGTCTGTAGATGCTCGAAAGTAGTATTGTTGGGATGACCTTCAAAACTAAATTCAAAATTCGGATGTAATTTTACCTTGGAACAGATGTGTTTGATCAATCGTTTGAGATTGTCCGGATGAAAGAAAGTAGGAGTTCCCCCTCCTAGATGTATTTCAGATAAGGTGCAATCATCACCCAAAATATCCATATACAAATCCCATTCTTTACAGAGCGCATCAATATAGGGTACTTCCACATCATGATTCACCGTAATTCGGGTATTGCAACCACAATAGGTACAAAGACTTTCACAATAAGGCAAATGAATGTAAAGCGCGATTCCTGAGTCAGAAGGAATGGACAACAGAGATTCTTTGGCTAATGTTGTCCACTGATTAAGGATATCACCATCGTTCCAATGAGGAACTGCTGGATAAGAGGTATAACGCGGTCCGGGGACATTGTATTTATTGAACAAAAGCGACGACATAGAAATAGAATAGGTCGCAAATTTCGAACAATAGACCCGAGATTAAATTGAGATAGGTCATAAAACAAAAAACCCCCAGATTACTCTGAGGGTTTTCGAAGATCGGCGACGACATAC
>CALJKR010000031.1 GCA_937974555.1 uncultured Flavobacteriales bacterium | reverse complement strand
CTCTTCTGGGATGTCCCGCCAAACCGGGGATGGCAATCACTGAATTTTGTTTCACCGCTTCCTCCAAGGCATAACCGTGGTTTACTTTCAGCACCTCAGCATACCTTGGCAATATATAACAACCGTTTCTGATATCCTCGGTAATGATATTTCCTCCGAAAGGAATCACCGCAGTATGGCGAATAATGCCATCGTAAAAAATGGCGATGTCCGTCGTACCACCTCCAATATCAACCAAGGCCACACCCGCTTCCATCTCTTCATCGGTCAATACAGAGGCCGAACTCGCCAAGGGCTCCAATGTCAAATTGGCCACTTCCAAACCGGCTTTTCTTACGCAACGGTAGATGTTGTTTATTTGAGAGATCTGACCTGTAATAACATGGTAGTTGGCTTTCATTCTGATTCCCGCCATACCCACCGGATCTTTGATTCCAGATTCGGCATCGATGGTAAAGTCCTGCGGCAAGGCATGGATAATATTTTCACCAGGGGCAACCGGAATACGGCATATATCCGCAGTCATCATCTCGATATCCAACTTGCTAATCTCATCTTCAGAATTGGATCGGGTGCGCGTGGCTTGGTGCTGTGTGCTGCGGATGTGCTGACCCGCAATTCCCACGTTGACTATTTTAATATCGACGTTGGATTTCTCAGAGGCCATGGCCACTGCCTTTTTAATTGAATCCACCGTGTGGTTGATATTCACCACTACACCGCGTTGTACCCCAACACTTTCTGACTTGCCAATGCCTAAAATTTCCACCTTTCCATGCTCGTCATAACGTCCGACAATACAAGCAATTTTTGTGGTACCAATGTCCAATCCAACAATGATTTCGTTTTTCATAGGGCTGTTTAATTTCTTTTTAATCCAATAATTTGATTTGCAAAACGCGCATCCAGCGTATCATACTGTTCCAAGTCGATATGTGGAAGCGTATTGCTGTAAAAAACAAATAAGTTATTCATTTTAAGATCAAAGTTTTGGGCCTCACCAAAGCGGATGATCTGGCCGCCCATTCGGGGGTACATCACCCAACCTACGCGGGGTGCCCAAACCATCTGATCCACCTGTGCATCCCACAGGGGTTGCGATGCGATATGCTGTGCCATGCGCCAGATGTCGTGGTGATAAGCGTTGGCTTTGTCGTCCATGGCAATGGGTTCTGTCAACATCGGTGTTCGAAATTGACCGGTGAAAACGGGGACATCCGCAGCAAATCCTTCTTTCATGGGCAAAGTCCAACCTTCTTCGTCGATGTACATCATTACCCCACTTGAATCAATGATTTGCGCGATGGGGCGTTTCAACTCCACGGTTATTTGACATCGTCCGTCCAAAGTTTGATAAACGGAAGCCTTGCGTATGTATGGTTGTATGAGCAGATATCTTCTAATCTCCGGAACTTCAATTTCAGGACTCATCTTTCCAACCACTCCCGCGTTGGCTTCATTGCACAATGACAAAATTTCATCCTCTGTCATCATCGGAAAACCACTGCCATTGTCCAGGATAGAAACTTCCACCTTCCAACATTTCAATGCATTTTGATGCTGGGTGCTAAAAGCGGATAAGGTAATTAACAGCGCAAACAAAGCCACATAGGCCGACACAATGCCGACCTTACGCCATGATATTTTACCCTGTACTTTTTGACTCATCCTTCTTGTATGCCTTGGCAAATGGGCCTTACCAATTGATCGATGTCGCCTGCTCCTAGGAACATGACTACCTCCCAATCCGCAGGTATTCCAATCTCCAATAATTCACTTTTTTCCAATACCTTTTTGTCGCTTATTAAAATCTTATCAAGTATCGATTGTGAATCAACACCGGGCAATGGAAGTTCACGGGCAGGATAAATGGGGAGCAAAATCACCGCATCGGCCTTGCTCAGTTCATTTGCAAATCCATCTAAAAAGTCACGGGTTCGGGTAAACAAATGCGGTTGGAAAATCACCCCCATTTTCTTGCCTTCAAACAACATGCGGGCACTCGCAATGGCCGCTTTGATTTCAGTTGGGTGATGGGCATAGTCATCGATGACCACATGATTGGCATCCGAGTACACTCTCTCAAATCGTCGACTAACGCCTTTGAAAGTAGATACAGCTTGTGCGATCGCTCGGGAATCGCAACCCAAATGAAGGCCAACGGAAATGGCCGCCACTGCATTTTCAATATTGTGTACCCCCGCCAATCCACATTGCACATTGGGAATATCAACGGTTCCTTTATAATCAAATACAAATTTCCCTTCCTCTATCCTAATATTCTCTGCCCTACAATTGCCTCGATTGCCATTGGCATAAGTCAAAACCTCAACGTTGGAAGCGAGTTCCACCCACTCCGTGGTGATGCTTGACTGAGACCAAATTTTGCCTCCCGCTTCAACTTTCTTAGCAAATGCCTGGAACCCTTGCTCAAAGGTTTTGGCGTCTCCATAAATATCCAAATGATCCGGATCCACTGCCGTGATGACTGCCAATTGTGGAGATAGGGTAAGAAAACTTCGATCAAATTCATCCGCCTCTACTACCACCCAATGACTATCCGCGGTCACCAAATTCGACTGGAAATTGGCGGAGATACCACCCAAAAAAGCATTCACCGGAAATCCACATGCCGTGAGCACATGGGTGATTAATGATGATGTCGTGGTTTTACCATGGGTTCCCGCTACGGCAATGGTTTGGTATCGCTCGGTGATTTTTCCCAATAATTCGCTTCGCTTCATCATCGGAAATTCTTGGTCTTTGAACCAATTCAATAAAATACCATCCTTGGGAATCGCTGGCGTATAACAAACCCATATTTTCTCTGTTGGTGTATTGCGCAGAAGTGAAGGCAAATTCAACAAATCATCCTCATAAGTAATATCCATCCCCTCCATTTCCAACTGTTGAGTTAAAGGCGTGGAGGTTTTATCATAGCCCATAACAATATGTCCCTTTTGGTGAAAGAAACGGGCCAATGCGGACATTCCAATTCCTCCAATTCCGAGGAAATAAAAGATGGTATCTTTTTGCAATTGATGACTCATGAGTTAATAGATTGGGAAATCGAACGAACAATCACTTCCGCAGCATCGGGCTTGGCCCATCGCAGCAAACGATCTGACATTTCACCATTGGATTCTACTGAATCAATGAGCTGTTTCAGAACCGGTAGCCATTGGGCTTGAATATCTTTTTCTTTGATGAGTAAAGCGGCCCCATCATTCACCAGCGCCATCGCATTGTGTGTTTGATGATCCTCTGCAACATAGGGTGAAGGAACAAACGCCGTTGGCTTGGCCACCCAACTCAACTCTGAGATTGACATTGCTCCAGCTCGAGAAACAATGCAATCCGCTGCTGCATACGCCTGGTGCATTTCTGTGATGAAAGGACCTGCCCAAACTTGCGGATGCTTGGTCCATTTTTCCTGGGGAATATAATTCTTCCCAGTTTGCCAAATCACTTGCACTCCCCATTCCAAGATTTCCTCTAAATACTGATCCATGGCCTGGTTCATGGCTCTTGCACCTAAACTTCCGCCTATCATTAAAATGGTTTTTCGTTCCGGATCCAATTCAAAATGAGATCGGGCCTCAGGCTTGGGATAGCGATTGGCGTCCCATTTAAACCGAATGGGGTTACCACTGAGTAGGACTTTTTCCTTTGGAAAAAAACGATCCATATTGGGATATGCCACAAAAATCTGAGTTGCCTTTTTTGCCAACAGCTTGTTGGTTACCCCAGCAAATGAATTTTGCTCTTGAATAAAACTGGGTATGCCCATCCATTGCGCCATTCGTAGAGTCGGTCCGCTGGCATAACCCCCAACACCAATTACCGCATCGGGTTTGAATTTTTTCATCTCTGCCCTGGCCAACCACAAACTCTTGACAATTTTAAAAGGAAGTAGAAAATTTTTCCAATCCCATTTTCGTTGAATACCAGCGATCGGCAATCCAACAATGGGGTAACCAAAACCCGGAACTTTTTCCATTTCCATTCTCCCAGCAGCACCAATAAAAAGTATCTGGGCCTTGGGATATTGGCGTTGAATTTCTTGGGCGATAGCGATGGCTGGGAAGATATGACCTCCTGTTCCACCACCGGATATGATAACGCTATTGAGCATGCATTTCGGGGTTGTTTTCTTCGACAAATTGATCTTCATCGACATCCCCTTTGCCTCGACTCACGCTGATGATCATTCCAATGGAAAGACAGGTGAACAATGTTGAGGTACCTCCCAAGCTAATCAACGGCAATGGTTGACCGGTAGTGGGCATTAAGCTCACTGAAACTGACATATTGATTAAGGCCTGAAGGATGATCAACGTGGATAAACCAAAGACCATGAGCTGACCAAACCGAGAAGGACAATTCAAAGAGGTGCGAATCGATCGATAATAAAAAGTAAAATAGAGCATGACCAAAAGCAAACCACCCAAGATCAAACCCCATTCTTCAATGATAAAAGCAAAGATCATATCCGAATAGGGATGTGGCATAAAGTTGCGTGATGAACCTGTGCCCGGCCCCTTGGGAATCAAACCACCCGAGTATATGGCATACTTGGCCAGATCGGATTGATAATTGCCTTCCGCATCCGCTTCCATTTTATTAAAAATACGGTTCTTCCATGTTTTGTATCTGGGCAATGCTTTTTCAGGACCATACTCTCCCACGGCAACGACACCTGCCAATAGCACCAACACGGCACCCACAATAGTGAGAAGATATTTCCACGGAAAGCCACCCACGAGCAAAACCAAAAACGAAACCAGACCCAACATGGCACTGGTTGAAAAGTTTGCAGGGAATATCAGGGCACACGTCAAGCCAATGGGCAGAACAATGGGCCAAAAACCTCGTTTCCAATTATGCAATTCATCTTTACGCACCGTCAGCATACGCGCCAGGTAGACCAGTAAAACCACCTTGGACAAATCACTGGTTTGAAAGGAAATCCCCAATCCAGGAATTTTTAACCAGCGATCCGCGTTATTGATATTGGCCCCATACAACAACGTAATGGCCAATAATATGATGCTGAAGTAAATGAGTAATTGCGAGAACTTTGAAAAATATCGGTAATCCAAGCGATGCACAACCAACATGATGGCCCAGCCCGCTACTATTAATCCGATATGGCGTGTCAATACGCCAAAGGTTCCCTCTGAATCTTTACCCAAAGTGGACACCCCGCTGTAAACAGCAAGTACAGAGATAACGCTGAGTATCATCGTTACCATCCAAATGGCCTTGTCCCCTTTGAGATATCTAAACATAACGGCTTACAAACCTTTTACTGCTTTCTTGAATTGACGACCACGGTCTTCGTAGTTCTCAAATAAATCAAAACTTGCACAAGCCGGTGACAACAATA
Organism: uncultured Flavobacteriales bacterium; assembly: GCA_937974555.1. GTDB lineage: Bacteria > Bacteroidota > Bacteroidia > Flavobacteriales_D > Sanyastnellaceae > CAMCTV01. Next base: position 64,348 of record CALJKR010000031.1, on the reverse strand, counting down.
CTGTATCGCCTTCTTTGGCCAATTCGTAGGCCACACGCACAGTATGCTCAGCTGAATTGGAGTCAATGATGGTATCTACTACTCCCTCAAAAGCCTTGCGGATTTTGCTGCTGTCTTTGGTCAAACAAATGATTGCCTTTACTCGCTTGGACACCAAAGACAACAATTCACTGTAATCATTTCCTTTGTCCTGTCCACCCGCTACCCAAATGATGGGCGTGTTGATGCTCTCCAATGCATACCATGCCGAATTGACATTGGTTGCTTTGCTGTCATTGATGAAACTAATACCATGCACCTTGGTGACAAATTCCAAACGGTGCTCTACGTTTTCAAAATTCTCCAAACTCTCACGAACGATTTCCTTACGCAAGTCAAGAATTCTTGCAGCTACGCCTGCTGCCATGCTGTTGTTCACATTGTGCTTTCCTTTCAAAGCTAATGATGTCATTTTCATAATTACTGGATTTTTATGGATGTTGATGTTGATGTTTTCTGATTGAATAAATGCTCCTTCAAATTCCTCCCCAACAGGGATATCTTGAAGGGTAAATGGAATCAATGTCCCGCCCAATGCATGGTTGGCCATGTACTTCTGGGTTTCAGGATCATCTTGATTGTAAATGAAAAACTGTGCTTTGGTTTGATTCTGGGCAATTCGGAATTTAGAAGCCACATACTTCTCCATTTGGTATTCGTAACGATCCAAATGGTCCGGTGTGATATTGGTTAATATGGCAATGTCCGCGCAAAAATCAAACATGCCATCCAACTGAAAGCTGCTCAATTCAAGAACAAACCAATCGGGTTGATCAGCGATAAGCTGGCGAGCGAAACTCTTGCCTACGTTTCCACCCAATCCCACTTTAACACCAGCTTCCTTGAGCAAATGAAAGGTCAACAAGGTGGTAGTGGTTTTACCATTGGAACCCGTGATACAAATCGTTTTGGCTTGGTTAAAGGGTGCCGCAAATTCCATTTCTGACACCACCGGAATCCCTTTGTTCTTTAAGGCCACAACCAAAGGGGCTTTCTCAGGAATACCCGGACTCTTTACTACAACGTCAGCATTCAAAATCAAAGACTCCGTATGCCCACCCTGCTCAAATTCAATTTGCGCTTCGTTGAGTTCTTGGATATAATTCTCCTTGATACTTCCTTGATCAGAAAGAAATACCTCAAAGCCTTTGGCCTTGCCCAATAGCGCAGTACCAGTACCACTTTCTCCACCACCCAATATGACCAAACGCTTGCTCATTATCTTGTTTTTAAAGTGATGATGGTTACTACTGCCAATAAAATTCCGACGATCCAAAATCGAGAAACGATCTTGGCTTCATGCATTCCCTTCTTTTGAAAATGATGGTGCAATGGTGACATCAAAAACACACGACGACCTTCACCATATTTCTTCTTGGTGTACTTGAAATAAGAAACTTGAATAATGACGGACAAATTCTCAATCAAGAAAATTCCGCACAGCACAGGAATCAACAATTCTTTGCGTATCGCAATGGAGAACACCGCAATAATTCCACCCAAAGCCAAGCTTCCTGTGTCACCCATGAACACCTGAGCGGGATAAGAATTGTACCATAAGAAGCCAATACAAGAACCTACAAATGCCGCAATAAAAATGGTCAACTCACCACTGCGGGGGATGTACATGATATTGAGGTAATCCGCAAAAATGTAATTACCCGATACATAAGCCAAAATGGCCAAGGTCACCCCAATGATGGCACTGGATCCTGCTGCCAATCCATCAATTCCATCGGTGATGTTGGCGCCATTGGATACTGCCGTAACGATGATGATCACCACCAGAGTAAATACAACCCACATGGCCACCGGCGTGCGCATGGATTGTGGCAACAACCAACTGTAATCAAATTCGTTATCCTTGATAAAGGGAATGGTCGTTTTGATATTTTTGGTTTCTTCCCAATTGGCCACTGCACTTGACTGACCCGTCTGCTCTACCATGGCTGAAGTGGTGGACTCGTGATCTGTGCGTTCTTTGATGGTTACCGTTGGATTCCAATACAACATGGAAGCCACAATCACACCAGCACCCACTTGACCGATAATCTTAAATCTACCAGCCAATCCTTCCTTGTCTTTCTTAAATACTTTGATGTAATCATCCAAGAATCCAATCATCCCCAACCAGACGGTGGCAATCAACAAGGTTTGAATGTATACATTGGTTAAATCAGCAAACAACAAAGTGGGAATCAGGATTGACATCAAGATGATGATACCCCCCATGGTAGGCGTGCCCGACTTTTGCATTTGACCATCCAAACCCAAATCACGAATGGTTTCGCCCACTTGCTTGTATCGCAACCAGTTGATCAATCGCTTTCCAAAAACCATGGAAATGGTCAAGGACAACAATACTGCAGCAGCAGCGCGAAAGCTCAAATACTGAAACAAACGTGCGCCGACAAAATCAAAATGAAGGTCCAAATATTTAATCAAGTGATATATCATGCCTCGATGGATTTGAGTTGATCTTTTACTTTTTGATAGTCATCAAACGGATGCTTAACCCCTTGAATCTCTTGGTATTTTTCATGCCCTTTTCCGGCAATCAAAATGATATCCCCAGGGGAAGCCAAAGCACAAGCCGCAGCTATGGCCTCTTCTCTGTCCACCATGGTTAAAACTTTTTTCCGCTCGATGGGATCCATGGACACCACAATGTCCTGAATGATTTGCTTGGGTTCTTCTGAGCGGGGGTTGTCACTTGTTACAATCACATGGGTTGACTTTTCGCAAGCGATATGTCCCATTACGGGTCGCTTGGCTTTGTCCCTATCACCGCCACAGCCCATCACACAAATTAATTTTTCATTTCCAGAACGAATGGCACCAATGGTATCCAACACATTGGCCAATGCATCTGGTGTATGGGCATAATCCACGATGGCCACAACCCCTTTGTCAGATCTGAAATATTGGAATCTTCCCTCAGGCGCTTTTAATGTGCTCAAAGCCGTCAACACAGAAATTTCATCCCATCCCAATTGCACTGAAATTCCGAATACAGCAAGTAAATTGTATGCGTTGAATTCGCCAATCAACTGGGTATACAACTCATGTTGCTGAATGGTCAAACTCAAACCGGCCAATGAATTCTCCATGATTCGCGCACGGTAATTCGCCATGGAATGCAAAGCAAAAGTGTACACCCTTCCTTTGCAGTTTTGAGACATTACTTCGGCGTGACGATCATCATTGTTGATCAATGCAAAAGCTTCAGCACCCAAACCATCAAACAACAATTTCTTGGCTTTGATGTATGCATTGAAAGAGCCATGGTAATCCAAATGATCATGGGTGATATTGGTAAACGCAGCGCCAACAAATTTTAACCCTGCTGTACGTTTTTGATCCAAAGCGTGGGAGGAAACCTCCATGAACGCATACTCGCAACCCGCTTCTACCATTTGAGACAACAACTTCTGCAACTCAATCGCATTGGGTGTTGTGTGGGTTGACGGGATCGACTCATTGTGGATTTTATTGACAACAGTAGACAACAAACCTGCCTTTTTTCCCAAAGACTCACACAACTCATACATCAAAGTGGCCACGGTGGTTTTACCATTGGTGCCCGTAACGCCTACTACTTTAATCTTATCCGAAGGATTATCAAAGTAATTGGCTGCAATAATCCCCAATGCCTCAGCGCTATCTTGAACCCTCACATAGGTAACATCGGCCATCAACTCTTGAGGCAAATGCTCACAAACAATACAATTTGCACCGCTTTCGATGGCCTTAGAAATGTATAAATGACCATCTTGATTAAACCCACGGATAGCGGCAAACAAATGAAAAGGACGTACGGCGCGGCTATCCATGGTCATACCCTCGGTAGCTATGTGGGTATTGCCCACCACCTCTTCAATGCGCACCTTGTACAATATGTCTTTCAATAATTTCATTGCAAACGAATCATGATTACATTCCCTTTCTTCAATGCGGTTCCCGCAGCGACACTCTGACCTACAACTTTTCCTTTCCCTTGAATTCTAAATTTGTATCCCGCATCTTGCAGGGCCTGTATGGCATCGCGCATCCCCATTCCCAGGCAATTGGGCACAACACCTTCACGAACTTGCATACCGGAAAGCACCATCTGCTCTCCCTCCAAAATGGGATAAGCCCAATCCGTTCCGTTGTCCTTTTTGACAATCGGAAGATGAAAGGCATCACTCAATAAATGAAGATTCTTGCTCTTCCCTGTTTTTACTTGTGGCGCAAAACGCTTGTCACCCTTAACCAAATTGTTACCATGTATATCCAATGAGGTGGAGTAAATTTTATCGGCCAATTCCCTGAATACAGGAGCTGCTACTTGAGAAGCGTAATACAATCCACGGGGATCTTCGATAACGACAATACAAGAGTATTTGGGTTTATCCGCTGGGAAATAGCCCACGAAAGATGCACGATAACGATTGTCTTGGTAGCTACCGTTCTTCCATAACCAACAAGTACCGGTCTTACCCGCCACTTTGTATGGTGAATTCTTAAAGGCTTCAAAGGCGGTGCCACCGGGCTTGCCCACGGCCTCCATCATTTGTCGGCATTGCTGCAAAGTTTCCTCGTTGCAAATAGATTTGCGGAGTACAGTAGGTTCAATGACATTAACCTGCCCGCCCTTGGAGCGCGTCGCTTGAACAAAACTTGGGCGAACCAAATTTCCTTGATTGGCTACAGCATTGTAAAAAGATAAAATTTGAATGGGTGTAAAAGCCACCTCGTAACCAATGGACATTTGAGTCAAACTATTGGCACTCCATTTCGAATCTTTGACTGAAGCGTAAACACTGGGACGACCTTCACCCTCCAAATCAATACCCAGCGGTGTTCCCAATCCAAAGCCATTTAAATAATCCAAAAACTTCTGTGGATCAGAAGCAAAAGCCTTGCGCACCGCCAATGCGGTACCGACATTGGAAGACTTCGCAAAAACTTGTTCAACGGAGATACTGCCATAACCACCCTTGTGGCTATCATGCAGTGTCACCCCATTGAAATTGCGCTCGCCGTTGCCCGTGTTAACTGTATCGGTTACTTCGATTTTTCCACTTTCCATGGCGGCCATCAAACTCATGAGTTTCATCGTAGAGCCAGGCTCCACTGATTGACTAATCGCATAATTGATAATTTCCGAATAGGTGCTGTCCTTGGATCTTCCCAAATTGGCTATTGCCCGCACATAACCCGTCTCTACTTCCATTAAAATGGCGCATCCCCATTCGCCATTCAATGAGTCCAATTGCTTACGCAAAGCATGCTCAGCCACATCTTGCAAGTGAACATCAATGGTCGCAATGATGTCCATCCCTGGAATCGGTTCCTGAATGAATTCATCCGTCATGGGCTTCCATACATTGCCCGGTATCAACTCTTGCAATTGCTTTCCAGGACGACCCGCCAAAATGGAATCATAAGTCAACTCCAATCCCACATTGTTCTGATCACGAAAAATGCCCACGGTTCTTGCAGCCAAGCTTCCGTAAGGCTTGACGCGCTTCTTGGTTTCCTTGAATAAGAATCCCGTTTTATTCTGTCCTTTGCGAACAAAACGCAATTGCTTGAAACGTTTAACCTCCTCAAAAGTCAAATGTCTTCCCAGCAATTCGTAACGCGCATTCTTGCGTGCAGCACTTTTAAATAAACGCTGATAGTCTTTGGCCGATTTCCCTTGATCAAATGTGGCCAACACCAAACACACTGAATCTACTTCCTTTGCCCATTCTTCATCATCTTGAATGGCCTTGGAATCCCATCTCAATTCATACTCCGAAACTGTAGTGGCCAATAAACTTCCGTCAGAAGACCAAATCTGACCACGACTTGGCGCTATTTCGCGAATCTTACTGGTGAAAGACATCGCCAATTCAGTGGCATTCTTATCTGGATTCAATTGCAGCATCGCGGCTTTGGAAATCACCGAAACGCCCACAATCACGAGCACAACGAAGATCACATAGATCCAAATGGAATTTACCTTTACGCTATTCATGGTTGTGCTATCGTATCCGTATGTTCCAAAACCACGGGTGGCTTTGACAATTCCTTTAATCCCATTTTGGCAATCTCCTTTGCCACTTCACTTTGTCGCTTTTTGGTCTCCAAAGCACTCATCTGCTCATTGTAAATGGTGCGTTGCTCATTGAGTTCCTTTTCTCTTTTGATGATCAACTTGTGATAATCTTCAAATTTGTATTGCAAGGCAATATCAAAAACCAAAAGCAAAGCAATAAAACCAATCAAGAGCAAATGCTTTTGTACAAACTCCCCCATCAAGAAATCACCTCCAAAAACGGCGGCCACCACACCTTTTTTAGGCTTGGGCGTTCCCGTTGATTGGGTTTCGGTATTTTGACTCTCTTGACTCATCCTATTTTTTCAGCGATTCGCATTTTGGCGCTGCGCGCACGTGAGTTAACTTCTACTTCTTCTGCGCTTGGCAAAATCGGCTTGGCATTCAATGGCTTCAAAGGGCGAATGAGATTTCCAAAAAAGTCCTTCTCTTGCTTGTCTTCAATATTGCCACTTCGAAAAAATGACTTCACCATTCTATCCTCTAAACTGTGGTATGAGATAAAAACCGCTCTTCCGCCATCCACGAGGATATCTGGAAGTTGGGTCAAAAGATTCTCAAGCACTTGCATCTCTTGATTCACTTCTATTCTTAACGACTGAAAAACTTTGGCCAGAAATTGATGGTGTTCCTTCCAATCCTCGTTACCTACCAGCGCAACAATTAGCTCTTGTGTTGTACGCACTGGGCGCGCTGCAACTATCTTGTGCGCCGCAACGTGCGGTTTTTCGACTTCGCCGTAAACACGAAAAATTTTAATCAAGGTATCCACCTCATACTCATTCACCACCTTGCTGGCTGTCAAAGCCGATTGATGATTCATTCGCATATCCAGTGGGCCATCAAAACGAAAAGAAAATCCGCGATCGGCAGTATCAAATTGATGTGAGCTCACACCCAAATCCGCCAACAAGCCATTGACTTTTTTGACACCATGAAAACGTAACCAATTTTTTGCGTCTCCGAAATTCTCCTTAATCAAAGTAAATTTTGGATCCACAGGCGCGTTCTTCCACGCATCACGATCCTGATCAAATGAAAACAATTTACCAGTAGTCAATCGGGAGAGAATTTCTCGGGTATGTCCCGCAGCCCCCATTGTCACATCTACATAGACACCATCCGGTTGAATATTCATGGCATCTACACTCTCTTTTAACAAAACCGCGCGATGATAATTTCCTTGATTCTCTTGGATAATATCTAATTCCATGATTACCCCGCGTTATTGTTGCGCTCAATGTCCTGACGAACATCTTCCGCAAGTGAGCCAAAATCAAAATCCTCATCCAAAATCACGTTCTCGTGATTTTTTGCACTCCACAACTCCATCTTCTCACCCAAACCGGTGATCACACATTCGTTGTTTTCGTCTATATCAATTTGTGCATATTCTAACAATGCACTGGGTATCAATATCCTTCCATTGCTATCCAATTCGATAAGCGTAGCGCCTTTCATGAATTTTCTTTGGAAGAGCTGATGTTTCTGATTGTATCGGCTCAAGCGACTCATCTCCTCGTTAACACGATCCCATTCTGGTTTTGGATAAATAACAAGGCACTGGGTAAAGATGTCGCGGTTGATAACCAAACCATGGTGTATATGCTGCTCAAGCTGCTTGCGCAACTTTCCAGGAAACAGCAAGCGACCCTTTGGGTCAAGCTTACAATGATGTTCTCCGAGCAGGTTTAGCATGTTGGTCATGTTGTGGATACGAAAGTAAATCAAAAATCCCACTTTTTACCACAGCACTACCATTTTCTTACACTTTTTGATAAACCAGAATTTCAAATAAAGCACAAGCTAAAAGCCCAACCACTTGATTTACATAGATTTAAACACCAATTTGAACGTCAAATTGAGCGGTGGTAAAAAGTGGGAATGTTAACAACTTAACGTGCATAAGTCGACCCAGATAGGGTATTGACTCTTTTTTTTGGAAGGAAATGAATCAGTGAAGCGGGCGCTTTTTGATTACCCCACCGCGCGTGTCTTTGATGGGATGCTGGATGATAAAAGCATTGGGATCAATACTCTCCACGATATTCACCAGATTGGTGACTTCAAGGCGGGTGATGGCGCAAAATATGATTCGCTTGTTCTCATGTGAAGGTGAAATGTCCCTAAAACCAAATTCCCCCTTGTAAATGGTAACGCCTCCTTTTAGATGTTTCCGAATGACCGCTTCAATTTTCGTTGAATGATGAGAGATGATGGTCATCCCGATGTATTCCTCCCAACCATTGACGATAAAATCCACTGTTTTAGAAGCTGCGAAATAGGTAAGCATGGAGTACAGCGCCTTTTCCAAATCAAATACCCAAGCGGCCAAAAGGAAAATAACCACATTTAAAACCGTTATAAAATCACCGACGCTCAGTGTAGAGCGTCTGCTGACAGAGACTGCCAATACCTCCGTTCCATCAATCACACCACCCCCACGCATGGCAAAACCAATCCCTGCTCCAAGGAAAACACCTCCAAATACAGCAATCAACAACTTGTCTTCTGTAACAACTGGAATATGAATGAAGTGCACCAGCAATGCCAAAGAAAAAATGGCTATTCCACTTTTTAAAGCAAAGTATTTGTTGATCTGCTTATACCCCAAAAAGACAAATGGAATATTCAGTAGAATAATCAGCAAAGACAAATCCCATCCTGTGATGGCATTGACGATCAGTGAAATTCCAGTAACACCTCCATCCAAAAAATGATTGGGCAACAAAAAACCCTTCAACCCCACACTGGCCATGATTACTGCCATTGCAATCATGACCATTTGTCTCAATTGATGCGGTGTATTCCACTGCAACCGTTTCTTTTGCATGGGCAAATTTTTGGGAACAACACTCCTTCCCTTCCAAATAATACAAATTGTTGTCAGCCTAGGATTGTTAAAAGGTCTTGTCTACATTGAATAATCCACTCTAGAAAAGCGGTATTTTCGCCTTTGAACTAGATTCAACATGGAAGAATTTTTGAAAACAGAAGGTGAATTTCAATTCATCGATAAAGGCAGTGGTGAGCCACTGATTCTCTTGCACGGGCTTTTTGGCGCGTTGAGCAATTTTAGAGAAGTCTTGGATGAGTTTTCCAAAACCCATCGTGTGCTTATCCCCATGCTTCCGCTCTATACCATGCCTGTTCTTACTACTGGTGTAAAATCGTTGGCAGAGTACCTGCATCGTTTTGTGGAGCATCACAAATTCAATCAAGTGATGCTACTGGGCAACAGTTTAGGCGGACACGTTGCTTTGGTATACACCAAAATGCATGTCAATAAAGTGCGTGCCATGATACTAACTGCTAGCAGCGGCCTTTATGAAAATGCATTTGGTTCTTCTTTCCCTCGCCGTGAGGACAAAGAATTTATTAGACAAAAAGTTGCGGTTACCTTTTACGATCCCAAACATGCCAATGACGCCTTGGTTGATGAATGTTTTGAAGTAGTCAATGATCGCAATCGAGTACTCCGCATATTGGCTTTGGCAAAAAGTGCCATCCGACACAACATGGCCAATGACTTAAAAAATATGGATGTACCGGCTTGCTTGATTTGGGGTAAAAATGACACCATCACCCCGCCCGAAGTTGCGAATGAATTTCAACAACTGCTTCCTCAAGCACAATTGTATTGGATTGATGAATGTGGACATGCACCCATGATGGAACATCCTGAAACTTTCAATCAAATTCTCAGAGGCTGGTTGACCGAAAAATCATTGTGATGCACATTCTTGACGCCATTTTTTTAACATCCAACACCAAGGTAGAAGGATGTCCAGACCCCCATATAAAGGAAGTGGCCTTTATTGGCCGATCCAATGTGGGTAAAAGTTCTTTGATCAACATGCTGGTTACCAAAAAAGGACTTGCCAAAACCTCTGGCACTCCTGGAAAAACACAAACCATCAATCACTTTGAAGTAAAAGTCAAACAAGGGAAGAATTGGTATTTGGTGGATTTGCCAGGTTATGGTTATGCCAAGAAATCCAAATCCAATCGCGGTGAGTGGCAAATCATGTCCAAACGTTATTTGCAAGAGCGCGAGAATTTGGTTTGTACATTCATCTTGGTAGACATCCGGCATGAAGCTCAAAAAATTGATTTGGAATTCATGGATCAAATGCTCGAATGGCAATTGCCCATGGCTGTGATTTTCACCAAAGCCGACAAACTCAAAGAGCAAGCCGCAGCTCGGATGTTCAAGGAATACGAAGAGAAGATGATCGAACGTTGGGGAGATAGTCCCAATTTGTTTTTAACTTCAGCCGAATCACAACAAGGCCGTGATCAACTTTTGAAATTTATCGAAACCCTCATTAGCTAAAGTCATGGACCACCCCAATATCGCTTGGGAAACCGAATTCAGCCAACTCTTTCAATCCATTGAAGAAGAGTTAGCGCAAGCTTCTGCCATTTACTTGATAATCGACGAACATGTCAGCGGTTTGTGGTTGAATGACCTGTTGGAACAATGCACACCCATTGCGCAAGCCAATGTTATTGAGATTCCGGCAGGAGAAGAGTGCAAAGAGATGGAGATTCTGCAGCACATCTGGAATCAGTGGATTGAAGACCATGCAGACCGCAACGCTTATGTCATCAACATCGGAGGAGGAAGCACAACCGACCTGGGAGGAATGGCTGCAGCCTTGTACAAAAGAGGGATTTCATTTGCGCATATTCCAACAACGCTTACCGGAATGGTCGATGCCGCGATTGGCGGTAAAAACGCCATCAATCTTTCTGGAATAAAAAATGTCGTGGGTACTTTTCAAGATCCCGACCAACTCATCATCTGCCCTCACTTTCTGGAAACCTTGGAAGAAAAGGAAATCATCTCTGGATTTGCCGAGATGATAAAGCATGCCCTGATCGCAGACAGCGCATTATGGGAGGCATACAACGAGCTGGAAGAAATCGATGTCCCTCACATCATTCCATTCATCAAAAGGAATATTCAAATTAAAAATCACATCGTTTTCGAAGATCCCTTTGAAGAAAATATTCGCAAGCAATTGAATTTTGGGCACACCCTGGGACATGCATTGGAATCCTATTGGCTGGAAGTAAATCAACCCCTTTCACATGGATATTGCGTTGCCCTGGGTATGAAATATGCGACCGTACTTTCTGAAGATATGGACGCGGAACAACAAGAAGAAGTGCTCCAATTTCTGGATGAGATTTTTCCCCAACCACCATCCATGCCTGCATGGGAGAATATTTTACCCTACTTGGTCCAGGACAAGAAAAACAAGCAAGGAAAATTAAAATTTACACTCCTTGAGGAGATTGGAAAAGCAAAAGAAAACCAGGAGGTAAGTTGGGATAAAGCAAAATCTGTATATCATTCACTTTTTCACAAAAGTTGAAACGCATCCCCATCTTTCAAAGCCGGAAATTTTGCCCTGAACTCATCCAAATCCTGACGATTCAATTCCAAGGTTTGCACTTCCGCAATATCCGACTGGGTCCAAAGTACATTGCCTTTAAAATCGATTACTGCGGAGTCACCTGCATATACATTTTCTTTGGGATCAGTACCCACTCGATTGACACCCACGGTATAGGAAACATTTTCAATGGCTCTGGCTTTCAATAAAGCATTCCAAGCATCACGGCGCGCGTTGGGCCAATTGGCTACATAAATCAAGACATCATAATCCGGAGCGCCATGTTGAAATCGATTTCTACTCCAGACCGGAAATCGCAAATCGTAACAAATCAAAGGACAAAAATTCCATCCGCGCCAGTGTTCAATCAAACGTTGATCACCCGACCGATAATGCTCATGCTCCCCTCCAAAAGTAAACGCATGCCTTTTGTCATAAAAATCAAACGTTCCATCGGGGCGCATCCAAATCAAACGATTGACTGCTCCAGAATCTGTCATCATTGCCACACTCCCCGTAATGACCGCATCCAAATGTTTGGCCCAATTTCGCATCCATTGAATGGTCTCTCCATTGGAATCAAAACGTTCCAACGATTGAACATTCATGGTGAAACCCGTGGTAAACATTTCTGGCAAAACCACCACATCCGTTTTGGATTGTTTTTGAAGAATACCATCCAAACGCAAATAATTTTTAGCCGGTGACTCCCAACTCAGCACGGTCTGAACCAATGTGATTTTCATGTTTCAATGTTACATCAAAATCAGGCTCGTTCACCGGTCACACAACTCGCGAAATTCACAAAATCTGCAAGAAGAAGTGTTGTCGGTTAGAGGAAAAGCGGCTTTCATCTTGGGAAGGTTTTTCATCTCATCCAAAGTATAGGATTTCATTTCCTCTGTTTCTTTTCGAACGGTATCAACAAAATCTTGAATATCCGCATTGGAAATTTCAGGCTGCACTTCCTCATATCCTTCCTTCACGTAACACACCATGGGAATAATATGATTGAAACGTCCTTCAAAATGAAAACTCGCAAACAAAGCGTATCCAATCAACTGCTTGCGATGCTTCTCAGGATCAGGCTTTCCCGTTTTCCAATCCATGATGTAAATGGTATCCTCATGGGGCAGCATAAAATCCACCTTGCAATAGGCCTTCATGCCTTCTATTCGGGTCTCTCCAAACCCAGCAGGTTCAATCATCCATTGATCCTTGGATGACTGAGGCAGATTCAAAATCCATTGAAAGCGATCGGAGGTCACTATATTTCGAATCGAAGCAAAAGCCCTTTCAGCAATTGGTTCCCAAGCAATTTCTTCTTGCTCTTTGTAATGAACCTCCAAAAACTTTTTGGAAGTAACATATTCCTGGGCACGTTGACGGACAAAAGCCTCTAATCGAACAATATCTACCGGTTGACTGGACTTGATCAACCGATGCAGAATACTTTCCATCACATCGTGCGCAATATTCCCAATTTCCAACGGAACAGTCGTCATCGACTTCAACATCAATGCACGATCTCGCAATGCAGGTTCATCATGCTTTGCATAATAGTTATGGTAATACTTTCGGCGACAGGTATTGAATATATCATATCGACTGACCGACCAACCCAATTCTGGGGTAAATGGAAATGTTTTCATGGCAATTAAAAATCGAACTTAAACCTTTTTGGTAAATTGTACAACATATAAATTATGCACATATTGAAAAATGAATTCACATTATCTTCGTACCCATGCGCTTAATTCTGCTAATGATATGGCTGATCTCCGCCCAGCTCGGCTTGGGCCAAGATTGGAATCCTGCCTACAAGAAAGGCAGTCTGTACTTTTTTAGCACGTATTATACTGATTCGACGCTCACCCATCGCATGGAAGGCAAACATGTCGAAGAGCACCAGGACTATCGTGCGGTGAGAATATTTGAAAATGGCCAATTGATTCAAGAACAAAAATGGAGTCACAACATTCAAACCCACGACTACCATGTGATACAAAAAAGCCCTTTCTCTGCCAACTACGAAGTTTGGGACAGTTTGGGTAGAATCAATGAGCGATGGAAATTGAGGGAAACCACAGATCACCATCGGATTCTTCAAATCACAGTTTATTTCCCAAATGGCATGACCATGCTTCGATTTCAATACACGCAACTCACTGAAAAAGAACAATTGGAATTCCAACCAGAAGGTTATCATCCCTACGACATTGACGAAGGCGGATTTTCGCCCATTCTGGTTCCTACCGGAATTTCCGAAGAAAAAAATGAACACGGAACATTAATTTCTCGAAAAGAATATCGTTTTGATCCAAGACCCATATCCGAAGAAGAGCGAAGAATGGGACGATACATCCGAAATTATCCCAATGGCAAACCATGGGAAATTCATGATTATCCAACATCCAATCCATTCAGAGGCCTGCATCCGTTTCAGATCTTTTATGAGGACGGCCAATTGCAATCACAGGTAACATTCTCAGATAATGGAAAAGCAACCCGAAGCGAATACTATCCCAGTGGAAAATTATCGATGATCCAAAAAATCACCAACCACAACCATCTGCCCAATCAAAATACAACCCGATGGTTTAGCCCATCTGGTCAGTGTTACAGGATGCGCAATGATGATCCATCTGCTGACACCATTGAATATGAAAAAACCGAGTTTAATCAATACCGTTATCTTCAAACCCAAAAAGCTGGGGTTATTTACGCCCAGATCAACGACGTTTTGGGAAATCCCTTGAAAAGACAAGTCACCTCAAACGACTCCACTTGCGTAGAAGAAAATTTTAAAAACAATTCTTTAATCAGCAAAATAGAAAGGAAAGGTCATGTCGAAAAAGTTGTACTCTTTGAAAACAACGGAAACAAAATACAATTTACAAGAATCAATGGAAAAATCGAGGGAGCACTCACCATTCATAAATCGGATTCAACCATCGAAAACATCACTTATCATCAAGGCATTTGTCACCTTGCATACCCTCCAAATCCGGAAATAAATAAAGTTATGGGTGTTACTGGTGTAGCTGATTCATTGTATCAAAATGCGCATCGAATAGAGAATTACTATCCTTTTACCCTTTGCATCAAAGACACCCAAAGTACAAAGAACGCCGCGCTTCAAGCCTTGGCAAGATTTGAAAGTGACTGGAAACAGCACATTCGATATCACTGGCAATTGCAAATGGACAATCAACCCATCGCGTCCATTCATTGGGCCCGGGGAGAAGATTTCACATTGATAGAGGTTATAGAGCGGATGCAAAGTCCTGTATACCTCATTTATTATGATCTAGGCTACCAGGAATTCTTAAATCGCGACAAGACCTGGGACGATTTGATACCTCAAGTGTACTTATTTAAGATGGATCTGATGAATCAAGACTGATTCACAAACCAACGACTTCTTTTTGGAAATCACGGATAATGGTATCGCTCCAATAGATGGCATTTTTAGACCAATGCAAAAGTGCATCCAATTTCTCTTCCTCAGAATAAGGAAAGGATTTGCACAAGGCACGTGTAGCCGGCGTCAACTGCGAAAGGACAATCCCAGCGGCCACCGATACATTTAAACTTTGGGTAAATCCCATCATGGGAACTACCAATGATACATCAGCCAATGCACGGGCTTCTTCTGAAATGCCCGTCAATTCTGTACCCATCAGAACAGCTACCGGACGAGTAGGTTTGTAATCATACACCGCAATAGCATTGGGTGTAAAATCAGTTACTGCAATCTCAAAACCTTTGGTCTTCAAAGTCAACAAGGTATTTTGAATACTGTGACTATGTTCGATATCCAGCCAATCCAAAGCACCCTTGGATATTTTACGATTGATCGTCCATGGGTGTTCATTTTCTACAATATGAAGATTATGAATGCCCAAGGCGTCTGCCGTCCTAACTATGGCACTGGCGTTCAATGGTTGATAGATATTCTCCAAGACCAAGCGCAAACAGGAATTTCGCTGCAACCAAACTTGTTCAAACTTTTGACGACGCTCAGCAGTCAGCACCGCTTCAAATCTTTGAAGCAGTAATTGTTTATGTGCTATGGAGAGATTATTCATGATGCAAAAAAAAAGCCGCTCCCAAAGGAACGGCTTTCTCACTGTTGAGTGGATTACACTTTAGCAGCCAATTCAGAACCAGCTTTGAAACGTACAACGTTTTTAGCTTTGATTTTGATCTCTTTACCAGTCTGTGGGTTACGACCGATACGAGCAGCGCGCTTAGTAACGCTGAAAGAACCGAAACCTACTAAACCGATACGGTCGCCTTTTTTCAAAGCTTTAGTAGTTACTTCGATGAAACCATCCAATGCTCTTTTAGCATCAGCCTTTGACAATTTCGCGTTAGCTGCGATTGCGTCGATTAATTCTGCTTTGTTCATTTCTTTATTTTTTAAGGTTAGTAATGTTGTGAACAAGACAAATGTAAAAGCAGAAAATTCTGAATCGCAAGTACTGCAAGCATTTTCGGTTCGTTTTGTTGAAAAAACTCCGTTTTTGTTGAAAACCACGACGTCACCCCGCCAATTTCCCAATATTTTCAATGGTTTCAGGGATTATAAGTTGCACAAATGGACATTCTAAGCCCGTAAAGCGTAAGTTTGCATATACCATGAATTCGCCAAGTCTCTCCATAAAAACGTCACAACTCTTTAAAGTTGCTCTTCCCATGAGCCTTGGCGCATTCATTCAATTCTTTGTTGTTTTCACAGACAACTTCTTTGTTGCGCAAATCAATGGCAATGCCATGAGTGCAGTTTCCTATGTTGGTTTGTTTTACATAACCATAGGCATGATCACGACAGGAATAGCCAGTGCTATTCAAATTATTGTTGCCCGGAGGGTTGGTGACCGCACTGAAGAAAAAATCAATGGCATCTTGCGCAATGGCTGGTTCTTGGGATTATTCATTGCGCTTTTGCAATGGATATTTTTGCGGTTTGCTCTTCCTCCATTTCTAGAATTGAATATCGGAAACGAAGAGATTCGAAGATACATGCTTGGTTTTTTACAATACCGACAGTGGGGTTTTTGGTTTTACACGCCTACGGCTATTTTACTTGCCTATTGGTCAGGAATTGCCAAAACAAGGGTAATTCTGTACACCCTATTAATTACGTCATTGGGCAATGTGGCATTGGATTATTGGTTTATTTATGGCGGTTTGGGAATTTCATCCATGGGTTCTGATGGTGCTGGGTTGGCCACTACCCTTGCAGAAATGAGCGGATTACTATTCCTCATCACATACAGCTTAAGCAAGGGAAAAGAACACATCTACAAGCTTTGGAAACCGCATTGGAAAGACACACTTGCTATTTTAAAATTGGGTTTACCCATTGTCTTTCAGATGTTACTGGCTCTTGGGGTTTGGATGGCTTTTTACACCTTGATCGAAAGTCGCGGTGCTGCGTCATTGCAATCTGCTTTTATCGTGCGCAATATGTATATGCTGGCCTGGGTAAGTGTAATGGGGTTTTCATCTGCCACCCGAACCTTTACCTCTCAACTCATGGCTGAGGAAAGATGGAGTGATATTAAAAAACTCTCATGGAAAGTGGGACTGATGAATCTGTGTGGTGTCTTATTACTCTCGCATGGCCTGTGGCTATATCCCCATTGGATAGCATCACAATTCACCCAAGATGCAGAAACCATCCGATTGACTTTGGCCACCATGCAAATTATTTTGCCTGCCATGATTATTTATAGTTTCACTTCGATTCTATTGGCCATTGTGGAAGGCAGTGGCTCCACCATGGCCGGTTTTTGGATAGAGGTCATTACTTCCATTGTGTATGCCTTGTTTGTATACACCATGGTAAAATTCACTACTTGGGAAGTGCCAATTCTTTGGATGGCAGATTATCTTTACTTCATCGTGCTGGGAATCTGTTCCATTTCATTTTTGAAATTTGGAAATTGGAAAAGCCAAAGCATTTAAAAAAGACAGGACATCATCATGTATATCATATTTGACACCGAGACAACCGGACTACCTCAGAATTACAACGCGCCCATCTCTGACTTGGAAAATTGGCCCAGGGCCGTGCAGATTGCATGGCAATTACATGAGAGTGATGGCCGGTTGATTTCTGCCAACAACATCATCATCAAGCCACAGGGATTTAGCATTCCTTTCAACGCAGTGAAGGTGCATGGCATTACAACAGAAAAGGCCAATGCCGTTGGTCAAGATTTGGGTGAGGTAGTCGCCCTTTTTGCGGAAGACGTTGCCAAAGCCAAATACCTTGTTGGTCACAACATTGAATTTGACATCAATGTCATGGGCGCAGAATTTCTTCGTGCAGGATTTGAAATGGACCTCACTCGGTTTTCAAAACTGGACACCAAAGAATGGGGAACAGATTTCTGTGCCATTCCTGGAGGAAAAGGTGGCAAATTCAAATGGCCCACTTTGGGCGAATTGTATCTCAAGCTTTTTGGAGAACCCATGCAAGAAGCCCATGATGCTGCCTACGATGTGGAAGCCACTACCCGAAGCTTCTTTGCCATGCTTGAACGCAAGGTAATCGTAACCGAGGAAGGCAAGTTGGTTGAAAAATATTTATATCAAGCTCCGAAACTAGCTGCCAGCAATTTCACAAACGAGGTTGACACAAAAGACACCAACAACCCAGCGCAGGAGGTATCCCAAAACGAGGTTTCAACCAACCTCCCCTTTGTTCATTTGCATGTGCATTCGCAATTCTCGGTATTGCAAAGCACCAGTGAAATTTCTTCCATCGTCAAAAAAGCCTTTGCCATTGAATCACCGGCCATTGCCATAACGGAGCATGGCAACATGATGTCCGCGTTTGTATTTAATCAAGAAGTTGAAAAAGCCAACAAGAAAAACGGAACCCAACTCAAAGCCATCATCGGAGCTGAATTAAATATTTGCAAAGACAGAAACAACAAAGAAACGAAAGATGATGGATTCAGCACGGTCTTGTTGGCATTGAACAAAAACGGATACCACAACTTGGCCAAGTTGTCCAGTATCGCATTCACTGAAGGATTTTACTATGTTCCCCGCATTGACAAAGAAACACTCCTTCAATACAAAGATGATCTTTTGGTTACCACCGGTGGATTATGGGGAGAGGTTCCATACCTTATTTTAAATGTTGGAGAAGAAAAAGCTGAGGAAGCTTTTGTTTGGTGGAATGAAAACTTCCCTGGAAATTTTTATGCTGAATTGATTCGTCATGGGATCGAAGAAGAGGATGTGGTCAATTCCACTTTGCTCAAGTTCTGTCAAAAATACAATGTGCCTTACTTTGCCTCTAACAACACCTATTACACTGAAAAATCGGAAGCCAAGGCCCAAGATGCACTGCTATGCGTAAAGGATGGTGAATCGGTTTCGAAACCTAAAAAATATGTTGGTAAACGAGGGCGTGAATTCAGATTTGGATTTCCCAATGATGAGTTTTACATCAAGTCACCCGCTGAAATGGCCAATCTTTTCAAAGATTTACCAGAGGCCATAACTGAGACTGTTCGGATTGCAGAGCGATGCGAACATTACTCTTTGGGCAGAGACATCTTACTTCCCAAATTTGACATACCCGAGGAGTTCATTGATCCTGAAGATGAGAAGGATGGAAAGAAACGTGGGGAGAACGCATTTCTTAGGCATCTCACCTTTGAAGGCGCAAAACGTCGATACGGCAACATCACTCCCGCCATTGAAGAGCGTTTGGATTTTGAATTAAAAACCATCGCACATACTGGCTATCCCGGTTATTTTTTAATTGTTCAGGACTTCTGTAACAAAGCCCGCGAAATGGGAGTAAGTGTTGGTCCAGGTCGTGGTTCTGCAGCAGGTTCAGCCGTTGCATATTGCATTGGTATCACCAATGTCGACCCCATCAAATACGACCTACTTTTTGAGCGTTTTTTGAATCCAGAGCGTGTTAGCATGCCCGATATCGATATTGACTTTGATGACGAAGGAAGAGGAAAAGTCATTGAATATGTTCGAAACAAATATTCAAAAAATGCAGTAGCGCAAATCATCACCTACGGCTCGATGGCGGCCAAGTCAGCGATGCGAGATTCAGGACGTGTGATGGAGTTACCGTTGAGTGACACAGACAGAATTGCTAAACTCATTCCAGACAACGCCAAACTGAAGGACATTGTCAAAAAAGACCACAAGGAATTGGAAAAAGCTTATGGTCGCGAGTTTTTAGAAAACGTCAAAAAACTACAATCCTTGTCCACCGATCCCTCACCAGAGGGCGATGTAGTTAAATTAGCATCGATGCTGGAAGGTTCTGTTAGAAATACGGGCATCCATGCCTGTGGTGTCATCATCACCCCAGGTCCCATCGATCAGTTTGTACCCGTTGCCACTGCCAAAGACAGTGACATGTGGTGCACACAATTTGACAATGACGTTGTAGAAAAGGCCGGTTTGCTGAAGATGGACTTTTTGGGACTCAAGACACTAACCATCATCAAAAATGCACTGCGCCTAATCAAGGAAAAACACGGCATCGACATCGATATTGAAAACATCCCTTTGGATGACGCCAAGACATTTGAACTCTTTCAACGCGGTGATACGGTCAGCATATTCCAATATGAAAGTCCAGGCATGCAAAAGCATTTGAAGGATTTAAAACCCACTGTATTCGAAGACTTGATAGCCATGAACGCCTTGTATCGACCAGGCCCCATGGAATACATTCCCTCCTTCATCAAGCGTAAGCATGGTATCGAACCCATCCAATACGACTTGCCTGAGATGGAAGAATATTTGAAAGACACCTATGGTATCACCGTATACCAGGAACAGGTGATGTTGCTTTCGCAGAAATTAGCCAACTTCACCAAAGGCCAGGCCGACAGCTTGAGAAAGGCCATGGGTAAAAAACTGAAAGAGGAGTTGGATAAGATGAAAGGGCAATTCATGGATGGTGCACAAAGCAATGGACATCCCAAAGACAAATTAGAAAAAATTTGGACCGACTGGGAAGCCTTTGCAAGTTACGCTTTCAATAAGTCGCATTCTACATGTTATGCATGGATTGCCTTCCAAACCGGCTATTTAAAAGCCAACTACCCCGCAGAATATATGGCAGCCGCCATGACTGGATCGTTGAGTGATTTAAAACAAGTGACTTTCTTCATCCAAGATTGCAAGAAAAACAAACTACCGGTTTTGGGACCAGACGTCAATGAGTCTGATGCTTTTTTTAATGTCAATAGCAAGGGTGAAATTCGTTTTGGACTTGCCGCAGTTAAAGGCGTAGGAGAGAG
Source organism: uncultured Flavobacteriales bacterium (assembly GCA_937974555.1). Classification (GTDB taxonomy): domain Bacteria; phylum Bacteroidota; class Bacteroidia; order Flavobacteriales_D; family Sanyastnellaceae; genus CAMCTV01. The sequence goes on along the minus strand of CALJKR010000031.1, from coordinate 43,511 downwards.
TGCCGTAGAAAGTATTGTCGCCGAAAGAAAAAAAGGAAGCTTTGCCACGGTCTATGATTTCATGAAGAGAGTGGATGCACGCACAAGCAACAAACGCGTCATCGAAGGTTTGGTCATGAGCGGAGCCATGGATTCATTTGGAATTGGACGTTCAGCATACTTCACCCCTGATGGGAAAAACGCCACGTTTATTGAGACTTTAATCAAGTACGGCAACGCATGTCGAGACGATCAAAGCAATGCCATGGCTACACTATTTGGTGACACACAAGACAACGATATACAAGAGCCATCCATTCCTCAACATCAACCTTGGGATACATTTACCCAGTTGGCGCATGAAAAAGATGTAGCTGGAATCTTTTTGAGTGGTCATCCTTTGGACGATTACAAAATGGAAATTGATAATTTCTGCTCCAAAGGCGGTTTGGAATTGCTGCAAGATTTAAAGGTAGTTAGAGGAAGAGAACTCAAGTTACCCGGTATGATCAAAAACGTGCAGCACAGAATTTCAAAAGCAGGAAAACCTTTTGGATCATTTGCTTTAGAAGATTTCACTGGAACCCATGAATTCAGCTTATTTGGGGAAGAATACATCAAATTAAAATCTTTTCTAAGTGACAACTACCCCGTCATTTTGGTGGGTAAGGTTGCAGCGCGATGGCAGAGAAAAGATCAAAATGGCCCTGAAGAGCTTGAGTTCAAAATAAGTAGAATCGATTTACTTAGTGAAGTGAGAAGTAAGCTTGGGAAATTTCTGAATATCTCCATTCACCAGGCTTTCGTGACCGATGAATTGGTAGACCTTTTGGACAAAGAACTTCAACCTTCTCCAGCAGGTTCAGCCCAAGTGAGAATGAAAATTGTTACAGAAAATGATGCTTTTAATTTGTCATCAGGGACAAAAACAAAAATCGCGATAACAGATGAAACGTTGGAATTTCTGAAATCCATTCCCAATATCGAATTTTATATTTCAGAAAACTGATGCGCCTTTTGATTATATTAATTTTTGGAATTTCTCTTCCTTTCATGCGATCAGTCACCGCACAGGAGATTGACGAATCTTTGCTGATGGGTAAATTGAATTATGCGAAGCACCAATCATTTGCCCGCCTTCCGCAATACATGACCACCAAGGAAGATGCCTATCTTCAAATCCAGGTCATTGATTCATTGAAGAAAATGTTTGCTGCAGCGCAAAAAGAAGGAGTTGTATTTAAAGTCATCAGCGCATCCAGAAACTTTGAAGCCCAAAAAAACATTTGGGAAAGAAAGTGGAACAATGAACATCAGAAAAATCCCAAAATTGGGGATGTCGATTGTGCACAAAAGATTTTAAGATACAGTTCCATGCCAGGAACATCCCGTCATCATTGGGGAACTGACTTTGACCTCAATTCTTTGGAGCCCGCATATTTTAATACAGGCAAGGGAAAAAAAGAATACGATTGGTTGAGAGAACATGCAGCGTCCTATGGATTTTATCAACCGTACGATGGGAATCCCGATCGCAGCGGTTATCAAGAAGAAAAATGGCATTGGTCGTTTTTTCCATTGTCTAGTTACTATTTAAGCACCTATATTGCACTCACAAAACCATCAGACATTCATGGATTTAAGGGAGCGCAAACAGCCGAAAAAATCAATATCATCCAGAAATATGTGGAAGGTGTTGCTCCCGCTCCTCTATCAGAAAATTAAAAAATTAACCGTTTTCGTATGTCTCCTGTTGGTAATTATGGGTGGCGTTAATCTTCAATGGACACTGCGCACACAAAAGTTATTACACCAATGGGTAATGACCCATACGGGAAATGCTGCGCAATGGAAGACTTTTCAGTTTTCATCTCTTCAATGGAATCATAGGGATGCTGAAGAAAAAAAGGAATTTCAAGTGGATGGCATTTGGTATGACACCAAGGAAATTTCTTGGGACAATAATCAAGTGCGGGTCTTGGCCAAAGCGGATAAATGGGAAAATATATTCAAAGACCTCATTCCCTGTTTACCTGAACATTCATCCAATAAAAATTTGCTTGACCTCTCCACCTTGGGATGGAAATATTTGCCTACGCATGTTTTTTCCTTTTTGATTATTCATCCTCTAACTATTGAAATGATCCCATTCCCATCCACTGTTTGCCACATAAAATCCACTTTTTTAGAATCCATATTTAAGCCCCCGATTTGTAATTGATGTATCCACCATCTTTTATTAATCCATTCACTTAAATATGAAAAAAACGATATTATCTCTGGGCATTTGCCTGGTACATTTCGTTGTTGGCGCGCAACAAAAAAACAATGCGTCTGATACTACCGAAACTATTCTTCTTTTGCAACAAAATGAAGATACCAATCCATTGGTCTTTTCGGCATCCAAACAAATTCGAAAGTACAATGATGTACCGATTCAGGTCTTGAAAATTCAGGCAAAAGAAATCCAATTCAACCAACCATCCACTACGGCAGATCTGCTCCAAAAAAATGGAAATGTATTTGTTCAAAAAAGTCAAATGGGCGGTGGAAGCCCCATTGTTCGTGGACTTGAGGCCAATAGAATCTCTTTGGTTGTGGATGGCGTTAGAATGAACAACTTGATCTACCGCGGTGGACATTTGCAGAACATCATTACCTTGGATGTCAACGCCCTGGAAGACGTTGAAGTACTGTACGGTCCTTCTTCCAATCTATATGGCAGTGATGCCTTGGGTGGTGTCATTGCGCTTAGTACGCACCAACTGCGTTTTACCGAAACAGAGACCATTCGGGTTAATTCTCAAACCCGTGTAGGAAGTGCGTCACAGGAGTTCTCGCAACATTTTGATGTGGCCTTGCAAAATAAAAATTGGAGTACATGGACTTCATTCACATTCAATCAATGGGGTGATTTAAGAAGTGGGAAATCCAAAAATTGGTTTTATAGAGAAAACGTGGGCACTCGAGATTACTATGCCCTTTGGACAGGGAGCAAAGATTCACTCGTTGCCAATAAGAACAATGCCATTCAAAAGTACAGCGGTTACAAGCAGTATGATTTTATTGAGAAAATAGGATATCAAAAAGGACTTCAGCACCACACTTTGAATATCCAACATTCCAATAGTACGAATGTGCCCCGTTATGATCGTTTAACCGACCTGAGCGGCGGACAATTGAAATACGGCGACTGGTATTATGGTCCACAAACCCGCAACTTGGTTTCCTATGTTTTTCACCATGACAACATTGGAAAGAACATTGACTTGGATGCACAATTCAACTACCAAACCATTGAGGAAAGCCGTTATACAAGAAAGTTGAACAATCCTTGGTTGGATGGACGCATTGAAAATGTTCAAGTGGCCTCTGCCACCGTGGGGCTTCATCAAAGAAAAAACAACAATGAATGGCAGGCCGGAGTGGATGCGCAATGGAATGATTTAAAAAGCACCTCACAGTCCGTGAACAAAATCACCAGTGCTACCCGAGAAATAAACACCCGTTATTCCAACGGAATCAACACAATGAATCAAGTATCAGCGTTTGCTTACTATGTTCATCATTTGAATGCTAAAATGCAAATACATGCCAGTGGTCGTGCCGGATATTCTGCTTTAAAATCGACCATCCTCTCGGGATATGCCGTGGATGGCGTTCGCAATGAAATTCATCAAAATCAACCCACGTATTCCGGCGCCATCGGATGGATCTATCAATGGAACCAATACAACCTCTCCAGCAACTTGAGCATGGGATACCGCGTTCCCAACATCGATGACCTGAGCAAGATTTTTGAAACCAGCGCAGGCAATGTCATTGTCCCCAATGCCCAATTGAAGCCAGAGCAAGCCACCACCTGGGACATTAACATTCGACACAACACCCAAAACCCAAGAATGCAATGGTCCATCAACGCATACAACACTTGGTTGACAAACTTCATCGCCACGGCGCCCACCACATTGAATGGCTTGGACAGCGTGGTTTATGATGGTCAAATGAGTCCCATCGTCGCCGCGCAAAACCAAGACAAAGGATATATCCGCGGTGCGCAGTTCAATATGACCAATGCGTTGAATCTGCATTGGCGCTTGGATTGGAGTGCCAATGTCACCAAAGGAAGATTTGTAAAAGACAATCAAGAAACACCCATGGATCATATTCCACCGGTGATGGCGATGGGTGCTGTTTCTTTCATTCAAGAAAAATGGATGGTTCAATTCAATACCCAATTCCAAGGATGGAAAAAATTGGATCAATACCGATTGGGTGCAGAGGACAATGAGAGTTATGCCACTCCTGATGGAACTCCAGCATGGATGACCTTCAACATCAAGGGACAGTATCGCTGCGGAGAACACGCACACCTATTGCTAGGCGTTGACAATATTTTGGATACACAGTATCGACTTTTTGCCAGCGGAATCAATGCTCCAGGACGAAACGTCTATATCAGTTACAAATTCAACTTTTAAAAAAAGGGGGCCGAGGCCCCCTTTTCTATTTTTCGCTTGGTTACAAGTGCATGAATTCCTTTTTCTTCAGCAATTGCTCTTTGCTTTCTCTATAATCGGGATCATCGACACAGCAATCCACGGGACAAACCGCGGCACATTGGGGTTCATCATGAAAACCAACACACTCCGTGCATTTGTCATGCACGATGAAATAAACATCCATGCTTTTGGGCTCCATAAGACCATCCGCATCGATCTCAGCTCCTCCAGTCAGAGGAGTCATAATCCCTCTCAATCCTGTACCATCCGAGTATTTCCATTCCGCACCACCTTCGTAGATTGCATGGTTGGGACATTCCGGCTCGCATGCTCCACAATTGATACATGCATCTGTAATCATTATCGCCATAACACTATAGGTTTGATGTAATTTTGCGCGGCAAATGTAATTCACAACCGCGATATGCAAACAACCTTAGAACAACGAATTCAAGCTTTTGTTCAATTGGGCAAAGTCCTCGGCGCCCTGAGCAACGAGGAAGCTTGGCCTGGATTTGAATTGGGACTGACCCAGGAGGAATACGAGAGTGCCCAGCAGGTTGTATTGAATCAGGTGCCCTACAATGGTTGGTTTACTCCTGAGTTTACCAAGCTCGCCTTAAAAAATTGGGCCAATGCCCTGCAGGAAAACACCTTAAAATCATGGGTTGCATCCTACGCACTGGATGACATTCAACCACAAACCGTGGCCATCATTTGTGCAGGTAACATCCCGATGGTGGGCTTTCATGATATCTTGTGTGTGTTGATTTCCGGACACACGGCCTTGATCAAACTTTCATCCGATGATGCCCGATTGATTCCTTTGGTCTTGTATCTGGTCATGAAATGGCAACCCGCAATGAAGGACCAAATACAATGGGCGGAGGGTAAATTGGAGAAATTTGATCGAATCATCGCCACCGGGAGTGACAACACCTCGAGATATTTTCATGCCTACTTTGACAAATATCCCCACATCATTAGACAATCCAGAACCAGTGTCGCCATACTTGATGGGACGGAAACACCTGAGGAATTGAATGCATTGGGACACGACATCTTTGACTATTTTGGTTTGGGATGCAGAAACGTATGCAAGGTTTATTTTCCTGAAGGATATGACATCAATACCTTGATTGGCGCCTTGTTGCCTTTTCAAGAAATGGCCAAGCATAATAAGTACGCCAACAATTATGATTACAACAAGGCGGTTTGGTTGTTGAATCGGGAAGACCTTTTGGAAAACGGATTCATGCTTTTTAAGCAAGATCCCGGCATTGTAGCGCCCACAGGAAGCCTATTCTACGAATATTACAGTGACAAGCAAGTTCTCTTGGATCATTTGAGCAGCCTTCAAAACAAAATCCAATGCATCGTGGGTCATGGCCATATTCCCTTTGGTCAAGCACAGTGTCCAACGCTACGTGATTATGCCGATAATATTGATGTCATGTCATTCCTCATATCCTGATTATATTTGAGCCATGCAGAAAATTGGAATTTACGTTATTGCTATCCTCGCGCTTACCATGGGCATCACTTCTTGTTCAACAGAAGTAGACTTAAATGCCCCATACAAAAGCACCACCATCGTTTTTGGTTTGCTAGATCCAGAGGCCGATGTGCAGTATTTCAAAATCAACAAGACCTTTTTGGGTGATGGAAACAATCTGACTTACGCCGCCATTCGCGATAGCAGCGAATATGATTGGAGTGAATTCAAGACATTGGTTTTGGAGAAATATGTGAATAACGTAAAAGTTCAAACCATCGCATTGCAGGAAGAAGAGGTAGAAAAAGATCCTTATGGAATTTTCTTTGCCCCTTATCAAACAGTATACAAAGCCAACACCCCAGGGGGATTGACTGGAAGCGCTACCTACAAACTTGTTGTTGACTTTCACAACCGACCCGATGTAGAAGCCGTAACCAATATTGTCAACGCATCCGAGGTAGTTTTTCAAATTCCACAAGCCAACTATCCGTTGAATTTAGCTGCCTACAACTCATCAACTGGAGGCGTTACATACCAAGACAACGTCACCATCAAATGGACACCCGCAAGCAACGTTGCCAAATATGATTTGACATTGCGATTCAAATATTTGGAAGAAAAATATGCAGAGAACGAGCATATCAATCTGGTCTCCAGAGACACCTTGTTTATGGATTATTACATTGGTGCATTTGAGGCTGCCAATTTGGAATTATTGGGTGGATATCTCTCTACCAGTTTTGGGGGTGAAGGATTTTTTAGTGCGTTAAAAACAAGATTAACCGCTGACCCCAAAATCAAAAGGGTGATTGGTCATGAAAATAACATCAATACCAGAGCCAAATGCTTTGAGGTAATCTTGGGTATGGCCAATGAGGAATTAAATACTTACCTTGCCGTCAATGCGCCTGTCACAGGTGTTATCCAAGAACGCCCAACTTATACCAATATTAATAACGGCATTGGATTGCTCGCCTCACGAAGTCAAGTAGTTCAAACGAATATTACTTTGGTGGGCAGTGGCTCACAGGTAGGCAATTTATATGCTTTTGGATTGGGTGATTATTGCGCAGGCTTAAATTTCTGCGATCCGGATCCTACTTCTGACTTTGCTTGTGGGAATTGATCCACGTCCGCATTTCATCTGACAATTCATTGGGCAACACTTTCAATTCCTCAGGAAAATAAAGTGGGCCAATATTTCCAGAAATTAAGTAGTACAAGGGCTTGCTCTCTGATAACTCAGGCAATGGTGTCCAAACCCCTTCTTCCCATTGGGTGAATGATCGCTTTGCGATTCGCTCAGCGATGTAACCGAACTCCTCAACATCGGAAGATACATACTCCACATAATCTTCACTATCGATAATTAAAAATCCAGACCTACCTTCCATGTCCGATGGAAAAATAGGGTTGTCCCAAACACCAAAATCACCATCTGGTACACCACCGATCACCAGAGGTTCCATCAATTTTATACCGTCCCAGAGTACATAGGCACTTCCATAAAAATGGCCGCATGATTCTCCAGATTGGGATACTGCAATGATATCATTTACCCCTATTAACCCCTTGGAACCAATGTTTTGTATTCCCCATGTAGGCTCCAGTAATGGAAAACTGAGATTGGATAATTCTTTTTGATTTTTGATCGCTCTAATTTGAATGTGGGTTTGCTTGAATCCTTTCTCCAAAATGTCATCGTGCAATTGGTAGCCCATTAAAAATTTCACTTCAGGGTCGACGTTGCTGCCCACACAGAATCGTGTAAGCAAACCTCCCCAAACCCAACCCACCATCTCTGATGATTTCACTTTGTACCATGGACTTTGTATTCCTGCTATTTCAATGGTATCCTTGCCCTGTTCCATCAAGTCGCAAACAGAGCCTATGGGTAAAGTCCCTACCGCCTTGGCATTGCGATTGGGTTCAGTGCGCAAAGTTGCATGATTGACCCAAGTAAAAGCATGATTGGAATAAAAGCCTGCATCCGCCCAAATCTCATGAATCACAACTGGACCTTGTGCTCTACCAATTGTTGCCATTAGCAAACCCAGAAACAGAAAAATGTACTTCTTTTTCATTCTAAATCTTTAAGAAAAATCGAGGTGCTTTTGCCTTCTGTTGTCATCAAAGTAAAATGGTAACTTCCCTGAGGCAAATCGCTAACATCCAACTGCAGATAATTTCGGGTCCAAGATTGATCAAAATAACATGAGACCAACAATCGGCCTGTGATATCTGAAACTTGCCAACCCAGCACGGGAGCACCTGTGGTGATGACATTCAATTGACTTGAGGTGGGATTGGGATAAATAGTTTGAATTTGAAAATTAGGCAACTTATCCAAACCAGGTGTATTCTTTTGCAACATCCACCATAGATCCGGAATTCCATGCCCCATGTGGTAATCCGGGTTATCCGCTTGTGTACTTGCCGCCTGCACCCATTCCATCCAAAGTTGATTGTCCACATTGGGAATAGCTTGCATGGCACAGGCCATACCACCTGTTATAAGCGGAGCGCTGAATGAGGTTCCAGAACCTCTACCAATAGCATCCTGTTGAATGGGGTAATATGTCCTTCTTCCTTGACAAGTGATGCTTGGCTTCATTCTGCCATCTGAAGAAGGTCCATGGGAAGAAAAAGTAGCGTCCACTCCCAAACTATCCGTTGCACCAATGCACAATATTTTTTCTGCATCACTTGGCGCATGGATATAATACCAAGGATATGTACCTGAATTTCCAGCACTGCATACCACCAAAACACCCCGCTCTGACAGCCATTGTGCTGCCTGACTCGCGCGAGAAACATGCCCATTCATGTCCGCATAGGTATAATTCATTGTGGAGTCATCAAACGTAGAATAACCCAACGATGAATTAATGACATCAAGCCCCAAGGAGTCTGCCAACTCTGCAGCTGCCACCCAATTGTCCTCCTCTATTCTAAATTCCGAACTTACATTTTCGGTTTGAAACAAATAATAATTGGCTTCTGGCGCTGCACCCAAGTATCTGCCACTGTCCAATTCTGCAGTCATCAAAGCCAAAACTGTGGTTCCATGATCACCACCATCAAATACATCCGGCTGAAGTGGATTGACAAAATCCCGGACCATCACCAATCTACCCTCTTCACGCAACGCATCGAAAGCATGCATGGCGGGCATAAACATCCAGCCCACGTCAAAAACTCCGACATGAACACCTTTCCCTTTAAATCCAGCCTCATGCAAACGAGGGATAGACAACAAATCCAATTGATTAAAAGCCTTTCCGTAGGGTGTGGAACTGGGTTCACTCCAATCTACCGCAGTTTCCGTATCGGTATTCATCCTTTTTTCCACTGCCAATTCTTTGTTGGACGCGGCTGTATTTTTGACTTCTACTACAAAAGGCAAATTATTGATCTTGGCCAAGGATAATTCCAAAGTCGCACTATCCAATGATGAAAGATTTACTGTCATGGAATTAAACCACTTGCTGGTGTGATGCAAAGACCCACCTGAAGAATCCAATACGGCTTGAACATAGGTAGGATTCACCGGCAAATCTTGTTCTGTAATCTCTTTGTGGATAAGCTGTCTTTTTTGAAGCGCTCGCTCCGACAAAAAGGCCTGTGGATAATCCAAACTGTATGGCGTTCCGTTTTTGTCGCTGAATTGAACCCAATAAAACCCAGGCGCATTTTGAGCAGTCGCGGCCCATGAAATCAAACTCAATATTACAAAAGACAGAATGCGCATCATGGCTTGGGCTTTGCCGTAGTACTTACCATTTTTCCTGCTTCCCAAATCTCCTCTCGATCAATCTCTCCATTCTCTTTTCTAAATACAATCTTGCCTTCGTAGACATTATTCAAATAATCACCCTCCACCTTAATTACAGTGCCTGTCAACTTTTCTTTGTGCATGATTCCTATCTTTTGGTCATCAGCCGAAGATGGGATTTTTTCAAACTTCCCAATATCATAGTACTCGCGAAATGGTCCTTCTAATTTACCATTGACGTAAGAACAACTGCGCTTGGGAATGCCGCTTTCATAAAACTCCTCTACATCTTTGTTGATGAATAATTGTTTCACCACTTGCCCTTTGTTATAATGCACCACCATCTCTTGGCGACCGTTGGGCAAAAAAGATTCCCATATCTTATCAAATTCTCCTTCGTGATACAATCCTTTCATTTGAATCTTCCCATCTTCATAATAAGTCTTTGAAGGACCATGCTTGAGCCCTTTCACGTAGGTGCATTCTAAAATTTTCTTGCCCGCTGCATTGCGCTGTTCAAATGGACCATCTAACAATCCATTTTTGTATTGAGAAACACAAACCAAGATTCCTGATTCCAAATACAAATTAACCGCACCGTTTTTCACCCCACCCAGGTAATTTTCTTCCGTAGACAATTTGCCATTAGGGAAGTACATTTTCCACAATCCCTCTTTGTCTCTGCGCCATTTGTCGTTCACCACGCGACCTACATAGCGACCTTCAGCCATTAAAGCACCATCCGCATAAAACATCTTCACATCATTGATGGTGGAATCAGCCACATGATCCACTTCGGACATCAATCGGCCTTCTTGATCATAAAAATTCCACTTCCCCACGGGCTTGCCGTGTTCATACTGGCCTTTGTAATACAAAACCTCCGGCTTGTTTTTGTATTGACGAATCCAATTTCCATGACGCTTTCCCGCAGCATCAACAGCATTGTAATCCTTTCCAGGTACTCCTTGTGGAAGACCCTGTGGCTGCGCATAAAGAGCAGAAGAGATTGCTAAGGAAAACAATAGGAGTAGAGATCGCATTTGAAAAATCAACATATTCCAAAATTTATGATGAATGTTACGTGCAAATATGGTTCCTTAACGTAATATTGCCATCGAAAATTTCAATAGAAAATTAAAAACCATGAAAGTTACAGTTGTAGGCGCAGGAAATGTTGGAGCTACTTGCGCTGATGTACTCGCACATCGCGAGATTGCCAACGAAATTGTATTGGTGGACATCAAGCCCGGTTTTGCCGAAGGAAAAGCTTTGGACATCTGGCAAACAGCGCCCATCAACTTGTACGACAGTCGCACCATAGGCTCTACTGGAGACTATAGTAAGACAGCCAATTCTGATGTTGTCGTCATCACTTCAGGTTTGCCACGCAAACCAGGGATGAGCCGCGATGACTTGATCGCTACCAATGCCGGTATCGTTAAGTCAGTAACTGAAAACATCATCCAGCACAGCCCCAATGCCATCATCGTGATTGTTTCCAATCCTTTGGATGTAATGACCTATTGTGCTTATTTGGCAGCGAAAGTACCGAGCAATCGCGTATTTGGAATGGCTGGTATTTTGGATACTGCCCGTTACCGTGCTTTCTTGGCTGAAGCTTTGAATTGCTCTCCAAAAGATATCCAAGCGGTATTGATGGGTGGACATGGCGACACCATGGTTCCCCTTCCACGTTATACTACAGTTGGTGGAATTCCAGTTACGGAATTGATTGAGAAAGAACAATTGGATGCTATCGTAGAACGCACCAAAGTGGGCGGTGGTGAAATCGTCAACCTATTGGGAACTTCAGCTTGGTATGCGCCCGGTGCTGCCGCTGCTCAAATGGTAGAAGCCATTGTTCGTGACCAAAAACGAATTTTCCCTTGTTGTGTTTGGTTACAAGGAGAGTATGGTTTGAAAGATATCTACTTGGGAGTTCCTGTTGTTTTGGGCAAAAACGGCGTAGAGAAAATCATCGAATTAAAATTAAACGAAGAAGAAAAAGCGTTGTTGGACGCTTCTGCTATCGCGGTTAAAGACGTGATGAACGTTTTGGATCGCATGAATGCCAACGCTTAATCTTTTATCCACTTTCTGAAATAGGGCGAATAATCATTCGCCCTATTTTATTCCATCCTGTTGGCGAGCTGTTGTCCCACCCATGTGCCTATGGCCACGCCCATTCCTCCCATGCGAACTGCGACATAGGTTTTTTCCGAGAGTGGACGGATGATGGGACCCTTGGCTTGCCCAAGCCCCATGATGCCGCTCCAATGGTGCTCAATTTTCACTGAACGTCCCAACAGTGTTTCAAGCTTTTCATGCAAATACAACCGAACATTTTCGGTTTCATCCAAAGCCATGGTGTTTTCTTGTTCACGAAAAACATCTCTTCCTCCACCGATTAAAACACGTTTGCCGATATTCCGAAAATAAACATACCCTTCCCTGAGGTGGAAGGTTTGATTCCATGGCCTTTCCAAAATTTCCTCGGTCACCAAAACCTGATTGCGCGCGGGATACACATCCAATCCTTCAACCAACGCAGGCGTAAGTCCATTGGTACACAAGACCAATCGATGGGGATGAAACCAACGATTTCTAATTTGGATTGCACCTGCCTCCGTGTCTACCTGCTCGATATTTAAACCGTATAATATCTCAATTCCCATGGAACGATTCAGATGCAACCAATGTCCCAGCATCTTTCCAGGATGAATCATCCCTTCTTGATCAATGTGAATCGCACCAGCGATATTTTTTAAACCATGATCCGCTTTGGATAATCGATAAGGCGAAAAATGCAATACAGATTGCACCCGGCGATTTAATTCCTCCAATTGACTCAACGTCACCTCTAATTTCTGGGATTCCCACGTTTCAAAAATTTCCAATCCCCCATTTTGGAATCCGTCCATCGCCGACATTGGAATGATACTTTGCAAAATCTGAAGACCATGGTAACGGTTGTGCACTGTCTCTAGAACAGAATCCCAACCATTTTGCTCGACATCTGAAAGAATTTCCGTTGGGCTTCCAAAACAAGCAAAACCTGCATTTCTGGAACTAGCACCCGCCGAGAAAAAATCCCTTTCAAAAACCACAATTCGGGACTCTGGGTATTTTTTTTTCAAATGGTATGCTGAACTCATTCCCACAATACCCCCGCCGATAACCGCGAAATCAATATTTTTTAGGTAAAAATCAAACTCCCAGTAACTAAAATTCATACATTTACGTTAAGAAATCATGCGAATGTATTCATGAAGAGAAAAAAAGTAACTTTTTTCAATTTAACATTCAAGAGAATCATCATCCTCTTGTCACTCCTCGTGAGCACTCACGCATGGACGCAAAATACCGTTATTTCATTGAACATCGTCGTCAAAGATGAAGATAGCGGTGGGAAATTGGGGGGATCAGTTGTAACAATCTATAAAAACGGTGGATTGTTTGAGACCATCTCTGTTCCAGAAAACGGTAAAATCAAAAAAGAACTTCAGCTGGGTCACACTTATGATGTGAAATTTTCTAAGGATTTGTATGCACCGAAAGTAGCCCGATTGGATACCCGCAATGTGCCCAAAGAAGAGCAGCGTGGCGGTTACGAGTTCGACATGGAAGTTTCTTTGTTCAAGGCACCCATTGGCTTCAACATGGATATCATGAAAGAGCCTGCGGCCAAAGCCATTTACATGAGTGACACAGACAACATCGGTTGGGACGCTGAATACATCAAAAAACAAAGAGAGAAAATTGATGCCGAGTTGAGACGTGTAGAAAGCGCGAACAAAGCCGATCAAGCCAAGTTCAAAGAGTTTGAGAAAATTCTACAACAAGGCGATGAGAAGGTCATTGTCAAAGATTATGCAGCGGCCATTGCCAAATATGAGCAAGCCCAAGCCATGTTCCCTCAGCATGAATTGCCCAAACAGAAAATTGCCAAGGTCAAAGAATTGATGCAAGGCGATGAAGCCGCCAAAAAAGATGAAGCCCGCTATGGCCTTTTGATGATCGAAGGTGATGAAGCCATGAACAATCGTCAATGGGATGTTGCGCGTGCCAAATTCAATGAAGCCAAAAACATGCGACCCAAATTGAAAGAGCCCACAGAGAAGTTGGCTGAGTTGGATCGTCGCATGAAGGAAAATGCCACTTTCAGTCAATACGACAACCTCATCAGAGACGCGGACAAATTTTTTGAAGCCGCCAAATACGAAGAGGCCATTGCGAAGTACAAAGAAGCAAGCAACATCTTGGCCAAGGAATCATACCCCAAAGAGCAAATTGCGAAAGCAAAAGAACTCATGGATAAGTTGAAAAATGATGCCGATGCACAAGCCAAGAAAAACAAGCGCTACAACGAATTAATGTCTCTGGGACAAAAGAGCATAGACAAAAAAGACTATCCATCAGCCCTTGGGAATTTTGAAGAGGCCAAAGCCTTGAAGCCCGAAGAAAGCATGCCCCAGGAGAAAATAGATGAAGTTAAGCGTCTCATGAAAGAACAAGAGGATGCTGTGGTTGCCAAGGAAATGAAGGACAAGGAAGATGCAGAAAAAGCGCGCAAGAAAAAAGAATACGACAACTTGGTTAAAATGGCGGATGACATGTTCAAAGACGCCAATGGCAAGGACTTGGCGAAATTGACCCAATCCAAAGAATTTTACAACCAAGCCTTGGGTATTTTGCCTGCTGAGGGTTATCCTAAATCACAAATTGCAGCGATAGACAACACCATTGCGCAGTTGAAAAACGCCATGAATGCGGACGAGCTAGCCAGACAAATGAAGGAAGCAGAGCGTCTGAAGCAAGAAGCGGATATGCGGGCTGCCTTGGCCAAGCAAGAGGAAGATGCCTTGGCTGAGAGAAGAAGACGTGAGGAAGAGGAAAAAGAGAAGAAAAGAAGATTGGATGAAGCCCTGGCCAACTCTGGCACCAACTCTGGTGGAGGGAATATCCGGGGGTCAGCAGCAGAAGATGCATTGGATGCGTTCTACCGCGAAGCCCGCAGACAGCGTGCAGCTTTGAAGGCAGATAGCATTGCGCAAGAAAAGAGAAATTTCTTGAACTACGATACTTATTTCAGTAAGAAAAATAAACTTCGTCTCGAAACCAAAATTGAAGAGCTAACCAATAAAACGGAATACCTCAATACCATTCAATCAGAGGGCAACAGTTGGCACATGCGTCGTGTGGATAGTACCACCCAACAAATTGCTGCCTATAACGATGCCGATAGAAAATTGTTGATCAGTGCACAAGGCCACAGAGACACCCGCATAGAGAGCACTGAGAATTACAAAAAAATGATGTTTGCTCTTAGCAAAAATGATGGAAATCGCCGTTCCAACATCAATCAAATCAGCACACTGAAAGACAATATGAAGTTTGAAGATCAGACCTACAATGATCGTTCAAAAAATCGAATCAACGGCAATCTTCGGACTTTTGAAATGCAAAAGCAAATGGGCGTCAATACCCAAACCTATGGCGCTGAATTACAGAAGAGAAATACAGAAGCTTTCTTAGAAAAATCCGGTGAGTACCAAGCAAACGAGGAATATTGGGCAAGTGCAGCCAACTCAAAGCGTGAAATGAATTCAACCAGCACGGAAAGTCAGAAAGAAGATTTGGCCAGTTGGAGTGAAGATAAAAAAGACCGTCGCGACGAGAATTTGATGGCATTGAATGAAGTTCGTCACAGCACAGAAATGAATCTTCTTCAAAGAAAGGCGGATGCTGAAAACAGAGGCTTTGATCGCAGAGAAGAATTGTTTGAAAACGCAGTTGTTGAGCCTCAGCCTACCCGTACTGAAATCATTGCCAATATTCAACAGGAGCAGGATGCCATCACCGAGCGTTCATATGATTTGGGGAATAAAAAAGTTTTGGAAAGAACGGTAAGGGCAAAAGGGAAGACCTATGTCTACAGAAAAATCGTTTCCACTTCCGGTGCCTATTATTTCAAAAATGGTTTGAGTATCACTGAGCAAACTTGGCGCGACGAAACCACCAACCTCATGACCCAATAATGAAAATTGCGGTGATACATGGACCCAATTTAAATCTATTGGGACAACGAGATTCTCAAGTATACGGAAGCCTTACCCTGCAAGACATTGAGCATGGATTGGTGCATCAGTTCCCTTCCATCTCGTTTGAATTTTTTCAAAGCAATCTTGAAGGAGAGATCATCGAGCAAATACAATATTGCATTCGTGAACGATTGCCCTTGATCATCAATCCCGGGGGATATACCCACACCAGTGTGGCCATCAGAGACGCTTTAGAAATCCTTCAGACTCCAAAAATTGAAGTACACCTTTCCAATATTCATTCAAGAGAATCTTTCAGGCACCAGAGCATAACCGGCGCCATGTGTAGTGGAATGATCGTGGGATTAAAAGAGAAAGGCTATTCCTTGGCTGTTCAGGCCATTTTACAACTGCTTTGAAAAAGCCTTGATTGCTGAGTCCATGATTCTCACCAAAGATTCAGACTCTCTTACGGACAATTGTTTGCCCACGCGATGGGGGGTTGAACCTTTGATAAAGCCCACCTTATCACCGCCAATGATCCAAAAACTGTTGTCTAAAAAAACAAAGAAATTACCGGGATCTTGCTTGATGATACCCAGTTTTTGAATTTGATGCAAACCAAACTTTTCTACTCTACCCCATTTTCCGATGGCGTTTTGAATGGTCATTTCTCCTGGCCTGATTTGAATCTTCTCCTTGCCCATTCGACGCCATAAAAAAACCTTGGCGATGCGAATAAAAAAGTACAACCAAAGAGAAGATGAGATAATGAAAAAAATTCTATCCGACCAAGGTACAGGTTGCAAAGCATAGTACACAAACACACCACCGCAAAAGGTCCACGCAATGAGCCAACCCAGTAAAAGTGATTCCTGCCACCTTGGAATCTTTTGATCTATTTCAATGTGCACCTCATGAGGGCCTGGTTTCTCAACCCAAATTCGCTCTGAAATCTGCTGTCTCTTATTTTGTTGTTTCATTTTACCACACGATAATAAATATCCAAATACTGTTTAAGCACCCGATCAATGCCAAATTCTTTTGCCACGCTTCTGGCTCCTCTTGAGTAATCTTCCCAACGATCCAAAATCAGCATGGCCTTTTGTGCCATTTCCTCTACCTCGCCCACACCACACAAATGTCCTGAAACCCCTTCTCTATTTACCTCAGGCAATCCCCCGGTATTACTGGATATCACAGGAACTCCCAGTGCCATTGCTTCCAAAGCAGACAATCCAAAACTCTCCGATTCAGAAGGTAGAATAAATAAATCCGCACCCGCTAAAATCTCCTGTGGCTCCTTGACATTTCCTACAAAGTCTATGCAGTCTACCAATCCGTGCTCTCGGGTCCATTGTTCTGCCCGATGTCTCTCGGGACCATCGCCAACCATGACCAAGCGTGCAGGCATCTCGTCCTTGATTCTTTTAAAAATAGCCAACACGTCCAATATTCTTTTTACCGGTCTAAAATTGGAAATGTGAATCAACATACGCTCCTCCGGAGCAACAAACTCCTCACGGGCTGTCACCCGCCATTGATCACACTCTGGACCCAACTCGATAAAGTTGGGCACCACAGTAATCTCCTTTTTAATATCAAAATACTGGTAAGTATCCTGTTTTAAACTTTCTGATACCGCGGTTACCGCCGTTGAATGATTGATCGCAAAGGTGATCACCGGTTTAAATGAATCATCCTTACCCAACAAAGTGATGTCTGTGCCGTGCAGCGTGGTGACTACAGGAATTACGATGCCTTCGTCTTCCAATATTTTCTTGGCCATATAAGCTGCCGAAGCATGTGGAATGGCGTAATGCACGTGCAAAACATCCAACTTTTCATACTTCACCACATCTACCATCTTACTGGCCAAAACCAATTCATAAGGGGGATAAACGAACAAAGGATAATCGCTGACATTCACTTCATGAAAGCGAATATTCTTGTTGATTCTGTTTAGTCTTACCGGCTGAGAATATGTAATAAAGTGGATCTCATGGCCTTGTTCGGCCAAAGCCATTCCCAACTCCGTGGCCACTACACCACTTCCCCCAAATGTAGGATAACCCACAATACCGATTCTCAATTGGCGCCTTTCCATGAAACAAAATTACTTCGCTTCCGGAATACCCCGCAATAATTCTTTGTAAACTTCAGTTTGCAATTGCGTGCGGATATTCTGCTGAATCAATTTCTTGTTATCCACACTGGGGTGAATTCTATTACTCAAGAAAACAAAAACAATCTCATGCTCTGGATCGGCCCAGCACATGGTACCTGTAAATCCAGTATGACCAAAGCTACTGTGTGAAACCATTGAAGAAGGACTTCCCCCCACTTTATCCAATGTGGGTTTATCCAGAATCAATCCCCTGCGATTTCCCGGCAAATGTCTTTGATTAAAATATTGTACGGTTGATGATTGTATCCATTGTTTGCCCCCATACTGGCCTTCATTCATGAGCATTTGCATCACCACGGCCAAATCATACGCATTGGAAAACAGCCCTGCATGACCGGCCACGCCGCCCATTAGCGCAGCGCCCTGATCATGGACATAACCACGCAACAGCTGATGCCTAAACAGTGTATCATGCTCCGTGGGTGCGATTGCACTTTTGGGCATCCTGTTCAAGGGCAAATAACCCATGGAACGCAATCCCAAGGGCTCATAAAATTGTTCCGAAAGCCAAATATCATAAGGCTGCTCTACTTGCTTCTCAACAAATTCTTTGACAAAATAATAGCCCAAATCACTGTATTCATATTTGGCCGGAGTAACCAATGGTGTTTTCAGTATAATGGTCCTCATTTCAGCATACAAAGTGGTATCTGTGTATAGGCTGTCTGCAACCTGTACCCCATTTTCTGTTGGTGTTTTATATGCCCAATGAATGGGAGACAAGGTAGAATGAAAGGGGATAAAACTCTTCAACCCTGCTTGATGGGACAGCATGTCTTTCCATTTGATTTTGGCATAGGCCGATTTTTTTGGAAAGGTCAATTCATCGCCCAACACTCCCGATGGTGACCACGCTCTTTCATCCAGCATTTTCATCATGGCCAGACCTGAGGCGCCCACTTTGGTAATCGAAGCAAGATCATAAACACTATTTAATTGAACCGGTTCTTTGTGATCCATGTCCAAGTATCCATAAGCACGATCATACACAATTTCTCCTTTGTATACGACCAAAACCCGGCATCCAGGATAAGCCCCACTAATCACACCTCCATTGGCAATGGAATCCACTTTGTTCCAATGGTAGTGAAACAACGACTTCTTGGCAAATTCCGACTCGCCAAAGTAATTCTCAGTATATGCCTTGGTCCAAGCATTTTGAACATTTCTGGATTTGATCCAATTCAAACTCTCTGGTGAAGACAAAACACTGCGACCCATACGCTGCCCTCCTTGTACACAAAGACCAAAACCCACTTTCCATTTCTCATCGATACTCACGGGCAGCTGTCCCTGAAAACCGCGCGCTCCAAACAATGCCTCTACCATCATTCGTTCCGTCAAAGGATCATCCTGATAGCCCACAGCCACAACATCGTTCCGGTGTACATGCGCATTGCCCATCAAAGCATATGGGTTGGCGAACATGAGAACGATTACATTTTTATCCGCATTCCAATTGGAAACCCGATCCAATAAATAGGGAGAAACGCCAAAATTTTTAATGGCCTTGCTCGACGTATTCACCCATGCAAAAGCCACATCTTGATAGCCATTCAAAAGCGATAACAAAACATCCAAAGTATCCTTCCAAGTAGAATCCACCTCTTTGGGCCAATACATCACAGACATGTCCATGTATTCCTGCATCGAAGAAACGATATTGTAAGTTGAGTCACCTCCAATAACCACCAAGGCCTTTTTCCGATTGCGATCATTCCAAAGCTCCAATCCCTTGCGATCATTTTGCAACAAAGTCAAAGAGCCCAAAACCAAATCTTGATTCATTTTCAGCGCTTGCGCATTGTGCAAATCTTCCATCAAATGCCCTCGCTGGGGAAATGTCGCAGTATTCAATCCGCACCATTCTTTGGCTTGCAATACTTTATAGCAATGGGCTCTAACATCTTCGGCTGTGATATCGCCACGCTCTATGGCCTTTTTGATAGCCTCAATTGCCTTGGGGATATTGGAGGGGAATAACAAAATATCATTACCCGCCTGCAAAGCCAAAGCCTCCATCTCACCCGCCTTGAAATTCTTGGCCACGCCCTGCATGTTGAGTGCATCGGTAATAATCAAACCCTGAAATCCCAATTCTTTTTGAAGCAAGTCCGTCACCAAGCTTTTGGATAACGATGCAGGAATCTTGGGGTTGGATTCGTAGGCGGGCACTTGCAAGTGACCCGTCATTACTCCTCCCAATCCATTTTGAATCAATGGTCGATAGGGATACAATTCCAAACTGTCCAATCGACTTTTTGAAAAAGGGATCAAAGGCATGTCCTCATGACTATCGGTATTGGTGTCTCCATGACCCGGAAAATGCTTGGCGCAAGCCAAAACATGGTGCTTTTGCAAGCCTCGCATAAAAGCCATCGAATACAAAAGAACCCGTTCACGGTCTTCCCCAAAAGAACGGTTGCTAATGACTGGATTCTTGGGATTGTTGTTGATGTCCACCACGGGGGAAAAACTAAAGTGCACCCCCATTCTCTTAAGCTGACGAGCACTTTCCTCTGCAAATTTTTCGATTTGTTGCACATCGGAAATCGCGCCCAAGGTCATTTGTCTTGGATACAAAATGGTAGAGTCCAATCGCATGCTCAATCCCCATTCCGCATCCATGCCAATCAAAAGGGGGACTTTAGAAAGAGATTGATATTGTTGGGTTCTTTTGAGTTGATTGTCCGGACCCCCTTGAAAGAAAATAATCCCGCCCACATGGTACTCTTGGACCCATCGTTCTACTTCCTTTTGATTAAAATATTGATGTTTGGG
The DNA here is from genome assembly GCA_937974555.1 of uncultured Flavobacteriales bacterium. Lineage (GTDB taxonomy): Bacteria > Bacteroidota > Bacteroidia > Flavobacteriales_D > Sanyastnellaceae > CAMCTV01. The sequence continues at coordinate 22,744 of CALJKR010000031.1, read as the reverse complement.
ATCGGTCCAGGCCGGAACCATAAACAATTGTCCCAACTGCTCATCCAAAGACAATGTAGCTATAACAGAATCAGCCCAAGGAGTAGGTCCTTGCTGAAAAATGGATTGTGCCTGCGCCCGGGGTAAATCAATACCAAGAATGCAAACCAACACCCAATAAATTAGAATATGCTTACTCACCTTTCAAAGAAAATCGAAAGGATACCAATATTCTCATAAAAAAAAGAATCTATCTCACATTGGAGTGTTAATCCATTAGGCCGTGAGTGCCTCAATTCGCTTCATGGCTTGACCCACCACAAATTGAAATTGCTCTTCCAAAGTCAAGTTTGAGTTGTCTACCACTACCGCATCTTCGGCCTGACGCAAAGGATCAATTTCTCTTGAAGTATCCATGGCGTCTCTGGAAGCAATATTCATTTCAATCTCTTCCAATTGGACATCCAATCCGTTGGCTTTTAATTCATCGTATCTGCGTTTGGCGCGTATGGCGTGATCGGCCATCATAAACAATTTCAATTCAGCATCAGGCATCACCACCGTTCCGATGTCTCTTCCATCCATTACCACACCTTTGGACTCAGCCAAACGTTTTTGCAATCGAACCAATTTCATTCGTACCTCTTTCACTGAGCTTACGGCAGATACATGATTGGAAACCTGAATAGACCGAATCTCCTTTTGAACATTTTGCCCATTCAGATAAATCTCTTGTTCACCGGTTTCCGTATTGTATTTAAAGGAAACAATCACATGGTCTAAAACACGAATCAAACTCTCCGCATCCAAGACGTTATCCTTCTTGAAACAATTGTTTTGTAAAGCAAACAAAGTAATGGCACGATACATCGCACCGGAATCCACATAAAAGTAATTCAATGCCTTGGCAACTGCCTTGGCGATGGTTGACTTGCCACATGACGAGTAACCATCTATCGCTATATTGATCTTATTTCTCACCGGATTCGAAAATACGACAGGAAAACATTCCCGTCGTATTTTCTTTCCAGAAATTTACAATCCAAATCCGTAATAAGCGCGGGTACCATTGGGATAGACACCCTCAATCATGATCCCCTCTCCTTTGGCCTTTCCAGCCAAGGCTGCTTTCAACGATTCCGTATCGCCCACCAATGTTTCGTCCACTTTGGTAATGATAAATCCAGGTTGAATACCCGCTGAGCGCAATTTGCCTTGGGTTAAAGACTTGATCTTAACTCCACCTTTGATGCGCAATCGCATCATCTCCTCTTGAGACAGCGCCCCGAATTCTGCTCCCAAGGCGGTTAGATTGGCTTCAGCATCGGAATCAAAATTGTTGAGTTCGGCCTTGCCACTGCGGTTTTTTAACACCACCTCGATATCGGTCCATTTCTTGGCTCTCCAAACACCCAACTTCACTTTGTCGCCAGGGCGATACTTGGCGATTTGCTCCTGCAATTGGGGCACATTTTTTACCACCCTGTCTCCTACTTTCAAAATCACATCGCCTTCTTTCATTTCAGATTCAGCATTGGTAATGCCCGCTACCAAAACCCCTGCTACCTCATTGAGGTCCTTTTCTTTGGCAATTTCCTCACTTACCTCGGCAATTTTTACCCCGATAAATGCGCGCTGTACGCGACCAAATTCAATAAGATCCGTGGCCACTTTACGCGCGATGGTTGTAGGCACAGCAAATGAATATCCAGTAAATACGCCCGTTCTTGAAGCGATGGCAGTATTGATCCCAATCAACTCACCTTTGGCATTCACCAAAGCACCACCACTATTTCCGGGGTTTACTGCTGCATCGGTCTGAATAAATGACTCGACGGGAAATACCTCTTCATTGGTTTGGCGGTTGCCTATTAAATTGATGTTTCGCGCCTTGGCGCTCACGATGCCTGCGGTAACCGTAGAGGTAAGCTCAAAAGGATTGCCCACGGCCAATACCCACTGGCCAATATGGATGTCCTCGCTATTTCCCCATGCAATTGCTGGAAGATTTTTTTCGTCAATTTTTAAAACGGCAATATCTGTGGAAGGATCGCGTCCCACCAACTCTGCCGAATAGGATTTATTGTTATTTAAAGTAACCACCAGTTTTTGAGCGCCCTCTACCACGTGATTGTTGGTGATGATATATCCATCCGCTGAGATAATCACCCCAGAACCTGTCCCCGATTGCACCTGTGGTTGTTGTTGGTATCCAAAAAAATCAAACCAAGGGTTGTATCCCGGATTGACTGTACTCTCCGTTTTAACGTGAACAACGCAATTGACCGTGCGTTCAGCAGCCGCCACAAAGTCTGTATTCATTTCACCGGGAATCGCACCTTCAAAATTTGTCGACATCACCGGGGTTCCTGAACCATTCCAGGAGTTAAGTACCGCATTGCTGTTTAACCATGCATTTCCTACCAAAGCCATGCTGCCTCCTAAAAAGGCTGCACCTGCCATCATCCACCATGTCTTTTTCATCTTGATATTGTTTTTAGAGTCATTTCAAAATTACAACCGAAATCCAAAAACATTGTTGCCTTGACATTTTTAAGAAATGTTAATGGCATAACGTAGTTTAAACGCTCACCGCCTACTTTTGCGAAGTGAAAAATATTTGGATCGTATTCTTGTGCTTGGCCATTATCCTTGAAGGATGTGACAAAGACATCACCATAGAACTTCCCGAGGGAGAAACGCAATTGGTGGTTGAAGGCAGCATTGATGTCAATGAACCTCCCATCATTTTTTTGAGCCACTCGCAAGGATATTTTGATCCACTCACCCTTTCTGACCTGGCCAGTTTTTATATCTGTGATGCCGTTGTAACCCTTACTGCCAATGGTGTTACCGATACATTGGTTGCACTCAGCGCTGCAACGCTTACTCCCGAACAACAACAACAAGTAGCCGACCTCTTGGGTATTCCGGTAGAACAATTGAGCACCGGTAATCTATGCGCTTATACTTCATTAAACCCACAATTTTGGGGCAAATACGGTACTACTTATCGATTGGATGTTTACCATGAAGGAAAACATGTACACGCTACCAGTAAAATGAATTATCCCGTTCCTTTGGATAGTTTGTGGTTTGCTTCCCCTTCAGGCAATCCAAATGATTCTCTCGGATTCATTTATGCTACGCTCAGTGATCCTGACACCTTGGGAAACTGTTACCGCTGGGCAGCCAAACGCATCAATCATTACCCCAACTGGGTGCCTGATGTCGCACTGCGTGGCAAGCCCAAAGACATGGATTTTGTCAGACCCTTTAATTCCGTCACCAATGACAATTTCTTTAACGGATTGACTTTTGACTTTTCTTACTACAGAGGTAGCGAACGAGGAAGCGAAAAATTTGATGATATCGGAATTGAGGCCGGCTATTACAAGCGAGGTGACACTTTGGTGGTAAAAGGACAAAGCATTGACTACGGATCTTTTCAATTCATTTATGACATTGAAAATTCCAATGGAGGTCCCTTTGCGATTCCCTTTAATCTAAGATCCAATGTCGTGGGAGGACTAGGTGCCTTTATTGCCTATGGATCTCACATCGACACCCTTGTTTGTCAATAGTCCAAACCAAAGAATTGTTTTATTTTTCCTCTCTAAAAGGAATAAACATGTGTGCCCAAATGCTTCGAGACAATCGAAACATGTAAGGAAAAAGCACCAAACTCGTTCCAATTCCTGACATCAAAAAAGTACTCGGGTGGGTTAAAAAACCAAACTCCATCCATCCCCATGCATTGAAACATTTAAGGGCAACCAAAACCGAAACCCAAGTGGCCACTGTCAAAGCCCAAGAGACATAGGCAGCACCAAAATAAAATCCAGGTTCTGGTTGCAGATCCGCTCCGCAGTGGCTGCACGCTTTCTTGTTTTTACTTAAATCTTTGAAGGTATACAAGCTTGGATTTTCGTACAAACTGGCCTCGCGGCATGCAGGGCATTTGAAAGACAAAGTAGCCAAAAGTGAATTCATGATGATTAAATTTGCGGCACGAAGATACGATGAGCCACACAGGCTTAGGTAACTTTCATCACAACCTGATTAAGGTTAGGACATCTCTTGAAGCTCTACCAAAGTTTTGTACAAACCATCTTGCTGCATCAAAGACTCATGGGTACCCTCTTGCACAATTTGTCCTTTGTCCAGAACGATGATTCGATCCGCTTTTTGTACCGTACTCAGGCGATGCGCTATGACAACACTGGTGCGGTCTTGCATCATGTTATTGATGGCCTCTTGAACCACTTGCTCACTTTGTGTATCCAGCGCTGATGTGGCTTCATCCAAGATTAGCAAAGGTGGATTTTTATAAACTGCACGGGCAATGCACAATCGCTGCTTTTGACCACCCGACAATCTTCCTCCCTGATCACCCACATTAAAATCAAAACCATCAGGATTGGATTCAATGAACTCCAAGGCATTGGCAATTTTGGAAGCTGCGCGAACTTGTTCCGTGTTTACTTCGTCAAAGCCCAATGCAATGTTGCGTGCAATCGTATCATTAAAAAGAATCGAATCTTGGGTTACAACACCCACTTGATTTCGCCAAGTATGCAATCGAACCGAACTCAAAGGTTGACCATCCACCTCGATCGCGCCATGCTGAGGGTCCATCAAACGGACAAGCAGAGAAGCGATGGTTGATTTCCCACTTCCCGATGGGCCAACCAAGGCCACCATCTCTCCTTTTTTAATGGTTAAGTTGATGTCTTGCAAAACCGGCTGATCTCCGTAGGAAAAACCGACATTCTTAAATTCAATTTGTTTGTCAAAAGCCAACAAGTCCGGCGCTCCCGCTTGGTCTGATACACTCTCTTCCGCCAACATAATCTCATTGACCCGGTCCAAAGACGCAGCACCTTTGCTCACCTTAAATACCGCCTCTGAAAGCGCACGCGCTGGTTGAATGACTTGTGAAAAAACCACCAAATAACCAATCAACATTGCGCCTGACATTTGGCCCTCTAATACAATTTTCCCTCCTACAAAAAGTAAAATGGAAATCACACCCATCGAAATAAATTCCGACATGGGCGAACTCAAATACTCTCGCTTATACAAGCGATGCATCAATTTGAAATAAGATTGATTTTCATTTTGAAACTTCTGTGCAAAGTATTGCTCCGCATTAAATACCTTGACCACACGCATGCCGGTAAGCGTTTCTTCAATGACGGAAATCAATTCACCCAAACTTCCCTTTCCTCGCTTGGCAGCATTCTTCAGGCTCTTGGCAATTTTAGAAATCAACCAACCACTCAATGGCAAAAAGATCAAAGCAAACAGGGTCAATTTCCATGAAAGAACAAATAACGTAACCAAACTCAACACCAACATGATGGGTGCTTTGAGCAATCCTTCTAATGCGCCGATGACTGAAAACTCAATTTCCATCAAGTCGTTGGTCATGCGCGAAATTAAATCGCCCTTTTTTTCATTGCTATAAAAAGCAATGGACAATTTGAGCACCTTTTGATAGAGGTCTCTGCGGAGATCCCGTGAAATGGCAGTTCTGATCTTGGCAATACTCAACAATGCGATGTAGTTGGAAGCATTTTTCAAGAACGCCAACAAAACAATCACCAGGCACATCAACATCAAAGCGGATACTTGACCATGAACATTGACATACCCCGTCAACATGGATTCCGCCTTTTGCCACCAACCGGCATTTTGAGCTGGATTGGCACTTCCTTCTACATTGAATAAAATGTAGAGAAAAGGAACCACGCTTAAAAAAGTAAACAAAGACAGGACCGCATTGACAATATTCAACAAAAAATTGGAAAGCAATTCACGCTTGTATGGTCTACAAAGCGCGATGATATCCTTGAATGCCTGGGTCTTCATCACTGGTATTTGGCTTATTCTACTTCGTCCATTAAATGCACACCCGTGTAGGTATATGGCGTAATGGCGCGCATTTCATTCTTCACTTTATCACTCACCTCCAACTCATCAATAAATTGTTGAATCGAAGATTGGTTGATTTCATTTCCTCGGGTCAATTTCTTTAAAGTCTCGTAGGGAGATGGATAATTTTCTCTTCGCAAAATCGTTTGAATTGCTTCCGCGACAACCGCCCAGTTTTTATCTAGATCTGCTTTCAATTGAGCCTCATTCAATAACAATTTGCTCCATCCTTTCATGATGCTTTGCAGGGCCAGAATGGTGTGTCCCATGGGAACCCCAATGTTTCTCAATACTGTGCTATCCGTCAAGTCACGTTGCAGGCGAGAAACAGGCAACTTGGCTGACAAATGCTCAAACAAGGCATTGGCCAATCCCAAATTCCCCTCTGCATTTTCAAAATCGATGGGATTTACTTTGTGGGGCATTGCCGATGAACCGACTTCACCTTCTTTTGTTTTTTGTTTGAAATAATCCATGCTGACATAGGTCCACATGTCACGGCACAAATCGATTAAAATTACATTGATTCTTTTGAGCGCATCAAAAGTTGCCGCAAGATTGTCATAATGTTCAATTTGTGTGGTGTATTGTGATCGATGCAATTCCAATTTCTCTTCCAAAAAATCATTGGCAAACTCCACCCAATCAATCTCTGGAAATGCCACGTAGTGGGCATTGAAGTTTCCAGTTGCTCCGCCAAACTTGGCAGAGGCAGGAATCTCTTCCAACTGATCCAACTGCGCTTCCAAACGTTCGATGAAAACACAAATCTCCTTTCCCAATCGGGTTGGAGAAGCGGCCTGGCCGTGGGTTCTGGCCAAAAGTGCCACGTCTTTCCACTTTTTAGCGTCTGTTAAAAGTGCATCAATGAGCTGTTCCATTTTGGGCAAGTACACCTGATCCAATGCATCGCGAAGTGTGGCAGGAATAGCGGTATTGTTGATGTCTTGGGAGGTGAGTCCAAAATGAACAAATTCTTTGATTTCAGATAAACCCAATTCGTCCAACTTGGCTTTGACACTATACTCTACCGCTTTAACGTCGTGGTTGGTTACCTTTTCAGTTTGCTTGATTGCCAATGCATCCTGCTCATTGAAATTCTCCACCCATGCTCGCAATTGTTCCGCATGATTGGGTTTAAAACTCTTCAATTGGGGCAGAGGAATTTCTGATAATGCAACCAGGTATTCTACTTCCACCCAAACGCGGTACTTGATTAATGCAAATTCGCTGAAATAACGCTGCAATTCTGCAGTGGCATTGGTGTATCGACCATCAATTGGGGAGATGGCCATTAAAGGGGAGATGCTCATATTTTACTCTCAAAGCGCAAATGTAACGCATAAATCTTTTGTCTCTTACCTTTGCCTCCAAACCCAATAATATGAAATTGCACGTAATAGACACTGGATTTTTCAAACTGGATGGAGGCGCTATGTTTGGTGTGGTACCCAAATTGATTTGGAACAAAACCAACCCATCGGATGCCAATAACCTTTGCACTTGGTCCATGCGTTGCTTATTGATTGAAGATGGCAATCGCTTGATTTTGGTTGATACGGGAATCGGACAAAAGCAAAGTGATCAATTCTTTGGGCACTATCATTTGCATGGGGACACCGAACTTCACCAAAGCATTCGTCAAGCGGGCTTTGATTCCAAAGACATTACCGACGTATTCTTGACCCATCTTCACTTTGACCACTGCGGTGGTGCCATTGTACGCGATACTGCCAGCGAACAACTGCGTCCCGCCTTCGAAAATGCAACCTACTGGAGCAACGAAAGGCATTGGCAATGGGCCACGGAACCCAACCCCAGGGAAAAGGCGTCATTCTTAAAAGAAAATATTCTGCCCATTCAAGAATCAGGACAATTAAAATTCATTGATCGAAAAGACAACATTTGCGATACTGATTTGGGCTTTGACACTTGGTTTGTTGACGGACACACCGACAGCATGATGATTCCTTTGATTCAATACAAAGGAAAGACCTTGGCCTTTATGGCGGATTTACTGCCCTCTGTTGGTCACATTCCACTGCCCTACGTGATGGGCTATGATACCCGTCCTTTGATTACACTCACTGAGAAGGAAGCCTTTTTGAAAAAAGCGCAAGAAGAAAATTGGATTTTGTTTCTCGAACATGACAGCATCAATGAATGCTGCACCCTGAAAAACACTGAAAAAGGCATACGCCCCGATCAGGTATTCTCCTTTTCCGAAATATAATTAACGCCCTGCTTCTTTCTCGAGCTGTAAGAATTTCTGAACACGCTCTGATGGCTGATAATTGGGGTTAGGCGCCGTTTCTGGATCGTATCCAAACAATCGATAATCCTTGATGATACTGTCCACGTAGGAGGGAACCATTCTCTCCCATCCTGGGTAACCACTTTTGATCATCTCCAAAACATCTCTTGAGAAAATATCCAGGATTTCAGGATCATACCCTTCAATATCGCACAAGCGCTTATTGAAAACCAAGTAATCATACAATGGCTTGATCCGGGGATGAATTTCAACATCTGATATGGTTTGCACCTCACCCGTCTCTTGGCTGCGCCATGGGTAAACGTACATTTTTAAATCTCGGTTGAACATTCGTCCAAACACCTCTAAAATTCCACCATCCACATCGCGATAATATTTCTCATCAAACAATTGAAAGAGCATGTTGGCTCCCAAGATAATCCCCGTACGCTTGGTGGTGTGCGTGGCAAAATACTCCACCAACTTGTAGTATTGAGAGAAATTAGAAACCAAAACCGTTTGTCCCAAAGAACAAAGGATATCCGCACGATCAAGGAAATCCTGTTCATCTACATCACCTGCAGCCGTAAGGTTATTTAGGGTAATCTCAAATAAAACTTGAATCTGGTCTGGCTCTACTTTGGGATCCGCTTGGAATTGCTTGATTCCTTTCAGAATCATGTCAATGTTCACTTTTGTAACCGGTCTGAAAGAGCCGCGAATGGCCAAGATATTTTTTTTGTACAATACATCAGCTGCCTGAAGATTGGCTCCATCTGGCGAAAAAATCACCGCTTGGGTCATTCCGTGTTTGACCAATTGCAGCGACAACAAACGATTGTCCACTTCGGCAAAGTCAGGTCCAATCATTTCAATCATATCAATCTCAACCTGATCCTTCCCAATGTTATCGTACAAGGACAACAATAATTCTTCCGGAGTTTGATACAAAAAGAAACAACCATAGATCAAGTTTACCCCCAACACCCCCGTTGTGGCTTGTTGCAACAACGCATCAGGCTCATGAAATCGGGCATGTAGAATAATTTCATTGGGTTCTTTCTCCGGGCTGGTTTGAAATTTCACCCCCATCCAACCGTGACCTTGAATGGTCTTGGAGAAATTGATTGTAGCAATGGTATTGGCGTACGAAAAGAAAGTTTTATTGGGGTGGTCGGTTCTTTTTAGACGCTCTTCAATCAAACGATATTCATGGTTGAGCATATTGACCAACCGTGGCTTGCACACATATCTTCCTTTGGCTTCCTTGCCATATATCGCATCACTAAAATCCTTGTCATAAGCGCTCATGGCCTTGGCGATGGTCCCACTGGCACCACCCGCACGGAAGAAATGGCGCACCACCTCTTGGCCAGCACCGATCTCAGCAAACGTACCGTAGATTGCCTGTTGCAGATTTATTTTTAGTGCCTTCTGATTCGGGGTGAGTACCACCCTTTCTTGATCGTTCATACCCATGATTTTCCTTACAAAACCAAAGGTAAACATTTCAGTGGAAATGCAAAAAAAATGGTGAAAGGAAAGGAATATGAGAATGAGAATGGAATCAAGTTACCTTGCGAACTTTGCGAAAATCTTTGCGGGCTTTGCGATACATGAACACATTCATCCGATCTGATACTGAGATAAAAATATAACGCAAAGGACGCAGAGAATCCGCGGAGGTCGAGGAAGTCGCGGAGTTTTACTTGCTTTTGACTGCGTTAGCCAAATCATACAAATGCTTCATGGCCTCATAGGTGGCAGGACATCGATGCAAATTGGCCGCATACAACTCCGCTTGATCAAAAAAATCTTTTCGGTGCAAATGCGGAAACTTGGCGCAATCATGTGGGCGAAGTTCATAAACCGTGCACAATCCCGATTGATTGTCTAAAAATTGGCAAGGAGTAGAATTGTTGCAGATGTCCCCAGTAGACTCTTCGACGTACAACCATTTATCAAAAAATTCTTGATAAGTCATTCCAAGATGCGTGGCCAATTTTTTAACTTCTGACTTTTTCCACGTAGGAGTCATGGTTTTGCAACAATTGCCGCATTGGGTACAATCCACCTTGGTCCAAGCATATTTCTCTGCCTTTCTCACCATGGGATAAATGGATTTATCACCTTTCTTGACCAACGCCGTTAAAAAAGCAGTGAGCTTCTTTTTGTCTCTGTAGGCCTTTTGACGATAAGATTTTAGAAAGCGGTCGGTGTTCATAGTGAAAAAAGTAAAGGCAAGCCCCTCATATCGCACCGCTACAACCATCTACCTTTGCTGCCTTCCGACCCTGGAGGATTTGACAGGAGCTGGTCGTATGAGACTTGCCTTCGGGGGCAAATGTAAACACAAACTGCTTTATGCAAAAAAAGAAATTTCAATTCGAAAGAATTACATTTGTAGCAAAAGCATTGAAATGGATATTTCTGTAGTCGTCCCTTTGTATAATGAAGATGAATCCCTGCGTGAATTGTGCACTTGGATCCATCGCGTGATGACTGAAAATAATTTTCAGTACGAGGTGATTTTGGTGGACGACGGAAGTACCGATGATTCATGGAAAGTGATCCAAGAATTAAAATCACAATTTCCCATACACGGAATTCAATTTGCTCAGAATTACGGAAAGAGTGCTGCTTTGCATGTAGGATTTCAAAAGGCCAAAGGCGATGTCGTAATCACCATGGATGCTGACTTACAAGACTCCCCCGACGAAATTCCGGAGTTGCATCGAATGATCACCGAAGATGGTTGGGATTTGGTGAGTGGCTTCAAGAAAAAACGCCATGACCCCCTTTCCAAAACAATCCCAACCAAATTGTACAATTGGGCAACCCGTAAAATGAGTGGCATTCATTTGAACGACTTTAATTGTGGGTTGAAAGCTTACAAGAACAAGGTCATCAAACGAATCGAAGTCTATGGTGAGATGCATCGCTATATCCCCATTTTGGCTCATCGTGCAGGCTTTAAGAAGATCACAGAAAAGGTGGTGCAACACTATCCTAGAAAACATGGTGTATCCAAGTTTGGCTGGGAACGATTTATCAATGGATTTTTAGATTTACAATCCATTGTTTTCATTTCCCGATTTGGAAAAAAACCCATGCACTTTTTTGGAAGCTTGGGAAGCATCGTTTTCATGATTGGATTTCTTTCCTTCCTTTATTTGGGGGGAAACAAAGTATACTGCCTGGCGCAAGGCATTCCAGAAAAAAATATCGCGGAGCAATCCGTATTTTATTTGGCATTGACCAGCATGATTATTGGAACGCAATTGTTTCTCGCAGGTTTCTTGGGAGAATTAGTCGTTCGCAATGCTGCGCACCGCAACGAATATCAAATCGAAGAGGAATTTTAAGATGGCCACCAATCGCATAGGAAAGCACTTTGCGCTCACAACGTTTGGTGAGTCACACGGCACTGCAATTGGCGGTGTGATTGATGGTTGTCCTTCTGGAATAACACTGGACATGGAGCATCTTGCCCGCTGCATGGCACGCCGGAAACCGGGACAAAACAATTGGGTGACACCGAGAAAGGAAGAGGACGATGTTCAATTTTTGTCTGGAATTTTCGAGGGCAAGACCACAGGTGCTCCGATTGCATTTGTCATTTACAACAAAGATCAAAAAAGCCAAGACTATCAAAAATTGGCGGATGTGTACCGACCTGGTCACGCTGATTTTGTTTACGAAAAAAAATATGGTCATCGAGATCCACGTGGGGGCGGAAGAAGTTCAGCCAGAGAAACCGCATGCCGTGTGTTGGCCGGAGCAATCGCTCAACAACTATTGGCGCAAAAGGGCATTCAAATCAGAGGCTATCTCTCTTCCATGAAAGATATCCTCGTTCCCAAAAGCTATGCATTTTTGAATCTCAATGAGGTGGACGAAAGTCCAGTTCGCTGCCCGGATCCTGCAACCAGCGAGCGCATGATCCAACTATTGGAAAAAGCCAGAGCCAACCAAGATAGCGTTGGAGGTATTGTCTGTTGCGTAGCAGAGGGAGTCCCATTGGGCTGGGGGTCACCCATGTATGAAAAACTCAACGCGGAGTTGGCCCATGCAATGTTCACCTTAAATGCCGTCAAAGGTTTTGAAATGGGAGATGGTTTTTCATCCACTTTCAAATACGGAAGCCAAAACAATGATGCCGTAGTGGGAGGCACCAACCACGACGGTGGAATCACCGCTGGAATATCCAATGGAAAAGACATCTGGTTTAAAGTGGGTTTTAAACCCACGAGCAGCATCGCCCAAACGCAACAGACGATAGACAAAAACAACGAGACGACTTCCATTCAAATTGAAGGTCGTCATGACCCTTGCGTCGCCATCAGGGCCGTTCCCGTGGTGGAGGCACTAACGGCAATCACCTTGTATAACGCATATTTAGAAACCCTTATAGAAAACGCATGAAAAAAGCATTGAAAATTACCGGAATCGTATTGGCATCTTTGATCCTCCTTTTGGCCATTCTCCCTTTTGCATTTGAAGGCAAAATATACGAAGTGGTGCAAAAGAAAGCCAACGAGAATTTGAAGGCTACAGTAAGCTTCTCTGATGTCGACTTGAGTTTGCTCCGCAATTTTCCTCATTTGCGCGTTACCATCAATGACCTTAAAGTGGTGAATCACGCCCCATTTGAAAATGTCACGCTGGCCAATATCAAAGATTTTACCGTTGTCATCAATATCAAAAGTCTTTTCACTGACAACATTGAAGTCACCCAAATTTTATTGGATGAGCCCACCATGGATGTTCGTGTCATGGCAGATGGAACGGCCAACTATGACATCACCATTCCCGACAGCGCCAAAGTGGTTCAGCCCGAAGAACCTTCTAAACCCGTCAATGTGGCTTTGAAAAAATACGCTATCGAAAAAGGAAATATCCGATACGATGACAAGAGCTTGGCGATGGTCATGGATTTTAAAAACCTGAACCACGAAGGATCTGGTGATTTGGCCGATGCCATTACTACCCTATCTACCTATACCACTGCGGATGAAACTACTTTTTGGTTTGATGGCGTAACCTATGCTAGCAAAGCAGAAACAGAAATCAAGGCTGATCTTTTGATGGACATGGATAAAATGCGATTTGAATTCAAGGACAACGAGATCCGATTGAACCAATTGTATTTGCAAATGAACGGTTGGGTGAACATGCCCGAAGAAGACATCGACATGGACATTCAATTTGGCGCAACCAAAACCGATTTCAAAAATCTGCTCTCCATGGTCCCGATGGAATTTGCAAAAGACTTGGAAGGCGTTGATGCAAGTGGGAAAATTGAGTTGAAAGGCTATGTCAAAGGAACTTACAACGACAAGAGCATGCCCGGAATTGGATTGAATGTTGGAATTGAAAACGGAAGATTCAAGTATCCCGACCTACCTAAAAGTGTGGATGACGTGCAGTTGAAATTGGCCATTGTCGCCGATATGAATAACGAAGACAACACCACCATCGACATGGACAAGTGCCATTTGAGTGTTGGCGGAAATCCTGTTGACATGAAGTTGCATTTAAAAACACCAGAAAGCGATCCCTACATTGACTTCATGGGCAAATTCAACATCAACCTGGCTACACTAAAAGATGTTATTCCGATTGGAAAAGAAGAAAAACTCACGGGAATCATCGATGCCGACATGATGTTCAAAGGACATGTCAGTGCCGCTGAAAAAGGAAAAGTTGCCGATTTACAAGCGCAAGGAAAACTCGACATCACCGAAATGGATTATGAAAGTGACTCATTGCCCTATGACATCCTATTGCACAAAATGAATTTGACCTTTGATCCAGAGCAAGCGCTACTGAACCAACTGGACATCAAAGTAGGCAACAGTGAAATGAAAATGAAGGGCGCTTTGAGTCATTATTTGGAGTATGCCATCAACGATGAGAAGCTCATTGGATCATTGGATTTTTACTCTCCCAAAATCAATATCAACGATTTTATGACAACCTCTTCAGACGCACCGGCTTCGGCACCCAATGAAGCCAATGCATCCCCTGATACCACTTCTGCTGTAGTCATTTTACCCAACAACATCGACTTCACCTTGCGTTCCAAGATTGATCAACTGTTGTATGACAAAGCCACCTTTACCCAAGTAGGTGGTGAAATCAAAATCGACCATGGCACCGCCATTTTCAGAGATTTGGGATTGAACGGTTTGGGAGGAAATGTTGTTTTAAACGGTTTGTATGATGGAGATGAAGGTCACCATCCCCGCGTGGACATGGACTTTGCTTTGAATCAAGTAGACATCCAAACCACCATCAAAACCTTTGCAACGTTGGGCAAATGGTCCAGCATGGCGCAATCCTGCAACGGTAAGGTTTCCATCAAAATGAACATGAAATCCCTTTTGGATCGTCAGATGATGCCCATCAACAGCAGCGTGGATGCTAACGGCCGTTTGATGACACAAGAAATTGTCGTGAGCAATTACGCTCCAATCGTAAAAGTGGCTGAGAAAGTCAACATGGACAAATGGAAAAAGCCCGTGACCTTAAAAGACATCAATGTAGGATTTGTCATCAAAAACGGCGTAATCAAATTTGACCCATTTACATTCAAAGTAGATGATATCCCCGTTAAAATGGAAGGCTCAGCTACCCTAGAGGAAAAGATTGATTACACCATCGAGACCGACATACCGTTTGATAAATTCCCTTCAGGCGTTGTCAATCAAGCCAACAGCTTCTTGGGACAAATCAACAATAAGTTAGGCACCAACCTCAAGACAGGAAATAAAATCAACTTAATCGCCCGCATCACAGGAGATGTGAAAAATCCAGACGTCAAGGTCACCAGCAAAGCTTTGGGAGAAGAGGCCGTGCAAGATTTGAAAGAGCAGGCTGTGGAGATGGTGAAAGAACAAGTAATGGAGAAAGTGACTGAGTTGAAAAACGACGCATTAGAAAAGGCTCAAGCAGAAAAAGAAAGAATGGTCAAAGAAGCGCAAGCACAAGCCGATAAATTGAAAGCCGACGCCAAAGCAGCCGCAGACAAAGCCAAAGCAGATGCCTACAAAGAAGCCGATAAATTGGCCAACAAGGGCGGCAATCCATTGGAAAAAATCGCCAATAAAAAATTAGCGGAAGAGATGAAAAAGAAGGCAGACCAAGCACATGCCAAGAGCATCAAAGAAGCCAATGCCAAAGCGGACAAATTGGTGAGCGACGCCTCGGCGAAAGGTGATGCGTTGATTGAGAAAGCGAAGTAAGCAGATATTTCCTTGGCGGGCTTTGCGGATACTTTGCGGGCTTTGCGATTATTTTTTAACGCAGGGTTGGCAAAGATTTTCGCTAAGAACGCAACGAACTATTCTTTATCGAAATCAAAATCCTCTTTCTTGAATTGGGTATCATTGCGGCGCATGACTTGATAGTCTCTGAAGCGCTCCTTGACGTAGACCAAGAATTCATATTGCGAAGATTGTATCAAGAATTCATCACTGACATTGAGGTAGGTGATAAAGTCATCAAATTCTTCTGTCGTCAGGTCGATGATTTGGTAATCGACATAAATCTGAAACAACTCCTTGAGGAGGTCACGCCGACGATCCTCGTTCTTTAGTTCGGCCACTACTCTCTTGCTGGCTTCCTTTTTGGAAAGCTGTTGGTATAAAAAAGTAATGGGCGACATAGCAGCATTGATTCCGCTCAACATATAATCACTTTCATTGTAGCCCAGTGATTGAATGTCCTTTTGGATATCTTCCAAATCCCTCGGAGCAAAAATATGCAGCGTACTGTAGGTGTATACGCGATCCATCAAATACACCGTGGGATAATACACCTCTTTAAGTACCGAATCCTTGAAACAAATCTGCCTGGAGTAATAACCCAAGCAGGTGATGGTCAGCGTATCCGTTTTGTTGCATTCGATAATAAAGTGACCATCCGGAAGACCATAAGCGCCCTTTTGCGTGTGGGTATTCAAGACAATCGAATTGGCCACAGGTTGTCCGCGCTCCTCCAAAACCTTTCCCTTGATACGAATCTTTTGTCCCTGAGCGGAGCCAGCGACCAAGAGTACGAAAATGACGATTAGATTTCTCACCCAACAAAAATGCACTTTTTTTGGGTCGGCGGATGCTAAAACTTGATAATCTCAGAAAAATGTTCTTCAGTCTTTCATGTATATTTGGGTGAATCTTTTACCCGAACCATGAAAAAGACAATATTATTTCTTTCCTTATTCACAGCGCAGTTACTGAGCTATGCTGTGAGCATCACTTTCCAAGTGAACATGAGTTTGCAAACGGTTTCGCCCAATGGGGTGCACGTTGCGGGCAGTTTCCAAGGCTGGTCAGCCAATGGAACAGTGATGACTGATTCGGATGGAGATGGCATTTACACAGTGACCGTGGATGTGGCCGCCAACACCAGTTATCAATTCAAGTACCTCAATGGCGATGCATGGGGAACCAATGAATCCGTTCCTACTGCCTGTGGTTGGAACGACGGCTTTGGTGGATTCAATCGCTATGTGGATGTGGTCTCCACCGATCTGATTTTGCCAGTCGTATGTTTTGGTTCATGTGACAACTGTCCTGTTCCTACCGTCAATGGTTGCACCGACAGCAACGCCTGCAACTACGACGCGCAAGCCAATACTGATGATGGTTCATGCTTGATTATTGGAAACAGTTGTGATGATGGAAACGTAGAAACCACCAATGACGTTGTTGATGCCAACTGCGTTTGTTCCGGAACGGCCGCTGTGCCCACCATGGTGGTATTGCGCGTGGACATGACCAACCAAACGGTGGATGCCGCTGGTGTTTTTGTTGCCGGCACATTCAACAACTGGGATGCCACGGCCACCCAACTTTCAGAATACCAACCTGGATTGTACCAAGGGGTTTTATTTGCCTTTCCCGGAGAAACCATCCAATACAAATTCCTCAATGGGAATACCTGGGCTGGAACCGAGAGTGTACCTGTGGCTTGCGGTGTTGACGATGGAAGCGGGAATATCAATCGCGCTTTGGCGATTGGCGCGGACCCTGTTACCGCCAATTTGGTATGCTTCAATGAATGCGCAGCGTGTGTTCCCATTCCCATGAGCAGCGTCACTTTTCAGGTGGACATGAGCAATACAACCGTCAGCCCCAATGGTGTTTTTGTTGCTGGAGATTTCCAAGGTTGGTCGCCCAACACCACAGTGATGAACAACATCGGAGGCAGCGTGTATAGCTATACTGCGATAGTACCCACAGGCACTACCCTATATTTCAAGTACATCAATGGCGGCGATTGGTCAGGCGCGGAGAATGTAGACTTTGCCTGCGCGTTCAATGATGGTTCAGGCAATTTTAATCGGGGATACAATGTCATCGCAGGAAATAACATCTTGCCCTTGGTTTGTTTTGGTTTGTGCCAAGCTTGTGAGAACAATGTCACTGCGGTTTTGCGTGTGGATATGAGTGGATATACGCCCGATGCCAATGGTGTTCATTTCACCACACAACTAGACAACTTTGTTCCTGATGCGCATTCCATGACCGACCTAGGTGGAGGCATTTGGGAGGGAAGCATGGTGGTTCCTGCCAATGTTGCCATACAATACAAGTTTGTGAATGGAACAAATATCAATCAATTCGAAACGGTACCTGCAGAATGTGGCACCAATATCAACGGCACGTATTTCCGCACTTTGACACTTACCCAAGATAGCATCGTGGATGCACCTTGCTTCTCTTCTTGCGTGGCCTGCACCAATGAGGTGTATCAATATGCGAGTCGTTTCCCACGTGCCTTTCCCAATCCTTTTTCAAACGAATTGAATTTCACCACGCCACATCTTGGTGTCCCTTATACCATTTACAATGCTTGGGGGCAAGCAGTAGCCAAAGGCATTGTCAATGGCAAAACCACCATTGACACGAGCCAATGGCCCAATGGATTGTACTGGTGGGTACTGGTGAACGGAGCCAGATACTCCGTGATCAAAGTGAGTGGATGTTAAGCATTAGAAAAGGGGCCTCGGCCCCTTTTTTTTTATTCCATCTTTTTCAAAAAAACCTTGTAGGTATTGAAACGATAACAAAGACCTCCTCCCCAACTTCCCCCTGAGGGTGTTGGGATCATTAACAAACCCTGCGCTGCAGCATTGTTCTCAGAAGACCATTCCAAATCAAAAGTTGGCCCAGTCACATCCCCCTCCCGCAATAAATGCATCTCTTTTTTCTTGGCAAAAAATCGATGACCTGAACTATTGCCATTATCAATGGAAGCATCTGAAAACGAAACGATGACGGCGCCATTGTCTTGCTCAGTAACGCGAACATATCCCCAAAAATCGGTTGTATCGGTTTTCAAAAAACTCGATCCACCGGCAGAATTCCATTGCGCCTTATCCACATGCATTGAATACAATCCCTCTTGCAACAACGGCGTTTTTTCGACATTCTTCTTGCAAGAAACACCCAACCCAAGGGTCATAAGAAGAGCGATGAATACATTGACTTTTTCCATAGCGATTAAGATTGTCGCGCCAAGCGAATTTTAAAAGTTTTTGCATAGCGACATTGTCCGCCCGCTTGACTGGAACTTGTGCTATAATCCATGCACATGCCATAGGCGGCATTTTTCTTGGTTTCTTCCAATACCAAATCGTATGAATAAAAATTCATGTCCGCATCATCAAAAACCAAATGCCCCTCCTTCAAAGTAGCCTCCGTTACAATGGGAACTCCTCCTAAGTTGGTATCCAAGGTGTACCAAGAAACGACATACGAATTCTCAGACTTCTTTTCAATCTTGCACGAGTAGGATTCGTTGTAGGGCGCAGAATAGGCCAAATCCATGAGGCTATTGAAATGTCCTCCGTACAATTCCACCGAATAATTTCCAATCCATGCATCACTCGCGGACTGATCATCTTTGTGACAAGCGCTCAACAGCAAGAGCAGAATACCCAACCCCACAAGCCATGAGGAGAATTTTTTTAGACTATTGCTCATAGGGCGCGAAGAATAACGATGAAACTATCCACCAATCCAATCTCACTAGAAGCGTTTGCGCAATTGGTATAATCGAATGTCTTTTCGTACAAACCGGTGCCTTGCGCCTCAGTGTGGAGTTGATTGTATCCAACAACAAAGTTCATGGCGTCATAAGTCACCGGTGAGGTCATCCATTCCGCTTGGCTTTGGAGCATCATGATGTTTGGAATGGGCAATGCACCAGAAATCTGATTGCCATTGACATGCGCGTGTAGTCACCCGTCCATGCCCCATTGTCCAACACTTTGGCCTTCATGGTTGAATCGTTCACCGATTGAATCTCGATGGTTTGGTCTCTGTGCCAACATTCCCACGACCAATCGTCTATACAGTCACCCGTGTAGGATTGGCTGCGCAATTCCAATTGATAGAGGCTATAACCCGATGTTGGTTCGACGCCATCCGTGTTGTTGTCTGCATCTTCCTTGCAGGCAGATAGAATGCCCATCAAGAGGATTGAAATTAAAATTTTGTTTTTCATATTTTTTTATGATGTATTAAAAACCAAATAATTCTCGACAAACGTAATTCAATCGGTTGACCAAAACAATAGTACAAATACTATATTTTCATTTGGTTCAATTTTCCAAAAATTCAAACTTTTCTCAACCCATCGATTAAAAATCGAAGTAAACTTTTAACTTTGTGTCCATCCATTTCAAAGTTCCCCAGTCAATTTAATTTTAAATACAATCTCAAACCAATTAATCCCTTGATTTACCTGGCCTACATTTCCATTCTAATCAGGATCATTCCTGTGGTTTTGCAATGGATCTCCTTTTCAAAAAAAAATCAAGGCGCCAAGTTCCTTTTTTTGTTCACCTTGATTTCATTTCTATCCGACGCCATCAGTGTCATTTTTAGCCATATCAAAACCAATACTGACTTCATGTTCAATCTCTATCAAATCAGCGAAGTGGTGATTGTCACTTTTCTTGCGATTGAAGTTGGAAATTTCAAGCATAAACTTAAAACCACCATTCTCACTGCATGCGCCCTTCAGGTAGTATTTTTCGTTTCGATATGCCTACTTCTCAATTTAGAATCCTCGCAAGATTATATCTCCAGTGTATCCAAATTATACATTCTCATCATCCTCTTTTTGGCTGCCACGCACTTTATACAAAATGCTGAATCCAATCGTAAAATTGAAACCACACCCTTGATGGGACTATTGGGTATATTCATATATGAGGCGCTGAGCTTTATCCCTTTGATTACCATGCAACTTCAACGATTATCTAACCATCCCAAGCAAGTAATCAACATCTATCTCATTTTAATGATCTCTGGCAATGTAATCCGTGATGCGCTTGTTACATACCACGCGATAGTCCAAATAAAAAAAACATCCGAATGAATATAGACGAAGTCCTACTATCCACTGGAATAATCATTTTTCTAATGCTGATCAGCATTGTAACCGTTTTCATACTTTTCACCAAAAAAACCATTCAAAACATCTACCAAAAAAAGGAGTTTGAATCGCAGATTCAACAAGCCATCATCTCTTCCCAAGAGTCAGAACGCGAGCAATTGGCCAACAATCTTCACGATGACTTTGGCCCGATTCTGAGCATTTTGAGCCGCCAATTGAATCGAGACGAAAACCCTGGATCCTCAATCACATTCTCCGCAGAAGAACGTGAGGCCATCCATACCAAGATTGACGGACTTATCGCGGATACACGCAGATATTCTACTGATATTTATCCCACGCAAATTAAACTTTTTGGTCTCATCAAATCATTGCAAAAAAATTTATTCGACATGCGCAGCCAAGTCGAAACGCACTTCTTTGACAAGATGGATAAACAAACGGAATTTAACCATGCCCAAGAACTCACTATCTACCGCATCGTGAATGAAGTGCTGAACAACATTCTCAAACACGCCCAAGCAACAACGCTTGAATGTGTATTGAGGACAGAGGAAAACCAATTTCAGATTCAGATCATCCACAATGGCATTCCTTTTACACAAGCGATGTTTTTAAAACACGCAGAATCAAAAACTGGGAAAGGATGCTCCTCTATCTTGAACAGAACCCTTCAACTGCAAGGAACAGTTGAATTCTATCAAATATTGGAGAACCATTCTTGTGTGCGCATTTTAATTCCAATGTCATAAAAAAATTCAAAAAAGGAAACAGATTATTACTCCCCAAAGAAGTTCTGAGCGCCTAAAGATTTCTCCCTCTGTTTCTTCTCCTCATGCGATCCTTTTCCCGAACTTCGTCACTCGCTCTAATCTCTTCATCTGTCCGGGGTTTGTACAAGGCGTGTAGCATACATTTGCGCACAAAGTCAACTGGATTCTTGGCATCCAAGCGCTTCAACAATTCCGCACGCCGGGCATCAATGGCTTTCTTGGTCAAGTGCAACATTTTCGCCATCTCTTCACTGTTTCTTCCATCGCAAATCAATTGAATCATCTCCAATTCCTTGGTATCAAATGACAACCTAAAATCCAAACTCACATCATTACTCGACGAATCCCCCCATGGAATATCTTTTGAAAAATAACGACCATATTGAAATACAGATTTAATTGCCGTTACCATCTCATTAATGGAACTATCCTTGGAAACAAAACTACTGGCGCCACTTTGCATAATCTGAAATACCATCCAAGGATCACTGTGCATACTAAAAATAATAACCCGGGTTTTGGGATAATTGGCCAGAATCAATGCCATTGCGTCCTTGCCATTCATTACGGGCATATCCAAATCCATGAGCACCACATCAACAGGTTTGTCTGCCATCGCATCCAACAATTCCCTGCCATGGGCAGCCATGATGACCACCTGCATTCCACTTTGTCTATTCAGCGTCCTGCCCAACGACTCCCGCATCAAGTGATGATCCTCAGCAATGGCCAATTGTATGACGGTTCTTTCTG
This sequence comes from uncultured Flavobacteriales bacterium, assembly GCA_937974555.1. GTDB lineage: Bacteria > Bacteroidota > Bacteroidia > Flavobacteriales_D > Sanyastnellaceae > CAMCTV01. The sequence goes on along the minus strand of CALJKR010000031.1, from coordinate 634 downwards.
TGTTCATGCTCGTTCAATTGGAATTTCTATTTGGATTGTTCCGCCATAGGCCCATTTGCAGCTAAGGCAATTGGTCCATAGTTCCGGTAATCATGCGCCTAAAATTGTTCTGTTCTTAACTTCAATAATAATACGTATTCAGATTCAATACCATCATCCCCCTGATTTTTAGTACTTGTACTAATTCTCACTATACAATTTGTACAACCCAAGCCCATCAATTTCGCACTTTTCATACTGAAAATCAATTCAATATAGATGGATGCAAGATTGGAAGTTGCTGCACCATCGAACCATCTAATCCATTTCGAGCTGACTAAAAATTTATTTTTATATCGTTTTCGGTGCAAAATGGAATCTTTCCCAATCTCGCCAAGGTTGATGAAGGATTCCATTTTTTCTGGTTTCAATCAGAATCAATGCCCATGAGATGGCTTATTTTTACTATATGAAACAACTGAGCTTCTTTATATTTACCTTCCGGTGCTAATGGATCGAATGTTGAAAGAGGCATTAATTGGGTTGGTAAATCAGTATAGTATTTATAATCCGCATTTAAATTAACTTTTGGAATTAAGTTAGCATAGGCTTCCTCATGCTTTTCTTTTGAAATAGCAATATTGTTTCTTGAAAT